>NZ_JBITYA010000011.1:0-228044 GCF_044544985.1 Streptomyces sp. NPDC053427 | reverse complement strand
CCCGCGTGGGGGCGCCGGGGGCGGGGCGGGGGGGGGGCGGGGGCCCGGGGGGGGGGGGCCCCCCCGGGGGGGGGGCCCCCCCCCGGGGGGGGGGGGGCCCCCCCCCCCCCCCCCCGCCGTCGTGCTGTCTCCGAACCCTGGGCCGCCGGTTTCGCCCCTTCTCGGCGGAAGGGGGGCGCGGGGGCCTACCCCCGAGGGAGGATTGTCAGTGGCTGCCGGTAGCGTTTCGGTAGAAACGAGGAGTGGGCGGGCATCGACGGCAAAGAGGCCAAGTGGCGGTCGGTTGCCTCGGTGCGCCCCGGGAGTGCCGTCTTCGCCGTGGTCACGGCGGGCGGCGGCATGGAGCGTTGGAGACAAGGAAGGACGGCGAACTGCCGTGTATCGCTGGGAGATCACCCGGGCCGCCCTGGCTCAGCGGGTCTTCGCCATCGTCCGCTGCACGACGTACGACGAGGCGAGCGCCACCGCCGACACGCTGCTGTCGGCCGGTATCACCAGCCTGGAGATATCCCTGACCACGCCCTTTGCGCTGGAGGCGGTCACGACCCTCACCCGCGAGCTGGGCGAGGACGCGGTCATCGGCGCGGGCACGGTTCTTGACGCGGCGTCGGCCCGGATGGCCGTGGACGCCGGCGCCCGCTTCCTGGTCTCGCCGAGCCTGGACGCCGAGGTCATCCGTACGGGCCACCGCTACGGCATCCCGGTCTTCCCCGGCGTGTCGACCCCGACCGAGGTGGTCCGCGCGCTCGAGCTCGGCGCGGACGCCCTCAAGCTGTTTCCCGCCTCCGCGCACCACCCCTCCTGGATACGGGACGTGCGCGCAGCGCTGCCCCAGGCGCCGCTGCTGCCGACCGGCGGCGTGACGACCGAGAACGCACCGGACTGGATCGCCGCGGGCGCGGTCGCCGTCGGCATGGGCTCCGCCCTCTCCGAGGGCGACCGCGACACCGTCGCCAAGCGCGCGGCCGACCTCCTGGCCCGCCTCGCCGAGGCCACCCCCGACCATCTGCCGACCGACCCGGCCGAGTTGTACGACGACTGAGCCGCGCCCCTGCGGCCCGTTCGCGGTCCGAGGCGGTCCCACTGACCGGTCATGGGGTTCACCTCGGCCGCGGCCTCTGCCACTCTGAGGCTTCCTCACGTGATCATGCTCATGACGCAGGAGTCACCATGAAGCGCGCCGCCACGCTGTCCGCCCTCGCCTGTCTGCTCACCGTCACCGCCGCGGCCCCGTCACCCGCGAACACCCCCGCGCCCACGCCGGGATCCGCCCCCGCGCCCGCCGCCCAGCACAGCCGGCGCCCGGCGGCCACGCTCCTGGACACCGTCCCGCGGCGCGGGGTGCTGCGGGTCTGCACCACCGGCGACTACCGCCCCTTCACCCACCGCGACGCCAAGACCGGCGCGTACAGCGGCATCGACATCCAGATGGCCCAGGACCTCGCCAAGAGCCTGGACGCCAAGCCGCGTTACGTCGCCACGACCTGGGCCGACCTCGTCGGCGACCTCGCCGCCGGACGCTGTGACATCGGCATGGGCGGCGTCTCCGTCACCCTCCCGCGCGCCCGCGCCGCGTACTTCAGCGAGCCCACCCGCACGGACGGCAAGACGCCCATCGTGCGCTGCGCCGACCAGGACAAGTACCGGACGCTGGACGAGATCGACCGCCCCGGGACGAAGGTCGTCGTCAACCCCGGCGGCACCAACGAACAGTTCGCCCGCGCGCACATCAAGCGGGCCACCCTCACGGTCCACCCGGACAACACCACGATCTTCGACGAGATCATCGCCGGCCGCGCGGATGTGATGATGACCGACGCCAGCGAGACCCGCTACCAGGCCAAGATCCACCCCGAACTCTGCTCGGTCCACCCCGACAAGCCCTTCACCTTCTCCGAGAAGGCCTATGCACTGCCGCGCGGCGACGAGGAGTTCAAGGCGTATGTGGACCAGTGGGTGCACTTGGCCACGCACGACGGGACGTACCGGACGTACGAGGACGCCTGGATGAAGTGACGGACGCGTCGGGGCCCGGGCTGCTCAGCCGCCCTGGCCCAGGTGCCCGAGCACATTCACCACCTGGCCGTTCGGGTCCCGGACGAAGAAGCGCCGGACGCCCCACTCCTCGTTCTGCAGCGGCCGGACGATGTCCCCGCCGCCGGCCAGCACGGCCTCGTACACCGCGTCGACATCGTCCACCTCGACACTCATGTCGGGGGTGACCGGTGCGGTCCTGTCCTCCGTCATGAAGGTGAGCTGGGCGGTGGGGTTGGTGGGGGACGCGAGCGTGATCACCCACCCCAGGTCCATGACCTGCTCGAAGCCCAGCAGGCCGTAGAACTCCCGGCTCTCCTCCAGGGCGTCGGACTGGATATCGGGGACGACGCGGCGTACGGACATCGAGGTCTCCTCCGGTGGGGTCTTCGATGATGCCGCGACGGGGCGTCAGGCGGGCGGAATCGATCGGAAAAGTACGTGGCCTCGGCGGCCGCGGAATCGGGCTCGGTGAGTGCGGCGGGAACCCGGAGCCGGAGTGCACCCGCGAGGCGGACGAGGCGCCGCGGTGGTGGGGCGAGCCCGCGGGCCGGGCTGTGGGTGTCCGGGCAGGTCAGATGTGCGGTGGAAGCCCGGCCGCAGGGCGGGGGCGGTGCTCGGCCACTTGTCCGGACAATGTGACCTCCGGACTTCCCGTCATCTGCGTGGGCGGATACGCTCGCGAGCGTGGGGAAACGCGATACAGATGCCGCGGGCGCCGAGAGCCCCGTTCAGTTCAGCGTGGACCGGAGCAGCCCGGTCCCGCTGTATTTCCAGCTCTCCCAGCAGCTGGAGGCCGCGATCGAGAACGGCCGGCTGGCGCCCGGCAGCCTGCTCGGCAACGAGATCGAGCTGGCCGGGCGGCTGGGGCTGTCCCGGCCGACGGTCCGGCAGGCGATCCAGTCGCTGGTCGACAAGGGTCTGCTGGTGCGCCGCCGCGGGATCGGCACCCAGGTCGTGCACAGCCAGGTCAAGCGTCCGCTGGAGCTGAGCAGCCTCTACGACGACTTGGAGGCGGCCGGGCAGAAGCCCGCCACCCGGGTGCTGCTCAACACCACCACCGAGGCCGACGCCGAGGTGGCCGCGGCGCTGGGGATCGCCGAGGGCGCGGAGGTCGCGCTGGTCGAGCGGCTGCGGCTCACCCATGGCGAGCCCGTCGCGCATCTGCGCAACCACCTGCCCGCCGGGCTGCTGAAGCTGGAGACCGCCGAGCTGGAGCAGACCGGTCTGTACCGCCTGATGCGGGCGGCCGGGATCACCCTGCACAGCGCCCGGCAGTCCGTCGGCGCGCGGGCCGCGACGGCGGACGAGGGGGAGCGGCTCGACGAGCCCGAGGGCGCCCCGCTGCTGACGATGCAGCGCACCACCTTCGACGACACCGGCCGCGCGGTCGAATTCGGCTCGCACGTCTACCGCGCGTCCCGGTACGCCTTCGAATTCCAGCTGCTGGTCCGCCCCTGAGGCCACCGGCCGCACGCGGCCGGTATAGATCAGTCATCAGAATGTTCGGACAAAGTATTGACGTGGCTCCGCGCCCGCCGTTAGAACTCCTCCAGCCGCATTCCGGCGGCCTGGAGCAAAGGCGGTTCCACGATGAGCGACGTGCCAAGCGCGCGAAAGGTGCGTACGGCCAGATCCGTCACCGTCCGCGGCGCCGCCCTGGCGACGGGCCTCGCGCTGGTCGCCGGGTGCAGCGCCTCCGGCGGCAAGGACGCCGACGAGGACTCCCGCACCCCGCGGATGACCATCGGGATGGTCAGCCACTCCGGCGAAGGTGACACCTTCTGGGACATCGTCCAGAACGGCGCGGAACGGGCCGCCGCCAAGGACCGGGTGAAGTTCCTCTACGCCAACGACAAAGAGGGGTCCAAGCAGGCCGAGCTGGTGCAGTCCTACATCGACCAGAAGGTCGACGGGCTGATCGTCACGCTCGCCAAGCCGGAAGCCCTCGAGGCGGTCGTCCGCAAGGCCGTCGCCGCGGGCATCCCGGTCATCACGATCAACTCCGGCGGCCGGTTCTCGAAGCCGTACGGGGCGCTGACGCACATCGGCCAGGACGAGTCGGTGGCGGGCCGGGCGGTCGGTGCGGAACTGGCGAAGCGCGGCCGGAAGAAAGTCCTGTGCGTCCTCCACGAGCAGGGCAATGTGTCGCTGGAGGACCGCTGCGCGGGCGTCCGCAAGGGCTTCGGCGGGCCGGTCGAGAACCTCAACGTCGACGGCACCAACGCGCCGGCCTCGCAGTCCTCCATCGAGGCCAAGCTCCAGTCCGACACGTCCCTCGACGCGATCGTCACGCTCGGTGCGCCGATGGCGGCGATCTCCGTCAAGGCGAAGGAGGAGGCCGGCAGCCGGGCCGGGATCGCGACCTTCGATCTGAACGTCGCCGTGGTCAAGCTCCTCAAGGCCAAGGACGTCGACTTCGCCGTCGATCAGCAGCCCTACCTCCAGGGGTACGAGGCGGTGGATCTGCTCGCCCTGCACAGGACCAACGCCAATGTCCTGGGCGGCGGCAAACCGGTGCTCACCGGGCCGGAGCTGGTCTCCGGCAAGGACGTGCCGAAGCTGGAGGAATACACGGGGCGGGGTACCCGATGAAGCCGTACGGAAGGCGGGCAGCCATGGGTCGAACCGACCCCACGAACCGGTACAGATCGCTGGTAACGGATACTTGGCCGGTTGGGCCAATACCAGCAAGACGGACGGCACAGCGAGATCGGCGGGAAGGGCAAGTCCTCGTGGCAAGAGTTCGAAGAAGGGGACGCATCGCGTGCGCGGCGCTGGCGGCGCTGCTGTGCGCCTCCCTGGCGGGATGCAGCAGCACCGGAGGCAAGCGGGCCGAGGATGCGCGCGCCGCCCAGGCCGCCGGCGGCAAGGCGGCCGTGAACACCCCGAGGTGGACCTTTGCGATGGTCACCCACTCGGGAGACGGTGACACTTTCTGGGACATCGTCCAGAAGGGCGCCCAGCAGGCCGCCGACAAGGACAACATCACCTTCCTCTACGGGCACGACGAGGAGGCCCAGCGGCAGAGCCAGCTGGTGCAGTCCTACATCGACCAGAAGGTCGACGGGCTGATCGTCTCGCTCGCCAAGCCCAACGCGATGAAGGACGTCGTCGCCAAGGCCGAGAAGGCCGGAATCCCGGTGATCACGGTGAATTCCGGGGCCGCGGAGTCCAAGGCGTTCGGCGCGCTCACCCACATCGGGCAGGACGAGACGGTGGCCGGCGAGGCCGTCGGCGAGGAACTGAACAAGCGCGGCCGGAAGAAGGCCCTGTGCGTCCTCCACGAACAGGGCAATGTCGGGCACGAGCAGCGCTGCGACGGCGCGAAGAAGACCTTCAAGGGCGATCTGCAGAAGCTCTATGTGGAGGGGACGAACATGCCGGACGTGCAGTCGTCCATCGAGTCCAAGCTCCAGGCGGACCCGGGCATCGACGCCGTCGTCACGCTCGGCGCGCCCTTCGCCCCCACGGCCGTCAAGGCCAAGGAGCAGGCCGGCAGCAAGGCCGAGGTCGACACCTTCGACCTCAACGCCCAGGTCGCCGGCGGCCTCAAGGACGGCTCGCTCGGCTTCGCCGTCGACCAGCAGCCCTACCTCCAGGGCTACCAGGCGGTGGACCTGCTCTGGCTCTACAAGTACAACTCCGACGTCCTCGGCGGCGGCGAGCCGGTGCTCACCGGACCCCAGGTGATCACCAAGAAGGACGCCTCCGCACTGCTGGAATTCACGAAGCGGGGGACCCGATGAGCACCGCCGTCAAGGCATCGATACGGGACGAACGGCTGCTGCACCGCTCCCTGGCCCGCCGGCTGATGGGCCGCCCCGAGCTGGGCTCGGTCGTCGGCGCGATCGCCGTCTTCCTCTTCTTCGCCGTCACCGCCGAGCCGTTCCTGCGGGCTTCCAGCCTCTCCACCGTCCTCTACGCCTCGTCGACGATCGGCATCATGGCCGTGCCGGTGGCGCTGCTGATGATCGGCGGCGAATTCGATCTGTCGGCCGGTGTCATGGTCGTCAGCTCGGCCCTGATCTCGTCGATGTTCAGCTACCAGATGACGGCCAACACCTGGGTCGGCGTCGGGGTGTCCTTGCTGGTCACACTGGCCATCGGGGTCTTCAACGGGGTGCTGCTGACGCGCACGAAACTCCCCAGCTTCATCATCACCCTCGGCACGTTCTTCATGCTGACGGGCCTCAACCTCGGCTTCACCAAGCTGATCAGCGGCACCGTCTCGACGAAGTCCATCTCCGACATGGAGGGCTTCGACTCGGCCCGGTCGCTCTTCGCCTCCCACCTGACGATCGGCAGCGTCGACATCCAGGTCACCATCCTGTGGTGGATCGTGCTGGTCGCCGTCGCCACCTGGGTCCTGCTGCGCACCCGGGTCGGTAACTGGATCTTCGCGGTGGGCGGCAATGCGGATGCCGCGCGGGCGGTCGGCGTGCCGGTCACCAAGACCAAGATCGGCCTGTACATGGGCGTCGCCTTCGCCGCCTGGGTCTCCGGCCAGCACCTGCTGTTCTCCTACGACGCGATCCAGTCCGGCGACGGCGTCGGCAACGAATTCCTCTACATCATCGCCGCGGCGGTCGGCGGCTGCCTGATGACCGGCGGCTTCGGCTCGGCGATCGGGGCCGCGGTCGGCGCCTTCATCTTCGGCATGACCAGCAAGGGCATCGTCTACGCGCAGTGGAACCCGGACTGGTACAAGTTCTTCCTCGGCGCGATGCTGCTGCTCGCCACACTCCTGAACGCATGGGTCCGCAAGCGGGCGGAGGACAAGTCATGACGGCGCTCGTCGAGCTCGACAAGGTCAGCAAGTTCTACGGCAACATCAAGGCGCTGGAGGGCGTGTCCCTGGAGGTGCACGCGGGCGAGATCACCTGCGTGCTCGGCGACAACGGCGCGGGCAAGTCCACCCTCATCAAGATCATCGCGGGGCTGCACCAGCACGACGCCGGCACCTTCACCATCGAGGGCGAGCCGACCAAGCTCGCCTCCCCGCGCGAGGCCCTGGACCGCGGTATCGCCACCGTCTACCAGGACCTGGCCGTCGTCCCGCTCATGCCCGTATGGCGAAACTTCTTCCTGGGCTCCGAGCCCACCGTCGGCGTGCCCCCCTTCAAGCGGCTGGACGTCCGCAGGATGCGCGAGACCACCCGCAGCGAGCTGCTGCGAATGGGCATCGATCTGCGCGATGTCGATCAGCCCATCGGCACCCTCTCCGGCGGCGAGCGGCAGTGCGTGGCCATCGCCCGCGCCGTCTACTTCGGCGCCAAGGTCCTGGTCCTGGACGAGCCGACGGCGGCGCTCGGCGTCAAGCAGTCCGGCGTCGTCCTCAAGTACGTCGCCGCCGCGCGGGACGCCGGCCTCGGCGTGGTGTTGATCACCCACAACCCGCACCACGCCTATCTGGTCGGCGACCGTTTCGTGCTCCTCAAGCGCGGCACCATGGCCGGCAGCCACGCCAAAACGGAGATCGCCCTGGAGGAGCTGACCCGCCAGATGGCAGGCGGCAGCGAACTGGAACAGCTCAGCCACGAGCTCGCCCGCACCGCGACCCCGGAATTCCCCGGCGGCCACCGGCCCGACTGACCGCCGCCGCGCCCCGCGCCGTCCCCCGGCCGCGCGGGGCGCATCGCCCCACGTCACGGTGCGCCGGACACCGCCGGTGATGCACAATCGCACCGAACCATCCGAACCGAGCAAGCCATCCGAACCGTACGAACCATGTACGCCGAGGCCCCGGCCTCCTGAGACCCGCAGGGACGAGACGACTCTTGCGAGCACGCAGCAGCCGCACGGGGGCCCCTCCCACACCCTTCAGGCAGTGGCAGTGGGGGAGTCACGGCGAAGAGGTGGGCCGATGAGCATGTACCGCGATCGGGTGCACCGAGGATCCGCCAGAGCCACCGTCCTGCGCACGGTCGGCACCCGCGAGCGCCGCTCGCATCTGACCGCCCCCCGGGTGCCCACCGTCGGCATCGACATCGGCGGCACCAAGGTCATGGCGGGTGTGGTCGACGCCGACGGCACGATCCTGGAGACGGTCCGCACCGAGACGCCGGACAAGTCCAAGAGCCCCAAGGTCGTCGAGGACACCATCACCGAGCTGGTCCTGGACCTCTCCGACCGGCACGACGTCCACGCGGTGGGCATCGGCGCGGCCGGCTGGGTCGACGCGGACCGCAGCAAGGTGCTCTTCGCCCCCCATCTGAACTGGCGCAACGAACCGCTGCGCGACCGCCTCGCCGGCCGCCTCGCGGTCCCCGTCATGGTCGACAACGACGCCAACACCGCCGCCTGGGCGGAGTGGCGCTTCGGCGCCGGACGCGGCGAGGACCACCTCGTCATGATCACGCTCGGCACGGGCATCGGCGGCGCGATCCTGGAGGACGGCCAGGTCAAGCGCGGCAAGTACGGCGTGGCCGGCGAGTTCGGCCATATGCAGGTCGTGCCCGGCGGCCACCGCTGCCCCTGCGGCAACCGCGGCTGCTGGGAGCAGTACAGCTCCGGCAATGCGCTGGTCCGCGAGGCCCGCGAGCTGGCCGCCGCCGACTCCCCGGTCGCGTACAACATCATCGAGCGGGTCGGCGGGCGCATCGGTGACATCACCGGCCCCCTCATCACCGAGTTGGCCCGCGAGGGCGACGCCATGTGCGTCGAACTCCTCCAGGACATCGGCCAGTGGCTCGGCGTCGGCATCGCCAACCTCGCCGCCGCCCTCGACCCGTCCTGCTTCGTCATCGGCGGAGGCGTCAGCGCCGCCGACGACCTGCTGATCGGCCCGGCGCGGGACGCCTTCCGGCGCAACCTCACCGGCCGCGGCTACCGCCCCGAGGCCACCATCGCCAAGGCGCAGCTGGGCCCCGAGGCCGGGATGGTCGGTGCCGCCGACCTCGCCCGCCTGGTGGCCCGCCGCTTCCGGCGCGCCAACCGCCGCCGCGTCGAGCGCTACGAGCGCTATGAACGGACCGGCCGCCGATGACCGACCACGACCCGGATCCCATGAACGACGCATCGCACCCCACGCCGCCGCCCAGCGGCAAGCGCCGCCGCCCCGTCCTGATGGGGCTGATCATCTTCCTGCTGATCGCGATCCCGGCCGGCTATATCGTCATCTCCGCCGAGCAGAGCCGCGACAGCGGCGTGAGCAAGGACGCGGAGGCCGCGGCCACCGGACTCACCAACGCCTTCCCGTCCAAGGTCCAGCAGCGGACCTACGACGTCCCGGTGCCCGTCGGCTCCACCCCGGTCTACTACTACGAGACCAACTCCTGGAAGACCAGCTCCCTCTTCGTGCAGTTCCGGACCAACGACTGGGGTCTGGAGCACTACCTGAAGGCCGTGGGCACCAGCACCGCCGAGCTGAAGAAGGGCGCGAAGACCATTCCGCCCGAGCAGGGGGCGAAGGTCGGCTGGGACTTCAGAGTCGACTGGCCCTGGGCGGGCACCGTCAACCCGAAGAAGGCGCCGCAGCCCACCCAGCGGATCATGGTCAGCTACGACGAACCCGGTCATCCCGTCGTCTACACGGTCTCGACCATCACCTTCTGACTTTGTTGCGCTACTCCGTCCGGCTTCTTCCCGCCCCGGGTGTCAGGAGCGTGTCAGAGAGTCGGTAGCGGGTGAGTGACAAGACCCTGCGGCACCGGATCGACGGTCCCGACGACGCCCCCGTACTCGTACGGGGTGCCCGGTGATCGGCACCGAGGGGTTCCCGGCCACCGCGGCCGGATACCGCGAGGCGTGGTCGTCCGTGCCGCCGGCGCGCGGTCCAACGCGGCGGTCGTCGGCGGCGTCGGCGGACCGCCGCCCGGAGTACGGTGAACAGGCCGGGCCAGGTGTGAGCATTCACCCCAGGGCACCTCATACGCCTGACAGAGAGGCCGGCATGAGACCTGTGGAACCGATGGCTCATGACCAGCGAGTCAGCCGCTCGTGACCGCCCGCATGCGGACGAGGTCTGACGGAAGCCCGGCCTCGGATACGCGCCTGCGGCAGAGTCGGCCCCTCGACCGGGCATCCCGGCATTCCTCCGCCGCGATGAGCGCGACACAGTTCTCCCCAGAGGTAGCAGTCATGGCATCACTGACCGAGCGGAAGGCGTACCGCGAGAAGATCATGCAGGGTCTGTACGAGGCCACTGAAGGCAACCGCCTTCTGGGTGTCACCGGGGCCAAGCTGGCGCAAGATCTCGCGATCCCGGCAGAGGATCTGGCTGCCGCCTGCACGTATCTGGCGGGCGAGGACCTGATCACGGTCGACTGGGCCGCGGGCAACACTCCGGCCATGGTCACGCTGACCCACCAAGGCATCCGGCGCATGGAGGCCGAAGAGGAAAAGCACGGTTGACGCCGTGCTCGGGCGGCGTCCGAACCTTGCGACCGCCGGCGGAGGCCCGGAGGAACAACCCATCCGGCCGTCAGCGCTCAGGCTCCGCGACGGGTACCGGTGAACCCATGGCTGGCACCTTCACCACCCGCACGATCGACATCACAACCGGCTCCACCGAGACCCTGCACGACCTCACGAACGCATGCTCCGCGTTCCTCCGAGAGGCCGCTCACGGGCGAAACGGGCTGCTGAACATCTTCACCCCCCACGCGACGTCCGGCCTGGCCGTCATCGAGACCGGCGCGGGCAGCGACGATGACCTGTTGGCGGCCCTCCGCGACGTTCTTCCCGCCGACGACCGCTGGCAGGACCGCCACGGCAGTCCTGGCCACCGCAGCGCCCACATGCTCCCGGCTCTGGTCCCGCCACACGCCACGTTGCCCGTAGTCGACGGTGAGCTGGAACTGGGGACCTCGCAGTCCGTCGTACTGGTGCACACCGAACGGGACAGCCCCGAATGCCAAGTCCGGCTGTCCTTCCTCGGCTGACCGGACGGCCCACGCCGTCGTGCGACTCTCCGGATCGGCCCGGCGGGCCTTACGCGGAGTAAGCTGGAAACACCGAGGGCACTTCGTACACCAGCCTCCCCGCTCGTGTCGTTTTCGGCGATTCACGACACCGGGCCGGCTACGGTCTGCCCGGGGCAAGGTCCGCGTCATGACCACGACCATTCCGTATACGCCGGCGGTCGAAGACCGGACCTCTTCGCTGCCCCTGCGACTCGTGCTGGCACCGGCCGGCAGCGCTCCGGCTCTGCTCGACGGTGCGTGGTGGCCCCGCTCCCGTGACCTCACGGCGGAACTGCCCGCACTGACGGCGTTCCTCGACCCGCTGTTCGGACGGATCACCCACGTCACGGTGAACCCCACCTTCTGGCCGGTCATCCCGCGAAAGGTGCCCGTGAACGGGCATGTGGTGCATGTCGGCTGGTTCAAGGCCGAGCAAGATCCCCACAAGCTGCTGCTGTTCTCCTACACCGTCGGCCGTTGGGACCTGCTGGTGATCCCTCCGGAGACCGGCCCGGCCACCGCCGCCCGGCTCATGACAGAGGCCGCCGATCCGCTGGGCACCCTCACCGCGAGCGCCCTGATGAACGAAGCGGAGCAACGCCGGATCGCGGAGGAGATGGAACTCTCCCTGGTATCGGTCTGGGACTCCGAAGGCGGCCATGGCGCAAGCCTTCCGGCCTCACGTTCCCCCGTCCAAGCGCTCATCGCTCAGGTACCGGAGGTGAAGAAAGGAATCTGAGCATCGTGTCGGCCGTCGAGCGCGCGACATCGATCCCGCGGCCCGCTCCGGAGGGCAGCCCCGGGCCGGCAGCCTGGGGCTGCCCTCCTGTTCCGGACCTTCCGCCGCACGCCGTTCAGCCAGGTGCCCTGATGGTGTCTGACACGCCGCCACTGGCTCAATGAGCCCTTCGGCCCGGTTGGCTGGGTCACGCTGGTGCGAGTCGATCACGGTGGTTCACCGGAGCCCGTGCGCACGCTCGCATGAGGGGTCTGCCGGTGGGTCCTGACCGGCGGCCGTCGGCCAGGGCGTGAACGTGTGCTCCAGATCCTCACCGAGCGGGAGGCGCCGAAGGGCCGCAACGGACTCGCACACTCCGACCGTGGAGTGCGGCAGAGCCTCGCCGCCTCCCACCTGCGCTCGGTCGTTCGCGGACCGGTTCCCCGTCCCCTCACGCTCAGCCGGACCAGCGCACCGTGCCACCGGCGCCAAGCCACCGAAGCCGAACGCCAGGCCGCCCGGTGACCGGCCCGGCGGAGACGGCCGGCCCGGCGGGTGACGTCGCAATGAGGCTGCTTGGTGAAAGGGCATGGGCATGGCGGCAGGTGAGCGGCCGGCGGACACGGGCGCGGTGGACCGCTCGGAAGGGTTCGGCGAGCGACTGCTGGGGGTGCTGCTGGATCGGGCGCACGAGATGCCGCCGCAGTTGATCGCCCCGCTGATCGCGGAAGAGGTGGCGAGGGTCGGCGGCCGTCATGTCTCGATCCTCCTCCAGGACTATGCGCAGCTGTTGCTGGTGCCGCTGCCGGGCAGGCGGCTGACCGTCGCCCGGCCCGAGCTGATCGGTGACTCGCACGCGGGCACGGCCTTCCTGTCCGGGGCCCCTGTCGAGGTACCGCAGGACGACGGCGTGCGGATGTATCTGCCGTTGCTGGACGGCAGCGACCAGGTGGGCGTGCTGGCCCTCACCCTGGACTCCGCCGATGACGACGACCGGCGCTTGTTGCGCAGACTCGCCGGCCTGGTCGCCGACATGCTGGTCACCAAGCACAGCTACACCGACCAGTTCTTCCTCGCCCGGCGCCGCGAACCGATGAGCTTGGCCGCGGAGATCCAATGGTCCCTGCTACCGCCGCTGGCGATGTCCGTCCCGCAGGTCGCGGTGGCGGGAATCCTGGAGCCCGCCTACAACGTCGCCGGCGACAGCTTCGACTACGCCCTCAACGAGGACATCCTGCATGTGGCCATGGTCGATGCGATGGGTCACGGCCTGGACGCCGCCACCATGGCGACCGTCGCCATCGGCGCCTACCGGCACGCCAGACGCGCCGAAGTCGGCCTGTCCGAGATCTATGCGTTCATGGACCGGGCCATCTCCGATCAATTCGGGCCCGACCACTTCGTCACCGCGCAGATGATGCGCCTCAACATCACAACGGGCCACCTGCAGTGGGTCAACGCGGGCCACCCCGCACCGCTGCTGATCCGCAACGGCCGGGTCGTCCGGCAGCTGGAGAGCCCGACCACCTTGCCGGTCGGCTTCGGCGGTGAAGAGCCCCAGATCAGCAACCAGATGCTCCAACGCGGCGACCGGGTGCTGTGCTTCACCGACGGCCTGATCGAGGAGCACGAAGCCGGCGAAGAGCAGTTCGGCGAGGAACAACTCATCCACTGGGTCAACCGCATCGAGCAGACGGAAAAGGGCGTGCGGGCGGTGGTGCGTTCGCTCTCCCACACCCTGAAACAGGAGCGTGGCGGGAGCACCAGCGACGACGCGACCCTCTTCCTGATCGAGTGGCGCGGGGGCGCCGCCGACCACCTCGCCGTCCTGGAGTGAGCCGACAGCCGCACCACCCTGCGGCGGAGCACCGAACATCGCAATCTGCCCCGCACCCGCAGGGCCATGGTGAGCTACGACGAGCCGGGCCACCCGGTCGTCCACACCCTCTCGACCGTGAGGCCGGTCGCGGTGAGGCATCCGTCGATGACGTCGCTGCGGTACTGGATCTGGCGGATGAGTTTCCTGGGATGACCAGGATCGTCGTCCTGCGGGTGGCCGCTCCGTAACCCGCGTGCTCGAAACGGGGGCCTCGCGCGGAGGCGTTTAGTGATCATTTTCCAGAAAAATGTTGATCAATTACGATCACAATGTGGCGCAGATCACGCTACTGATCAGGTCTTTTCTTGCACGGGGCGGTCCTCCCCTCCCGCGGGCGACCTAGCATCGACACGCGCCGCACGGGGGATACGACCAACTCACGTACAACATAGGAGCATTGGCTCTCTGCGCTGCCGCACCCGTAGGACTTCCAACTGCAGTTCAGGTGTCGCTTTGATGTCATTACCCCTGCTCCGACCAAGCAAGGGGCTCGGCGGAGGTGCCCGCACCGCCAGGATCTCGCATCGCCTGATCCTGCTGGTGGCGGTGCCGCTCGCCGTAGCTGTCGCCTTCGCCGGACGGGCCCTGGCGCCGTCGACCGGACAGGCCGTCCAGGCCGTCCGACTCGAGGCGGCGATCGAAGTAGCGCAAGCAGCCAGTGATCTGACGTACCGATTACAGCGCGAACGCGCGGAAGGTTCGGTGCAGCTCACCTCTGCGCAGAGGTCCGGAGAGCGGTTCGGGAGGCTCGCCCGGGCCACCGACGAGAGCGTCACGCGCTACCGGGAGAAGCGCGCGGGGCTCACTTCCATGCCGTCCGCCACGAACGCGACGCTGCAAAGGATCGACAAGTCTCTGGACAGGATCGCGTCCCTGCGCGCCCAGGTGCGCTCCGGTGCCGGCTCCTTGTCCTCCGTGGCGTTCGGTTACCGCATCGCCATCGCCGACCTCGTTTCCTTCCGCGACAGCATCGCGCAGGCCGACGGGGTGAACGCGGAGGTGGCCGACCATATCCGAGCCGCCGCCGCGCTGTCGGAGGCGGCCGAGCACGCCGCCCAGCAGGAGGTCGCCGTCGTACGGGCGCTCTCCGACGGCGGTTTCACGCCCGCCTCGCTCCAGACGTTCGAGGCGACCCGGCTCGGTTACACGGATGCATACGAGACCGTCACCGCAGTCGGGCCCGGACAGTGGCGTACCTGGATGGAACGCACGCTGTCCGGGCCGAAAGCGACGGCGGCCGAGAAACTCGCCGCCGAAGCGGCTCGCAGCGCCGCGGGGGAGCGGCTGGCCATCAGCCGCACTGCCTGGACCGACGCCATGGCCGACCGGCAGGAGCTGTTGCAGTCGGTGGTGCTTCGGGCGGATGCCGACCTGCTCGACACCGTCACCGAGGAGCGCACCCGCCTCATCTGGTGGGCGGTGTCCGAACTGGCCTTGGCCGTCCTTATGTTGGTGGCCGTCCTGCTCATCGCCGTACGACTCGGCCGCGACCTGATCCGCAGGCTCCGGGACCTGCGTGACGCCGCGCACGAAGTGGCGCACAAGCGCCTGCCCGAGGAGGTGCGCAAGCTCGCCCAGCTCGGCTCAGCAGGCCGGGCGATGCCCGACGAGATCGCCCGGCGTGCGGGCACACCCTTGGTGAACCTCGCCGACGATGAGATGGGCGAGGTGGGACAGGCGTTCAACTCCGTGCACTACGCGGCAGTCCGGCTCGCGGGCGAGCAGGCCCGGTCCCGCGACCGGTTCGCGGAGACCCTGGTGACCGTGGCCCGCCGGGGCGCACGCCTCAACTCGGCTCTGACCGCGCAGCTGAACAGGGTGCAGCGCGACGAGTTGGACCCCAAGCGGATGGAGACCCTGTTCGCGCTCGACCACCTGGCCATCCGTATGGAGCACAACGCCAACAACCTTCTCGTGCTCGGCGGTGTCGGGGGCGGCAGAGTCCGCCCCGCCGATGCGCCCTGCACCTCTGTGATCTACGCCGCGGCCCAGCAGATCGAGCATTACGGCAGGGTGAGCCTCGGTCACGTCGATCCGTCGATCACCATTGCCGCACGTGTCGTCGACGACATCGCGCATATGCTCGCCGAACTCCTCGACAACGCCGCACGGTTCTCGCCGCCCGACACCCAAGTCGGCGTGGCTGCCTGGAGCCTGCGCGACCGGGCCGTGCTCCAGATAGTCGACGAGGGCATCGGCATGCCGGACGCGCGCCGTACGGCACTCAACGGCGAGCTCGCCTCCCCGCAGGCCGACATCGGCGCCGTACACACCATGGGCCTGCAGGTCGTGGGACGTCTCGCGGCCCGGCACGGCATCGTGGTCGAACTGCGCGAGTCCTCCGGCCCCGGAACCATCGTCGAGGTGGCGCTCCCGAAGGAACTGCTCGCCGAACCCGACACGGAGACCCTGGCGCCCGTGCCGCCGCCGCACGGCGCCGTGGGTCCGGCAGTCGCGCAGGACCACACCGGGCCGTACCGGGGCGAAGCGGGCCAGGGATCCGAGGCTGCCCGCTCGCACGACGAGGAGAGCGGTGCCCCGGAACCCGCCGGAAGGCCGCGGCCCGCGATCCCGGTGCGGCCGCAGGGCAGCGGTGGCCACCTGGCCACAGCCCTCCGCCCCCGCCCTGCGGAGCACGCGGAACCTGCGGATCGCGCGGAGCCCGCGGAACAGGGCGCAACGGCGCCGTCTCGACCCGGTGTCCGTACGACCGCGCGTGCACCGGGCAGTGCCGTCCCCGTGGAGAGCAGGATCGCCGGGGTGAGCGCCTCCGGTCTGCCGATCCGCAAGCGGGCCGCACCCGGCGGTCCGACGCCGCCCACACCAGTGCGCCCGGCAGCGGGAGAGCACGACGCGGCGACACGTGCCCGCAAGGTGCCGCGCCGCCGGGACTCCCGTCAGGTCTCCGACGTCTTCTCGGCCTACGCCCAAGGCATCAGCCGCAGCACACGGCGCAGTTCCCCCGACCGCGGAGCCGACGCCGGCGGTACCACCGGCACGCAGACCACAGGCACGCAAACCACCCGCTCGCCCGACGACAACACACAAGGGAGCACGCGATGACCCAACCCGAACCAGCCGGTTCCCTTGACTGGCTGCTCACCGACTTCGCCCGCCGAGTCCCCGAAGTCACGCACGCCCTCGCGGTCTCCGTCGACGGACTCGCCCTGGCGTTCGCAGGCCTCGACCAGGACGACGCCGACCGTCTCGCCGCCATCTCCGCGGGACTGGTCAACCTGATGTCCGGCGCGGCGCAGTTGCTGCGGACCGACCCGGTGGAGCACAGCCTCACCGCGATGGACGGCGGCTACCTCTTCGCGATGGCGGTCTCGAGCGGCGCCTCCCTCGTCGTCGTCACCACCCGCGAGGCCGACATCGGCGAAGTCAGCTATTTCATGGCGGAGTTGATCGACCAGGTCGGTGACGCCCTGTCCCCGCAGGTCCGCGACGCAGGCAGCCCGGAGCACGCCCACTGATCCGCCGGAAACCGAGCCCGCCCGTCCACGACCCTGTCCAGGACGCCCTCCATACCGCTCGTACCACCCCTTGGAGTCCCTGTCATGAACAACGTCCTCACAGCCCGTCGCTCCGGACGGCCCAGAAAGCGCGCGGGCGGTGCCGCGCTGCTGGCCCTCGCGATGACCACGGTCGCGGGCTGCAGCGGCAGCGCGGCCTCCGGCGGTGACGACGAGACCCTCAAGCTCGGCGTGCTGGTGCCGTTGTCGGGCACGTACGAGGCGATCGGCAAGGACATGCGCGACGGCTTCCAGCTCTACCTGGACACGCACGGCAACAAGCTCGGCGGGCGCAAGGTGGAACTGACTCAGGCCGACGAGGGCGACGGGGCGCCGACCGCGGTGCCCGCCGCCACCAAGCTCATCAAGAAGGACAAGGTCGACGTGATAGCCGGCGTCGGCGGCGGTGGCTCCTTCGCCGCCGTCCAGCCCCTTGTCACCAAGAACAAGGTGCCCCTGCTCGCCACCGGCGGCCGTCCCACCAAGACCGACGTGAAGTGGATCTGGACCACGAGCTTCCTCTCCGAGGAGCCGGGCGAGGCCATCGCCCAGCACATCAAGGACGAGGTGGACGGCCCCGTCTACGCGATAGGCCCCGACTACCAGGGCGGCTACGACGAGATGCGCGGCTTCACCGAGGCCTTCGCCAAGGCTGACGGCAAGCTCGCCAACCCGGACGGCAAGACCAAGTGGACGCCGTTCCCCAAGACCACCAACTTCACCCCGTACTTCAACGACATCGCCAAGAGCGACGCCAAGGCGGTCTACTGCTTCTACGCCGGCAAGGCCGCGATCGACTTCGTGAAGCAGTACAAGCAGTCCGACGTGGCCGAACTGCCGCTGTACTCGCCCGGCTTCCTCACCGAGGGCGGCACTCTGCCCGCCCAGGGCGCGGCGGCCAAGGACATCTACTCCGTGCTCAACTACGCGGCCGACCTCGACAACGAGGCCAACCGCTCGTTCGCCGCCGACTGGACCGCCAAACACGATCTGCCGCCCACCACCTACGCGATGTCCGCGTACGACGCCGCCGCGGTGCTCGACAAGGCCGTCGCGGACCTTGCCAAGGACGGCAAGGAGATCACGTCCGAGAGCATCAACGAGGCCATCGGCGACCTCGGGCGGATCGACAGCCCGCGCGGCTCCTGGGAGTTCAGCAAGACCACCCACTCGCCCGTGCAGAAGTGGTACCTGCGCCAAGTGAAGCGCGACGGCAAACAGTTGGCGAACGTCGTCGTCCAGGACCTGGCGACGCTCGGCAGCTGATGGAGGTCCTCGACGCTCAGTTGGTCCCCGCGGTCGACGGCGTCGCCTACGGTCTGCTGCTGTTCGTGGTGTCCGCCGGACTGAGCCTGGCGTTCGGCACCGCGGGTGTGCTGAACCTCGCGCACGGCACGCTGTACGCGATCGGCGCCGCCACGGGCGCAGAACTGAGCGACGGCACCTGGGGCGGGCTGCTGCTCGGCCTGCTCGCGGGAACGGCGGCGGCGGGCGGAGCGGGGGCGCTCCTCGCCGTCGCCGCCGAACCTCTCGCCCGGCGCGGCCATCTCGCCCAGGCGCTGCTGACCTTCGGGCTCGCCCTGATTGGCGGCAACCTGCTCACCGCGGTCTTCGGCTCCGACGAACTGCCGGTACGGGTACCGGGGGCCCTCGACCGCTCGGTGTCCCTCCTCGGACACAGGTACCCGGCGTACCGCCTGGTGTTCATCGTGATGGCCGTGCTGCTCGCCGCCTTCGGCACCTGGGTGCTCACCCGCACCCGCGCGGGCGCGGCGGTGCGCGCCGCCGCCGATGACCCGCAGATGCTCGCGGCGACCGGCATCAGCCCCCGCCTCGTGCACACCGGTGTGCTGATGGCGGCCGGCGCCCTTGCCGGTGCGGCCGGCGTGCTCGGGGCGCCGATCATCGGCCCGGGCCCCAGTACCGCGGAGAACGTGCTGATGCTCTCTCTGGTGGTTGTCGTCCTCGGCGGCCTTCGCTCACTGTGGGGCACCTTTCTCGCGGCGATCGCGGTCGGCGAGGTGCAGACCCTGGGCGTCTCGCTCGCCCCCGACCTGGCGCCCTACCTCCTCATGGCCGCGATGGCGGGCGCACTGATCCTGCGTCCGCAGCGCGCGGCCGCGGCACCGGAGCCGCCGCACCCCGAGCAGACGCCCGTACGCCGGACACCCTCAGCGGCGACCAAGGCGACCAAGGCGACCAAGGCGACCAAGGCGACCAAGGCGATCAAGGCGATCAAGGCGATCAAGGCCCGGTCCGCGGCCGCCCCGTCACGGATCCTGGACCGCACGCCCACACCCGTGCGTCGGCTCACGCCCCTGGCGCTGCTGCTCGCCCTGCTCGCGGCCGCGCCCTGGATGGTGGACGCCTACACCCTCTCGTTGGCCGGCTACGCCCTCGCCCTCGGCCTGGTCGCCGTCAGCTCCACCGTCCTGACGGGCTACGCGGGCCTTCCGGTGCTCGGCCAGACGGCGCCCTTCGCAGTCGGCGCGTACGTCACCGCGATCGCCGCCGACGTGGGCTTGACGACCGTGGGCCCGGTACAACACGCCCTGGCCGGCGCCGCCGCGGCCCTGTTCGCGCTGATCACGGGACCCGCGGTGATCCGGGCCAGGGGCGTCACCGTCCTGATGATCACCCTCGCGATCGGCGACCTGACGCGCACCGCCGTCGCTCAGATGACGTCCGTCACCGGCGGCACCGACGGCTTCTTCGGCTTCCCCGCGACCCGTCCGCTGTGGGGTGCCGAGGCCCTGAGCGACGAAGTCGGCACGTACCACTACGTGCTCACCGCAGCCGCCGTCGTCCTCGTCACCACTGTGCTCGTACTCCGAAGCCGGGCAGGTCAGTTGCTCACCGGCGCCCGCAGCGCCGAGGCGCGGATGCGCGCGAGCGGCCACCCGGTCTCCCGCTATCTGCTGCTCGCCTACATCGGCGGCGGCGCCCTCGCGGGCATCGGCGGTTCCTTGCTCGTGGTCGCGCAGCAGTACGTGTCGCCCGCGGACGTCGGCTTCGAGATCGCCGCCCTGGCGATGCTCGCCGCCGTGATCGGCGGCACCACCTCCGTCGCGGGCACCCTGCTCGGCGTCGCGCTGATCGTCGGCACTCGCGACTGGCTGGCCGGCGCCTGGCCCGGGCACGGTCCGCTGTTCCTCGGCGTGCTCTTCGTCCTGTCCGTCTACGTGCTGCCGCGCGGCCTTGCCGGCATCACGATGCCGGGTGTGACTGCTCGGACCGTCCCGCCCCCGGCCCCGTCCAGGGAGACCGTCTCATGACCGACCGCGACCCCTTGCCCCCGGTTCTCGTCCTGGACGGGCTGACCCGGCGGTACGGCAGCGTGACGGCACTGGACGGTGTCGGCCTGCGGCTGCCCGCCAGGGCCCGGCACGCCGTCATCGGACCCAACGGCGCGGGCAAGACCACCCTGCTCCACCTGATCGCGGGCACGGAACGACCCGACCGCGGCACGATTGTGCTCGGCGGGCGCGACCTCACCCGTACCTCGCCTGCGCGCCGTGCGCGGTACGGAATCGCGCGCAGTTTCCAACAACCGGCCGTCATAGGAGAGTTGACGGCGCTCGACAACATCGTCCTGGCCGCCTGGAGCCACCACCCCCGGCGCGAGCGTGTCCCGGCCGCGCGCGAGCAGCTCGCGGCCGTGGGTCTGGGCGGCATGGCGCACCGCCTGGCCTCCGAGCTGTCGCACGGCCGGCGCAGACTGCTCGATCTCGCGGCGGCCCTGGTCTGCCGCCCGCGCCTGCTGCTCCTCGACGAGCCGACCGCCGGACTCACCGACCGTGACATCGGGCGGCTGCTCGACCTACTCGGGCAGCTCTCCGGGGATGTCGCCATGCTCCTCGTCGAACACCACACCGGGGTGGTCACGCACCTGGCCGACACCGTCACCGTGCTCAAGGACGGGAAGGCCCTGCTCACGGCCCCCACCGACGTGGCCCTCAACCACCCGGACGTGCGCGAGGCCTATCTGGGAACGGGAACCGACCAGCCGGGACGGGGCGTGGACCACCCGGGAAAGGGGAGCGGCCCATGCTCCACATCAGCGGGCTGACCGCGGGTTACCACGGCGGCACCGTGCTGCACGGCGTCGACCTCGAGGTGCCGCCCGGGACCGTGCACGCCGTCGTCGGGCACAACGGAGCGGGCAAGAGCACGCTCGTCCACACCGTCGCAGGGCTGCTGCGCCCCTCCTCGGGGACCGTCAGCCTGGACGCCGTCGACCTGACGGGCCGGCGGGCACACCAAGTGGCCCGGGCAGGCGTCGGGTTGGTCCCGCAGGGCCGCCGGGTCTTCGCCGGGCTGACCGTCGCCGAGCACCTGCGCCTTGCCCACCGGCCGCGCGCGAAGGCAGGGCACCAGGGCACTGCCTGGACGCCGGAGCAGGTCCTCGGTCTGCTGCCCCGCCTCGCCGAGCGCCGGGCCAACCGGGGCTCGCAACTCTCCGGCGGCGAGCAGCAGATGCTGGCCCTGGCCAGGGCGCTGCTCGGCAGCCCGCGCGTCCTGCTGCTCGACGAGCCGACGGAGGGCCTCGCACCAGTGATCGTCGAGCAGATCCAGGAGTTGATCCGTGCCCTCGCCGACGAGGGAGTCGCCTCGCTGCTCATGTCGCCGAGCGCGGCACTCGCCCGCGCCTGCGCGGACACGGTCACGGTCCTCACCTCGGGTGCGGTCGCTGCCCGGTTCGACGGCGACGAGGTCCGCGCCGATCCGGCCGCCCTCCACCGGGCTCTCGCCCTGGCGCCCACGGAGTGACCGGGCCGCGCCACCGGCTGCGTCGAGCCCGGCACCTGGTGGCGCGCCCTCGTCCTCACATACGCTCAGCCGCGATGCCCGGTCAACTGTCCTTCTTCGGGCCGTCCTTCTCCAGGCCGTCCTTCTGGAGCGCGTGGCCGCCGAAGCCGCTGCTGCGCTCCGGGCCGCCGATCTGTCCCTTCCACCAGGCCTCGAAGTCCGAGGTGCGCATGGTCTCCCAGTCCGGAGTGCCGACGACCTGGGCCTGTCCGAACCTGCGACCCAGGTCGACCATCGAGGCGCCAAGCGCGGTCCGACCGGCGTCGTACGCCGCGGCGGCCGCCGCCCAGTCGTCGTGTGCCCGCCAGGCCTGTTCGAGGACCAGGGCGTCCTGCAGTGCCTTGACCGCCCCGCCGCCGGTGTGCGGCCGGGCGACGGTGGCGGCGTCCCCAGCGAGGGCGAGTCGGCCGCGGGCGTAGTGCGGCACCTCGAGGTCGTAGATGGGCTGGATGAAGGACTCCTCGCGCGGGGTGCGCAGCACGCACTCGGCCCAGTAGGGCGGGAAGTGCTTGCGCACCACATCGCGTGCGAACACGTCGAGTTCGGTGCTGAGCTTCCCCGGCGGCAGCGAGGTGGGAGTCTGCAGATTCAGTGGGAGCGCCAGGTGCTCGGGCGGAGTGGTGTAAAGCACCCAGTTGACCCGCATGCCGCCCGCGCCGTCCGGTATTCGGTAGATCACGCAGTGACCGCCGGGGAAGACCACCGTACGCAGATCCGTCCAGACGAGGTCCGAGGAGCCGCACTCGGGCGCACCCTGCGAGGCGCCGCGCCAGCCGAGGTATCCCGCGTACGTGGGCCGGAGGCCGGGGAACATGGTGTCCCTGACGACGGAGCGGTAACCGTCGGCGCCGATGACGACGTCGAAGCGCTCCCGCCCGCCGGCGGTGAAGTCGAGCGTCACGCCCTCGGCGTCCTCCTCCACAGCCGCGATGCCCACGCCGGAGCGGTACTCGACCTCGGCGGGCACTCGGCTGCGCAGCTCACTCCACAGCGAACCCCAGGAGTACGCGCGGAACGGGGCGTCCTGTACTCCGACAGCCCGGCCGAGTTCCGCGTCGCCGTCCCGCACCGTCCAGATACGCTGGTCGATCGGGCTCCACGGCATGTCGGCGTCCACATACCCGGCGGCTTCCAACTCGGCGTAACGGTCCCGGTGCAGGCTCACGCCCACCCCTCGTTCCTGGAGCCGGCCGGCGGCCCGCTCCAGGATGGTGACCTTCTCGGCGCCGCCCCGTAACGCTGCCAGGGCCGTCGCGCAGCCCGCAATGCTGCCACCGACGACCGCGATGTTGCCACCAAACATCCCGTGCTCTCCCTCAGGTACCTCTCCGGCACTTCCTGTCAGCGGTCCCGGCTGATCACGGGCGCCCCGGAGTGCCCGTCCATCCCATCATGATCAGGCAATGCCGAGAGGGAAAAGGCGAGGGATCGAGGTGAGGTTCCGCCAGGTATGCGGAGGGTGATGACGGTAAGTCAGCATGCCTTGCCTGTAGGAGTGGTTGGGCATACTCGCCCATCCCATCCCATCCCATCCCAACCCGCGCGTCCTGCGGAGGGCATTTCCTGTTTCCCGGTGCCTCGACGGCAGCGCGTTGCGGCCGGCGTCCAGGCGCGGGCCGCCCCGGAGGGAGCCCAGGACGGCGTGGCCCTGCGCCTTGGTCGAGGAGCCTCTTGACGGGCAGCGCCTCGTACTCGGTTCCCAGGGCGCGCCGGCAGAGCGCGAGGACTCCTCGGGACGGCTCTCGCTGTTCGGGAAACGACGACATCGACTCCATGGTCCAGTCCCTGCTGGACCGGGCGGAGCGGCGCCTGCTCGCCTCGGCGCCACCAGTCCCCGACGGAATCGACGAGTGGCGCGCTGGTGGCTGATTGAGAGCGTGAAGGGGCTGAGTGCGATATCGATACACCCTGCAAGGCCGCTTTGACGGGCCGGAAGACATCCCGGTCCTGATCACGTGCAAGGCACCCGCGTCCGTACCAGCGGCTCATGGTGCGCTACGACGAGCCGGGTCATCCGGTCGTCTACGTCGTCTAGACGATGATGCTCTGACCTGCGCAAACTCCGCTCCGGACGTGGTCGGTGGGCACACCCCGACGGCTCTTCCTTACCCGGGTGTCAGGACCGCGTCAGATAGTTCGGTAGCGTGGTCGGGTGAGCGAGAAGACCCTGCAGCACCGGATCGACGGTCCCGACGACGCGCCCGTACTCGTACTGGGCGCCTCGCTCGGTACCACATGCCACAGGTAGGCGGAACCGTCTCTTGGCGTCCACGTGGTCCAGATCGCTGCCGTTCACGCAGATGGGGTTGTCGTGGTCCAGTTGCGTCGACGGTGTTGGTGACAGCAATGTGACACGTGATGGTCACTGAGGCCCCCGCCGGGAAGGCGCCGGCGGGGGCGCTACGCGCGGGGTTGGCAGCTGCCGCAGTCCGGAACGGTCCCCTTGGAACCATGCAGGGGCGTCACGGCTACTGAGGGGCGGAGACGCTTTGAAGGCGGGACCAGCGGTAGATAGTGCGGCTGTGCTGCCGAATCGCCGGGTCAGCGTCCGCAGTGCGGGCAGCGCCCGCTGGGGCGGCCGCGGGTCTCCACAGCCACTCCCTGTTCCCGCATGCGCCGCAACTGGTAGGAGACCGTCGACGGGGAGGCGAGCCCGGCCGCCTGTGCCAGTTCGCGCATTGAAGGGGCTTCGGCTTCCCCGTGCTCGGCAACCCATTCGCGGGAGACGCGAAGGATGCGTATCTGCCGGTCGGTGAGTGTCACGGCCGCCCTCCGGCGACTCCGGTCCGAGCGAGCTCCTTGAGTGCCGTCCGGGCCGCGGGTGTCCCGGACGGTGTCTGCCAATACGGGTGGGCAGCGATGCGACGGGAGAGCTGCAACAGTTGACGGCGGTGAGCGACCGTGCCGTCCGCCGACGCGGTGGCGAGCAGCTCGTATGTGGCGTACCAGGCCGTTTGGGCCTCCACGAGATCCGGGGGGAAGGTGTCCATGCAGCAGATTAGATCCTATGTTCGAATTCTGGGGCAAAGTGAGGCCCTCGTGTCGCCGATCCCGTGTTGTGACTGAGCACGTCACTTGGCGGGTGCGCGCTTGAGTTGGCGGGCTGAGTGTTGTGGTTGGCGGATTCTGACCTGGAGGTCACCGGCTCGGACGGTTGCCATGGCGTGCCCATCGACTGGGACACCATCGAGATCTCCGGGGTCTGGGACCCCGGCCTGGCGGGCCGCGTCGGCAAGACGTTCGCCCGCAGCGCGGCCGAACGCGGCGAGGAGCCGTGGACCATCGCCCGCCGCCTTCTGATCGACGACCGGCTGGGCTCGACGATCCTCCATCACGTCGGCCACGAGGAGAACGTCCGGCAGATCATGCGGCACCGTGTGCACACCGGCGGCAGCGACGGCATCCTCCAGGGCGACAAGCCCCATCCGCGCGCGTACCGCACCTTCCCCCACTACCTCGGCAGGTACGTCCGCGAGCTGGGCGGGCTGTCGCTGGAGGAGTGCGTGGCGCATCTGACCTCCCGCCCCGCCGCCCGGCTGCGGCTGCCCGACCGCGGCCTGGTCCGCGAGGGCTACCGCGCCGACCTGGTCCTCTTCGATCCCGCAACGGTCGCCGCCGGGTCGACTTTCGACGCCCCGCGCACCCTCCCGTCCGGCATCCCGCACGTCCTGATCGACGGCCGCTTCGTGATGGCTGACGGCCGCCGGACGGGAGGGTGCGCGGGGCGGGCGGTTCGGTGGACGCGTTAGGGCCCTTCCGATGGGCCCTGGCCGGGCCCTAGCCGGCGGCCGGCGGGCCGCGACCAGAGCCCCCACGCGACCTCGTCGGCCCACTCCCGCACCACAGCCGGGTCAGTGGTCACACCGAGGGCACCAAGCTCCCTGGCGCGTTCCTCGCGAGCGGGCGCTATCCAGGAGGTGAAGAATCCCAGCGGGCCGTGATAGCCCGCCTCATTGCGCAGCCGCTCGGCGAAGGCGAACCCACCTTCGCCGGCCCCGTACTCGTCCGCGTACCGAGCGGCGTCGGAAAGCACCAGATTCACCGTGTGCGTGGCCAGCCATTCGAGCGCCGCCTGGTCGTTGTTAGCCAGGTGGACGGCCGCGCCTTCCCCGCGCAGCTCCGTGACCAGCCCGAAGAGGCTGTCCACGGGGTGGTCGTCCACCCAGAGGATGGACAGGTCACCCAAGGGCGGCGCCAGCGCAGGGGGCGACGAGGCGGCTTGCGGGGCAGGGGGAGGGACGGGCTCCTGGAGCGCGGCCTGCACCAGATCGCGCAGCTTCTGCTCGTTGTTGGTGAGGCGGGCGCCCAACTCGGCCGCCTTCTCCTCCCGTTCAGGGCTCTGCCGGATGGTATAGAAGATCACCGGCCCGTCATAGGCTCCGTCCTCCTTGAGTCGCGCCACCATGTCGAAGCCCGCGGTACGGTCCCGGCCCCGGCTGATGTCGGAGATCAGCAGGTCGGGCCGGCGGTCGCGCACGGCCCGGGCGGCGGTCCGGCTGGTGGACTCGTGCCGTACCTGCGCGCCGAGCCCCTCCAGCACCTCCCGCACCACGGCCTTGCGGTCCGGTTGGTCGTCCACCCAAAGGACGTCGAGCGGCGGGAGGTACGGGGCGGGAGGCTGCGCCCCGTATCCGACCTGCTGGCCCCAGCCCGGTGGCTGGTAGGCGGATTGCTGCGGCGGACCGGTCTGCGCCGGCGGCGCCTGCTGTGGCGGCGCCCCCTGCACCGGGAAGCCCCATGGCGTCCCCTCCGCCGGCCAGGCCAGCGGCGGGCCGAACCCCGACGCGGAACCGTTCGGGAACGGGACCGACAGCCCGCGCCACAGAGGCGCCCACTCCGTCGACATCGGGGTCGGCTCGGCGCCGGAGCCCACCGGCCCCTCGCGCAGCCGCAGCAGCAGCTGCACCGCGTCCGGGCGGGCGGTCAGCTCGTCGACGAGCGAGGTGAAGGCCGGGTTGAGTGCCAAGTCGGGGAATTCATTGGGTAGTTGGCGCTCCAGCGCGGCGAGCACCGGCTCGCCGCCCGCGCCGAGCGGCTCCGGTGGCACCAGGTCGTACGGCGCGAGGAAGTCCCGTGCCCTCGCCAGTTCCTCGGGGGATGTGCCGCCGGCGGCCGACAGCAGCGTCCGGCGCACCTCGCGGTACGCCCGGAATTCGGCCACCACATCGCCGTCCACCGTGCCGGAAGGCCCGGTCATCATCCGGTAGAAGTCGGGATAGAAGTACTGGAGCAGCAGCGTCCGGATCACCGCGCCCGGTCCGAAGTCGCGCCACACCGGGTTCAGCGTGGCCTCCAGGACGAAACCGTTCACCAGGCGCTTGATACGCCGGGGATTGCGGCCCGAGCGCTCGGCCAGCAGGTCCACCAGCGCCTCGTCGAGTAGCGGCTCCACCCCCGCGGTCCGTGCGCACCAGCGGATGTAGTCCTTGACGCCCTGGCTGTCGGGGGCCGGAATCCGGTAGCTGGTCTGGAAGATCTTCTCCATGAACGCCGAGCCTGCCGGCGACAGATCGCGCAGCAAGCCGTTCGGGCCGAGCGCCGACCGGTCGCAGCCGACGACGAACGCCAGCCCCGGCACGTCCAGATAGACCTTCACCGCCTCGCAGACCGCCAGTACGGTCTCCTCCGAGCAGCGGTCCAGGTCGTCGATGAAGACCACCAGGAGCCGACGTGGCTGGAATTCGGCGGTCTCGGACCACTCCTGCACCAGTTGGCCGATGGCGCCGCGCATCTCGTTGCGCGCCTGGGAATTGACGGACAGGGTCTTCCACAGCTCGTCGACCAGCCCGGCCACGCCCAGCGGTCCGGCGGCGACCGTCGTCAGGGCGCGGGCGAACCGCAGCAGCGCGCGCCGCTCGGAGACCCGTTGGAGGCCGCGACGCAGCACCCGCCGGTCGAACCGCATCAAAACGGACTTGATCAGCCCTTCCAGCGCATCGGCGCCGGTCGAGGTCCAGGCGTTGTACCAGACGGTGTGCACCTCGGGGGCCTGCGCCAGCTCCGCGTCGACCAGCCGCATCAGGCTGCTCTTGCCCATCCCCCAGCCGGCGTCGACCGCCAGGGTGAAGGGGGTGGACTGCCGGGAGGCGACCAGCAGTCCGGCGAGCTGGGCGGCGGCCCGGCCGGCACCGAGCAGGTCCGCGCCCGGTTCGGCCACCGGCTCGTCGTTGAGCAGCGCGAACGGCGAGTACGGGGCATGGCCGCGCGATCCGGGTAAGGCGGCAGCGGGCGCTTCCCCGGGGGCGGGCGGGTCGCCGGGCGCCGGTGCAGGTGAGGGCATCGGCGTACGCCCGGCCCCGGCCCCGTTCGGAGAGGACGGAGAGGTCGGAGGGGTCGGCGAGGTCGGAGAGGTCGCCACTCTGGCCCCCGTGTCAGGTCGTCGGCGTGCCGAAGCAGTCGGCACACTGAGCCGCGTTCGCTACTGATCCCGCACGTCCGATGCGTACGCCCTCGCTTCCGATCATGGCGGTGCGGCCGCCCGGAGCGTACCGCCGCGGCGTCCCCGCCCGCCGGTTTCCCGCGAAATCGGCAGCGGGCCAACGAGCCGGGCGCCCTCACCCCTCCAGCGGAGCGTCTTCTCTTCGTAGCGGGCGTCGTCGGTGTAGATGGACACAGCGGCATCCAGGGCGTGCCGGTTGTAGCCGTCACAGAGCCATTGGAAGGTGGCGAGCTGAACAGCGCGGTATGCCGGTTCGGTTTCCCCCGGCGTTGGCGTGCCTCCGGCGTCGAGGTGGCTAACCTTCGTGAATGTTGGACTCAACGTCTGTCCCTTCCATCCCTGGCCCACTCGCTCGGTGAGCTCAGCCGCTTCTGACTCGCCCTGCCGACCACGCCAGGGAGCCATGCTCACCCCCGGCACCGTCATGCCGGCCCAGCCCCACCCAATGCGCACATCACGCGTTCGGATGGCCCAGGCTGGCCACGCTTCCCACCGCCGCCCTTTCTCAGAGACGGTTTTGGCACAGATAGCGCCTGAGTTGGCGAGTCCCGCCAAGTGGCGCGCTCAGTCACACGTGTGATCCGGCTACCCGACCACATCCCGATACCTTCGCTGGGCCCCATACGCGGCACGTTGGCGACACCGGGTTGCGCGGATGCGACCTTCGGAGTTGGCGTGATTGTCGGCTGGCCACGTCGACAGGCTGGCTGCGTGCCACCGCCGAGGGAGCGGAGCAGTCAGCGCGCTGGTCCGCAAGATCACTACGTTCTGGAATCAGTGCTGCGAGTGATCGCGGGCCGTCGGGACCTGGGTATAGGGGGTGTTGTGCTGCCGTGCCGGGCTCTGGCTCGTGACATCTCGGACCGGGTGTCTTGTCCTACCTTCGCCGACCTCCAGCGTGGGAGCACTGCCACCGGACTGCTCCGGGCGTGTCTCGAGGGTATGCGTGCTGCGAACTGGGCACTGTCTCACCGCTGACCGCTCTGCCGGTCCGGTGGCGCGGACCGGCAGGCTATAGAGCAGGAGGTGCCCCCTGGCTATCCCAAGTACAACGATGTGGCCGGTTGTTGAGGGCGAGGTCGTCCTCGGTGTCGACACGCACCGGGACGCCCATGTGGCGGCCGTGCTTTCCGTGGTGGGGGTGGAGGTGCTCTTCGCGGTCGATGCCCACCATGACCATCGTCTGCTCGGCTACGGGTTCGAAGCCGTGGAGGCTGAGCAGGGCACGGGTGGAGTGGATGCCGGCGCCCACGATGGTGGCGGTGACGGCGCTGGTGTGGTCGTGGTGCTTGTCGAGCCGGATGAATGTGTCGGCGCCGGGGTGGGGCATGTGTTCTCGTTTCACCGCTCCGGCCGGTCTGTTGCCGGCCGGAGCGGGGTCGGTCATCGGGTTGCTGCTCGGGCTGCGGGTGCTGCGGTTCGCGGTGGTGGTCCCGCCCGGGTGACTGCCGGGGTGCGCGGCGTACGCGCCGCTGTGGGGGGAGTGGTGGCGGTGGTGCGCTGCCAGCGGGTGTGCAGGGCGGTCAGGTCGGCCAGGGCGCGGCGGCTGCCAGTGATCAGCTGGTGGGGGGTGTTGGCCGGGTCCTCGGTGTAGGCGGTGATCCGGGTTGCGACGGCGTGGGCGCGGGCGAGCAGGGCTCGTTGCAGGACCTTCTCGCCCCAGTACTCGGGTGAGCCGACGGGCATGGAGACGAGCGCCATCAGGTCGCTGGGGGTGAGGCCGTCGGCGAGGAGGCCGCGGTGCTGGGCCTCCCACAGCACGGTGACCGGATCGACGGGGTCACCGCGGTGGACCAGTGAGGTCAGGCACTGCCACAGGGAGGCGTGCAGGGGCAGCGCGAAGTCCTCGGGCATCAGCCACCGCATGTCCTTCAGCTCTGCGGGGTGTGCGGTGGCGGTCGCGAGCAGCAGCCGTTCCTCGTCCAGGGCCTCCTCGCTGCTGTCCCGCGGTGGCGCCTCGGGCACCACGGTGCGGGGCAGGGAGCCGGGGTGCGGGGCGAACTGCCCGGAGAGATTCTCCAGGAACCGTCCGAGCGTGTCGGCCTGGGCCAGCGTAGTGGCGGCCGGGTTCGGCAGGGTGGCGTCGGTCGCGGTCTGGGCCAGGCGCTCGGCGTGCATACGCAGCATCCGGCGGGCGTGGTCGGCGCGGATCATCCGCGCGTACGTCGGCGCGTGCTTCGGCCAGGGGCACACCTGGATGAGGGTGTGGAGATGACAGATGAGAGGGTCAGGCGGGTGAGCGAGATACCAACGCACACTCTGCAGCACCGCTTTGATGGGTCTGAAGACGCCCCAGCCCTGATCACGGGCAAGGCACCGCATCCGTACCAGCGGACCATGGTGAGCGACGACGAGCCGGGCTACCCGGTCGTCTTCATCGTCTCGACCGCGAGGCTCTGACCTGCGATTTCCCCCACTTCGGGCGCGGTCGGCGGCCCCGCCCGGACGTCCTTGTGCCGGCTCTTCCTTACCCGGGTGTCAGGACCGCGTCAGATAGTTCGGTAGCGTGGTCGGGTGAGCGAGAAGACCCTGCAGCACCGGATCGACGGTCCCGACGACGCGCCCGTACTCGTACTGGGCGCCTCGCTCGGTACCACCTGGCACATGTGGGACCGGCAGATCCCCGAATTGACCCGCCACTGGCGCGTCATCCGTTTCGATCTGCCCGGTCACGGCGGCTCGCCCGCCCACGCCGCGTCCTCCATCGCCGAACTGGCCGACCGCCTGGTCGCCACCCTCGATCTCCTGGGCGTCGAGCGGTTCGGCTATGCGGGCTGCAACATCGGCGGGGCGATCGGCCTCCAGCTGGCCCTCACCCGCCCGCACCGGGTCACCTCCCTCGCCCTGGTGTCCTCGTCGCCGCGCTACGGCACCGCGGACGCCTGGCGCCAGCGCGGCGTGGTCATCCGTACCAACGGACTCGACCCGATCGCCCGCACCGCGCCCGAGCACTGGTTCACCACCGGCTTCGCGGGCGCCCAGCCCGCCATCGTCGAATGGGCCGTCCAGATGGTGCGGACCACCGACCCCGGCTGCTACATCGCCGCCTGCGAGGCGCTCGCCTCCTACGACGTACGGTCCTCCCTCAGCCGCGTCGGCGTGCCCACCCTCGTCGTCGTCGGCTCCGAGGACCAGGTCACCCCGACCACCGACGCCCGCTCCCTGGTCGCCGGAATACCCGACGCCAGCCTCGCGCTGGTTCCCGGCACCTCTCACCTCGCGCCGGTCGAGCAGCCCTCGGCCGTCACCGAACTCCTCATCCGGCACTTCACCACCGCCTGGCACGACAAGCCCGGCCCGGCCGGCCAGGCCGCCATCGGAGCCGCCGCCCCCAAGGCGCAGATCGCGCCCCCGCCGCCGCCCGCGGCGCCCCCCGCCGCCATAGAGTCCGGCCTGAGCAAGCAGGAGCCGGACCGCGGCGGCACGTACGAGGCGGGGATCAAGGTCCGCCGCGAGGTCCTCGGCGACGCCCATGTCGACCGCGCCGAGGCCGCCGCCGACGACTTCACCGGCGACTTCCAGGACTTCCTCACCCGCTACGCCTGGGGCGAGACCTGGACCCGCCCCGGCCTCGACCGCCGCACCCGCAGCATCATCACCCTCACCGCCCTGGTGGCCCGCGGCCATCACGACGAACTGGCCCTGCACACCCGCGCCGCCCTCCGCAACGGTCTCACCCCCACCGAGATCAAGGAGGTCCTGATGCACACCGCGATCTACTGCGGCGTCCCGGCGGCGAACTCCGCCTTCGCGGTGGCCCAGCGGGTGATAAAGGAAGAGACGACGCCGGAGGGATGACGACGGGCACGCCCGCCCGTTCCGGGGTGGGCGGCCGTCCCGCGAGGCAAGATGGCCCCATGGAACTGACGAAGAAGACTCACGCCTGCGTCCGGCTCGAGAAGGACGGACAGACGCTCGTCATCGATCCCGGAGTCTTCACCGAGGCGGACGCGGCCATCGGCGCGGACGCGATCCTGGTGACCCATGAGCACATGGACCACTTCAACGAGGACCGGCTGCGCGCGGGCATGGAGGCGAACCCGGGCGCCGAGATCTGGACCCTGGCCAGCGTCGCCGACCAGCTCTCGGCCGCCTTCCCGGGACGGGTGCACACGGTGGGCGAGGGTGACACCTTCACCGCCGCCGGGTTCGACGTCGAGGTGCACGGCCAGCTGCACGCCGTCATCCACCCCGACATCCCCCGGATCACCAACGTCGGCTATCTGATCGACGGCGGCGCGGTCTTCCACCCGGGCGACGCGCTCACCGTCCCCGAGGACCGCACCGTCGACACCCTCCTGCTGCCCGTCCACGCTCCCTGGAACAAGATCGCCGAGATCATCGACTACGTCCGCGCGGTCGCGCCCCGCCGGGCCATCGACATCCACGACAGCCTGCTCCAGGACCACGCCCGCCCGGTCTACGACTCCATGATCGAAAAGCTCGGCGGCGCCGAGCACGGCCGGCTGGCCCCCGGCGCCGGCACCACGCTCGGCTGACGGCCCCGGCCGGCTGTCGGACCCTCGCTGTAGGTTTACGTACATGCGCATCGCGACCTGGAACGTCAACTCGATCACCGCCCGTCTCCCGAGGCTGATGGCCTGGCTGGAGAGCACCGGCACGGACGTGCTGTGCATCCAGGAGACCAAGTGCTCCGCCGAGCAGTTCCCGTACGACGAGCTGCGCCAGCTCGGCTACGAAGCGGCCGTCAACGCCGACGGCCGGTGGAACGGCGTGGCGCTGCTGTCCAAGGTGGGCCTGGACGACGTCGTCAAGGGCCTGCCGGGCGGCCCGGAGTACGAGGGCGTGCAGGAGCCCCGCGCCATCTCGGCGACCTGCGGCCCGGCCCGCATCTGGTCGGTGTACGTCCCCAACGGCCGCGAGGTCGACCATGCCCACTACGCCTACAAGCTCCGCTGGTTCGAGGCCCTGAAGACGGCGGTCGCCGAGGACGCGGCGGGCCCCCGCCCGTTCGCCGTCCTCGGCGACTACAACGTCGCGCCGACCGACGAGGACGTCTGGGACCCCGCCGTTTTCGTCGGCGCCACCCACGTCACCCCCGCCGAGCGCGCCGCCCTGACGGCCCTGCGCGAGACCGGCCTGACGGACGTCGTACCGCGCCCCCTCAAGTACGACCACCCGTACACCTACTGGGACTACCGCCAGCTCGCCTTCCCCAAGAACAAGGGCATGCGCATCGACCTGGTCTACGGCAACGAACCGTTCGCCAAGGCCGTCTCGGACTCCTATGTGGACCGGGAGGAGCGCAAGGGCAAGGGCGCGTCGGACCATGCGCCGGTGGTCGTGGACCTCGACGTCTGAGCGGTGCCGTCAGCGGTGCCCCGGCACGAGCGCCCGCAGATCCACCGACTCGCCGAGTGCCCTCAGCCCCGCGTCGCCGGGATGGAGATGGTCGCCGCTGTCGTAGGCGGGCAGCATCCGCTGGGGGCGTAGGGGATCGCGGATCACGGCGTCGAAGTCCAGCGTCGCGTCGAAGGTGTTGCCGGGGTCGCGCAGGAAGGCATTGACGGCCTGGCGGCGGTCCTCGACGGCAGGAGTGCAGTCCGCGTAGCCCTCGCAGGGGGTGAGAGTGGCGGCCACGACCCGCAGCCCCCGCTCGTGCGCGCGCCGCGCGAGGGCCCGCAGGCCGGCGACGACCTCGTGTGCCGAGGTGCCCCAGCGCACGTCGTTGATGCCCTCGAAGACGATGACCGTACGGGCGGCGGGCTGCGCCAGGGCGTCCCGCTCCAGGCGGTGCTGGGCGCTCACCCCGCCGGTGTCGGTGCTGACCCCGTCGCCCTGGTAGCGGTCGGTGACGATGCGGTTCGCGGAGATGCCGTGGTTGAGGACGCCGTAGCGGGGGAGGGCGCTCTGGGACCGGAAGCGGCGGGCGAGGACATCGGGCCAGCGGCGGTTGGCGCCGCTCGTCGACTTCACGCCGTCGGTGATGGAGTCGCCCAGCGCCACGACCGAGCCGGGGCCGCCGTCCACGTCGATGCCGGTCAGGAACGGCCAGATGGTCAGGGTCTCCGGAAACGCCGCGCCGCCTTCGTCCCCGGTGCGGTCGCCGCTGCCCGGCGCGCTCAGATACGAGACCTGGGTGGCCTCCTGGTGGACCGGCGCCGCCGTCACCGTCCCGGGGAGGTGGATGCTGACCAGGAGGTCGGTGTCGTCCGGGACCCGGAAGCCGACCGGGTCACTGAAGGCCTCGGCGCCCGCCGGTATGCGGGTGCCGGTCCGGCCGCGGCCGAAGGTCAGCGGTACGGGCGCGGAGTCCGCCGCGGCGCCCGCGGCCCGCACCGCCACGCTCGCCGCCCCTATGTCCACCGGCGCCGCCGCGAAGGTGTTCGCCAGCCGTATCCGCGCCCGCGGCCCGCCCGCTCCGGCGTGCACGACCAGCCGCAGCGTACGGTCCGTCCAGGGGCCGACGGCCCGGTAGCCGGCCGTACTCGCCGACCAACTGCCGGTCCTCATAGGCGAGTTGGCGTGCACCGCCGCCGCGAAGACATGGAGATCGGCCGCCGGGCCGGGGTCCCGCGGCAGCACCACCGACGCCACCTCGCGCCCGGCCCGCAGGGGTACGGACACCGTGTAGAGCCGCGCCGCCGCTGCGCTCGGCCCGGCCGGGCCGTTGATGTGCGGCAGCGCCACCGCTTTGGTGCTCAGCGGTCCCGAACGCCAGTCGGGCGCGGTGAGTTCATAGGCGGACCGGGAGCCGTCGCGGTAGTGCACCGTGCCGACGCCGGTCGCCGGTACGCCGCCGGTCCCCGTCCCGGCGACCAGGAACGTGAGTGTGCCGCCCCGCCCGTGCAGCGCCACCGCCTGCCCGTCCGCCACCACATTGTCCGGCGAGCCGGCCGCCGTACGGGGCCAGCCGAGCCGGGCCCCGTCGAGGGCGAGCGTGCTTCCGGGCAGCCAGCCGGCCGCCGCCAGGTCCTGCGCGGAGAGCGAATGGCCCGCGCCGTCGAAGTCGGCGGCGCCCGGTGCGGCGTCGTCGCCGATGGCCTTGTTGTCGAAGAGTCTCGCCAAGGGCAACGGGTGGTCCGGGTGTTGTGCCGGGCGGGCCGGCGCCGCGGTGGCGGTGGCGGCGGGGAGTGCGATCGCGGTGAGCAGGAGTGCCAGGGCGGTGCCCCGTCGTCGTACGCGCATGAGTGCCTTCCCTGTGGTGGGCTCCGGGCGACGTGCGGTGACCTCTGGTGGCCTCGGGCGGTACCGGATGACATCGACCGAGGTCAACGGGCAGGTGCCGAGCTCCGATCGGGGCGTTCCCTCGAGGGACGGGAGGCTCCGGCGGACCCGGCGGATCCGATCCGAGCGCCATGAAAGTAGGAAGGCCGACAGGGCGCGTCAAGGTGACGAACGGGGATCCGTCGCGCCGCGCGCCTGTGGCCGGGGCCCTGGTACGGGTGGGACCCTCACCCCATGAACCTGTCTTTCCTGGACAAGTGGCGCAAGCGCTCGTACCCCGGCCGGTCGGTGCCGCTTTCGGAGTCGGTGAGCGCCGACCCCGAAAGCGTCATCGAGCTGCTGTCCGAATGCGAGCTGCTGCGGGCGCAGGCGGCCGCCGAAGGGTTCGAACTGGACGATTCCGTAGGGTCGTTGGAGGCGCTGGACCAGCTGCAGCCGGTGTGGCGGGACGACCCGGAGGTGGTGTCCTGGCTCGGCAATGACGCGGGGCTCTATCTGGGCACGGTCCTGGTGCGTACGGTGCGCGGCGCCGTGTGGCATGTGTGGCCGGACGGGCAGCCGGTGGTCAGGCTGGCGTCGGGGCGGGAGATCGATGTGGTGGAGGCGGGGCGCGAATGGGCGGATGTCGGCGCCCCCGAGCTGTCCCAGGTCTATGCGGAGGCCGCGGAGAGCTGACCCGCCCGGTGACGCGTGGGGAAGCGGCCGTCGGCCCATTTCCTCCGTAACCGTGGTTTAGACCCCTATATCACCGCCCCCGTGCGTGTCAGTGCGGAAGCACCCCTTTTGTCCCGGTAGTTTGCGGGTTCTCCGCTGTACGGATGAGAGTGGGCAGGTCTGCATATGGCCGGTGATGCGCTGATTGAAATGCGCGGGGTCAACAAGTACTACGGAAAACTGCACGTCCTTCAGGACATCGACCTCACCGTCGACCGCGGGGAAGTGGTCGTGGTCATCGGGCCCTCCGGTGGCGGCAAGTCCACCCTGTGCCGGGCCATCAACCGTCTGGAGACCATCGAGTCCGGCAGCATCGAGCTGGACGGCAGACCGCTGCCGGCGGAGGGCCGGGCGCTGGCCCAGTTGCGTGCCGAAGTCGGCATGGTGTTCCAGTCCTTCAACCTCTTCGCCCACAAGACCGTGCTGGCCAACATCATGCTGGCGCCGATCAAGGTCCGTAGGAAGCGGAAGGAGGAGGCGGCGCAGCGGGCCCGTGAACTCCTCGAGCGGGTGGGGCTCGCCTCCCAGGCCGACAAGTACCCGGCGCAGCTCTCCGGCGGCCAGCAGCAGCGCGTCGCCATCGCCCGCGCGCTCGCCATGGAGCCCAAGGCGCTGCTCTTCGACGAGCCGACCTCGGCCCTCGACCCGGAGATGATCAACGAGGTGCTGGAGGTCATGCGGCAGCTCGCCCGGGAGGGCATGACGATGGTCGTGGTCACGCACGAGATGGGCTTCGCGCGGTCCGCCGCCAACCGCGTGGTGTTCATGGCGGACGGCCGCATCATCGAGGACCGCACCCCCGAGGAGTTCTTCACCGCACCGCGGAGCGAACGTGCGAAGGACTTCCTCTCCAAGATCCTCAAGCACTGAACGGGGGCGCCGCGATGCCGTACTTCCCCTTCCCGCCCCTACGCCGTGCCCTGGTGGCACTCGTTCTCACCGCGCTCGTCCTGGCCGTTGCCGGCTGCGGCCGCGAGGGCAGTCCACCGGTCAAGGGCCCCAAGGGCAGCGAACTGCCCACGTACCCCGTCGCCAAGAGCTTCACCCTGCCCGCCTCGCCGACCTGGGAACGGGCCGAGCGCCGCGGACACCTCGTCGTCGGCGTCAAAGAGGACCAGCCCTACCTCGGCGAGAAGGACCCGGCTTCCGGGGTCTACACCGGCTTCGACATCGAGATCGCCAAGATGATGTCCGCGAGCCTCGGCTTTCCGCCCGGCACCGTCCAGTTCAAGACGATCGCCTCGGCCAATCGCGAGACGGCCCTGCAGAACGGCCAGATCGACTTCTACGTCGGCACCTACACCATCAACGACAAGCGCAAGAAGCTGGTGGGCTTCGCCGGGCCGTACTACATGGCCGGTCAGTCGCTGCTGGTCCGCGCCGACGAGAACGACATCCAGGGGCCGCAGGACCTGGCCGGCAAACGCGTCTGCTCCGCGGCCGGCTCGACCCCCGCGCAGCGCATCCAGGCCGACTATCCCAGGGCGGATCTGGTCACCTACGACAACTACTCGGTGTGCGTGGACAATCTGCTGACCTATCAGGTCGACGCGGTCACCACGGACGACGCGATTCTGCTGGGCTACGCGGCCAAGGTGCCCGATGAGCTGAAGGTGGTCGGCAAGCCGTTCTCCGAGGAGCCGTACGGAATCGGCGTCCCGCGGAGCGACAACGCACTGCGCCTCGCCCTCGACGAGGTGCTCGCCGCCGACGAGAAGAACGGCAACTGGAAGAAGGCGTACGACGCGACGCTCGGCCTGTCCGGAGTGCCCGCACCGAAGCCGCCCCCGATCGACCGCTACCCGGCGAGCTAGGACCGACCCGTGAACGTTCTCCTCGACAATCTCTCCCTCTACGGGGACGGCCTGCTGGGCACCGTCGAACTCACCGTCTTCGCCTCGGTCCTCGCCCTCGTCCTCGGCTTCCTCATGGCGGCCTTCCGCGTCGCTCCGGTCGGCTCGCTGCGGGCCTTCGGCACGGCCTGGGTGATGGTGCTGCGCAACACTCCGCTGACCCTGCTGTTCTTCGCCGTCGTCCTGGGCCTGCCGCGCTTCGGCCTGGTCCTGCCCTTCAAGCTGTTCGCCGTCCTGGCGCTCGGCTGCTACACCTCCGCCTTCATCTGCGAGGCGGTGCGCTCCGGCATCAACACCGTGCCGGTGGGTCAGGGCGAGGCCGCCCGCAGCCTGGGCATGACCTTCCCGCAGACCCTCGGGGACATCGTCCTTCCGCAGGCCTTCCGTTCGGTCATCTCGCCCATCGGCTCCACCCTCATCGCGCTCGCCAAGAACTCCGCGATCGCCGGGGCGTTCAGCGTCGTCGAACTCCTCGGCGTCTACAAACCGCTCAACGAGATGGGCTACAGCATCGTCTGGACGTTCATCTGGATCGCCGTCGGCTATCTGCTCGTGACCCTGACCATCAGCGCGATCTTCAACCTGCTGGAGAAGCGCTTCGGAGCCGCCCGATGACCACCACGGCCCTCTACGACGTCCCCGGCCCCAGGACCAGGCAACGCCACCGCCTCTACAGCCTCGCCTCGACGGCGGCGATCCTCGGCCTGATCGCCTGGATCGTCTACCTCCTCTTCTCCACCGGCCAGTTCACGGCGGCCAAATGGACACCCTTCACGTACAAGGGAATTCAGGAGCTGCTGCTCACCGGCCTCGGCAACACCCTGCGCGCCTTCGGCCTGGCCGCGGTGCTCTCCCTGGCGCTCGGCGCGGTGCTGGCGACCGGCCGGCTCTCCGAGCATGCGGTCATCCGCTGGGTGAGCACGGTGGTGGTCGAGTTCTTCCGTGCGATGCCCGTCCTGGTGATGATCTTCTTCATCTATGTGGCGCTGAAGGTGGCCCCCCTGCCCGCCCTCGTCGCCGGCCTGACCCTCTACAACGGCTCGGTGCTCGCCGAGGTCTTCCGCACCGGCGTCAACACCGTCGACCGCGGCCAGCGGGAGGCCGCCTACGCGCTCGGCATGCGCAAGACCCAGGTCATGACGCACGTACTGGTACCGCAGGCGGTCCGCGCCATGCTCCCGGCGATCATCAGCCAGCTGGTCGTCGCCCTGAAGGACACCTCGCTCGGCTACCTCATCACCTACGAGGAATTCCTGCACGCCGGCAAGCTCATCGCCTCGAACCTCGACTACGACCTGCCGTTCATCCCCGTCGTCATGATCATCTCGCCGATCTACATCGGCATGTGCATGCTGCTCTCCTGGTTCGCCAACTGGGTCGCCAAGCGTCAGCGCCGCAACCCCAAGGTGGAGGCGACCGAGGTGGCCGCGCCGGAGCCGGGGACCTTGCTGCCCGGGGCGCCTCAGCCGCCGAAGCGGTGAGGCTGCCGCCGTCCCCGGCGGGGCGGAGCGCCGGCGGACGGCCCCGCCCCGCCGGGCGTACGGTGCCTCAGTCGCGCACCGGCACGGACACATACGACGGATCCTTCGCCGGCGAGGAGAACGTCAGCTCGGCGCCGCGCGGATTGTGCTCGATGTACAGCGGGTCGACGGTGTCCACGACCACCGCGAGACGGTGTCCGGCCGGCACGTCGTATGCGGTGGAGAAGAGGTCGAGGTCCACGCCGAAGGGCTGCCCGGGAGTCTTGCCGTGGAAGGTGAAGGGGGCGTGCGTGACCAGCTTGCCGAGGCCGAGCGGGCCCACGTCGTAGAGATAGGCGATCGCGGTGCCGCTCTCGGCGGTGCTGGTCACGGTGGTGTGCAGCCGGGTCGTCCCGCGGACCCGCTGCCCGCTCTCGTAGCGCTCGGACTGCCATACGGCGGCCAGTGAGCGCGGCAGCAGCGGGATGGACGCCATCGGCGGCAGCCGGAAGAACTGGTCCAGCATGCTGGAGAGGAAGATCAGCCCGCCGTTGGCGCCGGAGTCCCAGTTGGTGTTGATCTGCTTGCTGCCGCCCAGCTCGATCTTCCGGTGCGCGGACGGGACGTCCTGCCAGCTCTTGTAGCCCTCGTACGCCCCGGTGGAACGGGACTTGAGCAGTACCGGCGACTCGCGGTTGATGCCGTTGTCCGCGCCCTTGAGGTAGTGGTCGAGCCACCGCTTGGTGTTCGTCCAGGTGTCATTGGGCAGCCCGAACAGCCCGAGCCCCTCGGCCGTGGCGTGGTCGCCGGGCCGGAACTCCAGCCGCTTCGGCCCCTTCAGCTTCTCGTAGAAATCGGCGTACTGGTTGGGCGGGAAGAGCGAATCGCCCCATGCGTTGCCGAGCATGATCGCCGCGCCATTGGCATTGATCTTGTCGAGGTAGGTGGCGGGGGAGCGCTTCTTCCCCCACGCGATCATGTCCTTCTCCTTGGCGAGGTTGGACGTGAGGAAGTCCTTGAGGACGCCCTGGAGTTCGGGGCTGGGGCGTCCCGTCAGCGCGCCCGCGCCGCCGAGCATCGCCGCCGCCTGGAGGTGCTGGGTGCGGCCGCTGTAGATGGAGCCGATCAGATCGCCCCAGCCGCTGAGCGCCGCAACCGCCTTGATCCGCTTGTCGAATGCGGATGCCAGCAGGCTGATCCCGGCCCCGTACGAGACCCCGGCCATGCCGACCTTGTGCGGATCGGCGGGCGTGTGGGCCAGCGTCCAGTCGATGACCTTGGAGGCATCGGCGATGTCCTGCGGACCGGCCGTCTCGATCTTCCCGCCGGACTGCCAGAAGCCGCGCGAGTTGTAGCCGACGACCACATAGCCCGCATCGGCCAGCTTCTTGGCCTGCGCCATGTACTCGACCTGCGGCATGGCCCAGCTGGTCGGCAGCACGACGACGGGGTACCGCCGGGTCCCGTCCGCGCCGGCCGGGGTGAAGACATTCGCCTTGAGAGTGATGCCGCCGTCGCCCTTGATGTCGACGAACTTCACCGAGGGCGCGCCGGACGCCGGTGCCGATGTCACCGTTGCCGCCTGGGCGGTGGCCGGGGCCGCGGCGAGGACCGTGGTGGCGAGTACCGCGGTGGAGACGGTGCCGATCGCGGCGCGCAAGGTCGTGCGGGAGGGCGTCATCTTCTCTGCTCCAGATCTCGATGCGAGCCGCGCGCACGCTGTCCGGAGACAGGTGGGGCGTACGGGGGCTCGAGTTGACTGGAGAGTAAGGCGCCGCACTTACCTGGGGTAACCCGTCGGTAGGTTACGGCTGGGTAACGTCGTGATGTGGGGGCGGAGTTGATGCGGTGCGGCGACGCAATCGCCGCCGGGGAGGGTGTCGCAGGCCGTGGGCCCGCCCCGCCCCGCCCCGTGCGGCCGCGCGTCATGTTCGCTTGACGTCAAGAGGTCTTGACGCAAGGGTGGGGGCATGCTGACTCCCGAAGGCCTTGAGGGGCACTTCACCCTGCTCACCGCCGCCGCCCGCTATGACGCGCTCCGCCTGCGCGACTCCCGGGCGCCGGGTGCCGACGTCCAGCCGCTCTCCAGGGACGAGGTGTTGGAGATGCTGGCGCTCGGCGAGGTGATCGCGCGCAAGGCGGCCTCCGGGCGGCAGCTCGCGGTGCGGTCGGCGCGGGCCGCGGGGGCCTCGTGGTCGGGGATCGGCGCGGCGCTGGGAATGAGCAAGCAGGCCGCCTGGGAGGCGCACGGCCGCTGGGTCGAGGAACAGGCCGAGCGCGGATCCCCATGACGCACCCGGCGGTATCCCTGCCGGACCGGTCCCGGAGGGCGTCGGTGAACCGGGCCGGCGGGTGAGCCGCCGCCGCGAGGGGACCGGCCGGCCGAGCGCGCGGGCGGATCCTCGCATCATCCGGAGGTTCCGCCCGGCGCCTCAGACCTTTGTCGACGCCGTCGACGAGGGCGCGTCAGTGGTGGTGGCCGTGCCGGCCGAGGGTCTCCACGGGGGTCGCGCCGGGGCGGGTCCACTGCGGTACGGGGCGGCTGGTCGGGCCCCAGGTGGCGTTTCCGTCCGCGTCCGAGCGCCAGGACCAGCACGGGCCGCGCCCCTCGGGCCAGCCCTCGGGGTTGTCCTCCCACGCCTCGCCGCGGCCGTAGGGCGTCATGTCGAGCAGGCCGAGGGACCCGTTGACCCGCTCGTTGCCACGGCCCGTCGTGGAGTAGGTGAGGAACACGCGGTCGCCGTCGCGCAGGAAGCTGGTGAGGTACCCCATGGCGCCACCGATCGGTGCGTCCACGTCGCGCACCGAGTACCAGGGCTGGGTGTAGCCCATGAACTCGACGTAGGAGGCCACCTCGTCCCACCGGCCCGTGGTCAGGATGGCGAACGAGACGCCGTGGGCGTTGAGGTAGACGGCGTCCTTCAGATGCCAGGCCGTGGTGGTGCAGCCCTCGCACTGGCCCTGGTGCGGCGCGCCGTCGTGCCACATGTGCTGGTAGACCACGAGCTCGTCGCGGCCCTGGAACAGGTCCAGGAACGGCACCGGGCCGTCGGGTCCGACGACCTCGACCGTCCCGTCGAGCTCCACCATCGGCAGTCGGCGGCGGGCCGCGGCGATGGCGTCACCCTCGTGGGTGTGGGCCTTCTCGCGGGTCAGAAGCTCGTCACGGGCGGTCTGCCAGGTGGCCAGGTCGACGACGGGCGGGCGGCCGGGCCGCGCGGTGGTCGGGTCACTCGGCGTGGTCGTCATGGTGTCCTCCGTGGTGTCTCGTGCCGGGTGGCGTCGTACGACGTTCAACGACGGTCACCAGTGCAGACTCGCGACCCGGCCGGAACTCATCGCAGCACGGGGCGCCCATGGCCGAGCCTGCGCGGACCGCGTCGGGCCGGCACGTTCACCGACGCGCTCTCAGCGGCCGGGGCGGCCCGTCGGCGGCACCTCCTCACCCGCCGGCACCGGCCCCGGCGGCGTACCGTCCCCGAACGGCCGGCCGCCCAGCTCCTCCCGGTGATGCGGCGTCAGCCAGCCGCTCAGATCCGGGCCGAGCGGGACGATCCCGGTCGGGTTGATGCCCGTGTGCACCCGGTAGTAGTGCTGCTTGATGTGGTGGAAGTCGACGGTGTCGCCGAAGCCGGGCGTCTGGAAGAGGTCCTTGGCGTACGACCACAGCACCGGGTCCTCGGCCAGCTTGAAGCGGTTGCACTTGAAGTGGCCGTGATAGACGGCGTCGAAGCGGACCAGTGTGGTGAAGAGGCGGATGTCGGCCTCGGTGAGGGTGTCGCCCACCAGGTAGCGGCGGTCGGCCAGCCGCTCGGACAGCAGGTCCAGGCGCCGGAAGACATCGCGGCTCGCCTCGTCGTACTCGCTCTGCGCGGTGGCGAACCCGGCGCGGTACACCCCGTTGTTGACGTCGCGGTAGACGCCCTCCATCACCTCGTCGATCTCCGCGCGCAACGGCTCCGGATAGAGGTCGGGCGCGCCGGGCCGGTGCAGCGCCGTCCATTCGGTGGCCAGGTCCAGGGTCATCTGCTGGTAGTCGTTGGTGACGAGCTGTCCGCTGGGGACGTCCACGATCGCGGGGACGCTGATCCCGCCGGGGTAGTCCTTCTCGCGGGCGTCGTAGGCCTCGCCGAGGTAGCGGATGCCCAGCACCGGGTCGCGACCGTCCGGATCCAGCGTGAAGCGCCAGCTGCGGTCGTCCTGGAGGGGGTCGGTGACGGCGAGCGACAGGGCGTCCTCCAGGCCGAGCAGCCGCCGCGAGATCACGGCCCGGCTCGCCCAGGGGCAGGCGCGGCTGACGACGAGGCGGTAGCGGCCGGACTCCACGGGCCAGCCGTCCCTGCCGTCGGCGGTGATGCGGTCCGCGAAGTGGCTCCTCGAGCGCTTGAACGGCTTTCTGCCGTATACGGCGTTGCCGTCCGTGCCATCGGTGCCGTCCGTGCCGGCGCCGCCGTGGCGCTCGCCGTCGACGTTGTCACCGCTGCCGCTGCCGCTGCCGCTGCCGCTGCCGCTGCCGCTGTTGATGGGGCGGGCCATCACCGGCTCCTCTCCTGGTGCTTTCGGTGTGCTGTCCGTCTGCCGTCCGTGTGCAATCCGCTCAGTGCTGTGCATTCCCCGTGCGTTTCCTGTGTGTTGGGCGAGCCTTCCCCGTTCGCCGGGCCGTGACGCAATCCCGCACGAGAGACATGTCCGGGAAAAGCATTACCAGGGCGTGGATTTGACGGTGCGTGGTAATCGGGGCCGTCGGATTTCCCAAGTTTCACGAAGGATATGAAGACCACTCGCCGGTAACCGGATGTCCGCATCTAGAATCGGCCGATGATCAAGAAACTATTCGGCGTCGCCATGGCCGGCGCCGCATTCATAGCGGCCTCGGCCACCGCTGACGCCGCGCAGCCGGCCGACTGGCAGCGGGTGGGTGACGGCATCACCTCCGGAATCAGTGGAATCGTGGTCGATGGTCGGGACGGCGATGCGGTGGACACTCTCGCCGTCCGTGACAATAAGAACCCCGGAGAGAACCGACTGGTTGCAGTGCGCTACAGCCCGGACGCCGCACCGCGTGTGCGGCCCCTGAAGTGGAGCGGGGAGCTACCCGTCGACCTGGAGGCGCTCGACGCCGTCCCCGGGCGCGACCACGAGTACGTGGCCCTCGCCAGCAGCGGTGCGGCGTACCGCATTCATGCGGAAAAGGGCACCGCGCGCGTCGTCGCCGCATTCCAACTGCCCGGAATTTCCTCGGACGGTAACTACGAGGGATTCGCGCTGGACGCCACCAAGGACGGAATCGTCGCCGTCTGGGCGGACCGCGGACAGGACGACCGGCCCGCGAAACTGACCGCCGCGCTCTGGGATCCGGCCACCAACTCCTTCGGCCCGCACGATTCCGCGAAATTCAGCGCGCCTTATCCCGACGAAGACGTCCGGCACGTCTCCGATGTGAAGGTGTCGCCCTCCGGCGAGCTGACGGTGTCGTCCGCCTCGGACCCGGGGGACGACGGGCCGTACGACTCCGCGCTCTACGACGCCGGACACCTTTCCGTCGGCGATGACGGCGACGCCCATGTGTCCGCGTCCGACAAGCCGCACCGGATCGCCGCGTTCCCCGGGCACAAGGTCGAGGCGCTCGCCTGTCTGCCGGGATCGCACGAGGGCATCGTGGGCACGGACGACGAGAACGACGGCGGATCGATCGCCGCCGCCGGGTTCTGCGGCCGGTGAGGGGCCGCTGAAACACCGGTGTGAGAAGACCGGCCGAGGGGCAGCCGTCCCTGCCTCGCGGTGGTCGCCCGCGCGGCATGACGCGCCGTCAGCCCAGACGGGTCAGATCCGGCCTCAGCCGGTGCCAGATCGGGTGCCGTAGCCGCCCCGCCGAGGTCCAGCCGGTGAAGGTGATCTCGGCGATGAGCCGGGGCTCGGCCCAGTGGACGCCCGTGACGTCCACCGGGTTGGTGAACGGGGAGCGGCCGAGGGGGATCACTCCCAGATACTGCGCGAGGTCCCGCCGCTCCCGGTCGGACAGGCCCGATCCCACGGAGCCGACGTATCGCAGCCCGCTCGCTTCCTCCACGCCCGCCAGGACGGAGCCGGGAAGCCCGGTGAGCCCGCCGTGCCCTTCCGTCCAGCCGCCGATGACCACGTCGAGCGTCACCAGATGCTTGGTCTTGCGCCACTCGGGTGACCGTACGCCCGGCGTGTACGGCGAGGTCAGCTTCTTCGCCACCACGCCCTCGATGCCGCCCCGCAGTGATGCCTCCCACGCCTGCTGCCCCTGGCCCGCCACATACGCGGGCACCGACCAGTTCGGCCCCCGCAGGCGCAGCTGCGAGAGGACGCCGCGCCGCTCGTAATACGGCGCGCCGAGCAGCGACTGCCCCAGGTACATCACATCGAAGAGGACGAGATGAACGGGGTACTCCATGGCCAGCCGGGCCGTGCGGCGCGGATTGACCACGCCCATCCGCCGCTGCAGCAGCCCGAAATCGGGCCGGCCCCGCGCGTCCAGCACCACGACCTCGCCGTCGAGCACCGCGGGCCGGCCGCGCAGCTGCTCGCCCAGCGGCGCCAGTTCCGGATATGTGCTCGTCGCGTCGTTGCCCGCCCGGGTGACCAGCCGGACCGTACCGTCCCCCGGGGTGCTGACGATGCAGCGCGCACCGTCCCATTTGGCCTCGAACGCCCACGCCGCCTCCTCGTACGCGGCGGGCAGCGGGCCGACGGACGCCAGCATCGGCCGGATCTCGGGATACGGCGGAAAGCCACGCTCATCGGTCGGGGCCATATTTCGATGATCGGGGGATACCGGGCGGGCGGCCAGACGGGCCCGCCGGAGGACGGCCCGGGCCGGCCCGGTGCCCGGGATTTCGGCCCCGGCAGCGGCGGAAGCACCCGGAGAGCGGGCGATCGGCGTTCCCCGTCGCCTACGGGGCGGCCGTGGTGCCGGGCCCGGTTACGGGGTGCCCGTGGTGCCGGGCCCGGTCAGCGTACGGAACGTCACCGACACCCGCCGCCCCCGCGGCACCCGGCCACCCGCCGGCCCGGGGTCGCTCTTGCGCGGCGCGATGGCATGCCGCCAGGTGAACCGGGCGGCCCCGGTCATCACGCACAGACTGCCCGGCGCGAGCGGCACGCCCACCTTCGTACCGGTCCCGGGATCGCTGAAGTCCATGACGCATCCCGAGCCCAGCGACACCGCCGCCACGACCGGCCCGAAGCACGGCACGCAGTCGACATGCGCGCTGATGCCCTGCCCCGGCCGGTATTCGTTGACGATGACCTGATCCGCCCGGCGGTCCAGCACTCCCTCGTCGGCCAGCCGCCCCGCGAGCACCGCCAGCCACTCGGGGACCGGCGGCGCGTCCCCGGCGCGCGCATCCGCCGCCACGCTGCGCCGCCCGTAGTCGTAGCGCCGCCCGTAGTGCTGGACCCGCCGCTTCAGCTCCGTCGACCACGCTCCGGCGTCGATCTGGGCCAGCAGTGCCTCGCAGGCGTCCGGAGCGAGCCAGCCGGCGACGCAGCGCAGGCCGGGGACGCCGGCGCTGCCGTCCGTACCGCCGGGGAAAGGGAGTTGACCGAGGCCACCGAGGTCACCGGATTCCGGATGCGCAGACATCCGTGCACACTAACCGGCCCCCTGCGGCTCCGGGAGCGGTGGTTCCCCCTGCGTACGATCGTCGTGATCAAGCAAGGACGAGGACGAGCAGAAACGAGCGAGGGGGCACGGATGGATCGCGCGGTGCTGGTGACGGGAGCGTCGAGGGGCATCGGCCGGGCGGTGGCGGAGCGGTTCGCCGCGGATGGGGACCGGGTCGCGCTGCACTACGCGTCGCGGCGGGAGGCGGCCGAGGAGGCCTTTGCCGCGCTGGCGGGGAGCGGGCATGTCCTGGTGCAGGGGGATGTGCGTACGCCGGAAGGTGCGGCCGCGGTCGTCGAGGCGGCGGTGGACGGGCTCGGCGGGGTCGATGTGCTGGTCAACAATGCCGCGGCGAATGTGGCGCACCCGCTGGACCGTACGTCGTTCGAGGACTGGCAGGCCGCCTGGCAGGGGATCATGGAGGTGAATCTCCTGGGGGCGGCGCACATCAGCTACTGCGCGGCGCGGAACATGATCGAGCGGGCGGCGGCGGGGCGGATCGTCAACATCGGGTCGCGGGGCGCGTTCCGGGGCGAGCCGGATCACCCGGCGTACGGGGCGTCGAAGGCGGCGCTGCATGCCATGGGCCAGTCGCTGGCGGTCCATCTGGCGCCGTACGGAATCGCCGTCGCCTCCGTCGCGCCCGGTTTCGTGGGGACCGAGCGGGTCGCGGACCGGATCACCGAGGACGTCGAGCAACAGAGCCCGTTCGGCCGGGTCGCCACGCCGCAGGACGTGGCCGCCGCCGTGCACTACCTCGCCTCGCCCGACGCGGTCTGGTCCTCCGGCGCGGTGCTCGACGTCAACGGGGCGTCGCACCTTCGTTGAGCGTCGCACCCCAGGAAAGGGGAAGCCCCGGCCGAACGGGGGATTTCGGCCGGGGCAGCTTTGGGGGGGGCGGACGTGAGCGGAATTCCGTTTCCGTCGCGCTCCAATTGAACGATAAACCATCGGACGGTGTTCCTGCGCGGGTGCCCCGGGTGACGGTCATCACCCGCCGCGCCGGGTGCCCCGGAGCGCGTCTGCGGGCCGTCGGCGGCCCCGGATGCGCCGGGCGTGCGCCGCGCGAGCCGGTCGCCCTCAGGCCTCGATACGGATCGGCCGGTAGCCGTGGTCCAGCAGACGGGGCAGATACCACGCCAGCGCCGCGACGGTCTGCGCGCGCTCGCCGCCGCCGTCGTGGCTGAGCACGATCGCACCGGGCGCCATGCCCCGCAGGACGGTGGTGGCGATGCGCTTCGGGCCGGGGCGGGTCCAGTCGGCGGAGTCGATGGACCAGCCGACGGGGGACATGCCCAGGTCGCTGCAGATGCTCAGCGACGGCTCGTCCCAGGCGCCGTACGGGGCGCGGGCCAGGCGCGGGGCGGTGCCCAGGGTGTCCGCGACCATGCTGCTGGTGCGGCCGAGCTGGTCGTAGACCTTGGCCGGGGGGAGCGCGGTGAGCTGTGGGTGGGTCCAGCTGTGGTTGGCGACGGCATGGCCGTCGTCGACGATCTCGCGCAGCAGGCCGGGGAAGGCGGCGGCGCTCTCGCCGACGATGAAGAAGGTGGCCCGGATGTCGTGCCGGCGCAGCGTCCGCAGGATCTTTGGGGTGCAGCGGGGATCGGGCCCGTCGTCGAAGGTCAGGGCGACCTCGCGGCCCTGCGTGGGCAGCCGGAACGCGACGTCGGGGTGCACGGGCGAGGCGCCGGGCCCGGAGAGCGAGGTCTCGCCGGCCATCGGGCGCAGCCGGTAGCGCTGGGCGAGCGCGCCCTGGATCCGCGGCGGCGGCGCCCCGGCCGTCGGGTGCGGCTTCGGCAGTTCCGCCGCGTCCCACGGGGCGGCCTGCGGTGGCTGCGCATCCGACGCGGTCAGCAGGCGCCCGACGCCGAGCAGGCCGACCGCGAGGCCGCCCCGCAGGAACAGCCGCCGGGTAGGTGTCCGAGGGTCGTTTTCGTCGGCTCGCACGTTTCCGTGCTCTCATGCGGCCACCGCTCCGGGCCGCAGCCACACCAGGGGCGACGGGTTCCGCACCCCGTTCGGCCGAGCTGTGGCCGAGGGCGTCAGGGGCTGACCGCCAGCACGATGTACGCGGCCAGCAGGGCGAGATGGACACCGCCCTGCAAAGGGGTGGCGCGGCCGGGGACCACCGTCAGGGTGCCCACCATGACGGTGAGGGCGAGCAGCACCATATGGGTCGCGCCGAGGCCCAGGTGGAGCGGGCCCGGCAGCCACACCGAGGCAACGGCGACCGCGGGGATGGTGAGGCCGATGCTGGCCATCGCCGAGCCGAGGCCCAGATTGAGGCTGGTCTGGACGCGGTCCCGGCGGGCGGCCCGTACGGCGGCGATGGTTTCCGGCAGCAGCACCAGCAGCGCGATCACGATGCCGACGACGGAGGACGGCAGACCCGCCGCGGCCACCCCGGTCTCGATCGTCGGCGACACCCCCTTGGCGAGCCCGACCACGGCGATCAGGGCCAGCGCCAGCAGCCCGAGGCTCACCAGCGCCACCTTCCGGGACGGCGGATCGGCGTGGTCCTCGGTGTCGATCACCTCGCCCGCCGCGGTCACCGGCAGGAAGTAGTCCCGGTGCCGGAGCGTCTGGGTGGTGACGAACATGCCGTAGAGCACCAGCGCGGCGAGCGAGGCGAAGACCAGCTGCGGGGTGGAGAACCGGGGCCCCGGCGTGCTGGTGGTGAACGCCGGCAGGACCAGGCTCAGACCGGCCAGCGTGGCGACGGTCGCCAGCGCCGCGCCGGTGCCCTCGGCGTTGAAGACGGCCACCTTGCGCTTCAGGGCGCCCACCAGCAGGCACAGGCCGACGATGCCGTTGCAGGTGATCATCACCGCCGCGAAGACGGTGTCCCGGGCGAGCGTGGCGCTCTTGCTGCCGCCGTCGGCCATCAGCGTGACGATCAGCGCCACCTCGATGATCGTGACCGCGACCGCCAGTACGAGGGACCCGAACGGCTCGCCCACCCGGTGCGCGATCACCTCGGCGTGATGCACCGCGGCCAGCACCGCCCCGGCCAGAAAGCACGAGACCAGCGCGACCAGGGCGACCGGCAGCGACCGCCCCCAGGTCAGGGCCAGCAGCACGACCGCCAGGACCGGCAGCACACCGGTCCAGCGCAGGACGGCGGCGCGCAGGCTGGCGATCATGCGTCCGAGCTTCGCAGATCCCCCGGGCGGCCGCCCGCCGAGCGTCAGGCCGCCGCCCGGTGCCCCTTCGGCTCGGCGGGCGAGGTCGCCGCCTTGGTGACGTCCGCGACCAGCTCGACGACATCGGGCCCGTACGCCTGCGAGTTCACCACCTTCAGCAGCAGCGCGAACTGGCCCCCGGCACCGTGCTTACGGGCCAGCCGCGCCCGGTTGCGGACGAGATGGCGCACCGCGGCCCGATGGGTGACCGGGCGCTGACCGGCCGCAAGGAACACCGGCCGGTCGCCCTCGCCGGCCGTCAGACGGGCCAGCAGGACGTACTCCACCGCGCCCGGCTCCATCCGGTACGCCGTGCCGCCGATGGTGAACGTGCCGCGGCCGGCGCCGGACTCGTCGCCCGGGTGCACCGCGACGCCCGGCAGGAGATTGGTCAGATGGGCCGCCAGCCGGCGGTGCGCGGTCGGATCGCCGACACAGAACTCGGTGCGTGCCCCGAAGCCCTGGAGCCCGGTGTCGTGCGGGGCGATCTCCGGGTGCGCCCCGCAGTTCTCGACCACCGCGGCCAGCCCGAGCAGCGCCAGCGCGTCATGGCGCGGGATGCTCCAGTGCGCCGAGGAGCTGTCCCGGTGAGTGACCAGCACGCACTCCGAGCCCTCCGGCAGCCCGAAGAAGGCCTGTTCGCGCGCCAGCTTCCGGCGGGCCGCCGCCGATTGCACGGCCCAGCCGGCAGCCAGACCCACAACGAGGGCCGCGACCGCCACGGTCAGGAGCAGCAGGGTGTCATCCATGGCGGGCGAGCGTAGCGGCTGCCCGGGTGCGTGTTCGAGGGCGGGGCGGGCGGCTGGGGCGGCTTGCCCCGCTATGCCCCCGCTGCCTCCCCCCGGCTGCCTCACCCTCGCTCTCGGCTCTGCCCGCGCCGGGCGGTATACCCCCTTACTGCGGCAACGCAGGCAACGCAGGCAACGCCGTCGACGCCGCGGTCGCCACCGCCGCCGCCCTCGGCTCACCGAAAAGAACCCCGATCCGGCCTGCGCGTACGGGGAGTTGGCGGCCGACGGCGTCGGCGCGCTCGACGACGGCGACCCGGGCCGGGACGTGGTACGCACGGTCCGCACGCCGCCGGTCCGCCCCGGCGCCGAGCGCAAGGTGCGCCCCGAAGGTGGTCCGGCCGTGATCCCCGGGATCGCGCCGCCCGGGCCGCTGTGCCGTCCGTGTGACGTCCATGTGGCCTACGTGTGGCGTCATTGCTGGCCACAGCGGTGACGACTAGCCTCCTTGCACCGTTCGTTGGACCGTTCACCGGCAAGGACCACTCACCGGCAGGAACCGTTCACTGGCAGGAGCGGTCCGTTCGCAAGAACGGTCCCAGGGAGGGCGCGCACCGTGAGCGTTGACGAGACCCGTGACACCGGAACCGGAAGGGGAAGCGGACCCGGCCCGTCGGGCCGTGCCCGCCCGACGGCCGGAGAACTCGAAGGCCTCGCCGAGCAGGCACGGGCACTGGCCGACGGGCGGGTGACCTCCACCGCGCTGGTACGGCGCTGCCTGGAACGCATCGAGGCGACCCAGGGCACCGTCAACGCCTTCCGGCGGGTACGGGCCGAGGCGGCCCTGGCCGAGGCCGCCGAAGCCGACCGCAAACTGGCCGCCGGCGAGCGGCTGCCGCTGCTCGGCGTGCCCGTCGCCGTCAAGGACGACACCGACGTGGCGGGCGAGCCCACGGCGTTCGGCTGCGCCGGAGAGTTCCCGCCCAAGGAACACGACGCCGAGGTCGTGCGGCGGCTGCGCGCGGCCGGCGCGATCATCGTCGGCAAGACCAACGCCTGCGAACTGGGCCAGTGGCCGTTCACCGAAGGCCCGGCCTTCGGCGACACCCGCAACCCCTGGAACCTCGACCACACCCCCGGCGGCTCCTCCGGCGGCTCGGCCGCCGCGGTGGCCGCGGGCCTGGTCCCCGCCGCCCTCGGCACCGACGGCGCCGGCTCGGTCCGGATCCCCGCCGCCTGGTCCCACCTCGTCGGCATCAAGCCGCAGCGCGGCCGCATCTCCACCTGGCCGGACGCCGAGTCCTTCCAGGGCATCACCGGCATCGGCCCGCTGGCCCGCACCGTCGAGGACGCGGCGCTCCTCCTGGACATCGCCAGCGGCAACCACGAGGGCGATCTGCACCGTCCGCCCACCATCGCCGCCCGCGACGCCGCCGGCCGCGATCCCGGACGCCTCCGTATCGCCCTCTCCTGGAAACCGCCCATCACCTTCACCCGCAAGCCCCTGCACCCCGAAGTCCGCGCCGCCGTCACCGGCGTGGCCCGCACCCTCGCCCGCCTCGGCCACTTCGTGGAGGAGGCCGAACCCGACTACGGACTGGTCGGCCTCTCCTTCGTCCCCCGCGCCACCGCCGGCGTAGGCGAATGGGCCGCCCGCGTCCCCGACCGCACCCTCCTCGACCCCCGCACCCGCGGATCCGTCCGCATGGGACGCATCCTCGGCGGGCCCGTCCTGCGCCGCGCCCGCGCCGCCGAAGAGCGCCAACAACGCCGCATCGGCGCCCTCTTCGGCCCCTACGACATCCTCCTGACCCCCACCACTGCCACCCCGCCACCACGCATCGGCACCCTCGCCAGGCTCAACGGCTGGCGCACCGACCAGGCCATGATCGCCGCCTGCCCCTACGCCTGGCCCTGGAACGTCCTCGGCTGGCCCGGCGTCAGCGTCCCCGCCGGCTTCAGCGCGGACGGCCTGCCCCTGGGCGCCCAGCTCCTCGGCCCGGCCCATGGCGAGCCCCGGCTGATCTCGCTGGCGGCCCAGCTCCAGGACGACCTGCGGTGGCACGAGAGGCGGCCGGCCACCACGGCCTGACGCCGCTGACCGAGCGGCGTACGTCGACGCCGTCGCGTGTGCCGTGCCGGAATTCCGGCACGGCACATGCGACGGACGTGACAGCCGCGCTCAGCCCAGCAGCGCGAGGATCGCCTCGGTCGTGCCGGTCTCGCCCAGGCGCGGGAAGATCTTCTCCAGGCTGTGGCGGTGCGCCGCCTCGTCCAGGTCGGTGACCGCGTCGGTGGCGAGGGTGACGTGGTAGCCGTGCTCGTGCGCGGCGCGGGCGGTGGATTCGACGCCGATGCTGGTGGCGATGCCGGCGAGGACGATCTGGGTGACGCCGCGGCGGCGGAGTTCGAGGTCCAGGCCGGTGCCGTGGAAGGCGCCCCACTGCTGCTTGGTGACGGTGATGTCGGCGGGCTGCCGGTCGAGTTCGGGAACCAGCTCGGCCCAGTCGGCGGGCGGGGTGGCGCCGTGCGGCGCGGTTTCCGTACGGCCCGGGGCGCCGCCGGTGACGTTCACCAGGACGACGGGCAGCTCGCGCGCGCGGAACGCGGCGGCCAGGCGGGCACCGCGCGCGATGACCTCCGCGGCAGGGTGCGGAGCGGTGGGCAGACCGGCGATCCCCTTCTGCAGATCGATCAGGACCAGGGCGGTGGTGGGGTCGAGTGTGGTGACGGGCATGAGACGGGTGCTCCTTGGCGGCGATCGGGGGAACGGACGTGGTCGGGTGGTCGGTTGGCGGTCGTCTTCGTGCCGGGGCGCGGTCGGTCGGGTGGGGGCGTGGAGGCGGGACCGGCGGGCGCGGGCGGACGCCTCGGCGCGCTCATTCCTGCGTCAGCCGACGCATCAGCTCGGTCGCCGTCGCGAGGGTGCGCTGTTCGTCCTCGGTCAGCCGCTCCGCGATGGCCACGGCGAGCCAGTTCTGCTTGGCCTGCCGTACGGAGCCGAGCGTCCGGCGCCCCTCCTCGGTGAGGGAGAAGACGACCTGCCGCCCGTCGGTCGGATGCGGGCTGCGGGCGAGGACGCCGCGCTCTTCCAGCGCGCTCAGCGTCATCCGCATGGACTGCGGGCGGACCAGCTCGGCGCGGGCCAGCGCCGCGATGGTGGCCGGCCCGTCGGTGTCGATCCGGCCGATGACGGCGCGCTGGGTGGGGCTGAGCTCGCCCTGCGGGGACGCGGCGCGCAGGTGGCGCATCAGCAGGCCCATGACCGCACCCAGATCCGTCGCGAGGCGTTCCTGGTTCTTGTCCGGCATGGGCCGAGCGTAGGCAATCGACAGGAAAACTTGCAAGTTTGCCTGTCTTGTTGGGATGGCGGACGGCTCGTGTGCGCGGTCCGTAACCCGCCCGTAGCGCGTCGTCGTCACCGTCGAAACATTTGCGGTGTGCCATGCGGCCAAAGGGGAGAAGTCCGGCCGAGGGGGGAGCTGCTCAGCCCATGTCGGAAGCTCAACTCCACGATTCCATCGGGCAGTTCGCGCGCTTTCTGGCCGGTCTCACGCAGCGGCTCGATCCGTCGGCCGGGTGGTACGGCGTCTTCGTCCGGCGCGATCCCGACGGGCTGCGGGCCTGTCTGGAGGGGCGGGACCTGCCGCCGTGGGACGTGGTGGAGTCGCTGCTGTACGACCTTTCGCAGCTGCCGGGCGAGCATGCGGTGAGCACCGCCGGCGCGCGGGCCCGACGGCTGCATGCGCAGGCGCTGGCCGAGCACGACGCCCGGCCGGGCGGCCGCCCCGCGTTGCGGGAGCGGCTGGCGGTGAGGGTGCGCGAGGAGCGGCGTATGGCGCTGCGCGTGCGCGACCTGGAGGCGGCCGCACGGGCGGCGGGTCCCGGCCAGGCGGACCGGCCGGCCGAGGAACTGGCCTGGGCACGGGACGACCACGCCCGCGCCGGCGCCCGGGTCGGCGAGCTCCGCGCACGGCTGGAGGCGCTGGAGGAGGCCGAGGTCGAGGCCGGGCGGCGGGCCAAGGGCAGGGCCAAGGCCGGGGGCGGAGCCAGGGGCAAGCCTCCCGCCCGCCCGCGCGGCGCCCGCTTCGCCGGGCTGGAGACGCCGGAGGAGGCCGCATTGGCGGAAGCGGAGGAGTACGCGAGCGCCCCCGCCCCGGCAGCCGCCCCGCGCGGCGCCCGCTTCGCCGGGGCGTACGGCCAGGAGCCGACGGACGGCGACCGGCCGACGGGTCGCCCCGCGGCGGCCCCGGCCACCGCCGAGGCCCGGCGCGCCGCCGCCACCGCCGTCTCCCGCCTGGCCCACCTCCGCGCCACCGCCGACGGCGGCCTCGCGCACGCCGAACTCTGCGCCGCCGCAAACCGCCCGGCACCGGAAATCCCCTTACTCATCGAGGAGTTGGAGCGCGCCGGACTCGCCTCCGACGTCCCCACCCTGCTCTGGGAAGCGGCCTGCCTGCCGCCCGCCGGGCTCGCCGCGGCCGCCGATGCGCTGGCCGCCGCGGGCCGCGCCGCGGACGGCGCCTGCCTGCTGCGGCAGGCCGTGGCCCGCCCCGTCGCGGAGGTGGCGCAGGCCGCGCTGGAACTGCTCGGGCGGGACCGCGCCGCGCAGGCGCTGGAGCTGCTGGCCGCGCTCGTACGCTCCCGCGCGCCGGAGGAGGCGGCCGCGGCGGCCGCCCTGGCGCCGGGCACGCTCGGGCCGCTGCTGCTGGAGGCGGCCGGGAGCGTCTCACCGCACCGGCACAGCGACATCGCCCACGCCCTGCGCGCCGCCCACCCGTGATCCCTCCGCCTGCGATCCCCCACAAGGGCGCGCCGCGCTGAGAGATGGTCTTGCCACGGTGCGTAACGGGGCTTACGGTCACCTCCACACGCGTAGATCCCGCCGGAGATCCCGCGTGGGCTGCAGGCTGACGCATCGACAAAGGAGCAGCTCATGGCCGATGTTGTGCGTGCCGCACTGGTCCAGGCGACCTGGACCGGCGACACCGAATCGATGATCGCGAAGCACGAGGAGCACGCCAGAGCGGCGGCCGCGCAGGGTGCCAAGGTCATCGGCTTCCAAGAGGTCTTCAACGCCCCGTACTTCTGCCAGGTCCAGGAGCCGGAGCACTACCGCTGGGCCGAGCCCGTGCCCGACGGCCCGACCGTACGCCGGATGCAGGCGCTGGCCCGCGAGACCGGCATGGTCATCGTCGTGCCGGTCTTCGAGATCGAGCAGTCCGGCTTCTACTACAACACCGCGGCCGTCATCGACGCCGACGGCACCCTCCTGGGCATCTACCGCAAACACCACATCCCGCAGGTCAAGGGCTTCTGGGAGAAGTACTACTTCAAGCCGGGGAACATGGGCTGGCCGGTCTTCGACACGGCCGTCGGCAAGGTCGGCGTCTACATCTGCTACGACCGCCACTTCCCCGAAGGCTGGCGGCAGTTGGGGCTCAACGGCGCCCAGCTGGTCTACAACCCCTCCGCCACCTCCCGCGGACTGTCCGCCTACCTCTGGCAGCTGGAACAGCCCGCGGCCGCCGTCGCCAACGAGTACTTCATCGCGGCGATCAACCGGGTCGGCGTGGAGGAGTACGGCGACAACGACTTCTACGGCACCAGCTACTTCGTCGACCCGCGCGGTCAGTTCGTCGGCGAGGTCGCCAGCGACTCCAAGGAAGAACTCCTCATCCGCGATCTCGACTTCGGGCTGATCGACGAGGTCCGGCAGCAATGGGCGTTCTACCGCGATCGCCGCCCCGACGCGTACGGCGGGCTGGTGCAGCCGTGACCCACGACTCCTCGGGCCTCCACGCCCGCCACCGGGCCGTCCTGCCGTCCTGGCTGAGCCTCTACTACGAGCGGCCGCTCGAACTCACCCACGGCGAGGGCCGCCACGTCTGGGACGCCGAGGGCAACCGCTACCTCGACTTCTTCGGCGGCATCCTCACCACCATGACGGCGCACGCCCTGCCCGAGGTGACCAAGGCGGTCAGCGAGCAGGCCGGCCGCATCATCCACACCTCCACGCTCTATCTCTCCCGCCCCATGGTCGAGCTGGCGGAGCGGATCGCCGCGCTCTCCGGCATCCCCGACGCCCGGGTCTTCTTCACCACCTCCGGTACGGAGGCCAACGACACGGCCCTGCTGCTGGCCACGTCCTACCGCCGCTCCAACCAGATCCTGGCGATGCGCAACAGCTACCACGGCCGCTCCTTCTCCGCGGTCGGCATCACCGGCAACCAGAGCTGGTCGCCCACCAGCCTCTCGCCGCTCCAGACGCTGTACGTGCACGGCGGGGTGCGCAGCCGTGGCCCGTACGCGAAGCTGAGCGACGCCGCGTACATCCGGGCCTGCGTCGCCGACCTCGAGGACATGCTCCAGCAGACCGCGGGCGGCGTCGCCGCGCTGATCGCCGAACCGGTGCAGGGCGTCGGCGGCTTCACCGCGCCCCCGGACGGCCTGTACGCGGCGTTCCGCGAGGTGCTCGCCCGGCACGGCATCCTGTGGATCAGCGACGAGGTGCAGACCGGCTGGGGCCGTACCGGAGACCACTTCTGGGGCTGGCAGGCGCATGCGGAGAACGGCCCGCCGGACCTGCTCACCTTCGCCAAGGGCATCGGCAACGGCATGTCCATCGGCGGTGTCGTCGCCCGCGCGGAGGTGATGAACTCCCTCTCCGCCAACTCCATCTCCACCTTCGGCGGCAGCCCCGTCACCATGGCCGCCGGCCTCGCCAACCTCACCTACCTCCTCGAACACGACCTCCAGGGCAACGCCCGGCGGGTCGGCGGCCTGCTCATCGAGCGGCTGCGGGCGATCACGGCCGGGCTCGATGTCGTACGGGAGGTGCGCGGCCGCGGCCTGATGATCGGCGTCGAACTGGTCCGCCCCGGCACCGACGAGCGCTCGCCGGAGGCCGCTTCGCTGGTGGTCGAGGCCGCCCGCGAGCGGGGCCTCCTGGTCGGCAAGGGCGGTCAGGGCGGCGCCTCGCTGCGCATCGCACCCCCGATGACGCTGACCGTCGCCGAGGCGGAGGAGGGGGCGGAACTGCTCGCGGAGGCGCTGGCGGTGGCGCAGGGCGGCCCGGCGGGGACGTAGCCGCGGGCACCGACGGCGGGCGGGGCAACTGCCGTTGTCCCGCCCGCCGTCGGCATCCGGTGGGTCAGCCCAGTACGGACGTCAGCTCGGCAACCTGCGCGCGCTCGTCCAGGCGCAGCGCGATCCAGGACGCGTCGCGGAACTCCACATCGGCGCGGAAGAGCTGCCGCGCGGGGTGTTCCGCGCGGCGTCTGCCGAACTCGCCCCGCGGGTACTCGGCGAGGAGATGCGCGGGGTAGGGCCGTTCATGGACCGCCGACGTCGGTTCGCTGAGCACGAGCAGCCGGTGCGTGGTGACGGCCAGTACGCATTCCGAGTGCTGGCCCCGGAAGAAGGCGTCCGGCGAGTTGCGTACGGCGATGAGCAGCGCCCCGGCGGCACTGCGGTAGCCGCCCGACCACGAACCGCCGTGGAAACGCCGCCGGATCGCGCGGTACCCCCGGCTCGCTCCGCGTTCGACGGGGTTGCCGCTGGTGTTGCCCTGGATGACCCACACCCACGACTCGGGCACGATCCACTCCAGCACGAACCGCACCACCGGCCAGAGCCGGATGCGCCCTTGCCGGGGCGTCCTGATGCGGTACCGCCGGGGGAGTCGCGGCGGCAGCAGATCGTCCACCTCGGTGGGGAACACCGCCCTCAGCTGCTCGCCCTGCCGCAGATGGGCGGCCGCCACGGGGTGAAGCCACGCCGGGCCCACCACACCCGTGCCGTACCCTGCCGGGGCGCCGCCCGGCACCGCGCCGTAGCCGCTCATCCGAAGGTCCCCTCGATGCTGTTGCGGTCGACTTCATAGGGCTTGGGCGGCTCGTCGCCCTCCAGGAGGGTGCGCCCCTCGCTCTTGGCGTACTCCTTCAGCGGCGCCTTCCAGTCGTGCTCGAACCCGACCGCCTTCTCGCCTTCCTTCAGCGCCTTCTCGGTGAGCTTGTTCGTCGCGCCGATCGCCCTGCGCTGACCGTCGCTCAGGCCCTCCTGGATTCCGCGTTCGCCGCTCAGCCCCTCGGTGGTTTCCCGGAACGTCCTGGAGAGCCGGCGGACCTGCCGCGCCTTGCTCATGATCTCCTTGACGCCCTTCCCGGCGCGCACGGCCTCCTTCATCTCCTTGATCGCCTTCTGCAGCTTGGTGAGCACATCGGCGAGTTCTTCGGAGACCTTGGCGATCCGCTCGATGTAGACGGTGACCTCGGCGTCGCTGATCAGCGCGTCGACGACGGTGGCCAGGCCGGCGGTGAACAGGTCCAGGATGAAGCTGGTGGCCAGCTCCGCGATCAACATCTCGATCAGCTCGGTGATCAGATGGATCACCGTCTCCTCGGCCAGCGCGCATTCCTTCGCCGCCTCGCCGAGGATCTTCGCGGTCTCGGCCATGTCGACCGCGGTGTCGTCGATGGCCCCGACGATATGGCCCATGTGCGCGCCGAAATGGTCGGACGCCCGACCGTGCCAGTGCTCCGACAGCGTCACCGCACCGGACCGCAGCTCGTCGCCGACCTGCCGCATGTCCTTGGCCCGGGAGTGCCACGCCTCGGCGGCCTGGGACAGCGCCTCCGGCGCGCCGGTCACCTTCTCCAGCCACTCGAGCGCGCCGGTCTTCTCCAGCGTCCACTCCACGGCCTCGTCCACGGCGCCGCTGATGCCGCTGCGATCCGGGCTCTCGGCCTTGGGGACCTCGGGAAAGGCCCGGTGATCGGGCTTGTGGGCCCAGGCGTACGCGTTGCCGGCGCCGCCCGATGCGAGCGTGGCCGCGGTCACCGCTGGATGTCTTCCATGCCGGAGACGGTCATGATCTCGCTGTTGCGGTAGTTGTCCGCGGTGCCCGCCAGGCCGTCCGAGGTGTCCTTGAGGATGTCGGCGAGGTCGCGGCAGTCCTGGATGTCCGCATCGTGGTGTTCCGTGTAGGAGCTGTGCAGCCCCTGTGCGCCGGGAACCTTGCCGAAGGCGTCGGCGGGGACCTGGAGGGAGCCGAGACCGCTCATGATCTGGGTGACCCGGTCCGACGCCGCATCGATCTTCGAGGCGTACGTATGCAAGGCGTCCGTGTGAACGCCGTACCCCGTGTGCATGAGTCTTCCCATCCCCGATGTGCGGTGCGCCCGAGGGCGCAGAACGCACGCCAAGCTACGCGCGGCGATTGGGGCGAAAAGGATCCGGAAACGTTCGATGACCTCGGCGTTGGCGGAAAATGGGAAGCCGTTGACGGATTCCGAACGGCTCTTTGCGCAATACAAACGCTCCATTGCCGAACCCTTAGCGGCAATGGAGCCGTTGCGCCTCGGACGTTCTTCCGGCGCAGCCAGGCGTCGCGGCGCCGCGGAGATCCGTCGGAAGCGCCCTAACCGCCCGTCACCACCTTCCGTACGGTGTCGGCCACCAGGGTGAAGAAGCGGGTGTGCGCGCGACGGCTGCACGGCGCCTCCGGGTTCCACGGCAGCAGCCGCGCCCCGGCCTCCAGCGCGCGCCAGTGTGCATCGGCCCGTAGCTCCGAAGGCCGGGCGGCGTTGACCCGTTCGTCCGACAGCACGATGTCGGGGTACATCCCGGCGGCCTCCGCCCAGCCGACCGTGGACCAGTTCGCGCCGGATCCGGCGGCCGGCTCCAGCAGCTCGACGCCGTGCTCGGCCAGCGCCCGCAGATCCGGCCAGGCGCCGGGCCGGGCCAGATGCACCCGCTCGCGGTCGCCGGGCGACAGCGCGAGCACCCGGGGCCGCACCGGTCCCCTTGCCGCCTGCCGCAGCACATCCTCCGCGGCGTCCAACTCCCGCGCCGTACCGAGGGGTTCGCCCTTCCCCAGCGATCCGGCGAGCGCCGCGAACCGCTCCCGTACCTCGGCCAGTCCCCGCCCCGGCCCCACCGCGATGGCCGCCACCGGGACATGCGCCTCCAGTTCCAGCGCGGTCTTCGGCTCGAGCCCGTAGACCTGCTCGCCGTCATAAGTGACGGCCACGACGAGATCCGGCTCGGCCTCCAGCAGGGCGTCCGGGTGCAGCGCACGGCCCGAACCGAGGTACCGGATCTCCGCCAGCGGCAGCTCGCCGGCCTTGGCCGCGTCGGGGGCGGCGCCGTCGTGCTGGGACCCGAAGAGTCCCACGGGGCGGATGCCGTGGTCCCACAGCGTGGCTCCCGCCTGTATGTAGGAAACGATCCTCAGTGGTCGGTCCCCGGCCACCGCCAGGCGCCCGCGGTCGTCGGAGAACTCCCACGGCGTGCTCTGCTCCATGACGTGTCGCCTTTCTGCCGTACGGTTTCCTGCCTGTCCGGTTTCCTGCCTGTTCGTGTTCCGGCTTGCTCGTGTCCCCGCCCGTTTCCGGCGTCCTCGTTCTGCCCGCCGCGGCGCCCCCGCATCCCTCCGGGGCCGGTCTCCCACAACCGGTGGGCCGGGCTCCGATCGCGTCGGGCGTTCAACCGTCCAGCTGATCGTCGGCGCAACACGAACGCCCCCGCTGATTAACGGTCACGGTATTGCCACGGTGGGTGACATGCTTCTACGGTCTCCTTCTCGACCGGAATCTACGGGTGTAGACCGGTTGTGGCATGGCGTCAGCGGAGCAGGCATGCCGAGGAGACGGCGCACGTCGCGCTCCGCCTTCCGGTGCCGCCGAGGTTGCTGGTGTGGAGGGAGCAGGGATTGTGAGCCGTACGGTCATCCGGGGCGGACTTGTCATCACCGCCGCCGACGAGATGCACACCGATGTCCTGGTGGAGGAGGGCCGGGTCGCCGCCCTGGCCGCGCACGGCAGTTCGCACGCCGAGACCTGGAGCCGGTCCGCGGACCGCACCGTCGACGCCACCGGCAAATACGTCATCCCGGGCGGCGTCGACGCGCACACCCATATGGAGCTGCCGTTCGGCGGCACCTTCGCGTCGGACACCTTCGAGACCGGCACCCGCGCCGCCGCCTGGGGCGGCACCACCACCATCATCGACTTCGCCGTCCAGAGCCGCGGCCAGGCGCTCCGTCAGGGACTGGACGCCTGGTACGCCAAGTCCGACGCCCAGTGCGCCATCGACTACGCGTTCCACATGATCCTCTCGGACGTCAACGAGGGCACCCTCAAGGAGATGGACCTCCTGGTGGCCGAGGGCGTCACCTCGTTCAAGCTGTTCACCGCCTACCCGGGCGTGTTCTACAGCGACGACGGCCAGATCCTGCGGGCGATGCAACGGGCCGCGGGCAACGGCGGGTTGATCATGATGCACGCCGAGAACGGCATCGCCATCGACGTCCTCGTCGAGCAGGCGCTGGCCGAGGGCCGGACCGACCCCCGCTACCACGGCGAGGTCCGGCACGTCCTGCTCGAGGCCGAGGCCACCCACCGCACCATCCAGCTGGCGCGGGTCGCCGGTGCGCCCCTCTACGTCGTCCATGTCTCCGCCGAGGAGGCCGTCGCCGAGATCTCCCGGGCCCGCCGGATGGGACTGAACGTCTTCGGCGAGACCTGCCCGCAGTATCTGTTCCTGTCCACCGACAACCTCGCCGAGCCGGACTTCGAGGGCGCCAAGTACGTGTGCTCCACGCCGCTGCGACCGCGCGAGCACCAGGCGGCGCTGTGGCGCGGACTGCGAACCAACGACCTCCAGGTGGTCTCCACCGACCACTGTCCGTTCTGCTTCCAGGGTCAGAAGGAGCTGGGCCGCGGCGACTTCTCCAAGATCCCCAACGGTATGCCCGGGGTGGAGAACCGGATGGACCTCCTCCATCAGGGCGTGGTGGAGGGCCGGATCAGCCGCCGCCGCTGGATCGAGATCGCCTGCGCCACCCCGGCCCGGATGTTCGGCCTGTATCCGAAGAAGGGCACCATCGCCCCCGGCGCCGACGCCGACATCGTCATCTACGACCCCACCGCCGAACAGACCGTCTCCGCGGCGACCCACCACATGAACGTCGACTACTCGGCGTACGAGGGCAAACGGCTCACCGGGCGGGTCGAAACGGTCTTCTCGCGGGGTGAACTCGTCATCGACCAGGGCGCGTTCACCGGACACGCGGGCCACGGCCAGTACATCCCGCGCGGCACCTGCCAGTACCTCGTCTAAGGAGCGCAGCCGTGGACTTCGGACTCGTCCTGCAGGCCGACCCGCCCGCATCCGCCGTCGTGTCCCTGATGCGCCGCGCCGAGCGCAACGGTTTCCGCTACGGCTGGACCTTCGATTCGGCCGTCCTGTGGCAGGAGCCGTTCGTCATCTACAGCCGGATCCTGGAACACACCGACCGCCTGATCGTCGGCCCGATGGTCACCAACCCCTCCACCCGCACCCCGGAGGTCACCGCCTCCACCTTCGCCACCCTCAACGAGATGTACGGCAACCGCACCGTCTGCGGCATCGGTCGCGGCGACTCCGCGATGCGGGTGGCCGGCCGGCCGCCCAACACCCTGGCCCGGCTCGGCGATGCCATCGGCGTCATCCGGGATCTGGCCGAGGGGCGGGAAGCGGACGTCGGCGGACACCGGGTGAAGATCTCCTGGGTCAGGAACGGCAAGCTGCCCGTGTGGATGGGCGCCTATGGCCCCAAAGCCCTGGAGATGGCCGGGCGGTTGGCCGACGGCTTCATCCTCCAGCTCGCGGATCCCTTCCTCACCGAGTGGATGATCAAGGCCGTACGCGATGCCGCCGTGGCCGCCGGACGCGACCCGTCCGACGTCACCATCTGCGTCGCCGCGCCCGCGTACGTGGGCGACGACCTCGACCACGCCCGCGCACAGTGCCGCTGGTTCGGCGGCATGGTCGGCAACCACGTGGCCGACCTCGTCGCCCGCTACGGCGAACACTCCGGCCTGGTCCCCGACGAACTCACCGACTACATCAAGGCCCGCGAGGGCTACGACTACTCCCACCACGGACGCGCCGACAACCCGGACACCGCGTTCGTGCCGGACGCCATCGTCGACCGCTTCTGCCTGCTCGGCCCGGCGTCCGCCCATGTCGAAAAGCTGCGCGCGCTGAAGGCATTGGGCGTCGACCAGTTCGCGCTGTACGCGATGCACGACGCGAAGGAGAACGTCATCGACCAGTACGGCCAGACCATCATCCCCGCACTGACCTCATGACCGGCGAGTTACCGGCCCCCTCGGCACCCTCTTCATCCGGTCCATCCCGCAGAGCAGTTCACGGACCCCGCATGGCCCAGTTCCCGCGTCCCCCGTAGGGCCTCCTCATCGGCCCCTCATTGAACGGACTGCCCATGACGAACGCCATCCCGTCCCCGCCTTCGTCTCCGATACCGCCGGCCGAGGGCGTCGGCATCGAGCTGACCGCTGACGCTTACCCGGCCGGCAGCCGCTACGCCAATGAGGACCTGCGGCCCGTCCCGCTCGCCGAGCGCCGTTGGACCACGTACAACTTCGTTGCCCTGTGGATCGGCATGGCCCACTGCATCCCGTCCTGGACCCTGGCCTCCGGCCTGGTGGCGCTCGGCATGGACTGGAAGCAGGCGGTCCTTACGATCGCCCTGGCCAACGTGATCGTGCTGCTGCCGATGCTGCTCACGGGCCATGCCGGACCGAAGTACGGCATACCCTTCCCGGTCCTGGCCCGGGCTTCGTTCGGCATCCGCGGTGCGAACCTGCCCGCCATGGTGCGGGCCGCGGTGGCCTGCTGTTGGTTCGGCATTCAGACGTGGATCGGCGGCCAGGGCATCTTCGTTCTGCTGGGGAAGATCTTCGGGGGATGGGCCGACACGGGGAAGATCGGCGGCTACCCGTGGACGCTCTGGCTGTGCTTCGTCATCTTCTGGGCGCTGGAACTGGCCATCATCTACCGGGGGATGGACACCCTGCGCCGCTTCGAGAACTGGGCGGCGCCGTTCGTGCTCGTGGGTGCCGTCGTGCTGCTGATCTGGATCGCGGACAAGGCAGGTGGGTTCGGTCCGTTGCTGCAAGAGCCGTCGAAGGTGGGCTGGGGTGCGGACTTCTGGAAGGTGTTCTTCCCGGGGCTCATGGGCATGATCGGCTTCTGGTCGACCTTGTCGTTGAACATTCCTGACTTCACGCGCTTCGGGAAGGGCCAACGGGCGCAGCTCTGGGGCCAGACCCTCGGCCTGCCGACCACCATGACTGCTTTCGCTCTGATGTCGGCCCTGGTGACGGCCGGTTCGGAGAAGGTGTACGGGGCCGCGATCTGGGACCCGGTCGAGCTGGCCGGCAAGACGGACAACGTGTTCGGCCTGCTCTTCGCACTCGTCACCGTCTTCGTGGCGACGATCTCCGTGAACATTGCGGCCAATGTCGTCTCTCCTGCCTACGACCTCGCGAATCTCGCGCCGAAGGTCATCAGCTTCCGGACGGGCGCGATCATCACGGGCGTCGTCGGTGTGCTGGTCATGCCGTGGAAGCTGACGTCCACGCCCGAGCTGTACATCTTCACGTGGCTCGGCGTCGTCGGCGGGCTGCTCGGCACGGTGGCCGGCATCCTGATCGCCGACTACTGGATCATCCGGCGGACCGTGCTGCATCTCGCCGACCTGTACGTGGCGGATGGAAGGTACTGGTACGGCGGCGGATGGAACTGGCGGGCCCTCGTCGCGTTCGTGGTCGGGGGCGTGCTGGCCGTCGGCGGGTCCTACTCGACGCTCGATGCGAAGGGGGACAAGGCCGGGCCGTTCCCGGTCGACGGACTGATCCCGTTCCTCAAGCCGCTCGCGGACTACGGGTGGGCCATCGGACTCGCGGCGTCGCTCATCGTCTATGGGGCTCTGATGGCCGGAGAGCGGGCGAGGGTAGCCGCCGGCACGTGACCTGGCAGGGGGAATCCCCGCGTGCCACTCGATGATCCACCACAGGCCGTCGAGTCGTGTTACGGTTTTGAGGTTGCAGTTGTGGTACCCATGAACGTATGTGCGCCTGACGGGAATGTTCCTCCTTCAGGCGCATTATTTGTTTTCCGGCATCTCCGGATGGGGCCTCTGCCCACAGAAGGAGAAGGTCATGGCACAGGGAACCGTGAAGTGGTTCAACGCCGAAAAGGGTTTCGGCTTCATCGAGCAGGACGGCGGCGGCCCCGACGTCTTCGCCCACTACTCGAACATTGCGACCCAGGGCTTCCGTGAGCTCCAGGAGGGTCAGCGGGTCTCGTTCGACGTCACGCAGGGCCAGAAGGGCCCGCAGGCGGAGAACATCGTCCCCGCCTGATCGCCGGACGCGTATCTGCTCACCGGGGTCCGCACCGTCACGGTGCGGACCCCGGTTTGTGCTGTTTCCAGGAAGGTAAAAAACTGCATGTCCCGTAGGCCCACGAAGTCGAACCGGCGCGTCTCGTCACCCCCGCCGTCCGCGTCGTCGCCGATGGAATTCCGGCTGCCGGAAAGCACGACACCCGCACTTCCCGCTGTCGAGGACTTCGCCGGTCTGGATATGCCTCCGGGGCTGCTGAAGACCCTCACCGCCCAGGGCGTGACCACCCCTTTCCCCATCCAGGCCGCCACGCTGCCCAATTCGCTCGCCGGCCGTGACCTGCTGGGACGCGGCCGCACCGGCTCCGGCAAGACCCTCGCGTTCGGTCTGGCGCTCCTGGCCCGCACGGCCGGACTGCGCGCGGAGTCCAAGGCTCCCCTCGCCCTCGTGCTGGTGCCCACCCGTGAACTCGCCCAGCAGGTAGCGGACGCGCTGTCCCCCTACGCGACGGCGGTGAACCTCCGCCTGGCCACCGTGGTCGGCGGGCTGTCCATCGCCAAGCAGGCCGGTGTGCTCCGGCGCGGCGCCGAGGTGGTCGTGGCGACTCCCGGCAGGCTCAATGACCTCGTGGAACGCGGGGACTGCGTGCTCGACGGCGTCCGCATCACGGTGCTGGACGAAGCCGACCAGATGACCGACATGGGCTTCCTGCCGCAGATCACCAAGCTGATCCAGCAAGTACGGCCCGACGGACAGCGCATGCTTTTCTCGGCCACCTTGGACCGCAACATCGACCGTCTGGTGCAGCGGTTCCTGAACGATCCCGTGGTGCACTCCGTGGACCCGTCGGCGGGAGCGGTGACCACCATGGAGCACCACGTGTTCCATGTCCAGGATGAGACCGACAAGCAGGCCATCACCACGCGCATCGCGGCCCGTGACGGCCGGGTCATCCTCTTCCTCGATACCAAGAGGTCTGCCGACCGGCTCACCAAGCGGCTCCTGGCCGTCGGCGTCCGTGCGGCGGCACTGCACGGAGGCCGCTCCCAGCCGCAGCGGAACCGCACCCTGGAACAGTTCAAGAACGGCCAGGTCACCGCGCTGGTGGCGACGAACGTCGCGGCCCGGGGCATACATATCGACGACCTCGACCTCGTGGTGAACGTCGATCCCCCCACCGACCACAAGGACTACGTCCACCGGGGCGGCCGCACGGCCCGCGGCGGCGGCTCCGGCAGCGTGGTCACGCTGGTCCTGCCCGCCCAGAAACGGGACGTCACCCGGCTCGTGTCGGACGCGGGCATCCGCCCCCGGACGGCCCGCGTCAAGTCGAGCGACGCGGAACTGGTCACCGTCACCGGCGCCCGCGAGCCTTCCGGCGTGGCCGTCACCGTCGAGGTCACCCAGCCGGCGACACCATCGGCATCCCGCCCGAACCGGAAGACCGGCACCGAGCCCGGTAGGCGGTCCGGCCGCCGACGCCGAAACGACGGCGGGGCCGGAGCGGCGACAGCTGCTGCTACCGGGGCGGGGGGCCGGGGTGCGGACCGCCGGACCGCGGCCGGGGCGGCAGCGGCCGGTGGCACGTCCGCAACCGGCGGGCGCGGCTCTGCCCGCCGGGCGGGAGCCGGCCAGGCCACGGGGGGTGCCGACGGCGCGGGCGGCCGCAGTTCCCACCGCCGGGCCGCGGCCGGTGCGGCGACCGGCAAGGTTGTCCGCGGATCCGGCCGACGGACGGCGGCCGGCGGATCCGCGGGCAGCGCTGCCGGCACCGGCGGCCGCGGCTCCGATCGCCGAGGAGGTCGCCGCAGCTCTGCGACCTAGCCCACGGTCCACCAGGCCCCGGACAGCCGAACCGCTGTGATCGGCGATTTCCCGCTGGTCGGCCCGGCGGAAGGGGGAGATGCCGCTGCTGCCCGCGGCTTCGCGCCAGGCGGGCCGGCCGCACACGGGACGCTCATGAACTGCGGAAACTTCGTCTGGCGGGGCCTGAGGCGGCGATCGGGGCCAGATGCTACAGAGGGTCTATGGTGGCGCTATGGCTTCGACGACGATTCAGGTTCCGCGGGAGACCCGCGACCACCTTGCTGAGCTGGCGAAGGAGCGCGGAATCAGCATCGGCCAGCTGGTCGAGGCACTGGCCGCGGAGCAGCCGACCGCCGCGCAGCGGGCCGAACGGCTGGCCGCTGACCGGGAGGTCGTGCGCCGCGTGATGGGCGTGGGCATCGGCGATGAGGAGTTCGAGCAGGCGCCCGATGTTCTCGGCAACATCTACAAGATCGCTGCCGAGAAGGTCCGGGCCGCTCGAGGCACCGTCGCGTGATCATCCTCGACACCAGCGCCGTCAAAGCGCTCGCCGGCGGTCACAAGACGCTGAACCTGCTGGCAGGCAACATGGCGAAGACCCCTGGCGAACGCCTCGGCATCCCTGCCCTGTGCCTGGTGCAAGCCGAAGCCGCCGAGGAGAACCTCTCCCGCCGCGTGCTTTCCTTCTCCTCCGTTGTTGTCGACAGCCTCGACACCATGGCCGCCGTCAGCGTCGGCACCATGATCCGCGACGGATACGGCGGCCCCGACACCTGCCACGCCCTGTACTGCGCACTGCCGCGCCCCGAGTTCACGGGGATGCCGATCCTGCTGACCGGCAACGAGGACGCCTACCCGCCCGGTGTGGTCACCGTCGACATCGATTCGCCCGGAATGCTGGGCTTCCACTGAGACCATGTAGGACACGGCTTAGTGGGGCGGCGCGACCAGTCCCCTCTCATAGGCGATAATCACGAGTTGCACCCGATCCCGCGCGTTCAGTTTGCTGAGCAGTCGTGCCACGTGGGACTTGGCCGTGGCCGCTGTGATGAAGAGATCATTTGCGATCTCGCCATTGGAGCGGCCGAGGCCGACCAGCGTCAGTACTTCGCGTTCCCGTTCGGTGATGCCTTCTATCGGGCGTGGAGCGCGTTTCGGTTCGGGTGCAGGGCGGTCAAGGAAATCCGCGATCAGGCGGCGGGTGACGCCGGGCGCAATCAGGGCGTCGCCGGCGGCGACGATACGGACCGCCGAGAGGATGTCGTCCAGCGCCATGTCCTTGACGGCGAATCCGCTCGCGCCGGCGCGGAGCGCGCCGTAGATGCACTCGTCCTCGTCGAAAGTGGTGAGAATCAGCACGCTCGGTGCCTCGGCGCCGGCCGTGATCAGTCGGGTGGCTTCGATCCCGTCCATGCCGGGCATCCGGATGTCCATCACGACCACGTCGGGGCGCACGTCCTTGGCCAATGCCACGGCCTCGGCGCCCGTCGCGGCTTCGCCGACGGCATCCAGGTCGGGGGTGCCGTCGATGAGCACGCGCAGGCCGGACCGTACCAGCGGCTGATCGTCGGCGAGCAGGACACGGATGGTCACCGGGCCGCCGCCACATCCGTGACGCGCTCGGGCGTCGGCAGTTCGGCCGCTACTCGGAAGCCGCCTTCGGGCTGTGGCCCGGCGCTGAAGCAGCCGTGCAGCAGACGGACGCGCTCTCGCATGCCGGTGATGCCGAAGCCCCGGCCTGTCGTACTGACCGGCGTACCGCGGCCGTTGTCGACGATCTCTATGGACAGTTCGTCCTCCTTGTAGGCGATGGTCACCTGGCAGTGCCCGGCGCTCGCATGACGGACCACGTTGGTCACTGCTTCCTGCACGATGCGATAGGCCGACAGTTCGAGCTCGGGTGGCAGTTGCCGTCGTTCTCCGCTCCAGTGCACATCGACACGGACCCCCGCTTCTGTGGTTGTCGCGGCCAGTCGGTCGATGTCCGTGAGGCACGGCGAGGGAGCGAGCGGCGTCTCCTCCGCGTCTTCGCCAGGGTGCGTCCGGCGTAGCGCTACCAGCGTGCGCCGGAGTCCCGACAACGTTTCTCTGCTGGTGGCCTCAATGGCGTCCAGCGCGTTGCGGGCTTCGGCGGGCTGCGTCTCGATGACTCGTTTGCCCACGCCGGCCTGGATCGCGATGATGCCGATGCTGTGCGCGACCATGTCGTGCAGTTCGCGGGCAATCCGGAGCCGTTCGGCGGTCACAGCATCCGCCAGCGCCTGCGAACGCCACGCCACCGCGTGCTCCCGGCGCTCGCGGATCAGCAGGCCGACGGTGCAGGAGGTGACCATCGCCAAGAGTGCGATCACGCTGGTGCCGATCAGGGCAAACGGCCCGTGCGAGAGACCGGTGATGGCCGTGAACTGCACGACGAACGTTACGGCCGCGGCAATGAGTGAGGTTCGCCGTGTCCTGGAGGCGATGATGACGCCCAGGACGAGGTCCACCGCCAGATACGACAGGAACCGGCTCTGGTAGGAGACGGACGCACTTTGAGGGTATCCGTAGGTGAACACCACCACCATGGTGGACCCCACGAGCGTCAGGGCCAGGGCGATCAGTGGTGCGTGTCGCAGTACGCCGACGAGCAGGCTCGTGGCCAGCAGTGCACCGATGGCATGGACAGTGTGAGGGGCATGCGGCGCGCCTCCCAGCAGGAGGAACAGAGCGACGGGGTAAAGGACACACCCAGACCAGGAACGGGCCTTTGCAGCCGTCATCGCTGATGCCCCCTCTAATTCCGGAGCTACCATGCGAAGTGCCCAGTGACAGCGGTGCGGGCGGAGTGGGCATTCATACCGCGAGACTAACCAGTCTCCGCCCAGGAGGCATTGGCCCCCGGGATTACGCCCACGGACCAATGGAGCCTCCGGGATTGCCGCCGACGGGCTGATGCCGCACACGGCCACGCCCGGCAGGCTCGACACCGTGATCGAAGTCCGCGAACTCGTCAAGCGCTACGGCAGCAAGGCTGTTGCCGGCCAAGTGTCCTGCGCCGTGCCGTACGGGCCGCAGGGTGCTGGCCTTTTCGCCTCCAACAGGGCTGGCAGCTCAGCGTTGTTGGGGATGCTCTTCATCCTGAATGTGCCCACGTTGCCGGTATCGCTGCAGCGGGATGACTGTCTACCGAAAAGTTCGATATGAACACACATGTCAAGGTACGTGAATTGGGCAAGAGGTATGGCTCCAAGGTAGTTATCGAGGGGCTGAATCTCGAGCTCGGAGCGGGAGTTATCGGTCTGCTCGGCCCCAACGGGGCGGGGAAGACAACGCTGCTGCGCTGTCTGGCCACCGCCCTGACTCCGAACTCCGGGCGGATGGAAATCCTTGGGCTCGACCCGTTGCACCGTTCGCAGCGTACCGAATTACGCAAGCTCATCGGCTACCTGCCGCAGAGCCCGGGACTCTATCCGCATTTCACTGTGGCGGCGATGGTGGACTACATCGCGCGTCTCAAAGAAATCACCGATCGGCGCATGCGCAAGGGCGAGGTCCGGCGCGTCTTGGCAGAGGTGGATCTGACCGAATCCGCCGGCACCAGGGTCCGCAAACTCTCCGGCGGTATGCGGCAGAGACTGGGTATCGCGCAGGCGCTCATCGGCGACCCGAAATTCCTCATTCTCGACGAACCGACGGTGGGCCTCGACCCCGAACAGCGAATGCGCTTCCGCACGTTGACCTCGCGCCTGGGCCACGACCGTACGGTGCTGCTCTCCACCCACCAGACGGAGGACATCGCTGCACTGTGCGACAGGGTCATCGTCTTCAGCAAGGGCAAGGTGGTGTTCGACGGCACTGCGCCGGAGCTCGCCGACGCGGCGAGCGGCCGGGTCTGGGCCTCGGACACGAAGCCCGCGGCGGCCCAAGTCTTCTGGCGTACGGCCGACGGGCGGTACCGCGTGGTCGGCGAGCGCCCGCCGGGCGGCACTGCGGTCGCCCCCACTGTGGAGGACGGGTACCTGCAGTTCCTGGACTCGGGAGCGAGGGCCGGGGCATGAGCCGGCCGCTCATCGCGCTCGTCGTGGCTGAGATGCGCACCGCTTTGCGGAGCCCGCTGCTGTGGCTGCTGACACTACTGACGGTGACCGGACGGACGGTCTCCACCTGGCACGAGATGCCGAACTGGTCTGTGGAGACGGTGGACACGGCCACTTCGGCGCTCGTGATCGGTGCCGGCGCGATGCTGGCGGCCAACCTGGCGATCCTGCGGGACCGGCGGTCGGACGCCCTGGAGCTGACGGACCCGCTTCCGGTTCGGGCACAGACCCGCACTCTCGCCGTACTGGTCGCGTATCCACTGGTGGCCATGGCGTACGCCGCGATCGCCATGGGGATGCAGATGGCCGGACTGCTGATCGACAGCCGCCCGGTCGGGCACTTCGACGTGCGTGAACTGCTCGCCGGCGTACTGCTGGTCGCCTTGATGGCGGCGCTGGGAGCAGCCCTCGGACGATGGATCCCGAACCTGTTTGCGGCCCCCGTGTGCATCCTGCTGTTCTTCTGGACCCTGGTCCAGTTCCCCCAGTCCTGGCTGCTCCCGATGGTGCCCTACCTGAAGCTCGCCATCGCCCCCGTCCGGCCGCCCACCTGGCACCTCGTCTACGTCGCCGCACTGACCCTGGCCATCGGGACCGCGGCGCTGCTCCGGCACGGCAGGCATCTTGGGCTTGTCCTCCCCTCGGCGGGGAGCGCGGCGGCCGTGGTGGTGGCCATCACCCTGACCCTGAACTCGCCGGCCGCGACCGCTGCGGCGCGCACCGAAGACCTGCGGAAGTCGACGCGCTCCGTCAGTGCTGGTGCCGATCACTGCGAAACATTGCAGAGCACCAGGTACTGCGCGTTCCCCTCGTACGCCGGGTGGATTCCGCTCTGGCGGGACGCGGTCGAGCCAGTGGTGGCCGCGGTGCCGACGGCGTTCCGCCATCGTCTGCCCGGCGTCACTCAGCGAGCCGGTACCGGCATGTTCGATCCAACGGTCACCAGCCACAACATCCTCACCACGACGTCCTGGGGGCGTAACGGAGCCGAGCGGGACTCTCGAAGGGCCCTGGCAGGCCAGATGGCCGCGGCGGCAACCGGCTTCCCCTGGGGAACCCAACGCGGCGCAGGGCCGTCGGGTTGCGATGCCCACGGGCAGGCCAGGACTGTCGTGGCACTGTGGCTGATCGGCCGGACCGAGGAGCCGCTGCCCGCCACGGCCACCCACAGTTCCGTCAGTACGGACAACGGCGAGCAGTCGGACCGTGAGGTACCTGCCTCCGATCTCGGCGCGGTGGACTACGGGTCGGCCGAACTGGCGTATGCACACCGGCTTTTGGGGCAACCTGGAGCCCGCGAGCGCATCTGGTCGAACTGGTCTGTACTCACGGCCCCCGCCACCACCATCGATCAGGCCCTGCCGCTCCTGCATCTGGAGCGCGCAGTCGCCCCCGAGGCACCCAAGAGGACCCCATGCGAGTAGTCAGCCTTCCCGGTGCCCTCCTCCTACCCCTGCTCCGGGCCATCGACTGGGTACCCCTCATCGCCGCGGCCGTGGTGTCGCTCGGTCTGGCAATGGCGACAACGCCCGGCTCCACCGTGGAACCGGCAAACGCCACGATCACCTTACGAATGGCCGGCGTTCTCCTCGGCGCTGCGGCCGGATTCGCCCTGGTGGACGCCGCGGCGGTGACCACCGCGGTGACCCCGGTGCCCCGGTGGCTGCGGCAATGGATCCGCACGCTGCTTGTTGTGGGTGCGGCTGCCATCGCCTGGGCCGGAACCTTCCTCGCCCTGACGGCTCGACTGGCCGACGGCACGGAAATGCAGACTCCCGGGCTGGTGACCGAGGCGGCCGTCAGCCTGCTCGTCGGCCTGGCCTGCACCGCCGTCGCCGTGCGGCAACGGCCCGAACGGATGGCCGCGGTGATCGGGGCCGCAGCTCTCCTCGCCGTAGCGGTGAGCACGCTCCCCTACATGGAATACGTCTGGCCCTACCCCGCCGGCCCTCGGTGGGACGAGATCCATCAGGGCTGGCTGTCGGTGCTGCCGGCGCCTTTGTTGGCCCTCGTCTTCGCCCACCGGGATGTGGCCCGATGACAGCAGCCGACGTTCTCCTCGGGTGCCAGGTGTACATCGGCATCATCTTCCTCGCCTCGGTCATCGGCAAAGTTCGTACCCGGGCGCGGTACGCCGACTTCGTTGAAGCCGTGGGTGACCTGGCACCAGGGCTGCCCCCGAAGGCCGCAGCCTGGGCCGTGGTAATGGCCGAAGCCGCAACGGTCGCCCTCATCGGCCCACGGGCTGCGGCTCCGACTGCGTTCATCCTGGCGTTTGCCCTGCTGAGCGCGTTCACCCTGGCAATCGGCCGAGCTGTTCGACGCAGCCGTCGAGTTCATTGCCAGTCGTGCCGGACGCCGTCGTCGACCGCTTCTGCCTGCTCGGCCCGGCGTCCGCCCATGTCGAAAAGCTGCGGAGGCTACGGGACCTGGGAGTGGACCAGTTCGCGGTGTACGCGATGCACGACGCGAAGGAGGCGGTGATCGACGCGTACGGAAGGGACGTCGTTCCCGCGGTGAACGCCTGGCCGGTGGGCGAGCGGGCTGCCGGCGTGCGGTCAGGGGATGCGCGCGGTCCACGCGTCGGTCGCGAACTTGGTCCGCACCAGGTCCCGGGCGCGGGCCAGCTCCTCGTCCGTGACGCCGCCTTCGGTGAGTCCGTAGCGGCCGCGGAACGAGGCGATCATCCGGTCGATGACCGTGGCGCGCGGCAGGCCCGTCTGGCGCCGCAGTGGGTCGACGCGTTTCTTGGCGCTCCTGGTGCCCTTGTCGGAGAGCTTCTCCTTGCCGATGCGCAGGACATCGAGCATCTTGTCGGCGTCGATGTCGTACGACATGGTCACGTGGTGCAGGACCGCACCGGGGCCGCCGTCCGGCGCGACCATGCGCTTCTGGGCGGCGCCGGCGACCTTGCCGTATTCCGTGGCGATGTCGTTGAGGGGCTGGTACCACGCCTTGATGCCCATGTCGCCGAGGGCGACGAGGACCCAGTCGTCGAGGTAGGCGTAACTGTCGGCGAAGGACAGGCCGGAGACGAGGGACTCGGGGACGGCGAGGGAGTACGTGATGGTGCTCCGGGGCTCCGCGAACATCGCGCCGCCACCGGAGATCCGACGGACCACCGCGACGCCGTGGCGCGCGACCCCGTCGGGGTCGACCTCGTTGCGCAGCGACTGGAAGCTGCCGATGATCACGGCCGGCGCGTCCCACTCCCACACCCGCAGGGTCGGCGGGCGCCGACCGGCCGCCACCTCCGCGGTGATCACCTCGTCGAGCGCCATGTGGAGGGCCGGGGGCTGGGGCGGTTCGCGGATGAGCTGCCAGTCGTAGTCGCGCCAGTCGGTGGCCCGGGCCAGCGCGCGGCGGACCGCGACGGCCACGCTCTGGGTGCTGAGACCGAACAGGACGGCCGACTCGGGCAGTGCGGCATCGATACGGCCCGCCAGTGAGGCGGTGTCCGTATCGGCGGGGGCGCCCTCCAGGGCCGCGTCCATCAGCGCAAGGGCTTCGTCGGGCTCCAGAAAGAAGTCTCCGGAGACCCGGACGTTCTTCAGAAGCCCGTTCTCCACATCGAGGTCGACGACCACCAGCTTGCCGCCGGGGACCTTGTACTCGCCGTGCATCGTGCGCCCTCCGTGCCTACCGGGCGCGCCCGCCCAAAATGACGTCCTTGTCCCGTCCAACGGTAATTGGATGCCAGGAATTCCGGGGTGCAGGAGGCGCCGGGCGGGGCGGGAAAGCAGAGTCGGGTGCGGTGAGTGAGGCGAGCATCCGTAACTCCCCGCCCGCCGGTCCCATGGAGTGCCCGGAGAGTTGGCCGGTGACCCGACTTCGCGATCCAACTGCCCTTCATTCGGCATGAGTTGGAGGCCTCACCGGTTCGATGGAATTCGGGACATCCGCCGTTTTGCGCGGGATCGTGCCGGAGAACCTCCCCTGGTCCGGCGCTCCCCGGCCGTCCTGCCGAGGAGCACCGCCGGTCCGGATCCACGTCCCATGGGAGTGCACATGCGTATCCGTACTGTCCTCGCCGCCACCGCCCTGACCGCAGCCGCCGTCCTCGCAGGCGCGGGAGCCGCCTCCGCCGATGCCGGTGCCTCCGGCGTAGCGGCGGGCTCGCCCGGCATCGTCTCCGGCAACGTGATCCAGGCCCCGCTCCACGTCCCGATCAACCTCTGCGGCAACAGCATCGACATCATCACCCTGTTGAACGCGGCCTCCGGCAACACCTGCGTCAACGCCTGACGCGGGACCGGTCCGAAGGCCCCGCAGCGGCGTCTTCGGACCGGGGCCTCGCCGGCTGTGTCACGGGCCGTCGGCCCGGGTCGCGGCCGTCAGCCCAGGCCCTCCAGCAACCGGGGCAGCGCGCTGCCGATCGGTTCGCGGATCACCTCGTCGGCGAGTTCGTCGTACGGCGTCGGCTCGGCGTTGACGATGATCAGGCGGGCGCCGTGGTCGGCGGCCACCCCCGCGAGCGAGGCGGCGGGCTGCACCTGGAGCGTGGTACCGACGGCGAGGAAGATCTCGGCGGCCTTCGCCACGGCCAGCGCCGCACCCAGCACCTCCGGGTCCAGCCGCTCCCCGAACATCACCGTCGCCGACTTCAGGATCCCGCCGCACACCAGGCACGCCGGGTCCGGATCGCCCGCGGTCACCCGTTCCAGCGCCTCCGCCATCGAGGACCGGGCGTGGCAGCGGGTGCAGGCGACGGCGCGCGCCGTGCCGTGCAGCTCCAGGACCTTGCGTTCGGGCATCCCGGCGAGCTGATGCAGCCCGTCGACGTTCTGGGTGATCACCCGCACCGGCGTCCCGGACCGATCCAGCCGCGTCACCGCCTCGTGCGCGGCATTGGGCCGGGCGCGGAACGCCGGGCTCTCCAGCCGCATCCGCCACGACCGCCGCCGGATCTCCGGATCGGCCATGTAGGTGTCGTAGGTGACCAGCTTCTCGGCCTCCGGGTCGCGCCGCCACAGCCCGTTCGGGCCGCGGTAGTCGGGAATCCCGGAGTCGGTGGAGATTCCGGCCCCGCTCAGGATCGCGACGAGGGGGCGGCGGGGCGGCGGCTCGGGGATCGAGGGGTCGGTGCCGGTCATGGGGCGAGCGTACGCAGTCGGCGCGCTGCCGTCCCGTCAGTTTTCGGTGTCGGGGTGCCAGCCGGGGGCGTGCTCGGCGACGAGCGCGTCCCAGGCGTCCGCTCCGCCGGGCACGGGCCAGGAGCGGGTGAGGTGGGCGACGGAGAACAGCTCGTGCAGCTCCTTCGCCAGGCGCCGGCCCTCGTTCGCGATCCTGGAGGATGCGAGCGGCTCGCCGGCGGACCGCTGCCGCTGGAGGTGGGCGATGCGTTCCTCGTACGCCCGGATCGGCCGCTGGGCGGAGGCCGTGGGCTGCTCGACCTGATGCTCCCGGTTCAGGCGCAGCACGGGCGGGCGTCCGCCCTCGGCGAGCGCGGCCAGGAGCCGGTCGTGGCCGTCCAGCACCACGGAGCAGTCCAGCGCGCTGTTGCCCCAGAGCAGCACGGGCGGCAGTACGCCCTCGCGGTACTGGCGGCGATAGGCCTTCACCCGCGCCGCGTCCGGGTCGGACAGCGGGCGCAGCGGGAGGACGTCGCGGCTGTCCTCCGGGGGGCTTCCGGAGAACCAGGCGATGTGGCCGCGGTCCGGGTCGTGCCACAGCGATTCCCAGAAGGCGTCGATCGCGTACGCGGACATGCCGGGGCGCAGGTTCCAACTCCCCTCGTGCAGCGGTCCGTTGAGACTTCCTCGCAGCTCGCCGGCGAAATGGTGGGCCCACCTCGCGAACCAGGCGCCGTCATCGTCGGGGCAGGCTTCCCGGTACGTGCGGGCGAGGCCGGCGCGCAGTGGGGGCAACGGCGACGCGTACCGCCCGGTGCGGGCGTAGTGCACGCCGAAGTGCGTGACGCGCTGCCGGGCCAGCAGCACGACCTGCTCGCCCTGGAACAACACCATCCGCCGGCCGTCCGCGACCTCGAAGCGCAGCGGCGGGCGGGCCGGGCCGTCCACGGCCAGCGCCAGGCCCTCCCACGGGACTCCTTCGGCGGAGCGGGGCAGCGACGTGCGGTGCATGGCCATACGGGAAGGGTAGGGGACCGCCGAAGGGCACCTCTCCGGGCGTATCGCTCGCCCCGGACCCCGCCGTCACGGAACGAAGGAGCCACCCCGTGTTCACCACCCGCCCCACCCTCCAAGGCACCTTCGGAATGGCCTCCACCACGCATTGGCTGGCGTCGCAGTCCGCGATGGCCGTCCTGGAGGACGGTGGCAACGCCTATGACGCCGCCGTCGCCGCCGGCTTCGTGCTGCATGTGGTGGAGCCGCATCTGAACGGCCCGGCGGGCGAGGTGCCGATCCTGCTGGCCCCGGCCGGCGGCCCGGTGCAGGTGCTGTGCGGGCAGGGCCCGGCGCCGGGCGGCGCGAGCGTGGCGCACTACACCGCGCTCGGCCTCGACCTGGTGCCCGGCACCGGGCCGCTCGCCGCCGCCGTGCCGGGTGCCTTCGACGCCTGGATGCTGCTGCTGCGCGACCACGGCACCAAGCCCCTCGCCGAGGTGCTGCGCTACGCCATCGGGTACGCGGAGCACGGCCACCCGGCCGTGGAGCGGATCGGCGCGACGGTGGAGACGGTCCGCGAGCTCTTCGAGACGGAGTGGACCACGTCCGCCGAGATCTACCTGCCCGGCGGCAGGTCCGTCGCTCCGGGCGGGCTCCTCAGGAACCGTCCGCTGGCGGCCACTTGGCGACGTCTGGTCGCGGAGGCGGAGGCCGCCGCGGCCGGTCGCGAGGCGGTCATCGACGCCGCCCGCAAGGTGTGGCGCGAGGGCTTCATCGGGGAGGCGCTCGCCGACTTCGCGTCCCGTCCGGCCATGGACACCTCAGGAGAGCGCCATGCGGGCACGCTCACCGGGGACGACCTGGCCGCCTTCTCCGCCACGTACGAGGCCCCGGTCACCTACGACTGGCACGGCTGGACGGTCGCCAAGGCGGGCGGCTGGTCCCAGGGCCCGGCGTTCCTTCAGCAACTGGCCCTGCTGCCGCCGGAGTTGCCCGACTACGGCAGCCCGGACTACGTCCATCTGCTGATCGAGGGCGGCAAGCTGGCGATGGCCGACCGCGAGGCCTGGTACGGCGATGCCTGGGACGGGGGCGCCGGTGAGGTGCCGCTCGCCACGCTGCTCGGCGCGGACTACAACGCCGCCCGCCGCACGCTGATCGGCGAGGGCGCCTCGTACGAGCTGCGGCCCGGCAGCCCGGACGGCCGTACCCCGCGGCTGAGCAAGCACGCCGCGGCGGCCGCCTCCGGGGACGAGGGCCTCTTCGCCGCGGGCGTCTCCGGGGCCGGGGCGGGCGAGCCGACGGTCGGGAGCGGGCCGGCCCCGGATGCGGCGGATGCCCCTGGCGCCGCGGCCGTCGCGCCCGAGACCGACCGCAACGGCGCCACCAGGGGCGACACCTGCCATATCGACGTCGTCGACCGCTGGGGCAACCTGGTCTCCGCCACGCCGTCGGGCGGCTGGCTGCAGTCCAACCCCGTCGTCCCGGCCCTCGGCTTCCCGCTCGGCACCCGGCTGCAGATGGCCTGGCTGGAGGAGGGCCTGCCCAACACGCTCACCCCCGGACGCCGCCCCCGGACCACCCTCACCCCGTCCCTCGCGCTCCAAGACGGCGTCCCGGTGATGGCCTTCGGCACGCCAGGTGGCGACCAGCAGGACCAGTGGCAGCTGCACTTCTTCCTCGCCGTGGCGCTGCGCCCGGCGGTCCGCGGCGGCCTCGACCTGCAGGGCGCCATCGACGCCCCGAACTGGCACCACGACTCCTTCCCGGGATCCTTCTTCCCTCGTCGGATGCGGCCGGGGAGCGTGACGGTGGAGTCCCGGATCAATGCCCCGGTCATCGACGGGCTGCGGCGGCGTGGCCATCTGGTCACGGTGGGCGATGCCTGGTCGGAGGGGCGGCTGTGTGCGGTCGCGCGCGACCCGGAGACCGGTGTGCTGTCGTCGGCGGCGAACCCGCGGGGGATGCAGGGGTACGCGGTCGGCCGCTGACCCCGTCCCGTGCCCTCGGCGGCACCGGGAGTTCACTTGCGGTCCAGTCGTTGTGTCAGTGCCGCGTGGTTCCATGGACACATGATCGAAGCACTTCGTACCCACGATTCGGGAGATATCACGAATATCACCGATGCCGTCGCGACGGTCCCGGCCACCCTGACCACCGCGCCCGGCACCGCGCCGGACGTCTGCGCGCCCGATCTCTCCGCCCTGGACCTGGCCGCCGTCGAGGCCGCCGTCCGCCAGGCCGCGGCCGACGAGATCATGCCGCGCTTCCGGCAGCTCGCCGCCGAGGACATCGTCGAGAAGAACGGCCCGCACGACCTCGTCACGGTCGCCGACCGGCTCGCCGAGGAACACCTCACCGCCTCGCTCACGGCCCTGCTGCCCGGCTCCCGGGTGGTCGGTGAGGAGGCGGTGCACGCCGACCCCTCCGTACTGGACGCGCTGCGCGGCGACGCCCCGGTCTGGATAGTCGACCCGGTCGACGGCACCCGCCAGTTCGTCCACGGCGACCCCGGCTTCTGCACCCTCGTCGCGCTCGCCCACCGCGGTGAGGTGCTCGCCTCCTGGACGTACGCGCCCGCCCTCGGCCTGATGGCGATCGCCCGCCGCGGCGCCGGCGCCGAGCTGAACGGCATACCGCTGCGGGCCGGATCCCCGGACCCCGGCGCCGTCCTCGACGTCGCCACCTCCCACTTCGACTTCACCGACGACGATCAGAAGCGGGTGCTCGCGGCGCTGGACACCGGCGGTATCGCGCCGCGCCCGTGCGGCTCGGCGGGGCTGGAGTATCTGTACATAGCCCGCGGCGACCTCGACGCCACGGCCTTCAGCTGGGAAAACTCCTGGGACCACGCCGCCGGGCTGCTGCTGGTCCACGAGGCCGGCGGCGCCAGCGGTACGGTCGCCGGGCAGCCGTTCAGGATCGAAGGCGGCAATGCGCTGCCGTTCACCGCGGCACGGGACGCCGAAACGGCCCGGCGTATCCTCGGACTGCTGGCAGCCGCCAACTGATCCTCACCGACGAGGGTCGGACTTGAGGGGAGTGGCGCAGGTGCCGAGGATGCTCGATGCCGTCGTGATCGGGGCGGGACCCAACGGCCTGACGGCGGCGGTCGAACTGGCCCGCCGCGGAATGTCCGTCGAGGTCTTCGAGGCCCGCGACACCATCGGTGGGGGAGCGCGTACGGAGGAGCTGACCCTCCCCGGCTTCCGCCACGACCCCTGCTCGGCGGTGCACCCGCTCGCCGTCGGCTCGCCCGCCTTCACCGCGATGCCCCTGGAGCGGTACGGACTCGAGTGGCTGCACCCGGACCTGCCGCTGGCCCATCCGTTCCCGGACGGCACGGCCGGTGTGCTGGCCCGCTCCGTGGGCCAGACCGCGATGTCCTTCGGGCCGCGCGACGCCGGCACGTACCGCAGGCTGATGGCGCCGTTCATCGGCAAGTGGGAATCCATGGCGCATGACTTCCTGCGCACCCAGTGGCTGGGCCTGCCCATGGACCCGGTGACCTACGCCCGCTTCGGGTTGTCGGCCATGCAGCCGGTCAGCCTCTTCAACCGCCGCTTCGAGGACGAAAAGGCCCGCGCCCTGATGGCCGGCCTCGCGGCGCACGCCATCGCGCCGCTCGGCTCCTTCGGGACCACCGGCATCGCCCTGATGTTCGCGCTCGCCGCGCACGCGGTCGGCTGGCCGGTGCCGCGCGGCGGCTCCCAGGCCATCTCCGACGCCCTCGCCGGACTGCTGCTCGCCCACGGCGGCGCGGTGCACACCGACTTCGAGGTCAAGCGGCTGGACGACCTGCCGCCGGCCCGCGCGTACATCTTCGACACCTCACCGACCGCGCTCGCCCGCATCGCGGGCCTGGGCAACGCCTACCGGGATGTGCAGTACGGCCCCAGCGTCTTCAAGATCGACTACGCGATGGCGGAGCCGGTGCCCTGGACCGCCGAGGAGGCCCGGCGGGCCGGGACCGTCCACATCGGCCCCACCAGCGGCGAGATCGGCGCCGCCCTGGACGCCGCCGTGACCGGCCAGGACCCCTCCGTCCCCTTCCTGATCACCGCCCAGCCCAGCCTGATCGACGACAGCCGCGCCCCCGACGGCAAGCACACCTTCTGGGCGTACGGCCATGTCCCCAACGGCTGGGAGGGCGACGCCACCGACGTCGTCGAGCGGCAGATCGAGCGCTTCGCGCCCGGCTTCCGCGACCTCGTCCTGGCCCGCGCGGTCGCCGGCCCGCCCCAGATCGCCGCCCGCAACGCCAACTACGTCGGCGGCGACACCGCCAGCGGCTCGGCGGCCGGGCTGCGCCTGCTCATCCGCCCCAAGCTCGCCCGGGTCCCGTACGAAACGGCGCACCCCGCCGTCTTCCTCTGCTCCCAGTCCACCCCGCCCGGCCCCGGCGTCCACGGCATGTCCGGCCACTACGCCGCCAAGACCGTCTGGCGCCGCCTGCGCGAACGCCGCCGCTGACCCCTCAACTGACTGGCCGTCCGCTACACCCCTGTCTACGCTCGGGCACCATGAGTACCTCCCTCACCCTCGTCCGGGGTGACATCACCGAGCAGCCGGTGGACGCCGTCGTCAACGCGGCCAACTCCTCCCTCCTGGGAGGCGGGGGAGTGGACGGCGCGATCCATCGCCGCGGCGGCCCGGAGATCCTCGCCGAGTGCCGCGACCTGCGCGCCTCTCGGTACGGCCGGGGCCTGCCCACCGGCGCGGCGGTCGCCACCACCGCGGGCCGGCTGCCCGCCCGCTGGGTGATCCACACCGTCGGCCCGGTGTTCTCGGCTTCCGAGGACCGCAGCGACCTGCTGGCCTCCTGCTACCGCGAGGCGCTGCGGGTCGCCGACGAACTGGGCGCACGGACGGTCGCCTTCCCGGCCGTCTCCACCGGCGTCTACAGCTGGCCGATGGAGGACGCCGCCCGGATCGCGGTCGAGACGGTGCGGGCCACGGAGACGGCCGTGGAAGAGGTGCGGTTCGTCCTCTTCGACGAGCGGGCGTATGCGGCGTTCGCTGCGCAGGTGCAATGACACCGGTGCGGCAGCGGGTCCGCAGGGATGGCGCCCGGGTGGGCGCGAAGCGCGCCGGACGGACCGCTCGGCACCCGGCGTGCGTGGCCGGGACGCCGTACCGGCTACGACCGGCGGCGGGGCTTGCCGCGCTTGCCGCTCTTCGGGCCGCCGGAACCGCCCCGAGGGCTCTTGCCGGTCGACCTGCCGGCCGCGGGCTTCTGCCGCGCGCCGCCCGTGTCGGGGCGCTTGCGCTGCTTCGGCTGTGCCGGGGCGGCGGCGCGTCCCCGGGTGCTGTTGACCGTCCGCCCCCGGACGATACCGATCAGGTCCTCGACCCTGTCGGTGGTCGCCTCCTCCGGCCACGACAGCGCGACGCTCGACTGGGGGGCGTCCGTGACCGGCCGGTAGGTGAGGTCCCTGCGGTGGTGCAGTCGGGCGAGCGACTGCGGGACGACGAGGAGCCCCACCCCCGCTGCCACCAGTTCGATGGCGTCCGCGGTCGTGGCGGGGCGCTCGTACGCGGGCCGTCCCGGCAGGTGCTGCCACTCGAGGGTGTCGTCGAGGGGATGCAGCACGATGTCGTCGGCCAGATCCTCGGCGGACACCTCGTCGACCGCCGCCACGAGGTGGTCCTTCGGGACCACGACCACCGTCGTCTCGGTGTACAGGGGGATCGCGCTGAAGAACGTCCGGTCGACCGGCAACCGCACGAAACCCGCGTCGGCGCCGCCGTCCCGCAGCAGGTCGGACGCCTCGCCGGAGGCGACCGGGACGAGGGTCAGGGGCACGTCGGGCAGCCGCTCGTGCCAGATCCGCACCCACTTGGTCGGCATCACGCCCGGGACGTATGCGAGCCGGAACGAAGGAGGTGTGTCGGAGCCTGTCACTCCGCCAGGTTACCGGTCGTGTTCGGGGGCATCGCACACGCTCGTTACTCTTGACACCATGACGTCGCACCAGACCACCCAGACAATGAAGCCCGCAACCGCGGCGAAGAAGCTGGGTGTGTACCTCGAGGCCACCCCCGCCGAGTTCCAGGAGGGTGTCATCTCGCGCAGCGAGCTGAACGCGCTGCAGGCCGATCCGCCCGAGTGGCTGGTGGAACTGCGGCGCAACGGCCCGCACCCCCGCCCCGTGGTCGCGGCGAAGCTGGGCATCTCCATCTCGGGTCTCGCGCGTGGCGGTATCACCGAGGCCCTCACGACCGAGCAGATCGACGCGCTGAAGAACGACCAGCCCGAGTGGCTGCAGAAGGAACGCGCCACCCAGGCCGAGGTCCGGAAGGAAACGGCGCGCATCAAGGAGAAGCAGAAGGAGAAGGCCGCGGGGGAGAGCGCGGAGAAGAAGAACGTGGAGAAGAAGGCGGAGCGCGGCGGACAGGCGCGCGGCCCGCGTTCCTGACCGCCGTCCCCGATGACGTCCTGGCTCGTCACGAGCCCGGCCGTCGTCCCGGAATCGGCCCAATGATCTTGTGGCGCCCACCGGGCCGGCTCACCGGCACGGGGGCCACGGACCGTCCCACCACAACCCCGGCGGGCCCCGGGCCGTGACGCCATCGGCACCGGGCACCCGTCCGTGCCCGCTACGCGGCGCGGCCCGCGGCGCGGCTACTCGAACCGGGCGGTGTCGCCTGCTCCCCGGCGTACGATCTCGGGTTCGCCACCGGAGAAGTCGATCACCGTGGTCGGCTCGGTGCCGCAGTCGCCCGAGTCGATCACGGCGTCCACCACGTGGTCGAGCCGTTCCTTGATTTCCCAGCCCTGTGTCATCGGCTCGTCCTCGTCGGGCAGGAGCAGCGTGCTGGAGAGCAGCGGCTCACCGAGGTCGGCGAGCAGGGCCTGGGCGACGACATGGTCCGGGATCCGCACTCCGACCGTCTTCTTCTTCGGGTGCAGCAGCTGGCGCGGCACCTCTTTCGTCGCGGGGAGGATGAAGGTGTAACTGCCGGGCGTCGCTGCCTTGATCGCGCGGAACACGTCGTTGTCGATGTGCACGAACTGGCCCAGCTGCGCGAAGTTCTGGCACACGAGGGTGAAGTGGTGACGATCGTCGAGGTTCCGGATCGATCGGATCCGGTCGATGCCGTCGCGACTGCCCAGCTGGCATCCCAGTGCGAAACAGGAGTCCGTCGGGTACACGACGAGCGCGCCGGAGCGGATACTGTCAGCCACGCCGCTGATGGTGCGCCGCTGAGGATTCTCTGGGTGCACGTCGAAATACTTCGCCATCCGCCGAGTCTAGGCGGTCGGGACATCCGTGCTCGGGTGGGCACGGCGACGGCGCCCGGCGGGTCCCGAGCGGGGGACGTGGCGAACGGGCGGAGGCCGCGCGGTTGCCGCCGCGCTCGGCCTGAGGGTGCGGAGTGACTCAGAGCACCTGGTCGCTCCGGTCGTGAAATCCCTCGCCGAGGCGTATGCGCACCCCGACGTCGCCGGCGACGGCAAAGGTACCGATATCCGCTCCGGCATGTGGCGCCTCGCTATCGCGGCCGATGAACAGGGCCGCGGCTACGGCCGTTTCGCGGTCGAGTCCGTGGACGCCGAGGTCCGCCGTGGTGGCGGCACCCGCTTTACCGTCACCTGGCACCCAGGGGACGGCCCGGAGGCTTTCTCTTTGGGGCTCGGCTTCCGGCCGACGGAGGAGAAGAGCGGAAAGGAGGCGGTGGGGGAACGGGAGTTGGGTCGGGCGGTCGGGGGATACCGCCGTTTCAAAGGAGCCGGGTGACCGCGCCGGTGGTGTGGCGGAGGACACGCCGCGCGGCGTTCCCCCGATGCGGTTTTGCGGCGGGCCGTTAGGGGCTGTCCCGTAATCCCTGGCGGGCGCACGACGACAGCTACGGCGCCTCGCCGCGTTGTCGGAACATCCGGATACGCCCAGTATCCGGACGTCCCTCCGCCTTGCGATGCACCGCATCTGACGCCGTGCGCTGATCCACCAGGCATTACGGGACAGCCCTTAGGGCGCGATCGAATCCGGCCCCGGAGGCCGAAATTCGCGCCGCGTCTCGCAATGTGGTCAATGGAGTCCCGGAAGGCCGAGTTACGGCCGGATATCACCGGTGCGGCGTATATCGACCGGTGCGCCGGCCGCGGGCAACCCGAAACACGGCCGAAACGCGAGTCGATAGGGGCACGATACCCGCGGCGATAGCGGGCGACGCGCGCAGAGATATGTGAGGGGTTTGTGAAGTGGCGTCCGGGCCGTCTGTATATTCCGGCTCCTTTCTCGCCACGGTGCGGCCGAAATTGCATCCTGGGGCCTTCGACGTTCTTCCGGGCCTCCTGGGGTGGAATCCGTAAGGGGGTGATGTGCCGTCAAACAGACACTCCCGGCCAACGGGTGCAGCCGAGACAAGAGACCCGTGTGCCGGGTAAACGGGAGTAACGGCGGAGGGGGGCGAGGCCCGGCCGCGGGTTTGATACGGTGCCAGGTCCGGCGGTTTCGGCGCTGGTGAGCAAGGACGCGCCGGGGCGGGAGAGGGTGCTCGCACTACGGTCTTGGGTGAGCTACCTGTACCAGCGACCCACTTGTGAACCCCCTGTTCGGTGTTGCTCGGAATAGGTATGTTGGGCGCATCTGATACGTCAGGCAGGGCGCGGGGGCGGAACATTTCGCCGCGGTATAGGAGAAGGCATCGATGAGCTACGTGAAGTCGAGTGAATTTATCGACCGCGCGCCCGACCTCGTCACGCTCGATAACGTAACGAAAATCTATGACTCGGCCGCCGGTCCGGTGTACGGGCTGCGCGGTGTGAACCTCGCGGTAAGGGCCGGGGTGTTCCTTGCCGTAATGGGCAAGGAGAAGTCGGGAAAGACGACTCTCCTGAAGTGTCTTTCCGGGGAGACGCAGCCGACGTCCGGGTCCCTGAGCCGCCGCGCCGGGTCCGAGGGCGACGTCGTGGTGTCCTGTCCGGCGCCGGGGGACCCCTCGTCGCTGGAGGCCGCGCTCGCCCGCCGTCCCGCGCTGCTGCTCGCCGATGAGGCGTCGGAGGAGTGCGGCGCGGCGCTGCGGCGTGCCGTGGCGGACCGGGGTGTTGCGGTGGTCATGGCGACGACGGCACCGGCCGCGGCGGCGCGGGCCGATGCCGTCGTGTTCCTGAACGACGGGGCGGTGGTCGACATGGTCGCCGACGCCGGCCCGCAGAAGATCAGGGAGTGCCTGGAGCGGGCCGGCGGCTTCGGCGCCGCTCGCTGAGCTGCCGGCCGCTGAGCTGCCGGCCGCTGAGCTGCCGGCCGCTGGGGGCCGGCAGCCGGGGAGCTAGCGGCCGGTGGCCTGTCGGCCGAGCGTCCGGCCGACGATCTCCAGCAACGGGGCGGCCTCCCGCAGGAAGAAGTGATCGCCGGTCAGTTCGTGCGAGGTGAAGCGGCCGCCGGTGTGCCGGGCCCAGTCCTGGACCTGCTGGTGGGTGGCCTCCGGGTCGGTGGATCCGGCCAAGGCGGTGAGGTCCACGGGGATCACGGCGTTCGGGGCCGGTACGCAGTTCTCCGCGAGGGCGAAGTCGGCGCGCAGCATCGGGAGCAGCAACTCGATCAGCTCGGGGTTGTCCAGGAACTCGGGCGGGGCGCCGTTCATCTTCCGTATCTCCGCCAGCAGTTCATCGTCGGGCAGGGTGTGCCGCAGGACCGGGCTGGGGTGCGGGACGCAGCCGGAGACGAAGACATGCGCGGGGCGGGCGGGGCCGCTCCGGCACAGGTGCCGGGCGAGGGAGAAGGCGATCTCGCCGCCCATGCTGTGGCCGAAGAAGGCGAAGGGCTTGTCGAACCAGCCCGCCAGGTTCTCCGCGAGTTGCGGTACGAGTTCCTCGACCCGGGTCCGGGGCGGTTCGCCGAAGCGTTCCTCGCGGCCCGGCAGCAGTACGGGGCAGACCTCGATGGTCTCGGGCAGGAAGCGGCTCCACGAGGTGAAGATGCTGGAGCCGCCGCCGGCGTAGGGGAAGCAGAACAGCCGGACGGCCGCCGCGGGCCGCGCCGGGCGGGCGACCGCCCAGCGCGGTGTGGCGAGGCGTGGGTTGACGGGCATGGTCACCTTTCCGAGGGTTCCGAGGGTTCCGAAGTGTCCGAGGCAGTTACGGCGATCAACTCGCCGTCCTCCGGGGCCGGTTCGCCGCTGACGGAGGTGAACGTGCGCAGTGCGGGGCTCAGGCCCGCGGCCAGCGCGGCCAGCAGCAGAACGCCGCTGCAGGCCAGGACGGCCGTGGTGCGGCCGGTCGCATCCACCAGGAGCCCGCCGAGCAGCGGCCCCGCGGCGCCCGCGGCGCCACCGGCCAGCCCCAGCGCCGCGCTGACCCGGCCGCGCAGCCGGTCGGGCGTGCGGGACATCTGGTAGGTCACCACCGCGGTCTGGACGGTGGGCGCCAGGAAGGCGATGGCGGCCAGTACGGCACCGAAGAGGTAGCCGTTGGTCCGCACGAGGAGGAGCGGGGTGAGGGCGGCGCCCAGCCATCCCAGCAGGATGATCGCGGCGCGGGGTGTGAGGAGCCGGTGCATACGGGGCGCCAGCAGGGCGCCGGCCAGGCCGCCGGCGCCGACCAGCACGCCGATGGCGCCGATCTCGGCGGCGGAGATGTCCGCGCGCTCCGCGACCGTCAGAACGATGAGGTAGAGCGCGTTGAAGCAGACGCTCACGCCGACCGCGACCAGCATGCTCGCCCGGATCACGGGACGGTGCCAGATCCAGCCGATGCCCTCGCGGATCTCCCGTCCCAGGGAGCCCCGTCCGGTGCCGGTGCCGGACGCGGTCGGTCCCGGTTCCTTGAGCCGCAGGAAGAGGAGCATCACGAACGAGCCCGCATAGGTCACCGCGTTGACCAGGAACGGCAGGGCCTTGTGGGCGGTGAAGAGGAAGCCGCCGATGCCCGGGCCCGCCAGGGTGGCGATATAGCTGCGGGCCGCGCTGACCGAGACGGCCGTCGGCAGCTGGTCCCGGGTGACGACCTGGGGGAGCGCGGCCTCCTCGGCGGGGGCGAACATCGCGGCGGCCGCACCGTCGACCACCGCGACGGCCACGATGTACGCGAAGGAGACCCCGTCGCCGAGCAGCGCCAGCGCCAGCCCGGCCATCATCGGGACCCGGGCCAGTTCGCACAGCAGCATGATGCGTTTGCGGCGCCAGCGGTCGATCAGCGCACCGGCCGGAATGAGGACGACCAGCCGGGTGAGGGCGCTGACGGCGCCCGCCGCGCCCGCATTGACGGCCGAGTCGGTGAGCATCAGGATCAGCAGCGGCAGCGCGAACACCGAGATCTGCGCGCCGAGTTCGGAGAGCGCCTGGCTGGCCCACAGCAGGTGGTAGTTGCTATTGCGGCGCAGCGGGACGGTCATGGGCGCATGCTGTCATCGGCGTTCCGGGCGCGGCAGGTGTTTAAGCCTGAGCGGAACTGCCCTGGTGGGGAGGGTGATCGCGGGAGCGCCCCGCTCGCTGAACCCGTGATGGTGGTGCAGGCTCCACCCCGGTTCGGGGGTGCGGTGTACTGACCGGCGCCGGCCGCTCGGACACCATTGATGGCAGACAGCGCGGCCCCGGGCCGTGCGAGACGACGGTACGACTGGAGACTTCTCATGGCACGTACGAACCGCAAGAGCGGCGCCGGCTGGATCGTTCCCCCGCTGTTCGTTTTCTTCGCGGGCGCCATGCTGACGTCGGTGATTTCGCACGCGGTCACCGGTGGCACGCACACCGCCGTGATGATCGCGGGCTTCACCCTGGATGCCCTTGCACTCCTCTGGGGAGTGGTGCGCTGGCAGCGGGCCGGCAGTGCCGACGACTGAGCCGCTCGCACCGAGGCCGCACCACCGGCATCGCACCGGGCCACACCCCACAGACTTCCGGACAGACCTTCCGAGGAGAACAGCAGCATGAATGCGTCCCTGGCCCGCAAGGGCCCTCTGCGCGGAAAGTGGGAGACCGCCACCAGGGCGGCGGTCGCGGCCCTCATCGTGGTCCCGACGGTATTCGGCATGGTCGCCTGCGAGAATTCGCCGCAAAAGGCCCTCGACCGAGGGGATACCTGCTTGAAGATCCTGGACGTGGCGCTGTTCGATCCGCATCCCAAGGACGCGGCGGCCGCGGAAAAGGACGTCAAGGACCGCGCCGACAAGCTGGACGCGCTGGCGAAGAAGACGGACGACGAGAAGATCCGTCAGGCCGCGCAGGACACCGCGAAGGCACTGCGCCGGACGACGCCCGCGGAGCGGACGCCCGGTTCCGTCGCGGACTATGTCGCGGACCAGAACAAGCGGCTGAAGAAGCTGCGCAGCACCTGCACATCCGTCGGCGACTATCTGTAGGAAGCCGTCCCACGAACCGGGATTGCCGGCGCGGTCAGCCATCCCCCGTTGGGGCCGCGCGGGAATTCCCGCACCCGGGTGTTCGGAGCCCCCCGTCTCCGGACACCCGGGTTTTTTCGCGCTCTGTGCCCCGCTTGGTCTGCTGCCCGGTCCGCCGCTTCGTTTACGGCCTCGTCTTCGGCTCGGATTTCTGTGTTCTCGGCACGCGGGGCTTTCTCAGATCGCCGGGCTTTCCGGCGCGTTGTTCCCCAGATACGCCAGTACGGCCAGCACCCGGCGGTGCACACTGCCGCCTTCCGGGGGCAGCCCGAGTTTGTCGAAGACGCCGCGGATGTGTTTGCTCACCGCGCGTTCGGTAATTACGAGTTTCTCCGCGATGGCGGCATTGGCCAGGCCCTGCGCCATCATTTCCAGCACTTCGTGCTCGCGCGGGGTCAGGCCCTGCAGCGGCCGCGCGGCGGCCTTCTGGCTGACGATCTCGGTGACGACCTCGGGGTCGAGCGCGGTGCCGCCGCTGGTGATGCGCTCCAGCGCCTCCAGGAACTGCTCGACGCGGCCGACCCGGTCCTTGAGCAGATAGCCGATCCCGCGGGCGCCCTGCGCCAGCAGCTCGGCGGCATAGGCCTGTTCGACGTACTGGGACAGCACGAGAATCGGCAGGTCGGGCAGTTCCTGCCGGGCCTGTACGGCGGCGCGCAGGCCCTCGTCGCGGAAGCTCGGCGGCAGCCGTACGTCCAGGACCGCGGCGTCGGGGCGGTGTTCGCGCAGCGCCGGCATCACCTCGGGACCGGCCGCGCAAGTGGCCACCACTTCATGGCCGTTGCTGGTCAGCAGCAGGACCATGCCCTCCCGTAGCAGCGCATTGTCCTCCGCGATCACGATCCGCACGGCAGCTCCACTTTCAGCTTGGTCGGCCCGCCTTTGGGGCTGGTGAGGCTGGTCGTGCCGTCGAGTGCGGCGACCCGTCGGCGGATGCCGACCAGGCCGCTGCCGCCGTATTCATCGGCGCCGCCGCGACCGTCGTCGGTCACGGTCACCTTCAACAGTCCGTTGCCCCGGGTGAATCGTACCGACGCCTGGGTGGCCTGGGAGTGTTTGCGAATATTGGTCAGCCCCTCGGCCACCACGAAGTACGCCGCGGCCTCGACCGATGCGGGCAGCCGGCGGCCGTTCTCCACCGGATTCAGGCTCATTTCCACCGGGATGTCGGAGGAGGCCGCCAGGGCCCGCACCGCACCGGCCAGCCCGCGGTCGGTCAGGACCGGCGGATGGACCGTACGGACCACGTGCCGCAGATCCGCCAGGGCACCCTCGACGCCCGCCTGGGCCTCGTCGAGGCGCGCCAGCGTGGCGTCCGGGTCGCTGCGCACCTGCTGCTTGGCCAGACCGATACGGACCGACAGCGCGACCAGCTGCGCCTGTACGCCGTCGTGCAAGTCCCGTTCGATACGGCGCAGTTCGGCGCTGTGCGCCTCCACCGCACCGGCCCGGCTCTCGGACAGCTCGGCGACCCGTTCGGCCAGCCGCGCCGAGGCCGAGGGGCGCAGCAGCGCCGCGGTCCACCGGGCCTGGGTGTCGGCCAGGCTCACGATGTGGCGCAGCAGCAGCGACCGGCGGGGGGCCGCGGGCACGCCGTACGCGGCCTCGCGGCGCCGGGCGAGGACGCCGCCCAGGCCCATCCCCAGGCCGTCCACCAGCAGCCCGGTCAGCCACAACGGCAGGGTCAGCACGCTGAAGAGGAGGTGGGTCAAGGTTGCCATCGGCAGCCACAGGGTGTCGCGCCAGGTGCCGGGGTCGGTCAGCGCCAGACGCAGCCGGTCGACGGTGGCGCCGTCGAGCGGGAGGTACTCCTCGGGGACCGGCGTGCCCAGCCAGCTTCCGGCGCGCACCCGCTCGTATCCGGCCAGTCTGCGCAGCAGCCGGACGATCTCCGGCATCGCCGGGGCGCCGATCAGGAACAGCGTGAACAGCAGGCCGATCGGCACCAGGAAGGCGGTCAGAAAGCACAGCCAGGCCACCGGAATACCGAAGTAGAGGTAGTAACCGGCGTGCCAGGAGTTGCGTAATTGGGTGGTGAAGTCGTCCATCGTGGGCTCCCTCGGGGGGCGGGACGCACGGCCGGTCCCGGCGCATGGTGAGGATACGGATCACGCTAACGGCGCAGGAGCGACCGCGCGGTGGCCCGGTCACCCCGGGCGATGGTGGAGCTGGCTGAACCCCGGGACGGGTGTGCGCTCCATCGCGTCCGCGGGCCGTGATCCATACCGTTCACAACAGGCAGGAAGCCATCGTGGACGACAGCGGTCGGGTGGCGCGGACGAGACCGGGAAGAGCCGGTCGGACAAGGCCCGGAGGGCACACATGGTCAGGCTTCGCACGGCGAAACGTGCCACGGCGGCGGCCGGCGGACAGACGGCCGCGCCCCCCGGCCCGGCGGCCGCGCTGACCTTGGAATCGGTCACCCGCCGCTATCGCCGCGGCGGCCGCTCGGTCAATGCGCTGGACGACGTCAGCCTCACCCTGCGGCGCGGCCGGTTCCTGGCGGTCATGGGCCGCTCCGGCTCCGGCAAGACCACCTTCCTGCAGTGTGCCGCCGGGCTCGACCGGCCCACCTCGGGCACCGTACGGATCGGCGAGACCGATCTGTCCAAGCTCGGCGAGGCGGGCCTGACGCGGCTGCGCCGGGACCGGATCGGCTTCGTCTTCCAGGCGCTGAACCTGGTGCCGTCGCTGACCGTTGCGGAGAACACCGCGCTGCCGCTGCTGCTCGGCGGCGACCGGCCCGAGGACCCGGGCGTACGGGAGCGGGCGCTGGGCGTCCTGGCCGCGGTGGGGCTGGCCGACCGGGCCGATGACTCGCCGCTGACGCTCTCCGGCGGCCAGCAGCAGCGGGTGGCGATCGCCCGCGCGCTGGTCACCGACCCCGCCGTGATCTTCGCGGACGAGCCGACCGGCGCCCTCGACCCGGTCACCGCCCGCGATGTGCTGACGCTGCTGCGCGATGCGGTGGACCGCGAGGGGCACACCGTGGTGATGGTCACCCACGACCCGGTGGCCGCGTCCTGGACCGACGAGGCGCTGTTCATCGAGGCCGGACGGATCGTCAGCCGGATGGAGCGCCCCGAACCGGACGCGGTGGCACGGACGCTGGCCGGGCTCGGGGAGCGGTGAACGCCATGTCCCTCGCCACCGGATCGCGCCCCGGCCGTACCGACGCCGAAACCGTGCGCGCCGACTCCCCGGCCCGCACCCTGCGCACCGCCCGCTTCCTCGCCACCCGTTCGCTGCGGCGGCACCGCAAGGCCTGGGCCGCGGTGTTCGCCGCCCTGGTGCTGACTTCGTTGCTGCTGGGCAGCTTTGCGCTGGCGACCCTGTCGGCGTTCATCGGCCACGCCCGGGTGGAGCGCTACGCCGCCACCACCGCGGTGGTCACCGGCGACCAGACCACCCGCTACACCGCCAAGCCCTGGGGCGACCCGCCCATGACGGAGAGCCAGTCGCTCACCGAACGGGTACGGGTGCCGCGCGCGGTGCTGTCGCGGCTCGCGGCGGTCCCCGGGGTGAAGGCGGCCGTCGGCGACGATGCGGTCCCCGTCGCCCTCGCCGGCCGGAACGGCGCGGCGGTGCCCGGCCCCAGCAGCGACTCCGGGAACGCCCCCGTCTTCGGGCATCCCTGGTCCGCCGCCGCCCTCGCCCCCTTCACGCTCCGCTCCGGACACGCCCCCACCGGCCCCCGACAGGTCGTCCTGGACGGCGACCTGGCCGCCCGCGCCGGGGTCCGCGCGGGCGACCGCATCACGCTCCAGACGCTGGGCGCCCCCGCCTCGTACGAAATCTCGGGCATCGCCGCCCCCAAGGCGCAGGGCGACGCCACCGGGCTCGGCCACCAGGGCGCCGTCTTCTTCGGCGACCGAACCGCCCGGCGGCTGGCCGGGCACCCCGGCACCACCGACGCCATCGGCGTCCTCGCCGACCCCGGGGTGAGCGTCCAGCAGCTCTACCCCCGGCTGCGCCAGGCCCTGGACGGCCGCCATCCCGCCCGGGACGCCTCGGCCGGCACCCGCTACAAGGAGGACTCCACGACGCTGCGGGTGCTGACCGGCACCGGCCGCGGCGAGCCGGAGTTCCTGGAGTCGGCGCCCAGCCGGATGGGTCTGCTGATGCTGCTCGCGACGGTCTGTGCCACCGTCATCATGATCGCCGTCCTGGTGGTCTCCAGCACCGTGGCCCAGGCCGTCCACCAGCGCTCCCGCGAAATGGCGCTGCTGCGCGCGGTCGGCGCCACGCCACGGCAGCTGCGGGTCACCGTGGGCCGCGAGATCAACGGGGTGGCGGTGGCCGCCGCGCTGCTCGGCGCGGTCGGCGCGGTGCCGGTGTTCCTCCAGCTGATCGCGCTGCTCCAGCGGCGCGGGGCGGTGCCGATGGGGCTCGAACTGCCCACGCCGGTATGGATGTTCGCGGTCCCGGTGCTCACCGCCGGGCTGACCCTGCTGGTGGCCCGGATGTCCGCCGCGCTCGCCTGCGGCCGGATCGCCAAGGTCCGCCCCGCGGAGGCGATGGGCGAGGCGCAGCGCGAGCCGGCGCAGCCGGGGCGCGGGCGCACCGTCACCGGGCTGGTGGTGCTCTTCCTCGGGATGAGCTCGGCCGGTACGGCGGCGCTGCAGTACGGGGAACTGGCCGCGGCGGCCGCCAGTACGGCGGCGCTGGCGCTGGTCATCGCCTGTGCGCTGCTCGGCCCCTGGATCGCCCGCGGCTCGATGCGGCTGCTGTCCGTACCGGCGCGGCGGCTGGGCGGGCCGGGCGGCTACCTCGCGGCCGCCGCCGCCCGCTCCCACTCCCGCCGCCTGGGCGCCGCGATCACCCCCATCGTGCTGGTGGTGGCCTTCATCGGCGTGCAGCTCTCGGCCGGCGCCACCCTCGACCGGCAGGGCGGCACCCAGGCGGACCGGTCCCTGCACGCCCGGCTCGCCGTCACCACGGACGGGCCCGGCATCCCGGAAGAGGCGGTGCGCCGCGCCGCGAAGGTGGACGGTGTGGCCGCGGCCACCGGCGTCCTGCACACCACCGTCGTCCTGGCCCGCCGCGAGACCGGCGAGCCGAAGCTGGACCGGCTGCCGGTCATGGGCGTCACCCCCGCGGCGCTGCCCGGCACCCTAGACCCCTCCGTCACCGCCGGCACGCTGAAGAACCTGGGCAAGGGCACGGTCGCGGTCGGGGAGAGCCGGGCCCGCTCGCTGGACCTGGACATCGGCTCGCGGGTGACCATCCGCTACGGCGACGGCGCCGCGGTGCCGCTGAAGGTGGCCGCGATCTACGACAACTCCCTGGCGCTCGGCGACTTCCTCTTCGCCTCCCAGGAGCTGGCCCCGCATCTGGCTGCCCCGCTCAACTCCCGCATCCTGCTGAGCCTGAAGCCGGGCGCCGACCCCGCCGCCGTACGCAAGGCGCTGGCCGGCCCGCTGGCGTCCGCCGCCCTGGACACCGAGGTGGTGGACCGGCCCAGGACCGAACATCTCCAGGCCGAGGACCGGGGCATCGGCCAGGTGATCACCAACGTCGCGGTGAGCGTGATCGGCGGCTTCACGGCCATCGCCGTCCTCAGCACCCTGACCCTGATCATGGTGGGCCGCCGCAACGAACTGGTCCTGCTGCGTCTGGTCGGCGCGAGCCGCCGGCAGCTGCGGCGGATGCTGCGCACCGAAGCGGCCATCGTCGTCACGGTCGGCGTGGTGGTCGGCGGGCTGGCCGCGGCGATCCCGCTGGCGGCGTTCAGCTTCTCCTTGACCGGTTCACTGCCCTATATCCCGCCCGCCCAGGCAGGATTGATCGTCCTGACAGTGGTGGTGACGGCCGCGGCCGGGTATCTGCTGCCCGCCCGGTCGGCGCTGCGCACGCGGCATCCGGCCGGACCGGGCCGCGGCTGACCGCGCGGCCGCCGCACCCGAGAGACGAGGAGACGGAACCCATGGCCCGACTGACGGTGGCGATCTTACTGACGCTCATCGGGGCGGCGGCGCTCGTCCTGAGCGCCTTCCAGCCCTGGTACCAGGGGCGCGATCCCCGGTCCGTTTCCGTGGGGGAGCTGTTCACGGGGCTGACGGGCGAGGGCGGGGCGATGACCGCCACGTCGATGCTGCTGCCGCTGGCGGCGGCCGGGCTGCTGGCGCTGATCGCGCTGGCGGCCCGCTCCAAGGTGGTGCTGGCGCTGGCCGCGCTGGTCGGCCTGGCCACCTGTGTGCTCTGGCTGGTGCAGCAGATACGGGACATCGCGCCGATCGCCTTCGACTGGACCGCGATCGAGCCCGGTCTGCGGAACGCCTTCGGGGGCGTACTGGTTCTGTTGATCGCCGTCGCGGTCCTGCCCGCAAGGGAGCGCTGACCCCGCTCCGCGGCCCCGCCCGATCCCCGCCCGATCCCCATTTTCGCCCCTCTGAGCTGCATCTTTACCACTGCACTTAAAGCCCTGTTCGAACCTTTCGCCCTGCTGAAGACTTCTTCTCGAGCGGCCGGCCACAGGCGGGTGATGCGGCCGGCCGCCGCACCGGCCGCACCCCGCGGCCCGGTCGTGGTCAGGGGAGAGGAAGGTCGACGCGGTGCACGGGGACTATGCGGATCCAGCGGGTTGCGGCGCCGGTGACGGCACCCCCATCAGCCTCGACCTGGACCGCCTCGCCCGTGACTGCGAGGTCGTCGGCGGGCAGCTGGCGGTCCACCACCAAGGCACGCTGACCACCTGGGAGTTCGGCGAGGAGCAGCCCGACGGCGGGCGGCCGGTGCACGCCGGGTCGTTGTTCCCGTACGGGTCGGCGACCAAGGTGTTCACCGCCACCGCCGTTCTGCAACTGGCCGGTGACGGGGACCTGGACCTCGACCGCCCCGTACGGGAACTGCTTCCGGAGGCCGGGGCCCAGGCCGGTACCGAGGCCCGGGACGGCGGCGGCCACCCGGCCCTCGCCGCCACCCTCCGTCAACTCCTCAGCCACACCGCCGGACTCCCGTCCGACCACGACGACGAGGACGCCTCCTCGCTGCGCCGCTGGCTGACCGGATTCCTGGCGGCACCGGCCGGCCCCTGGCCCGCCCCCGGCACCTTCTCCTACTCCAACGTCGGCTACGGCATCGCGGGCCGCGTCGTGGAGTCCGTCACCGGACTGACGTGGTCCGAGGCGGTACGCGACTTCCTGCTGCGCCCGCTGGGCACCGCCATCACCGTGCTGCCCGTCGAGCCCGGCTCGCTGCCCGCGGGCGGACTCGCGGGCAGTGCCGCCGACCTGGTGCGGCTGGGCCGGCTGCATCTGGACGAGCCCGGCGGCCCGGACCGGGGCGACCTCGTCGATCCGGCCGCCCTGCGCGAGATGGCCCGGCCCACCGCGGGCGCCGAACCCTTCGGGCTGGCGGACGGCTGGGGACCGGGCCTGGGCCGGTTCGGGCCCGCGGACAACCGCTGGCTCGGCCACGACGGCACGCTGGACGGCGCCACCTGCCATCTGCGCATCCACCCCGGGCGCGGCACCGTCGTCGCGCTGACCACCAACTCCCCGACCGGACAGGCCCTGTGGGACTCCGTGGTCGGCGCCCTGCGGGACGCCGGCATCGCCATCGGCGTACACCGGCCCACACCCCCGCCCGCCACCGGCGCGGCGGCCTTCGCGGACTGTACGGGCACCTACCGCAACGGCGACCTGGCGGTGACGGTCGGCATCGACGCACCGCACCTCGTGCTGGAACTCCCGGGCGGCGCAAAGGAGTTGGCGAACCCGCTCGCCCGGCGGACCTTCTCCTCGCGGGGGGCCGGCGCCTTTCTCGGGCGTTTCGTCACCGACGCGCGCACGGACGCCGTCCACGCCCTCCAGTACAGCGGACGCACCCTCCTGCGGGAAGCGGGAGAGTCCCGCCGCGCACGGTCGCACTGACCCCCGACGGCGGTCAGCTCACCTCACCCACACCAACGGCGCTCTATGGGGTCTCGGCATGAACTCTGACAACGGCTCCCTCACCCACGGCCGCCCCGCGGCGGGCGGCACGACCCTGCACGGACTCTTCGAGGCCCAGGCCGCCCGGCGGCCCGCCCATCCGGCCGTCGAATGCGGGCCGGTCCGGCTCGGCTACGGCGAGGTCGACCGGCGGGCCAACCGGCTCGCGCACCGCCTCGTCGCGCGGGGCGTAGGTCCCGAGACCCGGGTGGGTGTCTGCCTCAGACGCGGCCCGGACCTGATCGTCGCCCTGCTGGCCGTCCTCAAGGCCGGCGGCGCCTACGTACCGCTGGACCCCAACTATCCCGCCGAGCGGCTGGCGTTCATGGTGGCCGACGCCGGCATCGCCCTGGTGATCAGCACGTCGGACATCGACGCCCGCCCGCACGACGCGCCCGGCACCCTGCTTCTCGACGCCCCCCATCAGGAGCGCACCCCGGATACCCTGCCCGCCGCCGACGGGGCCGCCGGGCACCTCGACACCACCGCCTACGTCCTGTTCACCTCCGGCTCCACCGGTACCCCCAAGGGCGTGGCCGTCACCCACCGGGGCATCGAGGTGCTGGGCGCCGCGCACGTCGCCGCCCTGGACATCGACGAGGGCAGCCGGGTGCTCCAGTTCGCCTCGCCCAACTTCGATGTCTCCATCGCCGACATGGTGCAGACGTGGTACGCGGGCGCCACCCTGGTGCTGCCCGCCGACCCCGCGCAGGCCGTCGGCGAGGCGATGGCCGATCTGCTCGGCGGCGCGGCCGTCACCCACGCCATGATTCCGCCGTCGGTGCTGGCGACCATCCCCCCGGTCGAACTGCCGCAGCTGCGCGGCCTGGCCACCGGCGGCGAGCCCTGCCCGCCCGAGCTGGTCGCCCGCTGGGCCCGTGGCCGGCGGATGTTCAACGCGTACGGACCGACCGAGGCCACCGTCACCGTCACCCTGCACGGGCCGCTGCCCACCGATCCGACCGGACCGCCGCACATCGGCCGGGCCGTCGACGGGGTACGGGTGACCGCCCTGGACGAGCGCCTGCGGCCGGTGCCGGAAGGCGGCATCGGCGAACTGTGCATCGCCGGGGACGGCCTGGCCCGCGGCTACGAGGGCCGCGCCGGGCTCACCGCCGAGCGCTTCGTCGCCGACCCGCACGGACCCGCCGGATCCCGGATGTACCGCACCGGCGACCTGGTACGGCGGCTGCCGGACGACAGCTACGAGTTCCTCGGCCGGGCCGACCACCAGGTGAAGATCCGCGGTCTGCGGGTGGAGCTCGGCGAGATCGAGGCCGCGCTCACCGAGCACGGGCAGGTGCTCCAGTCCGTCGTCACCCTCGCCGCCGCGGCCGGTGGCGCCCCGCAGCTGCTCGCGCACTACGTCCCGCTGCGCCCCGAAGCCTCCCCGGCCGCCGCCGACCTGCGGGCACACCTCTGCGGCCGGCTGCCCGCCCATATGGTCCCGGTCGCCTTCGTCGCCATGGACCGGCTGCCGCTCACCCCCAACGGCAAGGTGGACCGCGCCGCGCTGCCCGCGCCCGCCCCCGGCGAGCGGGCCGCGTACGTCGCCCCGCGCACCGACCTGGAGACCGCCCTCGCGGAGATCTGGGCCGAGGTGCTGGGCGTGGACCGGATCGGCATCGAGGACGACTTCTTCCTGGCCGGCGGCGACTCCATCTCCGTCCTGCGGATGGCCTTCCAGGTGACCCGCAGGCTCGGGCTGACGCCCGCCACCACCGCACTCTTCGACCACCCGACGATCGCCGGGTTCGCCGCCCACCTCGCCGACACCGGCCGTCCGGAGACCGCCGCGCCGCTCGAACCCGTGAACCGGCACGCCGCGCTGGCGGCCTCCTCCGCCCAGCGGCGGCTGTGGTTCCTGGACACCTACGACCCCGGCGGCGCCGCCTACAACTGCGCCACCGGCCTGCGGCTCACCGGAGAACTGGCGCACCCCGCGCTCGCCGCCGCGCTCACCGCGCTGGTCGCCCGGCACGAGCCGCTGCGCACCACCTTCACCGAGGCGGACGGCCGGGTCCTGCAGATCATCGGGGAGCCCACCGAGGTCCCGCTGCCCGTCACCGACCTCACCGGCGCCCCCGCCGCCGACCGCGACCGCCGCCTGGACGGGGCGCTGCGCGCCGAGGTCTCGGCCCCCTTCGACCTGCGCACCGGCCCCGTCCTGCGCGCCCTGCTGCTGCACACGGCCCCGGACGAGCACCTGCTGCTGCTCACCGCGCACCACATCGCCGCCGACGCCTGGTCGATGGACGTCATCGCCCGCGAGCTGGGCGCGCTGTACGCCGCCGCCCTGGGCTCCCCGGACGCCGGCCCCGAGCGCCTCCTCGCCGCGGCGGACCTGCCCCCGCTGCCGGTCCAGTACGCCGACTTCGCCGCCTGGCACAACGACCGCCTCGAGGCGCCGGACGTGGCGGCCCAACTCGCCTACTGGCAGCAGACGCTGGCGGGCGTGGCGCCCCTGGAGCTGCCCACCGACCGGCCCCGCCCGGCGGTCCGTACCTCCGCCGGCGCCCGCCACCTCTTCGACCTCCCCGTCGGCACCGTCCAGGCGCTGACCGCGCTCGGCCACGAACAGGGCGGCACTCTCTTCGCGCCGCTCGCCGCGGCCACGCAGCTGCTGCTCGCCCGCTGGTCCGGGCAGCGGGACATCGCGCTGGGCACCGTCGACGCCGGCCGCGACCGCGCCGAACTCGCCGATCTCGTCGGCTTCTTCGTCAACACCCTGGTGCTCCGCGCCGACGTCGACGAATCGCTGACGTTCGAGCGGTTCGTCGCGCGCACCCGCGACACCGTGCGGGCGGCGCTCGACCACGCCGCCGTGCCGTTCGACCGCATCGTCGACGCCGTACTCCCCGAGCGCGACCCGAGCCGCCCGCCGCTCATCCAGGCCGTCCTGGTCCTGCAGAACGCGCCCGTGGGGCTCCCGGAACTGCCCGGCATCGACGCCGCCGAACACGAACTGCCCCGCGAGGCGGCGCTCTTCGACCTCACCATGGAGTTCTGGCAGCGCCCGGACGGCACCCTGCGCGGCTCCGTCGAATACAGCACCGACCTCTTCGACGCCGCCACCGTCGAACGGTTCGCCGGCCATCTGCGCACCCTGCTCGGCGAGCTGGCCGAAGCCCCCGACCGCCCGATGGCGCAGGCGCGGATGCTCGACGCGGCCGAGACCCGGCGGGTACTGGAGGACTGGAACGCCACCGAGCGCGGGATCGCCCCCGCCACCCTCCCCGCGCTCTTCGCCGCCCAGGCCGCCCGCACACCGGACGCCGTCGCCCTTCTGCACGGCGACACCCGGCTGACGTACGGCCAACTCGACGCCCGCACCAACCGGTTCGCCCACCACCTCGCCACCCGCGGCGTGCGGCCCGGCGACCGGGTGGCCGTCTGCCTGGAGCGCGGCCCCGAACTGATCACCGCCGTGCTCGGCATCCTCAAGGCCGGCGCGGCGTATGTGCCGTTGGATCCGAAGTACCCGGCCGCGCGACGGCAGTTCATGACCGAGGACGCGGGCGTGGCGCTGCTGGTCACCGACCGGGCGCACCGGGATGCGAGCGGCCCGGCCCAGGTCCTCGTCGACGACGACCGCGCGGCCATCGACGCCGAGCCGCAGCGGCCCCTGTCCGTCCGCATCACCCCCGACAGCGGCGCCTACGTCATCTACACCTCCGGCTCCACCGGCACCCCCAAGGGCACCCTCACCCCCCACCGGGCCATCGACCGGGTGGTGCGCCACACGCCCTACCTCACCCTCACCGAAGGCGATGTCGTCGCCCAGCTGGCCTCGGTGTCCTTCGACGCCGCCACCTTCGAGATCTGGGGTGCGCTGCTCAACGGCGCCACCCTGGCCATCGCCCCGCCCGGCGTGCTCGCCGCCCCCGAGCTGGGCGCGTTCCTGTCCTCGTACGGGGTGACCACGCTGTGGCTGACCGCCGGCCTGTTCCACGAGGTCGTCGACGCGGACATCGAGGTCCTGGCCGGACTGCGGCATCTGCTGGCCGGCGGCGACGCCCTCTCCGCCCGCCACTGCAAGGCCGTACTGGAGCGCCTGCCCGGTATCGCCCTCATCAACGGCTACGGCCCCACCGAGACCACCACCTTCGCCGCCGCCGGACGCCTGCTGCCCGAACACCTCACCCACGACGCCGTGCCCATCGGCCGCCCGATCGCGGACACCCGGCTGTACGTGCTCGACGACCGGCTGCGCCCCGTCGGCCAGGGCATCGTCGGCGAACTCCACATCGCCGGCGAGGGCCTGGCCCAGGGGTACGCGGGCCGGCCCGGCCTGAGCGCGGAACGGTTCGTCGCCGACCCCTTCGGCGCCCCGGGCACGCGGATGTACCGCACCGGAGACCTGGTGCGCTGGACCGCCGCCGGGATGCTGGAGTTCCTCGGCCGCGGCGACGACCAGGTCAAGGTGCGCGGCTTCCGTATCGAGCCGGGCGAGATCGAGGCGGCGCTGGCCGCCCACCCGGACGTGGCACGCGCCGTGGTCGTGGCGACCGCGGGCCGCAACGGCGCCAAGCAGCTGGCCGGCTACGCCGTGCCGCGGCCCGGCGCCACCGTGGAGGCCGCCGGGCTGCGCGCCCACCTGTCCGCCACCCTGCCCGACCACATGGTGCCGTCCCGCTACGCGGTCCTGGACGCGCTGCCGCTCACGCCGAACGGCAAGGTGGACCGCCGCGCGCTGCCCGCTCCCGAGGCGGCGGCGGCCGGTGACGTTGCGCGGATCGCTCCGCGCACCCCGGTGGAGGAGACCCTCGCCGCCATCTGGGCGGAGGTGCTGGGCCTGGAGGCGGTCGGCGTCGAGGACAACTTCTTCGACCTGGGCGGCGACTCCATCCTCAGCATCCAGGTCGTCTCCCGCGCCCGCCGGGCCGGCCTGGTGCTCGCCTCGCAGGACATCTTCGTACGGCAGACCGTCGCGGAACTCGCCGCCGGACTGCAGAGCGCGGCCGACGACACCGATGGCTTCGACGAGCCCCCCGTGGAGGGCCCCGTGGTACTGACCCCCATCCAGCGCTGGTTCTTCCGCACCCACCGCAAGGCGCCGCACCACTTCAACCAGGCGCTCCACCTCGAACTGACGCCCGGCACCGACCCCGAGGCCCTGGCCGGCGCGGTGGCCGCGGTGGTCGCGCACCACGACGCGCTGCGGCTGCGCTACGAGCGCACCGGCGCGGGCTGGCGGCAGCGCAACCTCGCCGAGGACAAGACGGTCACCCTCGACCGGCACGATCTGTCCGCCCTCCCCGCCGAGGCCCACGAGACCGCCATGGCGGAGGTCACCGACGCCCTCCAGACGGGCTTCGACCTCTCCGCGGGCCCGCTGATCCGCTTCGCGCTCTTTGAACTGCCCGCGGAACAAGCCCAGTTGGTCGTGATCGCCCATCACCTGGTGATGGACGGGGTGTCGTGGCGGGTGCTGCTGGAGGACCTGGAGGTGGCGTACGGGCAGGTGTCGTCGGGTGCGCCGGTGGACCTCGGCCCGAAGACGACGTCGTTCCAGGAGTGGGCGTCGCGGCTGCGGTCGCATGTCGAGGCGGGCGGCTTCGACGGGGAGCTGGCGTACTGGTCGGGGGTGGGTCAGGGCGTCTCGACGGCGCTGCCGGTCCATGAGGTGACGCCCGGTGAGCTGCGGGTGCGGTCCGCGGAGCTGTCGGCGGAGGCGACGCGCAGGCTTCTTCAGCGGGTTCCGGCGGCGTACCGGACGCGGGTGAACGAGGTGCTGCTGGCGGTGCTGGGCCGGGTGCTGGGGGAGTGGACCGGCGGGGACCGGGTGCTGGTGGATGTGGAGGGGCACGGCCGGGAGGAGATCTTCGAGGGGGTGGATCTGTCGCGGACGGTGGGCTGGTTCACCACCGTCTTCCCGGTCGAGCTGCCGGGGGATGCGGCCGTCGGCTGGGACGTGCTGGTCAAGTCCGTGAAGGAGAACCTGCGTTCCGTCCCCCACCGCGGCCTGGGCCATGGCGCCCTGCGCTACCTGGGCGACCCCGACTCCGCGGCGGGGGAACTCGGCCGTACGGTCCGGCCTCAGGTCAGCTTCAACTACCTCGGCCAGTTCGACGGCATGACCGCCGACAGCGGCCTCTACCGGACCCTGCTGCCCAACCCCCGGGGCGAGCACAGCCCGCTGGACGGGCGGGCGTATGCCCTGGACGTGGTGGGCCGGGTGGCCGAGGGCCGGCTGGTGATGGAGTGGGGCTGGTCGGACGGCGTCCTCGCGGAGGACACCGTGGACCGGCTGGCGTCCCGGTTCATCGCGGCGCTGGAGGAGTTCGTGGCGCACTGCGAGACGCCGGAGGCGGGCGGCTGCACCCCCTCCGACTTCCCGCTCTCCGGGCTCGACCAGGCCGGTGTGGACCGGGTGGTGGGCGACGGCCGCGGCGTGGAGGACGTACTGCCGCTGATGCCGATGCAGTCCGGCATGCTCTTCCACGCCCTGATGGAGACGGCCTCGCCCGCCTACTTCGAGCAGCTGATGTTCGCGATCGACGGCGTCACGGACGCCACCGCCTTCGGCGCGGCCTGGCAACGGGTGGTCGACGAGGTGCAGGCGCTGCGGGTCGGCGTCGTCTGGGAGGGCGTCGCGGAGCCGGTGCAGGTGGTGCACCGGCAGGTGACGCTGCCCGTCGAGATCGTGGACTGGCGGGGCGTGCCCGAGGAGGAGCAGTCGGCCCGTTGGGAGGAGTGGGTCGCCGCCGACCGCGAGCGGGGGCTGGACCTGCGGCAGGTGCCGCTGGCCCGGCTGACCCTCGCCCGCCTCACCGACGACAGCGTCCGCGTCCTGTTCACCTTCCACCACATGCTGCTGGACGGCTGGAGCCTGGCCAGGGTGCTGTCGGCGGTCTTCGACGGCTACGCGGGCGTGGCGCCCGGCGCCGTCGCAGGCGGGCGGCGGCTGGCCGACCATGTGCGGTGGCTGGCCGGCCGCGATCTGCCCGCCGCCGAGGAGTTCTGGCGCGGAATGCTGGCCGGGTTCGACACCCCGGTGGCGCTGCCCTACGACCGTGCGGCGGTCCGTTCCGGACAGTCGCGGTCCTCCGCCCGGGTCGGCGTGCAGCTGACACCGGACCTCACCGAGCAGCTCTATGCCTTCGCACGCCGCCACCGGCTGACCGTCAACGCCGTGGTGCAGGGCCTGTGGGCGCTGCTGCTCGCCGGGCGCAGCGGACAGCACGACGTGGTCTTCGGCGCGACGACCTCCGGCCGGCCCACCGATCTGCCCGGCGCCGACGAAATGGTCGGCCTGTTCATCAACTCGCTGCCGGTACGGGTACGGCTGGATCCGGAGCTGGGCGTGGTGGAGTGGCTGCAGCGCCTCCAGGCCGAGCAGGTCGAGGCCCGCCGCTACGACCACCTCCCGCTGACCCGTATCCAGGCGCTGGCGGAACTCTCCGCCGACCAGCCGCTGTTCGACAGCCTCGTCGTCTTCGAGAACTACCCGGTGGACACCGACGCGGCCGCCGAGCACGGGCTGAAGGTCGGCGAGATCAGCGCCGTCGAGGCCACCAACTACCCGCTCAACCTCCTCGCCTACGGCGGCGAGCGCCTGGAATTCATCCTCGCCTACGACCCGGAGGTCTTCGACCGGTCGACGGTGGGCGAGCTGTGCGACGAACTCGCCCGGCACGCCCGGACCGTGGCCACCTCCACCGGCCGCAGGCTCGGCGGGCTCGACCTCGTCGAGGCCGGGCAGCGGCGGCGCATCCTGGAGGAGTGGGGCCGCGACGACCGGCAGCTGGAGCATCGGCCGCTCGGCGAGATCTTCCGGACGCAGCTGGACCGGACGCCCGGCCTGCCCGCCGTCGTCTGCGGCGAGACCACGCTGACCTATGCCGAACTCCACGGCAGGGCAGCCCAGTTGGCGCACTTCCTGATCTCCCGCGGGGTACGCCCCGGCGACCGCATCGGCGTCGCCCTGGAGCGCGGCATCGACTGGCTGGTCGCCATGCAGGCGGTCTTCCACGCGGGCGCCGTCTACGTACCCGTCGACCCGAAGTACCCGGCCGAGCGGATCGCCCACATGGCCGCCGACTCGGGCGCCACGCTGCTGCTGACCGAGAAGCGCCTCGGCGACGGGCCGCCCGGCGTGCCGGACGCCGGTGCCGTCCCCGTGGTGGAGGTGGACACCCTCGGCGCCGAGCTCGCGCAGCTGCCGACCGCCCTCCCGGACGTCCGCGTCGACCCGCATGCGCCCGCGTACGTCATCTACACCTCCGGGTCGACCGGCATCCCCAAGGGCGTCGAGGTCCCGGGCACCGGCTTCAGCGCCCTGCTCACCGCCGTCGTGGAGAACCTGGAGGCGGCCGAGGGCTGCCGGGTGCTGCAATCGGCGTCCCCCAGCTTCGACGCCTCGCTGATCGAGGTGCTGATGGCGCTCGGCGTGGGCGGCACGCTCGTCCTGTCGCCGCCGGAGACCCTCTCCGCCGAGCAGCTGGTGGATCTGCTGCGCCGCCACCGGGTCAGCCATGCGCTGATCCTGCCCGCGATGCTCGCCACCCTGCCCCGTACCGAACTCCCGGATCTGCGCACGCTGTTGGTCGGTGCGGAGGCGGTCAGCGCCGATCTCGTCGCCCGGTGGGCGGACGGCCGGCGGATGATCAATGGCTACGGCCCGACCGAGGCCACCATCGCCACCACCTTCAGCGACCCGCTGTCCCCCGCGAGCGCGGGCGCCCCGCCCATCGGCCGCCCGTACGCCAACGTCCGCACCTATGTCCTCGACGCCTGGCTGCGGCCGGTGGCGCCGGGCGTCGCCGGGGAGCTGTACATCGGCGGCGAGGGGGTCACCCTGGGCTATGTCAACCGGCCGGGGATCACCGCCGAACGGTTCGTCGCCGACCCCTACGGGGCGCCCGGCGCGCGGATGTACCGGTCCGGGGACGTGGTGCGCTGGGGCGAGGACGGCCAGCTGCACTTCGTGGGCCGGACGGACGCCCAGGTCAAGGTGCGCGGCCATCGCGTCGAGCTGGGCGAGGTGGAGACCGCGCTGGCCGGGCACCCGGCCGTCGGCCAGGTGGCGGTGCTGTTCCGTACGGACGGGCCGGGCGCCCGCCTGGTCGGCTATGTGTCGCCCGCGGCGGGGGCCGATGCCCGGGCGGCGGACGCCGCCGCGCTGCGCGCGTTCCTCGCCGACGGGCTGCCGGACTACATGATCCCCTCGGTCTTCGTCACGCTGGAGGCGCTGCCGCTCACGCCGAACGGCAAGGTGGACCGCCGCGCGCTGCCCGCTCCCGAGGCGGCGGCGGCCGGTGACGTTGCGCGGATCGCTCCGCGCACCCCGGTGGAGGAGACCCTCGCCGCCATCTGGGCGGAGGTGCTGGGCCTGGAGGCGGTCGGCGTCGAGGACAACTTCTTCGACCTGGGCGGCGACTCCATCCTCAGCATCCAGGTCGTCTCCCGGGCGCGGGCCGCGGGCCTGTCGCTCGCGCCGAAGGACGTCTTCGACCGGCAGACGGTACGGGCCCTGGCCGAGCACGCGGGCCGGGCCGACGGGTCCGGGCCGGCACAGGAGCGACTCGCGGTCGACGGCCCGGTGGGGCCGACGCCCATCCAGGAGTGGTTCTTCGCCTCGCATCCCGAGGCCCCGCACCACTTCGGCATGTCGATGGCCATGACCCTGGACGACGGCGTGGACCTCGACGTTCTGGCGGACGCGGTGGCCGCCGTGGTGACCCACCACGACGCGCTGCGGCTGCGCTTCGTACGCGGCGCGGACGGCACCTGGACCCAGTCCGTGCCCGAGGACGCCGCCCCCGTAGCCGTACACCACACCGACCTCACCGGCCTCCCCTCCACGGCCCGCCCGGCCGAGCGGGACCGGCTGGTCGCCGAGGCCCAGCGCGGCCTGAACCTCACCGAGGGCCCGCTGCTGCGCGCCCTGTCCTTCGCGCTCGGCGCCGCCGACGGCAGCCAACTGGTCCTGGTCACCCACCACTTGGTGGTGGACGCGGTGTCGTGGCGGGTGCTGCTGGAGGACCTGGTGACGGCGTACGGGCAGGTGTCGTCGGGTGCGCCGGTGGACCTCGGCCCGAAGACGACGCCGTTCCTGGAATGGGCGTCGCGGCTGCGGGAGCACGCCGAGGGCGGTGGCTTCGACGAGGAGCTGGCGTACTGGTCGGCGGTGGGGGAGGACGTCCCGACCGCGCTGCCGGTCCAGGAGGGGACGCCGGGCGAACTGCGGATCCGGTCCGCCGAGCTGTCGGCGGAGGCGACGCGCAAGCTCCTTCAGCGGGTTCCGGCGGCGTACCGGACGCGGGTGAACGAGGTGCTGCTGGCGGTGCTGGGCCGGGTGCTGGGGGAGTGGACCGGTCAGCAGCGGGTGCTGGTGGATGTGGAGGGGCACGGCCGGGAGGAGATCTTCGAGGGGGTGGATCTGTCGCGGACGGTCGGCTGGTTCACCACCGTCTTCCCGGTGGAGCTGCCGGGGGAGGCGGCCGCGGGCTGGGACGTGCTGGTCAAGTCCGTGAAGGAGAACCTGCGTTCCGTCCCCGACCGCGGCCTGGGCCACGGTGCCCTGCGGCATCTCACCGGTGCGCTCCCGGCCCGCTCCCCGCAGGTCAGCTTCAACTACCTCGGCCAGTTCGACACCGCGGGCGGTTCAGCCGACTCCGAGGGCGCGCTCTTCCGCGAGACCGGGTTCGTCCAGGACGGCGACACCAGCCCGCTGGACGGGCGGGCGTATGGGCTGGACGTGGTGGGCCGGGTGGCCGACGGCCGGCTGGTGATGGAGTGGGGCTGGGCCGACGGCGTCTTCGCCGAGGAGACGGTGGACCGGCTGGCGTCCGGGTTCATGTCCGCCCTCGAGGAATTCCTCGCGCACTGCGAGACCCCGGAGGCGGGCGGCTGCACCCCCTCCGACTTCCCGCTCTCCGGGCTCGACCAGGCCGGTGTGGACCGGGTGGTGGGCGACGGCCGCGGCGTGGAGGACGTACTGCCGCTGATGCCGATGCAGTCCGGCATGCTCTTCCACGCGCTGATGGAGTCGGGCTCGCCCGCCTACTTCGAGCAGCTGATGTTCGCGGTCGACGGCGTCACCGACCCGGCCGAATTCGCCGACTCCTGGCAGCACGTGGTCGACGAGGTCCAGGCGTTGCGGATCGGCGTGGCCTGGGAGGGCGTCGCGGAGCCCGTACAGGTCGTGCACCGGGAGGCCGCGCTGCCCGTCGAGATCGTGGACTGGCGGGGCGTGGCCGAGGAGGAGCAGTCGGCCCGTTGGGAGGAGTGGGTCGCCGCCGACCGCGAGCGGGGGCTGGACCTGCGGCAGGTGCCGCTGGCCCGGCTGGCCCTCGCCCGCCTCACCGACGACAGCATCCGCGCCCTGTTCACCTTCCACCACGTCCTGCTCGACGGCTGGAGCCTGTCCCGCGTCCTGTCCCTCGTCTTCGACGACTACACCGCGCGCCGGGACCGCAGGCCGCTGCCCGCCGTCGCCGGCGGCCGGCGGCTGGCCGACCAGGCCCGCTGGATGCGGGGGCGGGACATACCGGAGGCGGAGGAGTTCTGGCGCGGGGTGCTGGCCGGGTTCGACACCCCGGTGGCGCTGCCCTACGACCGTCCGGCGGTCCGTTCCGGGCAGTCGCGGTCCTCCGCCCGGGTCGGTGTGGAGCTGACACCGGAGCTGACCGAGCGGCTGTACGCCTTCGCGCGGCGCCACCGGCTGACCGTCAACGCCGTGGTGCAGGGCCTGTGGGCGCTGCTGCTCGCCGGGCGCAGCGGACAGCGCGACGTGGTCTTCGGCGCGACGACCTCCGGCCGGCCCACCGAACTCACCGGTGCCGACGAGATGGTGGGGCTCTTCATCAACTCCCTGCCCGTCCGCACCAGGCTGGATCCGGAGCTGGGCGTGGTGGAGTGGCTGCAGCGCCTCCAGGCCGAACAGGTCGAGGCCCGCCGCTACGACCACCTCCCGCTGACCCGTATCCAGGCACTCGGCCAGCTTCCGGCCGACCAGCCGCTGTTCGACAGCCTCGTCGTCTTCGCCAACTACCCGGTGGACACCGACGCGGCCGCCGAGCACGGGCTGAAGGTCGGCGACATCAGCGCCGTGGAGGCCACCAACTACCCCCTCAACCTGGCCGCGTACACGGGCGACTCGCTCTCCCTCACGCTGCTCTACGACCCGGAGGTCTTCGACCCGGCCACCGCCGAGGCGCTGCGCGACGACCTCACCCTGTACGCGCGGACGGTGGCCGGTCTCGACGAGGCGGACCGCAAGCTGGGCACCCTCGACCTGGTCGACGCCGAGCGGCGCCACCGCATCCTCGAGGACTGGGGCCGCGGCGCCCCCGGCGACGAAGGCACCACCCTCACCGAGGTGTTCGCACGGCAGGTAGCCCGCGCCCCGGGCCGCACCGCGCTGATCGTCGGCGGGGAGGAGCTGAGCTACGCCGAGGTCGACGCCCGCGCCAACCGGCTCGCCCATCGGCTGATCGCGCTCGGGGTGGCCCCCGACACCCGCGTCGGCGTGTGCCTGGGACGGCGCGCCGAGCTGTTCGTGGCGCTGCTGGCGGTGCTCAAGGCCGGCGGCGCGTACGTGCCGCTCGACCCGGAGTACCCGGCCGACCGGCTGGCGTTCATGGTCACCGACTCCGGTGCGGAGCTGGTCGTCACGGACACCGAATCGGCGGGAGCGCTGCCGCCCGGCGACGCCCGCCACCTCCTGCTGGACGAGGACGCGACCGACGGCTACCCGGACGTGGCCCCCGAGGTGCCGCTGCACCCCGACAACCTCGCCCATGTCATCTACACCTCCGGCTCCACCGGTCGTCCCAAGGGCGCGGTCCTGCCGCACCGAGGGGTGCTGCGGGTGGCCCGCGACCCCAAGCTGGCGATGAGCGAGCGCGATGTGGTGGGCCAGCTGGCGACGGTGTCGTTCGACGCCGGGACGCTGGAGATCTGGAGCGCCTGGCTCAACGGTGCGGCGCTGGCCGTCAGTCCGAGCCGGGTGATGTCGGCGGCCGAGACCGGGGAATTCCTGCGCTCGCGCGGGGTGAGCGCCATCTGGATCACCGCGGGGCTCTTCCACGAGATGGTGGACAGCGACGTCCAGGTCTTCTCCGGACTGCGGCTGATCATGTCCGGCGGTGACACGCTCTCGCCGGCGCACGCCGCCAAGGCCGTCGAGCAGCTGCCCGGCGTCCGCATGATCAATGGTTACGGGCCCACCGAAGGCACCGTGTTCACCTCGCTGTACGTCGTCAACGGCCACGGCGCGGCCCCGCAGGCCGGTCCGCTGCCCATCGGCACCCCGATCGCCGGCACCCGCGTCTACGTCCTGGACCCCGCGCTCCGGCCGGTGGCGCCGGGTGTGCCGGGTGAGCTGTATCTGACCGGGGACGGCATGGGCCGCGGCTATGTGAACCGGCCGGGGATCACCGCCGAACGGTTCGTCGCCGACCCCTTCGGTGCGCCGGGGGCGCGGATGTACCGCTCGGGTGACCTGGTGCGCTGGCTGCCCGACGGCAACCTCGACTTCGTCTCCCGTACGGACTTCCAGGTCAAGATCCGCGGGCTGCGGATCGAGCTGGGCGAGATCGAGGCCGCGGCCGCCGCCCACCCGGGTGTCGCCCAAGCGCTGGTGCTGGCCCGCGAGGACATACCGGGCAGCAAGCGCCTGGTGGCCTACGCCGTGCCCGTACCGGGCCGGGGCCCCGGACCCGACGAGCTGAAGGAGTTCATGGCCCGCTCGCTGCCCGCCCATATGGTTCCGGCGGCGGTGGTCGTCCTGGACACCTTCCCGCTCACCCCGAACGGCAAGGTCGACCGGCGGGCGCTGCCCTCGCCCGAGGAAGCGGCGGAGGAGCGGACGCAGCATGTCGCGCCGCGCAACCCGGGCGAGGAGATCCTCGCCGGGATCTGGGGCGATGTGCTGGGACGCGACCAGGTGAGCGTCGAGGACAACTTCTTCGACCTGGGCGGCGACTCCATCCTCAGCATCCAGGTCATCTCCCGCATCCGCGACGTCTTCGTGATCGATCTGCCGGCCCGTGCCCTCTTCGACAACCCGACGGTGGCCGCTCTGGCGGCGGCGGTCGAGGAGCGCCTGCTCTCGGAACTGGACCAGGACTAGGCCCCGTCCGGTGGTCCGCGCGGGTGGTCCGCCGGGCGGACCACCCGGCGGACCGGGCCCGGCCGCGCCACACCCCCGACCTCACGTGAACCACCCCTGAAGGAGACACAATGGACGCCGCGGCATCACGCGAGAGCTGGATACAGTCCCTTCCCGAGCACCTCCGGGACCGGATGCGCTCCCGCCTGGCCGGCGACGCCGGGGAAGGGCGGCCGGGCCGGATCACCCCGGTGGGCCGCGACCGGGAACTTCCGCTGTCCTTCGCCCAGCAACGGCTGTGGTTCCTTGACGAGTTCGAGCCGGGCAGCGCGGAGTACAACTCCTGCACCTCGCTGCGGCTGACCGGCGAGCTGAACGTCCCGGCCCTGGCGCTGGCCCTGTCGGCGCTGGTGGCGCGCCATGAGTCGCTGCGGACGACGTTCGACGCGGTGGACGGGCGGGGCGTGCAGATCGTCGGCGACCCCTTCCCGGTGCCGGTACCGGTCGCTCAGGTGCCCCGGGCGCCGCGGGACGACCGGGACGCGATCGTACGGAGTCTGCTGCGGGCGGAGGTGGCGCGCCCCTTCGACCTGCGCACCGGGCCGCTGCTGCGCGCCCTGCTGCTGAAGCTGGACGAGCGGGAGCACATTCTCGCCCTGACGATTCATCACATCGTCACGGACGGCTGGTCGATGGGGATCATCGGCCGGGAGCTGAGCGCCCTGTACGACGCGGCGCTGCGGCCCGGTACCGCGCCGCGCGCCGCGGCGGCGCTGCTGGAGCGCGCGGGGCTGCCCCCGCAGACCGTCCAGTACGCCGACTTCGCCGTCTGGCAGCGCGACCGGCTCTCCGGCGCGGAGCTCGACCGCCAGCTCGCCTACTGGACCGGCAAGCTGGACGCCGTCACGCCGCTGGAGCTGCCCACCGACCGGCCGCGCCCGGCCGTCCGCACCTCCGCCGGCGCCCAGTACCTGTTCTCCCTGCCGCCGGAGACCACCGAGCGGCTCACCAAGGCGGCCAGGGACCGCGGAGCGACCCTGTTCATGGCCGTCACCGCGCTCAGCCAGCTGGTGCTCTCCCGTTACGCGGGGCAGAGCGACATCGCCGTGGGCACCTCCGTCTCCGGCCGCGACCGGGGCGAGGTGGAGGGCCTGGTCGGCTTCTTCGTCAACACCCTGGTGCTGCGCGAAGAGGTCGATGAGCGCAAGCCGTTCGCCGACTTCCTGGACTCCGTACGGGAGACCGTGCTGGAGGCGTTCGCGCACGCCGAGGTGCCGTTCGAACGGGTGGTGGACGCGGTGATCACCGACCGCGATCTGAGCCGCCCGCCGCTCGTCCAGGCCATGGTCTCCCTCCAGAACACCCCCGCCGAGCCGCTGCGGCTGAGCGGGCTGACCCTGGAGGACTACGTCTTCGCCCGCGAACAGTCGCTCTTCGACATCGACTTCGACTTCTGGGAGCGCGACGGCGGCCTCCTCGGCGCCGTGCAGTACAACCCCGATCTCTTCGACGCGAGCACGGTGGAACGGCTCTGCGGGCATCTCCGGATCCTCGCCGACCGGCTGACCGCCGAGCCCGGCCGTCCCATGGGCCGCATCGCGATGCTCACCGCCGAGGAGGAGCACCGGCTGCTGGCGGGCTGGAGCGGCGCCCGGCATCCGCTGCCCGACACCACCCTCCCCGCGGTGTACGAGGCGCAGGCCGCCCTTACGCCCGACGAGACGGCCCTGGTCTGCAACGCCGTCTCGCTGACCTTCGGCGAGCTGGAGGAGCGGGCCAACCGGCTGGCGCACCACCTCGTCTCCCGGTCGGTCGGCCCCGAGGACCTCGTGGCCCTGGCGCTGCCCCGTACCGAGGACATGGTCATCGGCATCCTGGCGGTGCTCAAGGCGGGCGCGGCCTATGTGCCCGTCGACCCCGACCTGCCGCGCGACCGCATCGCGTTCATGCTGGACGATGCCGCACCGGCGCTGGTCCTGGTCTCCGGGCAGGACGCCGTCGCCCGGCTCGCGGCGCCCTCGTCCGTGCCCACCCTGGACCTGGCGGATGCGGCGGCCCGCGCGCTGCTGGCCCGCTGCCCGGGAACCGCGCCCACGGACGCCGACCGCCGCGCTCCGCTGCGTCCGGCCAACCCCGCCCACCTCATCTACACCTCCGGCTCCACCGGCCGTCCCAAGGGCGTCCTCACCGACCACGCCGGGCTGCTCAACCTCTACCGCAACCACGAGGCGGAGTTCATCCGCCCGGCGGTCGAGGCGGCCGGGGGGCGTCGCTTCCGGGCCGCGCTGACCGCCGTGTTCTCCTTCGACACCTCGTGGGAGGGCCTGCTGTGGATGGTCGCGGGCCATCAGCTGCACGTCATCGACGACGAGGTCCGGCGCGACCCCGAGGCGATCGTCGGATACGTCCGCAAGGAGCGCATCGATCTGCTCGACCTCACCCCGACCTACGCCGAACAGGTCCTCGCCGCCGGGCTGCTGACCGGCGACGAACACCGGCCGGCCGTGCTGATGCTCGGCGGCGAGGCGGTGGGCGAGGCGCTGTGGCAGCAGCTGCGGTCCGCCGAGGGCACGGCGGGCACCGGCACCACCACCGGCTACAACTTCTACGGGCCGACCGAGGCCACCGTCGACACCCTGTGGTGCAAGCTCGCCGACAGCCCCCGCCCGGTCGTGGGCCGCCCCGTGCACAACACCGGCATCCGCGTCCTGGACCGGCTGCTGCGCCCGGTTCCGGTCGGCGTCGCCGGTGAACTCCACCTCTGCGGACCCCAGTTGGCCCGCGGCTATCTGGGCCGCGCGGGGCTGACCGCCGAGCGGTTCGTCGCCGATCCCTACGGCGGGCCCGGTGCGCGGATGTACCGCACCGGCGACCTGGTGCGCTGGACCGCCGACGGCGTCATCGAATACCTCGGCCGCGCCGACGACCAGGTCAAGGTGCGCGGCTTCCGCATCGAACTGGGCGAGATCGAGTCGGCGCTGGCCGCGCACCCGGACGTGGCGCAGTCCGTGGTGGTGGCGCGCGAGGGCCGCGCCGGCGGCAAGCAGCTGGTCGGGTACGTCGTACCGCAGCCGGGCGCCGAGGCCCCGGACACGGCGCAGCTGCGCGAGCTGCTCTCCCGCACCCTGCCCGACTACATGGTGCCCACCGTCGTCGTCGCCCTCGACGCGCTGCCGATGACCAGCAGCCGCAAGGTCGACCGCAAGGCCCTGCCCGCCCCCGACCCCGCCCTCTTCGCCTCCGCCGCCGCCCGCGTCGCGCCCCGCACCGCCCTGGAGGAGACGCTGGCCGGCATCTGGATGCAGGTGCTGAAGCTGGACGGCGTCGGCGTGACGGACAACTTCTTCGAGCTGGGCGGCAACTCCATCCTCAGCATCCAGGTGATCTCCCGGGTCCGTAAGACCTTCGGCATCGAGCTGTCCGCCCGCGCCCTCTTCGACCGGCCCACCATCGCGGGCTTCGCCGAGCAGGTCGCCGCCGGCCGGGCCGCCGCCCATACCGCCCGGATCGCCCCGGCGGACCGCGACCGCCCGCTGCCGCTGTCCTTCGCCCAGGCCCGGATGTGGTTCCTCGACGAGTTCGAGCCGGGCAACGCCGCCTACAACGCCGGCGGCGTGCTGCGGCTCTCCGGCCCGCTGGACACCGGCGCCCTGTCCGCCGCCCTCTCCGCCCTCGTGCGCCGCCACGAGGTGCTCCGTACGACCTTCGACACCGCCGACGGCGAGGCCGTACAGCGCATCGGCGCGCCCTACGACGTCCCCGTCCCGCTCGCCGAACCGACCGCCGCCGACCCGGCCGCCCGCGAGGCGGAACTCCAGGCCATCCTGCGCGCCGAGATCGCCGTGCCGTTCGATCTGCGCCGCGGCCCGCTGCTGCGCGCGCTGCTCGTCCGGGCCGCCGAGGACGAGCACGCCCTCGCCGTCACCATGCATCACATCGTCACCGACGGCTGGTCGATGGGCGTGGTCGCCCGCGAGCTGGGCGCGCTCTACGACGCGGCGCTCGAATGCGGCTCGCGGGACGCCGCCGAGGTGCTGGCGCACAGCGGCCTCGCCCCGCTGTCCGTCCAGTACGCGGACTACGCCGTATGGCAGCGCGACCATCTCTCCGGGGCCGAACTGGAACGCCAACTCGACTTCTGGAAGCTGGAGTTGGACCATGTCGCGCCGCTGGAACTGCCCACCGACCGGCCCCGGCCCCCGGTCCGCGGCTCCGCCGGCGCCCTGTACACCTTCGGCCTCTCGCCCGCCGCGACGGCCGGGCTCGCCCGCACCGCCCAGGACCACGGTGCCTCGCTCTTCATGGCCGTCACCGCGCTCAGCCAGCTGGTGCTCGCCCGCTGGTCCGGACAGCGCGACATCGCCCTGGGCACCCTCAGCTCCGGCCGCGACCGCGGCGAGGTGGAGGACCTGATCGGCTTCTTCGTCAACACCCTGGTGCTGCGCGAGGACGTCGACGAAAACCTGCCCTTCGGGGAGTTCCTGGACTCCGTGCGCGAAACCGTGCTGGCGGCGTTCGCGCACGGCGAGGTGCCCTTCGAGCGGGTGGTGGACGCGGTCGTCGCCGAGCGCGATCTGAGCCGCCCGCCGCTGGTCCAGGCGCTGATCGCGTTCCAGAACACCCCCGCGGAGCCGCTGCACCTGCACGGCCTGAAGCTCTCCGAGCAGCCCCTCGCCCGCGACTTCTCGCTCTTCGACCTGACCCTGAACTACTGGGAGGAGGACGGCGCGCTGCGCGGCTCCGTCGAATACAGCACCGATCTCTTCGACGAGCCCACCATCGCCCGCCTGACCGGCCATCTCGCCACCCTCGCCGAGGCGCTGACCGCCCCCGAGGCCACCGAACGGCCGATGGCGACGCTGCCGATGCTCACCGCGCCGGAGCGCACCCGCGCCGCCGCGGACCGGACCGGCGCCCGCCACCCGCTGCCGGACGCCACCGTCATGGACCTCTTCGAGAACCGTGCGGCCCGCACCCCCGACGCCCCCGCGGTGGTCTCCGACGACGCCGCCCTCACCTACGCCGAACTCAACGAGCGCGCCAACCGCCTGGCCCGCCACCTCATCACCCTCGGCGTCGGCCCCGAGGACGTCGTCGCCGTCTCCATGCCGCGCTCGGCCGGCCTCCTGACCGCGCTGTACGCCGTCCTCAAGGCCGGGGCCGCCTACCTGCCCGTCGACCCCGCCTACCCGGCCGAACGCATCGCCGCGCTGCTCTCCGACGCCCGCCCGGTCTGCGTCATCACCCAGCGCGCGGCCGGCCTTCTGGTACGGCTCGACGAGGGCACCCACCACCTGGTCCTGGGCGACCCCGCCACCCGCACGGCCCTGGCCGCACAGCCCGGCGGCGACCTCACCGACGCCGACCGGCGCGCGCCGCTGCGCCCCGGCAACGCCGCGTACGTCATCTACACCTCCGGCTCCACCGGCCGCCCCAAGGGCGTGGTCGTCCCGCACACCGGGCTCGCCAACTATCTCCGCTGGTGCGAGGGTTCCTACCCCGGCATCCGCGGCGGCGCGGTACTGCACTCCTCCGTCTCCTTCGACCTGACCGTCACCACCCTCTTCGCCCCGCTGATCGCCGGCGGCACGGTCTACGTCAGCGACCTGGAGGACCTCGACCCGCGGCTGTGGAGCGAGGCCGGCCGGCCGGTCCCGACGTTCCTCAAGGCCACCCCCAGCCATGTGGGGCTGCTGGAGTCGCTGCCCGCGGAGGTGCTCGCCGAGGGCGATCTCGTCGTCGGCGGCGAACAGCTCCTGGGCGAGTCCCTGACCGCCTGGCGCGCCGCCCACCCCGGCGCGACCGTCGTCAACGAATACGGCCCGACCGAGGCGACCGTGGGCTGCGTCGTCCACAGCCTGACCCCGCAGGACCCCGACCCGGCCGGCGCCGTGCTCATCGGCACCCCCTCGTGGAACATGCGCGCCCATGTCCTCGACGCCCTGCTCCGCCCGGTACCCGTCGGCGTCCCCGGCGAGCTCTATGTGGCCGGCGCCCAGCTCGCCCGCGGCTACCTGGGCCGCCCGGAGCTGACCGCCGAGCGCTTCGTGGCCGATCCGTTCGGCGAGCCCGGCGCGCGGATGTACCGCACCGGGGACCTGGTGCGGTGGACCGCCGACGGCGGCCTGGAATACCAGGGCCGCACCGACGACCAGGTCAAGATCCGGGCGCACCGGATCGAACTGGGCGAGGTGGAGGCGGCGCTGGCCGCGGCCCCCGGCGTGGGCCAGGTCTGTGTCCTCGCCGCCGAGGGCCCCGGCGGCCTGCGGCTGGTCGGCTACGCGGCCCCGCGCCCCGACGGCCCCGCGCCGGACGCGGCGGCGGTCAAGGAGTTCGCGGCCCGCAGCCTGCCCGAGTACATGGTCCCCACGGCCCTGGTCGTGCTGCCCGAACTGCCGCTGACCATCAACGGAAAGGTCGACCGCGCGGCGCTCCCCGCACCGGAGGCGGCCACCGCGGGACCGGCCCCCGCCGACCTGCCGACGACCGACACCCAGCGGCGGCTCGCCGGGATCTTCGCCGAGCTGCTCGGCCTGGAGGCGGTCGGCCTGGACGACGGCTTCTTCGACCTGGGCGGCGACTCCATCCTCAGCATCCAGCTGGTCGCCCGGAGCCGCCGCGCCGGGCTGCCGCTCACCTCCAAGGAGGTCTTCCGCAGCGGCACGGTACGGGCGCTGGCGGAGCTGATCGATGCGGCGGGCCGGGCGGACGAGAAGCCCGAGGAGGGCCCCCGGGCCGCTACGGACGCGACCGCGGAAGCCCGTACCGGGGCGAGCGCGGAAGCCGGCCCGAGCGCCGGACCGGCGCCCCTCACCCCCGTACAGCACTGGTTCTTCGACGCCTACCGCACGGCGCCGCAGCACTACAACATGTCCGTCCTGCTGGAACTCGCCCCGGACGCCGACCTCGGCGCGCTCACCCGGGCGGTGGAGGCGGTGACGGCGCGGCACGAGGCGCTGCGGATGCGGTTCCCGCAGGACGGGGAGCGCGTGCAGCGGCCCGCGCCCGGCCTCGTCCCCGTACCGCTCGACCGCGAGGACCTCTCCGGGATCCCGGAAGAGGAGGTGGCGGGGTCCGTCGACCGTGCGGTGGCGGCCGCCCAGTCCTCGCTCGACCTGGCCCGGGGACCGGTGGCGAGAGCGGTGCTCTTCGACGGCGGCACCGCTCACCCCTCCCGGCTCCTCCTGGTCGCCCACCACTTGGTCACCGACGCGGTCTCGCTGCGCATCCTGCTCGCGGACCTCGCGGCCGCCTACGGCCAGGCGCGGGCGGGGGAGCCGGTGAGCGTGGCGCCCGTACCGACGCCCTTCACCGGGTGGGCGGCACGGCTGAGCGACCATGCCGCCGGCGGCGCCCTGAACGCCGAACTCCGTTATTGGGAAGGGGTGGTGGAAAAGAATTCGGCCACCCTGCCGGTGGATTCACGCGGAGCCAATACGGTATCGTCCGAGGCGGAATACACGGTCGAGCTGACCGAAAGCGAAACCGAAGCGCTGCTCCGTACCGCGCCGGGCGCCCACCGGGTCCGTACGGAAGCGCTGCTGCTGACCGCCCTCGGCGCGACGCTTTCCGAATGGACCGGCGGCGACGGCATTACGGTCGATATCGAAGGCCATGGCCGCGACGAGATATTCGACGACATCGATCTCTCCCGCACCGTCGGCTGGTTCACCACCCTCTACCCGGTCCATCTGGCCCGGCCCACCGGGAACGACCCGCGAGCCAAGGCCAAGGCGATGGGGCGGCAGCTGCGGGACATTCCCGGGCGTGGCCTGGGATACGGCGCGCTGCGGTACCTCGCCGGCGCCCCCTCGCTGACCGCGGCGGCCACCCCCCAGGTGATCTTCAACTACCTCGGCCGGTTCGACGAGGCGCCCGCCGACGGCCGGGAATCCGGGCCCTTCTCCGCCGTGCTGCCGGCCGTCGCGCAACAGAGTGGACAGGGCGAACGGCCCCATCTGCTCGATATCGCCGGAGCGGTCAGCGGACAGCAATTCCGGCTCACCCTCCGCTATTCCACCGAAGTACACAGAGAAAAGACCATCGCCGAACTCGCCGAGCGCTTCCTGCGCGAACTGCGCACCCTCCTCGGCTGAATCCGCCGGATACCGCCGGCACGTACCGCCATCGCCCACTCAGCGAAAGGGAATTCCCCATGTCCAACCCCTTCGAGAACGACGAATCCAGCTACCTCGTCCTGCGCAACGAAGAGGGCCAGTACTCCCTCTGGCCCGGCTTCGCCGACGTCCCCCAGGGCTGGGAGGCCGTCTTCGGGCCGCAGCTGCGCCAGGCGTGCCTGGACCACGTCAACGAGAACTGGACCGATATGCGCCCCAAGTCCCTGATCGAGGCCATGGGCGCCTGACCGGCACCCGGGCACGGAACGTCACAGGAGGAGAGGCAACACCATGGTTGAGGAACTGCCCGAGCGGCTGGCCGTGCTCGGCGGCCGGCGCGGCCGGCTCGAGGGCACCGCGCACACCGAAGTCGTCGTCTACGAGGCCGACGGGGACGGCACGGACGCCGCCGACATCGCCCGCTGGGCCACCGAGCAGCGCCCGCATCTGAGGGAGGCGCTCGGCACCTACGGCGCGGTGCTGGTGCGCGGCGTGGTCGACAACGCCGCGCTGCTCAACGACGTCGCGGCGCGCATCGGCGGCGAACTGCTCAGCTACACCGAGCGGTCCACGCCCCGCAGCCAGGTCGACGGCAACGTCTACACCTCCACCGAATACCCGGCGAACCAGACGATCGTGCAGCACAACGAGAGCGCGTACTCGCACAGTTACCCGCGCTGGCTGTTCTTCGCCTCCGTCGTCGCCGCCGAGACCGGCGGCGAGACCCCGCTCGCGGACACCCGCGCGCTGCTGGACCGGCTGCCCGCCGACCTGGTCGCCCGCTTCCGGGACAAGGGCGTGCTCTACACCCGCGCCTACCGCGAGGGCATGGGCCTGACCTGGCAGGAGTCGTACCAGACCGAGGACCGGGCCGAGGTCGAGCGCTACTGCAAGCAGCACGGCATCGAGCTCACCTGGACCGAGGACGGCCTGCGGACCAGGCACCGCAGGCCCGCCCTGATCACCGACCCGGTCAGCGGACGCGAGTCCTGGTTCAACCAGTCCCATCTCTTCCACGCCTCCAACCTGCCGCCGGCCACCCGCGAGGCGCTGGCCGAGATGTTCGACGAGGAGGACATGCCGCGCGCCGCCTACTACGGCGACGGCACCCCCATCACCGACGAGGAGATGGCCACCGTCCGGGACGCGTTCGAGGAGTGCAGCTACGCCTTCCCGTGGCGGCGCGGCGACCTGCTGATCGTCAACAACCTGCTGGTCTCGCACGGCCGCCGGCCCTACACCGGCGAGCGGCAGACCCTGGTCGCCATGGCAGGCGCGGGCGGTGGCGACGATGAGCACTGACCGCCCCGATCCGGCCCACGAGGCCAAGACGGCCAAGGTGCGCGAGTACTACCGGCTGGTGGACGCCACCGACGTGCCCGGCCTGATCGCGCTCTTCACCGAGGACGCCGTCTACCGGCGCCCCGGCTATGCGCCGATGCGCGGCCACCAGGGCCTGCACGCCTTCTACACGGGCGAGCGGGTCATCGAGCGCGGCCGGCACACCGTCACCTCGGTCGTCGTCCAGGGGGAGCGCAGCGCGGTCACCGGCGTCTTCGAGGGCGTCCTGAAGGACGGCCGCGAAGTCTCCCTGGAATTCGCCGACTTCTTCGTCCACGATGACGCCGACCAGCGCTTCCGCCGACGGGACACGTATTTCTTCGCCCCGCTCGTCTAGCCCCCCGCCGCAGCGTCCCCCGGCCGGGTCGACCGACCCGGCCGCCCGAACCGCCGCCCCGCCCCGCCCCGCCCCCATCCCCTGAACCCGCCCGATCAGCACGACCCGCCACAGGAGGCCGGAGTGCCTATCGTGTCCAAACCCGTCGCCCGCCCGCTCTCGCCGTCGCAGCGCGCGGAGCGTACCGCCTCGACCGCCTTCGGCTCCGCCTTCACCGAGCACCTGGTCTCCATCCGGTGGAGCGAGGAACAGGGCTGGCACGACGCGGAGTTGCAGCCCTACGGGCCGCTCCTGATGGACCCCGCCACGGTCGGCCTGCACTACGGGCAGGTCGTCTTCGAGGGGCTCAAGGCGTTCCGCTCGGCCAACGGCCGGGTCGGCGTCTTCCGGCCGGACGCGCACGCCCGCCGGCTGCGTTCCTCCGCCCGCCGGCTGATGATGCCCGAGCTGCCCGAGGAGCTGTTCCTCGACGCCGTGGACGCCCTGGTCGCCCAGGACCAGCACTGGATCCCCGACGACCCCCAGATGAGCCTGTACCTGCGGCCCGTCGTCTTCGCCAGCGAGGTCACCCTCGCGCTGCGCCCGGCCCGTGCCTACCGCTTCCTGCTGATGGCCTTCGTCACCGAGGGCTACTTCGGCCCCGGCGGGCGCCCGGTACGGGTCTGGGTCACCGACACCTACTCCCGGGCCGCGGCCGGCGGCACCGGCGCCGCCAAGTGCGCGGGCAACTACGCCGGGAGCCTGCTGCCCCAGGCGGCGGCCCAGGAGGAGGGCTTCGACCAGGTCGTCTGGCTCGACCCGGTGGAGCGCCGCTGGGTGGAGGAGCTGGGCGGGATGAACCTCTTCTTCGTGTACGGCTCCGGGCGCGACGCCCGCCTGGTCACCCCGCCGCTGTCCGGCAGCCTGCTGGCCGGAGTCACCCGGGACGCGCTGCTGCGGCTGGCCCCGGCCCTCGGCGTGCCCGTGGCCGAACGGCCGGTGAGCCTGGAGGACTGGCGCAACGGCTGCGCGTCCGGCGAGCTGACCGAGGTGTTCGCCTGCGGCACGGCCGCCCGGATCACCCCCGTGGGCGAGGTCGGCACCACCGACGGCACCTGGACGATCGGCGACGGCACCATCGGAGAGGTCACCACCCGGCTCTCCCAGGCCCTGTTCGGCATCCAGCGCGGTGAACTGCCCGACCGCTACTCCTGGATGCGGCCCGTCGATCCGGCGCCGCAGCCGGCCGGCACATGAACGCGGCGACCGGACAGGACGAACACACCGCATCCGACCGCCTGTTGAGGCTGCTGGAGGGCAGCGGCGCCCGCTACGAGCTGCTCTCCCACCCGCCCGAGGGGCACACCGTACGGGCCAGCGAGCTGCGCGGACACCCGCTCTCCGCGGCGGCCAAATGCATGATCGTCACCGTGACGGACGCCGTCGCCGGCGCCGCCGAACGCCAGGTGCTCGCGGTGGTCCCCGGCGACCGGCGGGTGGCCCTGGCACGGGTGGCCGGCGAGTACGGCGGCCGGCGGGCCCGGCTGGCCCGCCGCGACCTGGCCGAGCGGCTGTCCGGCTGCGTCAGCGGCAGCATCATCCCGTTCTCGTTCCACGACGAGCTCTCCCTCCTGGCCGACCCGGCGCTGATGGAAGAGCCCGTCCTGTATTTCAACGCGGCCCGCCTGGACCTTTCGGTGGCCCTGGCCACCGAGGACTACCGCGCACTGGCCAACCCCAAGATCGTCCCCATTTCCGAGTGACGACCGGGTTCGGATGCCGCTTCAAAACTCGGTCTGAAGTGCGTCTTTTCAACAGCGCTTAAGAGCCTGTTACGCCCTTGGGCCCTGCTGGATGCTGTGCGCCAGCCCACCACATTTCCGGCCCAGCAACATTTCCCGCTCACCGAACTTTCCCGGAGGAATTGTGCTCAACAGCGTAGTTATTGTCGGCGGCGGCACCTCGGGCTGGATGACGGCCGCGTATTTGCGCGCCGCGCTCGGCGAGAGCATCGACGTCACCGTCGTCGAGTCCAAGCGGATCAAAACCATCGGCGTCGGCGAGGCCACCTTCTCCACCGTGCGCCATTTCTTCGACTACCTCGGGCTCCCGGAGAACGAGTGGATGCCGAAGTGCAATGCCACCTACAAGCTGGGCATCCGCTTCGAGAACTGGCGCGCAAAGGGCCACTACTTCTACCACCCCTTCGAGCGGCTCCGCGTCGTCGACGGCTTCCCGCTCACCGAGTGGTGGCTGAACAAGAAGCCCAGCGACCGCTTCGACCGGGACGTCTTCATGATGTCCGAGATCTGCGACAACCTCCGCTCGCCGCGGTACCTGGACGGCACCCTCTTCGAGCAGGACTTCGTCGAGCGCGGCGGCTCCATGGACCTTGAGCGCACCACGCTCGCCGAGCAGGCCACCCAGTTCCCCTACGCCTACCAGTTCGACGCCTCGCTGCTCGCCGACTTCCTCACCGAGTACGCCACCAGCCGCGGCGCCCGGCACATCGAGGACGATGTGGTGGAGGTCGCCCGCGACGACCGCGGCTGGATCAGCCACCTCAGGACGCGCGAGCACGGCGAGCTCGCCGGCGACCTGTTCATCGACTGCACCGGCTTCGCCGGCCTGCTGCTCAACAAGACGCTGGGCGAGCCGTTCCTCTCGTACCAGGACACCCTGCCCAACGACAGCGCGGTCGCGCTGCGCGTACCGCACGACGCGGAGCGGACGCGGCTGCGCCCCTGCACCACCGCCACCGCGCAGGAGGCCGGCTGGATCTGGACGATTCCGCTCTTCGAGCGCATCGGCACCGGCTACGTCTACGCCAGCGACTACACCACCCCGGAGGAGGCCGAGCGCACCCTGCGCGAATTCGTCGGCCCGCAGGCCGCGGACGTGGAGGCCAATCACATCCGCATGCGGGTCGGGCGCAGCCGTAACTCCTGGGTCAACAACTGCGTGGCCATCGGCCTCTCCAGCGGATTCGTCGAGCCGCTGGAATCGACCGGCATCTTCTTCATCCAGCAGGGCATCGAAGAACTCGTCAAGCATTTCCCGAACGCCGACTGGGACCCGACGCTGCGCACCTCGTACAACCGCACCGTCGCCCATGCCATGGACGGCGTACGGGAATTCCTGGTGCTGCACTACCGCGGCGCGGCGCGCAATGACAACGCCTATTGGCGGGACGCCAAGACCCGGGCGATGCCCGACGGGCTGGCCGAGCGGATGGAGGCGTGGCAGTCCAAGCTGCCCACCGAGGAGACGGTCTTCCCGTATTACCACGGTTTCGAGCCGTACTCCTATCACGCGATGCTGCTCGGCCTCGGCGGTATCGACCTCAAGTCCGCGCCCGTGCTGGCGCATATGGACGACTCGCGGGCCGCGCAGGAGATCCAGCGGCTCAAGGACCAGGCCCGGGACGTCGCCAAGCGGCTGCCCAGCCAGTACGAGTACCTCGCCCAGATGCACTGACCCGCCGGCCCGGCCCCACCGGGCGGCACGACCGACGAGATGGGAGAGACCGTGGATGCACTGACCGTAGTCCAACCGGCGCTGGTCCTCGCGGCGATCGCCCCCACGGCGCTGCTGGGCCGCTGGGTGGCCCGCCGCCTCGGCCAGCCGGAGGTGGTCGGCGAGATCACGGTCTGTCTCCTGCTGGGCGTGCTGCTGGTCACGGGGACCGGCTGGGGCGGACCGCAGTCCCAGGGCAAGGACGCGCTCAAGGAGTTGGGCCATTTCGGCCTGGCGCTGTTCCTGGTGGGCGCCGCGCAGGAGATCCGCGGCGGCGCCGCCCGGCTCAGCGGGCGGGCGGTGGCCTGGCTGACGGTCGGCTCCGCGCTGCTGCCCATGGCGGCCGGCGGACTGCTGGCGGTATGGGTCCTCGAGTACGGCGGACCCCGGCTGCGCGGCGGCGCCGAAACCCCGGCACTGGTGCTGATGCTGGCCGTGTCGCTGGCGGTCACCGCCGTCCCCGTACTGGCCGGCATCCTCAAGGACCGGGGCATCGAGCGCACCGGCACCGGCCGGCTGGCCATGGCCAGCGCGATCACCATCGATGCGGTGACCTGGGTACTGCTGGCCCTGGCCGTGGGCCTGGCCACCGGCGAGGGCGGCATCGGCCGGGCCGCCGCGGTCCTCGCGGTCGGTGTGGTCGGCGGGTATCTGCTGCGCCGGCTGGCCGCCACCGCCCCCGTACGGGCGGCGGCCGACGCACACCCCGCGGTGCTGCTGATCCTGATCGCCGTGGCCGCCTTCGCGGCCTCCACCGCCACCGGACGGCTCGGCCTGACCGATGTCTTCGGCGCGGTGCTGGTGGGCCTGGCGCTGCCCGCGGACGGCGAGCACGGGGCGTTCGCGCGGGCCGCCCGTACCCTCGGCAGGACCGGCCGCCTCGCCCTGCCGGTCCTGTTCACCATCACCGGGACCTCGCTGGCCGTCGGCCCGGACGCGCTCTTCTCGTGGCAGGCGGTGGCGCTGGGCACCGCACTGGCCATCGTCTCGAAGCTGATCGGCAGCTATCTGGGGGCGCGGGCGGGCGCCCAGTCGCATCTCGAGGGCATGCGCCTGGCCGCCCTGATGAACACCCGCGGCCTGACCGAGATCGTCGCCCTCCAGATCGGCTACAGCGCGGGCATCCTCACCCCCGGCCTCTATCTGGCGCTGGTCATCATGGCGCTGGTCACCACCGCACTCAGCGGCCCGCTCCTGTGGGCCGTCGACCGCCGCGGCCGCACCGCCCCCACGGCCGCGGAGCCCGTCCTCCAACCAGCCGAGCGGTGAGCACCTTGGAACGCGTCACGACATCCATCGAAGAGAGCGCGCCGGCCGCCGGCCCGAGCGCCCCGGCCCGCGAAGAGACCACCCCGGCGCGCTTCCGCTCGCTGATGACCGGCTTCCCCAGCGGCGTGGCGATCATCACCGCCGTGGACGCCGACGGCCGCCCCTGGGGCATGACCTGTTCGGCGCTGTGCAGCGTCACGGTGGAGCCGCCGACCCTGCTCGTCGGGATGCGCATCGGCAGCCCCACCCTGGCGGCCGCCATGCACAGCGGCCGGTTCTCGGTCAATCTGCTGCACGCCAAGGGGCAGGAGACCGCCGAACTGTTCGCCTCCGGCGACCCGGACCGCTTCGCCGTCACCGTCTGGGACGCGCCGGCCGGCCACGGCGGCCCCCACCTGACCGAGGCGGCGCGCGCGGTGGCCGACTGCATGATCACCCAGACCGTACGGGTCGGCGCCCAGCGCATGGTCTTCGGCGAGGTCCACGGCGTCCGCGAGCTCGCCGACACCGAGCCTTTGCTGTACGGCCTGCGGGCCTACCGCTCGTGGCCACCGCCGGGCTGAGACCCGCCCCTAGGGTCCGTCCGCACCCCCTTCCCCACGCCTGAACTGGAGCGACATGAGCGAGCCCGTCCGCACCCGGACCGCCCGGCCCCGGCACTACCTGATGTGCCGCCCCACCTACTTCGAGGTCAGCTACTCCATCAACCCCTGGATGGACCCCGCCAAGCCGGTCGACACCGAACTGGCCATCGCCCAGTGGGAGCGGCTGCGCGCCCTCTACACCGACCTCGGCCACCAGGTGGAGCTGATATCCCCCCTCCCCGGCCTGCCCGACATGGTCTACGCCGCCAACGGCGCCACCGTCGTCGACGGCAAGGTCCTCGGCGCCCGCTTCCGTAACGCCGAGCGCACCGCCGAGGGCCCCGCCTACCTGGACTGGTTCCGCGCCGCCGGCTACGCCGCCCTGCACGACCCCGAGCACATCAACGAGGGCGAGGGCGACTTCCTGGTCACCGGCAGCTGGGTCCTGGCCGGCCGCGGCTTCCGCAGCACCCCCGAAGGGCATGCCGAGGCCCAGGAGTTCTTCGGCCGCCCGGTCATCGGCCTGGAGCTGACCGACCCCCGCTACTACCACCTCGACACCGCGCTGGCCGTACTCGACCACGACGAGGTCATGTACAACCCGCGGGCGTTCTCGCCCGGCAGCCTGGCCGTGCTCGGGCGGCTGTTCCCGGACGCGGTGCTCGCCGACCCCGCGGACGCCGCCGTGTTCGGCCTCAACGCGGTCAGCGACGGCCGCCATGTGGTGCTGCCCGAAGCGGCCACCGAACTCGCCGGACAGCTGCGCGAGCGCGGCTTCGAACCCCTCGGGATCGACCTGTCCGAACTGCTCAAGGGCGGCGGCAGCGTCAAGTGCTGCACCCTCGAGCTCCGCGAAGAACCGCACCGAAGAGCCTGACCGCTCACCCCCCGATGCGGAGGCGCCGCGCGGCAACCGCTCTGCGGCGCGGCGCTTCCCCATTCCGCACTGTCCTACGGGAGGCCCCAAATGGAGGACAGCACCGTGCACAGACAGCAGCCAGCCGGCTCCTTGCCGGACATCGGCGTCCAGCGCCCCAGCCGCATGCCGGCCGGCAAGTACCGCCCGTACGAACCCCTCGGGCTCCCCGACCGGACCTGGCCGGACCGCGTGGCCCAGCGGGCACCCCTGTGGAGCAGCGTCGATCTGCGCGACGGCAACCAGGCGCTCATCGAGCCGATGAACGTCGAGCGCAAACGCCGGATGTTCGACCTTCTGGTGGCCATGGGCTTCAAGGAGATCGAGGTCGGCTACCCGACGGCTTCCAGGGACGACCACGATTTCGTACGCCATCTCATCGAGGACGACGCCATCCCCGAGGACGTCGTCATCCAGGTGATGGCGCCCATCCGCCAGGACTTCATCGAGCGGACCGTCCGCGTGCTGCGCGGCGCCCGGCGCGCCTGCCTCCAGGTCTTCAACCCGACGTCGGAGGTGCAGCGCAGGCTGGTGCTGCGCGCCGACCGGCAGGAGACCCTCGCCCTCGCCCTCGACGGCGCCCGTCAGGCCCTCCGCCTCCAGGACTCCCTCCCGGGCACCGAGCTCTACCTCCAGTACGCCCCCGAGTCCTACACCCAGACCGAGCCCGACTACGCGCTGGACATCTGCAACGCCGTACTGGACTTCTGGGCCCCGCGCGCCGACCACACCCTGCGCATCAACCTGCCCGCGACCGTCGAGATCTTCCCGCCGCAGGAATTCGCCGACCGGATCGAATACGTCAGCCGGCACCTCCACCACCGCGACCGCACCCTGCTCTCCGTGCATCCGCACAACGACCGCGGCAGCGGCGTCGCGGCCGCCGAGATGGCCGTGCTGGCCGGCGCGCAGCGGGTCGAGGGCACCCTCTTCGGCAACGGCGAGCGGACCGGCAACGTCTGTCTGATCACCCTCGCCATGAACCTCTTCTCGCAGGGCATCGACCCGATGCTGGACCTCAGCGACATCGACCGCATCCGGCGCATCGTCGAGGACTGCAACCAGATGCCGGTAGGGGCCCGGCACCCCTGGGCGGGCGACTTCGTCTTCACCTCGTTCGCCGGCACCCATCAGGACGCGATCAGCAAAGGCCTGATGGCGCGGCAGCAGGCCGGCGACCAGGGCGTCTGGGACGTGCCGTACCTTCCCATCGACCCGCGGGACATCGGGCGCGACTACCAGGCCCTGATACGGATCAACACCCAGTCCGGCAAGGGCGGCATCGCCCATCTGCTGCGCAGCGCCTACGGTCTCGAACTGCCCCGGCGCCTTCAGATCGACTTCGCCGCGGTGATGCAGAAGCAGTGCGAACGCACCGGAGGCGAGGCGTCCGCGCCGCAGGTGTGGCTCACCTTCGAGGAGACCTACGCCCTGCCGGTGACCGCGGACGCCCCCCGGAACCCGCTGGTGCCCGCCATCGAGGAACCGTCCGGCGGGACGGCGGCCGAGAAGTGGCTCGCCCCCGCGCAGCGGCTGCTCGGCGAACTGGGGGTGACCGGGCAGGTACGGCACGCCCAGGTCGACCGGGTCACCGGCCGCCTCAACGGCGCCGTCGCCTATCTCGAAGTCGTCGTGGACGACCGCTCCTTGTGGGCCGTCGGCCGGCACGGCCAGGAGAGCGAGGCGGTGCGCCGCGCGGTGCGCTCCGCGGTCCGGCGCGCCGCCCTGGCACGCACCCCGGTGGCACCGTGACGACGCGCACCGTGCTCGAAGAACTCGTGGCCGGGGCGCGGGAGGACCTCCTCGTACGCCAACGAGCCGTACCCCAGGACGCGTTGCGGGAGCACATCGCCCGCATGCCGCCGGCCCTCGACGCCGTCGCCGCGCTGCGCCGCCCCTCCGGCGTCCAGGTCATCGCCGAGGTCAAGCGGGCCAGCCCCGCCAAGGGGGCGCTGGCGCCGATCGCCGACCCGGCGGCGCTCGCGGGAGCGTACGAGAGCGCCGGCGCCGCGGCGGTCAGCGTGCTCACCGAGCGGCGCCGCTTCCAGGGCACCCTCGCCGACCTCGACGCGGTACGTGCCAGGGTCGGCATTCCCGTCCTGCGCAAGGACTTCATCGTCACGCCCTACCAGCTGTGGGAGGCGCGGGCGCACGGCGCCGATCTGGTGCTGCTGATCGTGGCCGCGCTGGCGCAACGGGACCTGGTGGCGCTGATGGGGACGGCCGGGGAACTGGGCCTGACCGTACTGGTGGAGGTGCACGACGAGGCGGAGATCGAACGGGCGCTGGCCGCCGGGGCGCGCGTCATCGGGGTCAACGCCCGGAACCTGAAAACCCTGGAGGTGGACCGGTCCGCCTTCGGGCGGCTGGCGCCGCGGATCCCCGAGGGCGTGGTACGGATCGCCGAATCGGGGATCCGCGGGCCGGCGGACGTGGCCGCGGTGGCGGCCCGCGGCGCGGACGCCGTCCTGGTGGGGGAGGCCCTGGTCACCGGGGCCGACGGCCCGGACCGGACGCTGGCCGCGCTGCGCGCCGCGGGACGCCGCTGACGGCGGTCCGGCGGGCCGGGGGGACCCGGCGGGCCGGACCGCGGTCCACCGGACGGCCCTACCTCCCGCCGCCCGCCAGCTTGCCGGAGACCGTCACCCACCGCTCCAGCACCTCCGCCGCCGCCCCCGAGTCGATCGCCCGCGCCCCCCGCTCCATCCCGGCCGCGAGCCGTACGGCGATCGGTTCGTCCGTCGGCTCGAGCGCCGCCAGTCCCGCGGCGGTGGACAGCAGCACGGCATCCCGCACCGGCCCCCGCGCACCCGCCAGCAGGTCCCGCGCCACCGCCGCGTTGTGCGCGGCATCGCCGCCCCGCAACGCCTCCGGCGGCGCGTACCCGACGCCGATCTCCCGGGGATCGAACACCTCCTTGCGCACCGCCCCGTCCCGCACCGACCAGACCGTGGAGGTCGTGGTGACCGTCAGCTCATCGAGCCCGTCATCGCCACGGAAGACCAGCGCACCGGCGCCGCGCCGGGCCAGCACCCCGGCCAGCAGCGGCGCCAGCCGGGCGTCCGCGACGCCGACCGCCTGCGCCGTGGGACGCGCCGGATTGGTCAGCGGGCCCAGCACGTTGAAGACCGTGGGAATGCCCAGCTCCCGCCGCGGAGCGGCCGCATGCCGCACGGACGGATGGAACAGCGGCGCGAAGCAGAACGTGATGCCGACCTCCGCCACCAGCCCGGCGATCTCCGCGGCCGGCAGGTCCAGCGCCACCCCGAGCCGCTCCAGCACGTCCGCCGAGCCACAGGCGGAGGACGCGGAGCGGTTGCCGTGCTTGACCACCCGCGCCCCGGCGCCCGCCGCGACGATCGCCGACATCGTGGAGATGTTGACGCTGTGCGACCGGTCGCCGCCGGTGCCGACGATGTCCAGCGACGGCCCGGGAACCTCGAGCGGCACGGCGTGCGCATACATGGCCCGGACGAACCCCTCGACCTCGTCGACGGTCTCGCCCTTGGCCCGCAGCGCCACCACAAGTCCGGCCAGCTGAGCCGGAGTTGTCCGCCCCCGCATGATCCGGTCCATCGCCCACGCGGTGTCCTCGGCGGCGAGATCCTCGCCCGCCAGCAGGGCCGTCAGCAAGCCGGCCCAGGACCTTTCCGTACCCGTCCCCGTATCCGTAGCCGCATCGGTATCCGTATCGGTCACGGCAATCCCCTTTCCTCACCGCAATTCTGTGGTTCGCCGCAAACCACCGGACAGACCAATTCACCGCGGCAATTCCGGTCCACTTCCGGGGAGAAGAAATGGCCTGGCACGCCCTCGTCGACGTGTCCCGAGAATCCGCATTACCGCTGACCGCCCAGATCGAGTCCACCCTGCGGAGCGAAATATCGGCCGGGGCGCTGCACCCGGGCACCCGGCTGCCCTCCAGCCGGCAGCTCGCCGAGGACCTCGGCGTCTCGCGCAGCGTGGTGGTCGAGGCGTACGGCCGGCTCATCGCCGAGGGCTATCTCGAGGCCGTACGGGGCTCGGGCACCCGCGTCGCCCCGCACATGGCGGCGCCGCCCGCGCCGCCGACGCTGCTCGACGACGGCCTGGTCCCGCCGGCCCGCTGGGACCTGCGCGGCGGCACGGCCGGCCTGACCGGCTTCCCGCACCGCGAATGGCTCGCCTCCTACCAGCGGGCCCTGGCCGGCGCCGGCCCGAACGACCTGGACTATCCGCCGCTGTCCGGCGCCGGCGCGCTGCGCGAGGAGCTGGCCCAGTACCTGGGCCGGGCGCGCGGGGTGCTCACCACCCCCGGCCAGATCATGGTGATGTCCGGCTTCGCCCAGGCACTCGGCCTGCTGTGCTCCGTACTGTCCGCCGGCGGCATCGACCGCATCGCCATGGAGGACCCCTGCCACCACCGGCAGCGGCAGTTCCTCCAGGAGGTGGGGCAGCGGCCGGTACCGGTCCCGGTGGACGCCGACGGCATCGACGTCGACGCGCTCTCCCGCACCGGCGCGCGGGCCGTACTGGTCACCCCCGCCCACCAGTTCCCCACCGGCGCCACCCTCACCGCACAGCGCAGGGAAGCCCTCGTCCGCTGGGCCCGGGACACCGACGCCTGGGTGATCGAGGACGACTACGACGGCGACCTGTGGCTGGAGCGCGGCGCCCGCCCGCCCGCGCTCCAGCGGCTGGCCCCCGAGCGCGTGGTGTACGGCGGCACCGCCAGCAAATCCCTCGCCCCCGGTCTGCGCTTCGGCTGGCTGGCGGTGCCCGCCCGGCTGCTGGCGCCGCTGGAGCGGATGCGCTCGCACCGCGATCTGGGCTCGGACGTCGTCACCCAGCTCGCCTTCGCCGAGTTCCTGCGCTCCGGCCACTTCGACCGCCATCTGCGCCGCCGCCGCGCCCGCTTCCGCGTCCGCCGCGAGGCCCTGACCCAGTCCGTACGGCGCCATCTGCCCGGTGCCCGGATCGCCGGCGCGGCGGCCGGTCTGCACGTCTACCTGAGCCTGCTTCCGGGCACCGACGAGGCCGCCCTGGTCGAACGGGCGCTGCGCCGCTCGGTACTCGTCCGCGGCGGCCGCCGCTACCACGCCCGCCCCGAACTGGCCGCGCCCGCCCTGGTGCTGGGCTATGCCGCGGTGCCCCGTACGGGGATCGCGGAGGCGGTGGAGGCGCTGGGCGCGGCGTACGCGGAGCGGGGGCCGGGCCCGGCACCGGCACCGGCGAGGAAATTCTCGAACAGCGCCGACCCGCCCTCCGTCATGATGCTCTCCGGGTGGAACTGCACGCCCTCGACCGCCAGTTCACGGTGCCGCAGCCCCATCACATAGCCGTCGTCCTCGGACGTCGCCGTCTCCACCAGCTCCGCCGGCAGCGGCCGGGAGACGATCAGCGAGTGGTAGCGGGTGGCGACTGTGCCCGACCCGAGCCCCCGGAACACCCCGGCCCCGTCGTGGCGTACGGCGCTGGTCCGCCCGTGCATCAGATGGTCGGCCACCGCCACCCGCCCGCCGAAGGCGAGCGCGATCGCCTGATGCCCCAGGCACACCCCCAGCAGCGGCACCGCTCCCGCGAAGTGCCGCACCAGCTCCACATGTCCGGAGTCGGCCGGATGTCCCGGACCGGGCCCCAACACCACCGCATCCGGCCGCGTGGCCGCCAGCTCCTGCGGGCTGCGGGTGTGCGACCGCACCACCTCGGTGGCGGCCCCCAGCGTCCGCAGATACTGATCGATGATGTGCACGAAACTGTCATAGGCATCCACCAGCACAACCCGCATCACGCCAGCTCCTCACCGGTCAGCGCCCAATAGGCGGCGCCCATCTTCGCCAGGGTCTCGTTCCACTCCGCCTCGGGCGTCGACTCCGCCACGATGCCCGCCGAACTCTGGGTGGAGTACGTCCCCGTACGGCCGTCGCGCACCACCGTCCGGATGCACAGCGCCAGCTCGCTCCAGCCCCGGACATCGATCAGCCCGACGGCGCCCGCATACATCCCGCGCGGCTCCCGCTCCAGCCCGTCGACGATCTCCATCGCGCGCAGCTTCGGCGCGCCGGTCATCGTCCCCGCCGGGAACGTCGCACACAGCGAATGCCAGACATCGGCGGTCGGTTCCAGCCGCCCGGTGACCGTCGAGACCATGTGGAAGACATGGGAGTACGCCTCGACGGTCATCAGATCGTCCACCGCCAGCGAGCCCGGCCGGCACACCCGCCCGATGTCGTTGCGGCACAGATCGACCAGCATCACATGCTCGGCCTGCTCCTTCGTGCTGGTCAGCATCTCCTTCACGCGCAGCTGGTTCTCCTCTTCCGACGCCGTCAGCCGCGTCGTACCGGCGATCGGCCGCATCGCGAGGGTGTCGCCCACGGTACGGAAGAACAGCTCAGGGCTGGCGCCGATGAGGGTGTCGCCGGCCCGCGGCGCCAGATACATGTACGGCGAGGGATTGCGGTGCCGCAGCCGCCGGTAGACCTCGACGGGCGTCAGCGCGGTCTCGACGTCCACCCGGTGCCCGATCTGGATCTGGTAGATGTCCCCGACCCGGATGTGCTCCAGACACCGCCGCGCCCACCCCAGGAAGGTCTCCCGCGCAACGCTGTCACGCACCGCACGCGGCGCCGGCGCCGGCGGACAGTCCGCGCCGTCCCCGCCGGCCGCTTCTGCTGCTTCTGTCGCTTCTGCCGCCTCCGCCGCGAGCGCCGCGACATCGGGCTCCGTCGCGTACGGATACGGCCCCGGGAACGCTTCCGAGCGCGCCGTCAGCAGCCGCGCCCGGCCCGCCTCCCGGTCGTACCAGACGGTGTCCCGGTAGAGCGTGAAGGTCATATCGGGGCCGCCGCGCTCGCCGTCCCGAGCGGGTAACTCGTCCATGTGCCAGGCGGCTTCGTATCCCAGGCACGCCAGAAACCCGAACGCATAGGACTCGCCGGCGCCCGCAACATCGCCCGTCACGGCGAACCTCGCCTGGGCCCGCCGCAGCAACGCCCAGATCTGCTCGGCCCGTTGGAACGCCCACCCCGGATGCCGCCCGGGTTCCCCCGGCACCATCCCGGCCGCCTCGGCCGCGGCGGCCAGTGCGTCGCACAGCGCGGCCGCGCCGTCGATCTCCACCCGCCCGGCGAACACCCGCACCTCGGCCAGCCGCCCGTGCCCGACCACCGCCCAGCGACGGCCCTGATCCGGACCGGCCAGACTCTCGAAGAGAAAAGGCTCGTGCGGCCCCGATTCCCGCTCCAGGGCGGCATGGAGCCGCAGCGGATCGTGCGGCGCCAGCTCCCTTTCCGTCACGTGTACGCCGATCGGCACGCCATCGGATTTGTCTTCGTATCCCATTCGGCAAGCGAAACATTTGGCCGCGGACCGCGACCAGACCAATTGAGCGACGTCCCAGCAGTCCACTCCGGCGACGCTTGACCGCATTCCGTCGGACGGGTTGGAATTCTTACGACAGGGCCGCCCCACCGAAGCGAATACACCGCTTGTTCCTCGGCATTTCACCCGCAGCCAGAACTCACCCACAGCAAAGGCCCGCGATGACGACCCAGCACACCCCCTCGCCCACCACCCCCGACACCTGGCGCACCCGCCCGGCCGCCCAGCAGCCGCAGTGGCCCGACCCGGAACTGCTGCGCGAGGTCACCGACGGGCTCTCGCACGCCCCCGCACTCGTCTTCGCGGAGGAATGCGACCGGCTGCGGGAACGGATGGCCGCGGTCGCCCGCGGCGAGGCGTTCCTGCTCCAGGGCGGCGACTGCGCCGAGACGTTCGCCGGGGTGACCGCCGACGCCATCAACCGCAAGTTACGCACCCTCCTCCAGATGGCCGTGGTGCTCACCTACGGCGCCGCCGTCCCCGTCATCAAGGTCGGCCGGATCGCCGGCCAGTACGCCAAACCCCGCTCCCGGCCGACCGAGACCCAGGGCGACGTCACCCTCCCCGCCTACCGCGGCGACGCCGTCAACGGCCTGGCCTTCACGGCCGCCGACCGCCGCCCCGACCCCCGACGGCTGCGCCGGATGTACGAGGCCTCGGCCGCGACCCTCAACCTCGTCCGCGCCTTCGCCACCGGCGGCTACGCCGACCTCCATCAGGCGCACGCCTGGAACCGCGGCTTCGTCTCCCACTCACCCGCCGGCCGCCGCTACGAGGAGCTGGCCGCCGAGATCGACCGCTCGCTGCGCTTCATGGCGGCATGCGGGGTCGACCCCCAGGAGCTGCGCGCCGTCGAATTCTTCGCCGGCCACGAGGGCCTCCTCCTCGACTACGAGGCCGCGCTCACCCGCACCGACACCCGCACCGGACACCCGTACGCGGGCAGCGGCCACCTCCTGTGGATCGGCGAGCGCACCCGCGACCTGGACGGCGCCCATGTCGAGTACTTCTCCCGCATCCGCAACCCCCTCGCCGTGAAACTCGGCCCCGACGCCACCGCCGACCAGGCCCTCGCCTACACCGAGAAGCTCAACCCCACCGCCGAGCCGGGCCGGCTGACCTTCGTGGTCCGGATGGGCGCCCGGACGGTGCGCGACCGGCTCCCCACCCTCGTGGAGAAGGTCACCGCGCAGGCCGCCCCCGTCGCCTGGGTCTGCGACCCCATGCACGGCAACACCTTCGAGGCCCCCAGCGGCCACAAGACCCGCCGCTTCGACGACATCCTCAGCGAGGTCGAGGGCTTCTTCGCGGTGCACCGCGCCCTCGGCACCCACGCCGGCGGCATCCACGTCGAACTCACCGGCGACGACGTCACGGAGTGCATCGGCGGCGGCGAGGAGGTCCTGGTCGACGACCTCCACCGCCGCTACGAGACGGCCTGCGACCCGCGGCTGAACCACAGCCAGTCGCTCGAACTGGCCTTTCTGGTCGCCCAGATGCTCCGCACCTGAACCCCGCCCGCTCCCGTTCACCATCCCGCGACGGTGTACACCGCGAACCCGGCGGCGAGCAGCGCGGCGACGGTCCGCCGGGCCCGGGTCACGCCGGTCCAGGGAGCCTCGAAGCGGCGGACGTCACGCCCGATGAGGATCAGCGCCGCCGCGAACACGGGCAGCCAGGCCAGCCGGGCCGCGAGCCAGGGGAGGCTGTCGGGGACGGTCGTCAGGCCCGGCACCGTGCCGAAGAAGGAGCTCGGTACGGCGGCGGCGAGCATCGCCGTCTGATGCCAGCAGAAGATCGTCATCGCCGAGAGGTTGACCAGGACCACGGGCGCCCACAGCGCGGGGCGGCGCAGCAGCTTTGCGATGCGGTCGCGGAGGAGGAGGGCGGCGCCGGACTGGGCGGCGGCCAGCGCCAGCACGAGCAGCGACGGCGGGTGGGAGTTCGTGCGGTCCTGGCCGGGGACGCCGACCATGCTCGCGGGGTAGTGGAAGGCGAGCAGCAACAGCGCGAACAGGGCGCTGCCGCCGAGCAGAAGGACCCAGGCAGCGCGCCTGCCGAGCCTCTTCTCGCCCCAGGCGACGCCGAGCTGGTAGGCGAACAGCCAGCCGGGGAGGAGATTGAGCACGCTCAGCCAGCCGGGCACGGCGTCGGCGTACGGTCCGTAGCGCAGGAAGTCCACGACGGCCACGCAGACGAGCAGCGGCGCCGCGGCCCAGGCACCCAGCCGCCGCGCGGCACGGACGCAGTACGGGGTCAGCGCCGTGACACCCGCGTAGACGCCGACGAACCACAGCGGCTGGATGACCAGCGTCGCCCCGGTCCGCAGGGTGGCTGCCGGTACTCCGGCGGCGAACAGGAGGGGAAGCAGGGCGGCCCATACGGCCGTCACCCCGAGCACCGGACGCCCCAGGCGGGCGAGCCGCCCGCCCAGCCACCGGGCGGTGGACTCACCCCGGTCGGTGGCGCGCCGGTACGACAGCACCGACGCATGACCGCCGACCAGGAAGAAGATGCCGAGCATCTGCAGCACCCAGCTCAGCGGCGCCAGGAAGGGAAGGGCGGTGAGCGGGCTGGCGTTGTGCAGCGCCCCGTCCGCATCGCGGGCGAAGCCGCCGAGCAGCCAGTGGCCGGTCGGTACGGACAGGAGCGCGAGAGCGCGCAGACCGTCGATGGCACGGTCGCGGTCGGCGGGGGTCCGCGCCTCGGTCGACCCGATCATCCGGCGTACGGGGGCGAGCAGATCAGCCGAGGTCATGGCGGCACTCCTGGTCATCGGCGGCGCAGCGGACTGCGGAGTAGGCGCCGAGGGCGATATCGGCGAAGTTGTCGAGCGAGTCGGCGCCGGGGGCGAGATAGCCGGTGTGGCCCTCGGCCCGCTCGGCGGAGACGCGGCGCGCCCCGTACGCGGGGTCGGTGGGATCGGTGCCGTGGCCCAGGCCCAGCAGGCGGAGGTGCGGAACGTCGCCGATCCAGTCGGTCGCGTCCCGGGCGGCCCAGACGCGGGCGGTGGTGCCCAGCTCGGCCACGGTGTCGGCGCGCGTCCCGGGGCTGCCGAAGAAGACCAGGTCGGAGACGGTGTCGGGCCCCATGGCCGGCGCGGCCACGCCGCACAGGACCGAGCCGTAGCTGTGGCACAGGACGGTGGGCGCGGGGATTCCGGTGGCCTTGAGGCCGGCGAGGAGGCGGTTCAGCCGGGGCGCCCCGGCCTCGGCGAGGCGGCCGGTGACGGCGTCCGGACCCAGACCGACCGGGGTCGTGTAGCCGGCCCAGGCGATCACCGCGGTCGGCGTATCGGGCGCGTTTTCGGCCATCTTGCTGTGCAGCGCCCGCGCCATGCGCGACGGTGTGCCGTAAGGGTCCTCGGTGCGGTCGAACGACCCGGCGTCGATATCGGAACCGGGGACGACGACCGCCGTACGCCGCGCCGTCTCCGCATTCCCGTACACCTCGGCGATCTGGCCCCGACCGCGCGGATCGAAGGCGAGTATCTGCCGACCGGGCCGGAGGAATGCGGCGTACCGGGCCGAGGTCTCCCGGTCGCTCTGCGAAGCCGTACCCGACCGTTCCAGCGCCGCCTTCGCCGCCTTTATGGCAAGGGAATTGGCCCGGTAGCGCAGCGGAAGGGGAGCCCCGTCCAGATTCCCGACGGTGAGCGGATGACGGCGTGCCAATTCCCGCTGCCGGGCGTCGGTCAACGAGGCGAAGAAGCGGGCGACGGTGGCGGGGGAGGCGGTCGCCGGATCGGGCAGCGACCGGCTCAGGGAGTGATCCGCGCGCCAGGCGGCGGCGCCCGGCGGCGGGGTGGTCACGGCCATCTCCCCGCTCCCCACGACCCAGCCGCCCGTACCGACGACGGAGATGAGGACCAGCCCGATCGCCTGGGCCAGACGCCTCTTGCGCAGCATTTCGGTCACGTCCTTTCCCCGTCCGGACGCCCACGGCCCGGACGCTCTTCATGCTGGAGGGGAAAAGGCGCGAACACAGTGACGGCAGCAGGCCAACCGCGGTAGGGCTGGCTGTACTTCGGGCCCTGGGGGCTGCCGCTACCCGGGGGTGCGGCTACCTGGAACATTCGGCCTCCGCTTAATGCCCTGGCCGGTGCCGATGCCCGATGAAACCCTTCGGGGAATTCGTCAGCCGACCGAACCCGGCAGCCGACCGGACCCGCCATCTGACGAAGCCCGCCATCTGTAAGGAAGCTGGGGCCGAGGGAATCCGATGAGCATCCCGAGAACGACCGCAGACCCGAGAAGGACCGCCGATCCGGAAGGGACCGCCGCGCCCAGAACGGTCGCCGAAAAGCTGTGGGAAAGCCATGTCGTTCACCGGGCGCCGCAGGAGCCGGACCTGCTCTATGCCGATCTGCACCTCACCCACGAGGCCACCTCCCCGCAGGCGTTCGACGGCCTGCGCCTCGCCGGACGCCGCGTGCGCCGCCCCGAGCTGACGCTCGCCCTGGAGGACCACAACGTCCCCACCGACACCACCGAGATCCACGACCCCGTCAGCCGCACCCAGATCGACACCCTGCGCGCCAACTGCGCGGAATACGGCGTCGAGCTCTACCGGATGGGCCACCGGCGCCAGGGCATCGTGCACGTCGTGGGCCCCCAACTCGGCCTGGTCCAGCCCGGGATGACGGTGGTCTGCGGCGACAGCCACACCTCGACCCACGGTGCACTGGGCGCCCTCGCCTTCGGCATCGGCACCAGCGACGTCGAGCACGTACTGGCCACCCAGTGCCTGGAGATCGACCGGCCGCGGACCATGGCGGTGGAGTTCACCGGGACGCTGCCGCCCGAGGTGGGGGCCAAGGACCTCATCCTGGCGCTGATCGCCGAGATCGGTACGAACGGCGGCCGCGGCCATATGATCGAGTACCGGGGTGAGATCGTCCGCGGGCTCTCGATGGAGGCCCGGATGACGCTGTGCAACATGACCATCGAGGCCGGCGCCCGCGCGGGTCTGATCGCCCCCGACGACACCACCTTCGCCTATCTGGCAGGCCGCCCGTACGCCCCCCAGGGCGCGCAGTGGGACGCCGCCCTGGCCCACTGGCGCACCCTGCGCACCGACCCCGGCGCCGTTTTCGACCGGACGGTGACCCTGGACGTGTCGGACCTCACCCCGCTCGTCACCTGGGGCACCAACCCCGGCCAGGTCGCCCCCGTCGGCGGCGTCGTGCCGCACCCCGACGAACTGGCCGACCCGCAGGCGCGCCTGGCGGCCCAACGCGCCCTGGACTACATGGATCTGACGCCCGGCACCGCCCTGCGCGATCTGACCATCGACGTGGTCTTCCTCGGCTCCTGCACCAACGGCCGGATCGAGGATCTGCGGGCCGCCGCCGGCGTACTGGAGGGCCGCAGGGTCGCCGACGGCACCCGGCTGATCGTGGTGCCGGGCTCCGCGCAGGTCCGTACGCAGGCCGAGGGGGAGGGCCTGCACGAGGTGATCACCGCCGCGGGCGGCGAATGGCGGCTGCCCGGCTGCTCGATGTGCCTGGGCATGAACGCCGACCGGCTGCGCGGGGCCCAGCGCTGCGCCTCGACCTCGAACCGCAACTACGAGGGCCGGCAGGGCGCGCAGGCCCGTACCCATCTCGTCTCGCCGTCCGTGGCCGCCGCGACCGCCGTGGCCGGCCGCCTCGCCGCCCCGGCCGACCTGGTCCCGTAGTGCGTGTCCCGGCCCCCGAAGGAACGGAATCCCACAATGACCAGCCTGAAACCCTTTGACACCTTTACCGGGCGCGCCGTGGCACTTCGCCGGGACAATATCGACACGGACCAGATCGTTCCCGCGGAATTCTGCAAGAGGGTGACGAAAACCGGCTATGCGGATGCCTTGTTCGCGCGCTGGCGCGAGGAGCCGGACTTTGTTCTGGACCGGCCGGTGCACGCGGGCGCCGGGGTGCTGGTGGCGGGCCGTAACTTTGGTATCGGCAGCTCCCGGGAACATGCCGTATGGGCGCTGAAGGACGGTGGATTCACCGTCGTCATAGCCACCGGATTCGGTGACATTTTCCAGCGCAATGCGATGAACAATGGATTGCTGCCGGTCGACCAGCCGTCGGTGGTGGTGGAACGCATCATGAATGAGGTGGAGCGGGACCCGGGTCGGGAGCTCACGGTCGACCTCGTGAATTGCCGGCTGACGATGGCGGGGAGCGGCTGGGACTTCACGGTGAACGAGCGGGCCCGGCAGCTTCTCCTCAGGGGGCATGATGCTATTTCGGCCACTTTGCAGCGCGACTCCGTGATCGCGGAGTACGAGGCGAGCCGCCCCGACTGGCTGCCCACGTTGCGTCTGAGCAGCTGACCGAGCCAGCGAGCACGTCAAGGTTCAGTCAGCTGAACCGTCATAGGCGTGCGCACCCCCCTGTCAGAACTTGCGTCCCCGACGCACCATGGGTACCACTACGGACTGCCACGGACCGCCAGGGCCCACTACCCGGCACCACGGCAATTCCAAGTGTTTACGAATGCCAACCGAGAACTCGTGATAGCGTCGAATGGACTTGCGAGTTGGGCGGTGGGGCGGCTAGTCGCCGGTGAACCGAGGCCGGTTCGACGATGCGCACGGATCCTGCGGGGGAGTATGCGTCGCATATATTTTACGTCAGAAAGCTTGTCAAGAACCAGAATTTCGCCCGAGGTCAGCCAGTTACGCGAGGCCCTCTTCGCGCTGGAAATGCTTAGCGTGGGAGGCGGCGGACCGGTTTTCAAACCCTGGCGCAAGCAGATAGGCGGTTCGGGAAATATCCGCGCGCTGGTGAAACTCGCGCAGATCGTGCGGCCGTTAGCGGACATGGGCCAGATACTGCGGCGCGACGGCAATGGCACACCGTCGGTCGGGAACACCGCCGACCGGGCCGATCGGCCGCAGGTCGTCCGCGATCTCGAGGAATTCCATGCCATTGCGGTGGCCCCCTACTGGACCGCCATCGCCAAGGCGCTGAACTCCGACCGCACCGCGCGCGGCCAGATCATGCTCAGCGACGGCGTGGGCAAACTGCTCGCCACGCTCCACCCCGCCATCCGCTGGACGCCGCCGATCCTCGAAATCCCGGGAACGGGCGGCGATGTGAAACTGGAGGTCGGCGGACTGGTCCTGGTCCCCTCCCTCTTCCTCGCCGGCCGCCCGCCCACGCTCTCGGGCGAGGGCGGCGACGGCCGTCCGGCGACCCTGATCTACCCCACCCCCGTGAACGCCGACTGGGCGGAATCCCTCTGGGAGCCCAAGGAGGGCGCCGACCACGCCCTGCACGCGCTGGTGGGCCGCACCCGGGCGGCCGTACTGGAAAGCCTGACCCGAAGCCGCACGACCACCGAGGTCGGCGAACGCGTCGGCATCTCCTCCGCCGCGGCCAGCCAGCACACCTCGGTCCTGCGCGCGGCCGGCCTGATCACGACCGTGCGCACCTTCAACAAGGTCCAGCACACCCTGACCCCGCTCGGCGGCGCCCTCCTCCACGGCGACCTGGCCGGTCAGAACTGATCGGCCGGGCCCCGGGCCGGGCCCGGCCGCGGAGCGGCCTCGACGGCTCCGGCACACCGGCCGGCGGAGCGGGCAGGTACGGACCCTCCGCCGGGCCGAGGCGGCGGCGGAGGATCCGGAACCGGCAAGCGGTACTTCTCGGGCTGCTGCCTACTGGCTGCGGCCTACTTGCTGCTGCTCACTGACCGGAGACGATGCCGGACTTCGCGATCTTGATCGTCGAACGGGTCTTGCCGCTCTGCGAGCCCTCCGCCTCGATCGTCTTCACGATGTCCATACCCTCGACGACCTCGCCGAAGACGACGTGCTTGCCGTCCAGCCAGCTCGTGACGATGGTGGTGATGAAGAACTGCGAGCCGTTGGTGTTCTTCCCGGCGTTGGCCATGGACAGCAGGCCCGGCTTGGTGTGCTTCAGCTTGAAGTTCTCGTCGGCGAACTTCTCGCCGTAGATGCTCTTGCCGCCGGTGCCGTCGCCCCGGGTGAAGTCGCCGCCCTGGAGCATGAACTCGGGGATGACCCGGTGGAAGCCGGAGCCCTCGTAGCCGAAGCCGTGCTCACCCGTGGCGAGCTCCCGGAAGTTCCTGGCGGTCTGGGGAACCACGTCGTCGTACAGCTTGAAGACGATCCGTCCTGCGGGCTTGTCGTTGATGGTGATGTCGAAAAACACGTTGCTCATGAAGTCATCCTCACATCCCCTCTCCCGTGGGGGAAAACAGGGCTGCCACCAATGGCCGCACCCGCACCGCGGACCGGGCCCGCCGCCGCGCTCCGGGTGATCCGGCGTGGCGGCCGTACGGGGAAGGCACAGGCGTTCGTACCGGCCCTGGTGACCCGACGCTGATGTCGGATTCTCGCCAGCCAGCCCCCGTCGGCTGAGGAATCCTTGAGGGCATGCACACCGACACCGAGCGCTGTCTGCGGGCCGTGCAGTCCAAGGACGCCCGCTTCGACGGCTGGTTCTACACCGCCGTGCTCACCACCGGAATCTACTGCCGCCCCAGCTGCCCGGTGGTGCCGCCCAAGCCCGAGAACATGCGCTTCTACCCGAGCGCCGCGGCCGCCCAGCAAGCCGGATTCCGGGCCTGCAAGCGGTGCCGTCCGGACGCCAGCCCGGGGTCGCCGCAGTGGGACGAACGGGCCGACCTGGTCGCCCGGGCGATGCGGCTGATCGCCGACGGGGTCGTCGACCGCGAGGGCGTCCCGGGGCTGGCGGCCCGCCTCGGCTACAGCACCCGCCAGATCGAGCGGCAGCTGCTGGCCGAGCTCGGCGCGGGGCCGCTCGCGCTGGCCCGCGCGCAGCGCGCCCAGACCGCCCGGCTGCTGGTGGAGACCACCGCGGTGCCGATGGCCGACGTCGCGTTCGCCGCCGGGTTCGCCAGCATCCGTACCTTCAACGAGACCGTGCGGGAGGTCTTCGCGCTCTCCCCGACCGCGCTGCGCGAGCGCGCCCGGCCCGGCCGGGAGAACGCCGCGGCGCCCGGCACCCTCACGCTGCGGCTGCCCTTCCGCCGGCCGCTGAACCCCGACAACCTCTTCGGGCATCTCGCGGCCACCGCCGTCCCCGGCGTCGAGGAGTGGCGCGACGGCGCCTACCGCCGCACCCTGAGCCTCCCGTACGGGCACGGCATCGTCGCCCTCTCACCCCGCCCCGAACACATCGACTGCCGCCTCGCGCTCACCGATCTGCGCGACCTCGCGGGCGCCATCGCCCGCTGCCGGCGGATGCTGGACCTCGACGCGGACCCGGAGGCCGTCGACGGGCTGCTCCGCGAGGACCCGCAGCTGGCCGAGCTGGTCGACAAGGCGCCCGGCCGCCGGGTGCCGCGCACCGTCGACGCCGACGAGTTCGCGGTCCGCGCCGTACTGGGCCAGCAGGTCTCCACCGCCGCGGCCCGTACGCACGCCGGGCGGCTGGTCGTCGCGCACGGCGAGAAGATCGACGACCCCGGTGGCGGCCTCACCCACCTCTTTCCGTCCGCCGCCGCACTCGCCGCACTCGACCCCGAATCCCTGGCGATGCCGCGCACCCGCCGGGCCACCCTCACCGGCGTCATCGACGCCCTCGCCTCCGGCGCGCTCCAGCTCGGCGTCGGCAGCGACCGGGAGGCGGCCCGCGCCCGGCTCGCGGCGCTGCCCGGCATCGGCCCCTGGACCGTGGAGGTCGTCGCCATGCGGGCGCTCGGCGATCCCGATGCCTTCACGCCGACCGACCTCGGGCTGCGCCGCGCCGCCGCCGGCCTCGGGCTGCCCGCCACCCCGGCGGCCCTCATCCGCCACTCGTCCGTCTGGCGACCCTGGCGCGCCTACGCCGTCCAGTACCTCTGGGCGACCGACGACCACCCCATCAACCACCTCCCCACGAACTGAGCCCACCGCCATGACCATTGACACGACCGACCGGCAAGCCGAGCCGCTCACCCACACCGTCCTCGCCGACACCCCGGTGGGCCCGCTCACCCTCGTCGCCCTCGGCGACGCCCTCACCGGCCTCTACATGACCGACCAGCGGCACCGCCCGCCCCAGGAGACGTTCGGCACCCCGGCGGACCCGGACGATCCGCCGTTCGCCGCGACCATCGCCCAGCTACGGGCTTATTTCCGCGGCGAGTTGACCACCTTCGACCTCCCGCTCGCGCTGCGCGGCACGCCCTTCCAGCGACGGGTCTGGGCGGCGCTGTGCACCATCCCGTACGGCGAGACGGTCAGTTACGGCCGGCTCGCGGAGCAGCTCGGTGTCCCGACGGCGGCCCGCGCGGTCGGGCTGGCCAACGGCCGGAACCCGGTCGGCATCATCGTGCCGTGCCATCGCGTCGTCGGCGCCAACGGAAGCCTCACCGGCTACGGCGGCGGCCTGGACCGCAAGCGCCGGCTGCTGGACTTCGAGCGGACGGAGAACGTGCTGTTCCCGGTGGAGGGCTGCGGCTGACGCGACGGGGTGCCGGCGCGGTTACGGGGCGGGGGAGTTGGCCGCGGGCGGCGCGATGCCGCCGAGGAGGGCCCGTACGGTCTCCGTGGCGAACTCCTCCTCGCTCCGTGGGAGCAGCGCTCCTTCCGGCGCCCGCCCGTCGAAGAACAGGTCGAGGAACGCGCGGTGGAAGCAGGCGCCGATGAGCAGGGTGGCCGCGGCGTGCGGGTCGATGCCGGGCGAGACCCGGCCCCGTTCCTGCTCGGCGGCCAGGTACGCGGCCAGGTGCTGGGTGGCGTTCTGCGGGCCCACGGTGCCCAGCTCGTCGAGGCGGCGGCGGTGCGTGGCCAGGAGCTCCGGGCTGGCGAACAGGGAGGCCGCCATGGGGAAGGCCCGGCGGTAGAAGCGGACGGCGGCCAGCGTCACCTCCGTCAGGTGCGCGGCGGGGCCCCGGTCGTCGCCTGCCCTGCCCGGCAGCTGGGCCAGCGCGTCGGAGAACTGCGGGGCGCGCTCGTGCAGCACCCGGACGAAGATCTCCTCCTTGTTGCGGAAGTGCTTGTAGAGCGAGGCCTCCGAGCAGCCCGCCTCCCGGGCGATCACCTTCGTCGTCGTGCGTGTCAGGCCGACGGTGCTCATCAGCGTGGCGGCGGCGTCGAGGATGCGGGAGCGCGTCAGGGCGCCTCCGGTCAGCGGAGCGGCGGCGTCATGAGTCATGGGTCCGAGTCTACATTGACAGGTGAGTGAGCACTCACTCACACTGGTTGGTGAGTGCTCACTCACCTATTTCGCGCACCCTCTTTGACACCTGACACCTGACACCTCGGGAGAAGCCATGAAGCTCACCGTTCTCGGCGCGTCCGGCGGCGTCGGCCGGCACCTCGTCACCCACGCCCTGGCCGACGGGCACGAGGTGACCGCCGCCCTGCGCAGCCCCGAGAAACTGGCCGTCCGGCACGAGCGCCTGACGGTCGTACGCACCGACCCCCTCGACGCCGCATCGGTCGAGACCGTCGTCGACGGCGCCGACGCGGTGCTCTCCGGCATCGGCCAGGGCGGCCGCCATGACCCGCTGCGCCCCGCGTCCACCTCCGCCCGCGCCGTGGTCGAGGCACTGACCGCCACCGGCGTACGCCGTCTGCTCGTGGTCAGCGCGGGCCCGCTCAACCGCACCGGCGCGGGCCAGCCGGTGCTCACCCACCGCGTGTTCGGACCCTTGCTGTGGGCGGTCCTCAAGGAGCTCTACACCGACCTGGAGCGCATGGAGGCAGTGCTGCGCGAGAGCGGCCTCGACTGGACCGCCGTCCGTCCGCCCCGGCTCCTCGACAAGCCGGGCGAGGGCCGCTACCGCCACGCCATCGAGGCCGGCCCGGCCGGCGGCGTCATCGCCCGCTCCGACGTGGCCCGCGCCATGCTCGATTTCGTCGATGAGACGGCGACCTTCAGCCACGCGGTGGGCATCAGCCGCTGACACCTCGTCGACGGCGGAGCGGCCAAGGCCGCCTGGACACCGGCCTTTCCCCCGTCTCTCCGACCGTGATCGGAGAGACCAGGCCTCAACGGAAGAGCGCGATCAGCTTCCGCAGGATCCGGGACAGCCGGCTCGTGCGGGCGGCGGGCGGCCCCGGGGACGCGACCTCGTGCGGGGCGGCCGCGCCGGGCGGCGATCCCTCCGGGCCTGCCGGTGCGGGGATGCCGGCCTGCTCCGGCGCGGGCCGGCCGGCGGGCCTGGGGATGTCGGGCTTTCCGGTGCGGGTCTTTTCCGTGGGGTTCTTTCCGGTGGGGTTCTTTCCGCTGCGTGCGGCTTCGGCGCGTACGAGCGCGCCGAGAGCGGCGAAGACGTCGATGGGCATGCCGATCTCCTGCGCTGAGCAAGTAGGGACCTGAGGACGGCAGGCCGAGCTCGCCCCTCACCCGAAGGCAGGAAAACGCGGGCGAACACCTCGGCCGGGCCGGATCAGCAGCGCAGGACGACCGTCCGCTCGGGTGGTGCGCCGACGGCGGGGTGAACCGCTCCGGGGGAGGCGCCCCCCGGGGCCGCGACAACGGTGCCGAGGGGCATGCCCCCGATGGCCTTGCCGCAGGTCCCCGTGGGTGTCTGATGGCGCAGTGGGCATGCCGACGCCTTGTTGCGCGCGGCGCCGCTGCCCGGATGGTGTTTCCGGCCGCCGGCCGATGTCAGCTCGGGCGCATCGGTGGCACAGTGCACCACCGGCATGCCCGACGAGAAGGCGGCGGGGGCGTGGGTGAGACAGCGGTCCGCCCGGGGGGACGGCAGGTGACAGGCGCCGACGATGAGCGCGGCATGCAGCAGCGCCAGCAACGCGACGAGCAGCAGACCGCGCACACCGCCGGCATCCGTGGCGCGGCCACGGCTGACGGTGTCGCGCATGAGCTTCTCCCAACGCTCTCCGCGAGGGATTCCCCAGAAACCTGCCTGGATACTCCAGAAAAGGGGAAAGGCGCGATATTTCCACCTGATCCGGGCATGCGTTCGCATGTATGTCCCACCGTCGCCCGGCCGATCGCGGGCGCCCCGCCCCGTTTCAGCCGCCGACCACCGCCCGCACCTCCTCCACCAGCCGCTCCGCCTCCGCCACCGATGCCTTCAACTCCTCGGCCGTGGAGCCGAGTCGACCGAGCAGCGCGGTGGCGCGGGCGGCAAAGCCGGGCGGCGTACCGGGGAGAGCCGAGGCCGCCGCGAGAGCGCCCTTCTCGTTGAGGCACCAGACGCCGTGGTGGGCGTGCAGCGCCTGGACGAGGTCGCCGACGGCTCGGGACAGGCACAGGGCCGCGTGGAGTACGTCCCCGCTCCCGCACGACTTGGCCGCCATCGCCGCCGAGAATCCCGCATCCCACACCGCGCCCCCGGCCAGCGAGGTCCGCAGCGCCTCGGGGTAGCGCCCGGCCTCCTCCTTCAGGCGCGCCAGCTGCCCGTCCGTGTCGGCGAGCACCTGTCCCAGCGCCACCTCGCCCGGATAGGCGGGGGACCAGAATCCCAGCGGGTGACCGGCCTGCATGCCGGTCTCGAAGCGGCCCGCGCGGCACTCCTGCCACACCTGCCGCACACGGTCCACGTCCCGCAGGATCCAGTCCACATGTGTGCCGTCGGGCAGGACGAGCCAAGCCCCGCCGTTCACCCATGCGCCCCAGGCGCCCGGCCCGTACACCTCGACGGGCCCGCCGGTCACCGCGGCGGCCAGCGACTCCAGCGCCGCCAGATCGACCTCGCCCCGGTAGTAGACCCCCAGATCCCAGTCGGAGTCCGCCCGGTGCGTCCCCCGCGCCCGGCTCCCGCCGAGCATCACCCCCACAACTCCCGGCACCCGCACGGTCCTTGCGGCGATATCCGCCATGCGTTCGAGATCATCCATGGCGCCCACACTAGGACCCGTTCGACTGCTGATGCTCGTCCGGGCCGCGTCCAGGGCCTGCGGGCTTACGGGCCTGCGGACTTACGGGCTCACGGGTCTACGGACGGGTCTGCGGCGAGGGATTGCACCCGGACTCGGCCGCCACGCCGGACTGCCCACCTTGACCCCCCACCCCGACCGGCGCCCCGCCCCCTCCCGGCGATACGATCGACGCACATTTTGAACTCGTTCAAAAAAGGGAGCAGGCCATGCCCGAGCCGACCGTGCCCGACCGAACCGACACGCCCGCCGTTGCCCTGGGCCCCACCGCACTCGTCCTCGGCGCCCTCTCCGCCGCAGGTGCATGGGCACCCGCCCTCGCGCTCGTCACGTTCCCGTGGGCGCTCATCGCCGGCGGCCTCGCCGTCACCTTCGGTGCGGCGGGCATCCACTACGCCCGCCACGGCATCGGCCATCTGTGGGCCGCCACCGCCGGAACCACCCTCGGCGCCCTCGGACTCGCCGGCACCCTCGCCCTCTTCGGGGCGTTCGGCGCCTGATGACAGCACACCCAGGGCGCTTCTGACGGATCTCCGCGGCGTCGCGTCGCTCCTTCTTCCACGGAGATCCGTCAGAAGCGCCCTAGGTGGTGTCCGCAATGTCCCGCCTGGCTCGCGGCGCCTGGCACGCACGCTCGCTGCGTTGTCGGGATCGTCCACGTAGCCCGCTACGAGGACGACCCTCCGCCTTGCGATCGCACGCACCAGACGCCGCGAGCCCCGCCCTCCGGGCGGACGACGGGACTTTGCGGACACCACCTAGGCCCCCCGCGGCGGCAGCCCGTCCTCCAGTTCCGCCGGCCCGCGCCCGGCGGCCAGCGCATCCAGCGCGGCGCGGATCCGCAGCCGCATCCGCCCGTCCAGCAGCGTCTCGGCCTCGTCCCAGTGCACCAGCCGCCACGACAGCAGCTCCTCCTCCTGGAGGCGGATCGCGGCGAGCTGGGCCTCGTCCAGTACTCCGCCGTCGAAGAGATACGACACCAGCGGCGGCCGCGCCTCCCCGCGTACCCAGTCGACGGCCAGCAGCGCGCCCGGCTCGATGTCCAGGCCGATCTCCTCGGCGGTCTCGCGGCGGGCGGCCTGGCGGGGCGACTCGCCGGTGTCCGATTCGACGGTCCCGCCGGGCAGGATCCAGGTGTCGCGGTAGTTGGGCTCCACCAGCAGGATGCGGCCCTCCGCGTCGCGGAACACGGCGCCCGCACCGGCGAGGACGCGGGGCAGGCCGGCGATATAAGTGGCGTAATCCATGGTCGTCACGGCGCGAGCCTAGAGGGTGCCGCCGACGGACGATGCGGGCCCGGTCCTAGGGATCGAGATGCCCTGTTCGCCGGGCCCCCTCGCCGGATATGGTCACAGCGGCGCGACTGCCAGTTCGAAAGCAAGGGGAAACACGGTGGCGGACGCAGCAAGGACACACACCGGACAGGTGCTGATCGCCGCGGACAAGTTCAAGGGTTCGCTCACGGCCGTAGCGGTCGCCGAGCACGTCACGGCCGGTCTGCGGCGCGTGGTTCCCGATCTGGACGTGGCGGCCATCCCGGTCGCGGACGGCGGCGACGGCACGGTCGCCGCGGCGCTCGCGGCCGGTTTCGCCCGCCATGAGGCGCGGGTCATGGGCCCCACCGGCGAGCCGGTGACGGCCACCTTCGCGCTGCGCGAGGACGGTACGGCCGTGGTGGAGATGGCGGAGGCATCCGGCCTCCAGCACCTCCCGAAGGGCGTCTTCGCGCCCCTGACGGCCACCACGTACGGCACCGGGGAGCTGCTGCTCGCGGCCCTCGACGCGGGCGCGACCTCGATCGTCTTCGGCGTGGGCGGCAGCGCGACGACCGACGGCGGCGCGGGCATGCTCGCGGCGCTGGGCGCGCGTTTCCTGGACGCGGAAGGCCGGCCGGTCGCCCCCGGCGGCGGCCCGCTGGCGGACCTCGCCACGGCCGATCTGTCGGGCCTCGACCCCCGGCTGGCCGGTACGGACATCGTGCTCGCCAGCGACGTCGACAATCCGCTCACGGGCCCCAAGGGCGCCCCCGCGGTGTACGGCCCGCAGAAGGGCGCGAGCGAGGCCGACGTGGCCACGCTGGACGCCGCCCTGGCGCACTACGCGGAGGTGCTGGAGGCCGCGGTCGGCCCCAAGGCCGCCGAGCACGCCCTGGCGCCCGGCGCGGGCGCGGCGGGCGGTATCGGTTACGGGGCGCTGGTCGGCCTGGACGCGGCGTTCCGGCCCGGTATCGACGTGATGCTCGACGTGCTCGGGTTCGCGCCGGCGCTGGCGAAGGCCACGTTCGTGATCACCGGCGAGGGCTCGCTGGACGAGCAGACCCTGCACGGCAAGGCCCCGGCCGGTGTCGCCGCCGCGGCCCGTGCGGCGGGCATCGACGTCGTCGCGGTCTGCGGGCGGCTCCAGCTGCCCCAGGAGGCCCTCGGCGCGGCCGGCATCAGCCGCGCCTACGCCCTGACGGACCTGGAGCCGGACCCGGCCCGCTGCATGGCCGAGGCGGGCCCGCTGCTGGAGCGGGCGGCGGAGAACCTGGCCCGCGACTTCCTGGTCCGCGACGTCTGAGGCACCCGACGCCGCGACAACGCCGAGGGCCCCGAGCGATGCGTTCGCTCGGGGCCCTCGGCGTTGTCGTACGAAGGTTAGGGCAGCTGCGCGGCGCGCTCCTCCGCCCGCGACTCGCGGCGGTTGTCGCGGAAGGTGTTCACCCTCCGGGCCGTCGCGAACAGCGGGATCATCGCGCCCAGGACCACCTGCAGGGAGCAGCCGGTCCACAGGAGCAGCTGGCCACCGGGGGCGTCCAGCGCCCAGGCGGCGAGCATGCCCATGCTGAGCACGATCCAGCTGAGCATCGCCACCGCGAGGCGGCCCCGCGGCTTGGGGTACTCGACCCGGCTCACCATCAGCCAGGCCACGCCGATGATCGCCAGCAGCGTCGGCAGGAACGGCAGCTCCAGCAGCACGATGGCGACGACGGTCAGGGCGCCGAAGGGGCTCGGCATGCCCTGGAAGATGCCGTCGCGCAGCGTGACGCAGGAGAACCGCGCCAGCCGCAGGATCACCGCCAGCAGCACCACCACCGCCGCGACCACCGACACCCGCTGGTTGGCGTCCGAGCCGTTCGAGGCGACCATGCCCCAGGTCACCACGAAGTACGCGGGTGCCAGGCCGAAGCTGATGAGGTCCGAGAGGTTGTCGAGCTCGGCCCCCATCGCCGAGGCCCGCAGCTTGCGCGCGACCAGCCCGTCGAAGAGGTCGAAGACCGACGCCATCAGCATCAGGATCACGGCCACCGCGGCGCTGTGCCGAGCCATCCCGCCGTCCTCGGTCCCGGTCAGATGCGGGATGAGGACGCCGGTGGTGGTGAAGTACACGGCCATGAAGCCGCAAATGGCGTTACCGAGGGTGAGGGTGTCCGCTATCGACAGCCGCGTGGACAGCGGCATGTCGTCACCGTCCTCCTCGGTCTCGGGCGCCCAGCCGGCCTGTGTTTCCGGATCAATCACGGTCAAGACGAGTCACCCCCGCGGTGGTGGCCTGGCCGACCTCGACGGCCGCCTCGACGCCCTCCGGGAGGTAGACGTCGACGCGTGAGCCGAAGCGGATCAGGCCGATGCGTTCGCCCTGCTCGACCTTGGTGCCCTGGGGCACGTAGGGGACGATGCGACGGGCCACCGCACCGGCGATCTGCACCATCTCGATGTCGCCGAGCTCGGTGTCGAAGTGCCAGACGACCCGCTCGTTGTTTTCGCTCTCCTTGTTGAACGCCGGAACGAATCCGCCGGGGATGTGCTCCACGGACGTCACCGTGCCGGCCAGCGGCGCGCGGTTGACGTGGACGTTCAGCGGGCTCATGAAGATCGCGACGCGGGTGCGCCCGTCCTTCCACGGCATGATGCTCTGCACCACGCCGTCGGCCGGGGAAATGACGCGGCCCTGAGCGATCTCTCGCTCGGGGTCGCGGAAGAACCACAGCATGCCCGCCGCGAGAGCGGTGGTGGGCACGGCGACGGCGGCCCAGCGTCCCGAGCGACGGGAGCGGGCCAGGCTGACCGCTGCCGTTGCCACGGTCGGGAGGAGCCACGGCGACGCTCCGCGCGCGAGGCGGACGCGACCGCGAGGTGCAGAGGATTGGCTGTGGGGCATGGATGACCTTCGTAGCGGAGGATGCCGCGTAGGGATACGGGGGACGGCGGCTTTCCGGGGATGCTATCGGGTGCGGGCGGCAACTGGCCAAGAGCCAGAGCCAATCCGTGGCCGAAGTACGATGACGGGGTGTGATCTTCGTCTAGATGAAAACGCCCCAAACGGGACGTTCACCCCTGGATTCGGTACTCCTCCAGTAGCCGGCGACCAATGATCATTTTCTGGATCTCGGCGGTACCTTCACCGATCAGGAGCATCGGGGCCTCGCGGTAGAGACGCTCGATCTCGTACTCCTTGGAGAAGCCGTAGCCGCCATGGATACGGAATGCGTCTTCGACCACCTCCTTGCAGTACTCGGAGGCCAGGTACTTCGCCATGCCCGCTTCGAGGTCGTTTCGCTGGCCGGAGTCCTTTTTGCGAGCGGCATTAACCATCATTGCATGGGCCGCTTCGACCTTTGTTGCCATTTCGGCCAGTTTGAACTGGATGGCCTGATGCTGGGCGATCGGCTTGCCGAAGGTGTGGCGCTGCTGGGCGTACGAAACACCCAGCTCGAAGGCGCGCTGAGCGACGCCGCAGCCGCGCGCGGCGACATTGACCCGGCCGACCTCGACGCCGTCCATCATGTGATAGAAGCCACGTCCGGTCTCCCCGCCGAGCACCCGGTCGGCCGGAATGCGCAGGCCGTCCATGATCAGCTCGGTGGTGTCGACACCCTTGTAGCCCATCTTGTCGATCTTGCCCGGAATGGTGAGCCCGGGGCGGACCTCGCCGAAGCCCGCCTCCTTCTCCACCAGGAAGGTCGTCATCGACTTGTGCGGCGCGGTGCCCTCCGGGTGGCCCTCGTCCGTACGGCACAGCACCGCCACGAGCGTGGACGAACCGCCATTGGTCAGCCACATCTTCTGACCGTTGAGGACGTAATCGTCGCCGTCCCGCACGCCCTTGGAGGAGATGGCCGACACGTCCGAGCCCAGCGCCGGCTCCGACATGGAGAAGGCGCCGCGAATTTCACCGGCCGCCATCTTCGGCAGGAAATAGTCCTTCTGCTCCTGCGTGCCGTGCTGCTTGAGCATGTACGCCACGATGAAGTGGGTGTTGATGATGCCCGAGACACTCATCCAGCCGCGGGCGATTTCCTCGACGGTGAGCGCGTACGTGAGAAGAGACTCACCCAGGCCGCCGTACTCCTCGGGAATCATCAGCCCGAAGACGCCGAGTTCCTTCAGCCCCTCGACGATCGCCGCCGGGTATTCGTCGCGGTGTTCCAGCTCGGTGGCGACCGGCAGGATCTCCTTGTCCACGAAGTCGCGGACGGTGGAGAGAATTTCCCGCTGAATGTCGGTCAGGCCCTCGGTCTGCGCAAGACGGGTCATGGTGACTACTTCTCCTTCTTGGCCGGCGGGGCCTTGAGCTCCGGGCGGCCGGGCTGTTCGCCGCCGCGCTCCTTGATGTACGTGGCCGTGGGGACCATCACCTTGCGCCGGAAGACGCAGACCAGCGTGCCGTCCTGCTTGTAGCCCTTGGTCTCGACATACACGATGCCGCGGTCCGACTTGGATTTCGAGGGCGTCTTGTCGAGCACGGTCGTCTCGCCGTAGATCGTGTCACCGTGGAAGGTCGGTGCCACATGCTTCAGCGACTCGACCTCCAGATTGGCGATCGCCTTGCCGGAGACGTCCGGCACCGACATGCCCAGCAGCAGCGAATAGATGTAGTTACCGACGACGACGTTCTTTCCGAAGTCGGTGGTCTGCTCCGCATAGTTGCTGTCCATGTGCAGCGGGTGATGATTCATCGTGAGCAGACAGAAGAGGTGGTCGTCGTATTCCGTGACGGTTTTCCCCGGCCAGTGCTTGTACACATCGCCGATGGTGAACTCTTCATAGGTACGGCCGAACTGCATCGCGCTTACGCCTCCGGGGCTTCGAACTTCGAGGTACGGGTCATGCCGGCGGCCCGGCCCTTGCCGGCGATCACCAGCGCCATCTTCCGGCTCGCCTCGTCGATCATCTCGTCGCCGAGCATCGCCGAACCCTTCTTGCCGCCCGCCTCCGAGGTGCACCACTCGTAGGCGTCCAGGATCAGCTCGGCGTGGTCGTAGTCCTCCTGCGAGGGCGAGAAGACCTCGTTGGCGGCGTCGACCTGACCCGGGTGCAGCACCCACTTGCCGTCGAAGCCGAGGGCCGCGGCGCGCCCGGCGACCTCGCGGTAGCCGTCGACGTTCTTGATCTGGAGGTAGGGACCGTCGATGGCCTGGAGGTCGTGGGTCCGCGCGGCCATCAGGATCCGCATGAGGATGTAGTGGTACGCGTCCGCCGGGTAGCCCGGGGGCTGCTCGCCGACCACCAGGGACTTCATGTTGATGGACGCCATGAAGTCGGCCGGGCCGAAGATGATGGTCTCCAGGCGCGGCGAGGCACCGGCGATGTCATCGACGTTCACCAGACCCTTGGCGTTCTCGATCTGCGCCTCGATGCCGATCCGGCCGACCTCGAAGCCCATCGTCTTCTCGATCTGGGTCAGCAGCAGGTCCAGCGCCACGATCTGCTGGGCGTCCTGGACCTTCGGCAGCATGATGCAGTCGAGGTTGGGGCCCGCGCCCTCGACGACCGTGATGACGTCCCGGTACGTCCAGTGCGTCGTCCAGTCGTTGACCCGCACGACCCGCGTCTTGCCGGTCCAGTCGCCGTTGTTCAGCGCGTCGACGATGGTGTGCCGGGCGCCCTCCTTGGCGAGCGGCGCACAGGCGTCCTCCAGGTCCAGGAAGACCTGGTCGGCGGGCAGGCCCTGGGCCTTCTCCAGAAAGCGGGGGTTGCTGCCGGGGACCGCCAGACAGGAGCGGCGCGGCCGCTGACGGTTCACGAGGGTCATGCGGGGACCTCCAGAGGGTCGAGCTGGTTCGCTTTCCGGATCTCGTCGACGATACGGCCGATGATTTCCGTGATACCGAAGTCCTTGGGCGTGAACACGGCCGCCACTCCCGCTTCCCGGAGCGCGGTCGCATCGGCGGAGGGGATGATTCCGCCGACGATGACGGGCATGTCGTCGACGCCGGTACGGCGCAGCCGGGCCAGTACGTCCGGCACCAGCTCGGCATGCGAACCGGAGAGGATCGACAGCCCCACACAGTGCACGTCCTCGGCGACGGCCGCCGAGACGATCTGCTCCGGGGTCAGCCGGATGCCCTGGTAGACGACCTCGAAGCCGGCGTCCCGGGCCCGTACGGCGATCTGCTCGGCGCCGTTGCTGTGCCCGTCCAGGCCGGGCTTGCCGACCAGCAGGCGCAGCTTGCCGCTGCCGAGGTCGGCGGCTGTTTTGGCGACCTTCTCGCGAACGAGCGCGAGCGGCGTGCCCGCCTCGGCCGTGACGGCGAGCGGCGCACCGGAGACGCCCGTGGGCGCCCGGAACTCGCCGAAGACGTCCCGCAGCGCCCAGGACCACTCGCCGGTCGTCACACCGGCCCGCGCGCATTCCAGGGTCGCCGCGAAGAGATTGCCGTCGCCCGCCGCGGTCTTCTTCAGCACCGACAGCGCCTCCTGGGCGCGCGCCTCGTCCCGGTTGTCCCGCCAGTCGTGCAGCGCCTGGACGACCCGCGCCTCGTTGGCGGGATCGACCGTCATGATGGCGGTGTCCAGGTCCGCGGTGAGCGGATTCGGCTCGGTGGACTCGTAGCAGTTGACGCCGACGATCTTCTCCTCGCCGGCCTCGATCCGGGCCCGGCGCTCGGCGTGCGAGGAGACCAGCTGCGACTTGAGGTAGCCGGACTCGACGGCGGCCATCGCGCCGCCCATCTCCTGGATGCGCTCGATCTCGGCCAGGCACTCGTCCACGAGGGCGTCCACCTTGGCCTCGATGACATGCGATCCGGCGAAGATGTCCTCGTACTCCAGCAGGTCGCTCTCGTGCGCCAGGACCTGCTGGATCCGCAGCGACCACTGCTGGTCCCAGGGTCGGGGGAGCCCCAACGCCTCGTTCCAGGCCGGGAGTTGGACGGCGCGGGCGCGCGCGTCCTTGCTCAGGGTCACCGCCAGCATCTCCAGCACGATCCGCTGGACGTTGTTCTCCGGCTGGGCCTCGGTCAGGCCCAGCGAGTTGACCTGGACGCCGTAGCGGAAGCGCCGGTGCTTGGGGTTCTCGATGCCGTAGCGCTCACGGGTCACCTTGTCCCAGATGCGGGAGAACGCCCGCATCTTGCACATCTCCTCGACGAACCGGACGCCGGCGTTCACGAAGAACGAGATCCGGGCGACGACATCGCCCTTGCGGTCCTCCGGAACCTGCCCGGACGCGAACACCGCGTCCAGCACCGCGATCGCGGTGGACATCGCGTACGAGATCTCCTGGACCGGCGTGGCGCCCGCCTCCTGCAGGTGGTAGCTGCAGATGTTGATCGGGTTCCACTTCGGGATGTTGTTGACCGTGTACGCGATCATGTCGGTGGTCAGGCGGAGGCTCGGCCCCGGCGGGAAGACATGCGTCCCGCGGGACAGGTACTCCTTGACGATGTCGTTCTGTGTCGTCCCCGACAGCTTGGTGATGTCGGCGCCCTGGTCCTCGGCGACCACCTGGTAGAGGGCCAGCAGCCACATGGCGGTGGCGTTGATGGTCATCGAGGTGTTCATCTGCTCCAGGGGTATGTCCTGGAACAGCCGCCGCATGTCGCCGAGATGGGACACGGGGACCCCGACCCGGCCGACCTCGCCGCGGGCGAGGATGTGGTCGGGGTCGTAACCGGTCTGCGTCGGGAGGTCGAACGCGACCGACAGGCCGGTCTGCCCCTTGGCGAGGTTGCGCCGGTACAGCTCATTGGACGCCTCGGCGGTGGAGTGCCCGGCGTACGTCCGCATCAGCCACGGACGATCCTTCTGACGCTCAGTCATGTGTGACCCGTATCTTCGTCGTTCGGACGCCTGGCAGCGTCAGACGTTGCGGAAGCGGTTGATGGCGTCGAGGTGCTTGGCGCGCATCTCCTCGTCGCGCACGCCCATGCCCTCCTCGGGCGCCAGCGCCAGCACGCCGACCTTGCCCTGGTGCAGATTGCGGTGCACGTCGTACGCCGCCTGCCCGGTCTCCTCGAGGGTGTACGTCTTGGACAGCGTCGGGTGGATCTTGCCCTTGGCGATCAGCCGGTTGGCCTCCCACGCCTCGCGGTAGTTCGCGAAGTGCGAGCCCACGATCCGCTTCAGCGACATCCACAGGTAGCGGTTGTCGTACTCGTGGTTGTAGCCGGAGGTGGAGGCGCAGGTGACGATGGTGCCGCCCTTGCGCGTGACGTACACGGACGCGCCGAAGGTCTCCCGTCCCGGGTGCTCGAAGACGATGTCCACGTCCTCGCCGCCGGTCAGCTCGCGGATGCGCTTGCCGAAGCGCTTCCACTCCCGGGGGTCCTGGTTGTGCTCGTCCTTCCAGAACTTGTAGTCCTCGGCGCTGCGGTCGATGATCGCCTCGGCGCCCATGGCCCGGCAGATGTCGGCCTTCTTGTCGCTGGAGACCACGCAGATCGGGTTGGCGCCGCCGGCCAGCGCGAACTGCGTCGCGTACGAGCCCAGGCCGCCGCTCGCGCCCCAGATCAGGACGTTGTCGCCCTGCTTCATGCCGGCGCCGTTCTGCGAGACCAGCTGGCGGTACGCGGTCGAGTTGACCAGACCGGGCGCCGCCGCCTCCTCCCAGCTCAGGTGCTTGGGCTTGGGCATCAGCTGGTTGGACTTGACCAGGGCGATCTCGGCGAGGCCGCCGAAGTTGGTCTCGAAGCCCCAGATCCGCTGCTCGGGGTCGAGCATGGTGTCGTTGTGGCCGTCGGAGGACTCCAGCTCGACGGACAGACAGTGCGCGACGACCTCGTCGCCGGGGCCCCAGGCGTTCACGCCGGGGCCGGTGCGCAGGACGACGCCGGCCAGGTCGGAGCCGATCACGTGGTACGGCAGGTCATGGCGCTTGGTGAGCGGCGAGAGCTTGCCGTAGCGCTCCAGGAACGAGAACGTCGACACGGGCTCGAAGATCGAGGTCCAGACGCTGTTGTAGTTCACGGAGGTGGCCATCACGGCCACCAGGGCCTCACCGGGCCCCAGTTCGGGCACCGGCACGTCCTCGACGTGCAGCGACTTGCGCGGGTCCTTCTCCTTGGTGGACAGGCCGGCGAACATCTCGGCCTCGTCCTTGTGCACGGTCACCGCGCGGTAGGACTCGGGGATGGTCAGCGCGGCGAAGTCGTCGCTGGTGGTGTCGGGCGCGAGGATCGCGTCCAGGATTTCGTTCACGGTATGCCTCCGGCGAAGCACGTGGGGAAACGGCTTGAGGGAACGTCGGGGGTGGTGCGGAAGTGGTGCCGTCGGTTCGGCCGGGGTGGCGCCGGTTCCTCGGCCGCCGCGTGGTGCGGAGGCGTCGGTCGCGATGCCTGGCGGTGCGCCGGTGGGCGCGTGATGCGATGCCTGTGACGCAGGCGTCCGGGCGAGCAGCCGCGGAGGGTTGCTGGGACAGCCGATGCACGGGGTGTGCTGTGCACCGGTCGACCGGACACCCCCAACGTATGACACCGCGTGCCATCTGACAAGACACTGAGTGCCATTGATTTCACGGTTGAGTGGCACCGGGTTCAGATGAGCGAGATGAGCGATGATCGTTCAAAACACCCGACGGGACCGGCGCCTCATCCGCGCGCGCGGAGGTACGCCTCCAGCTCGGCGGCCCCGGTCAGCATCGCCCGCCCGCGGGCGGACAGCCGACCGTGCCAGTCGCGCAGGGCGGCCTCCAGGGGCTCCAGCCCGCCGGCCGCCCGCACCTGCGCGATCAGCGGCGCGATCTGCTCCAGCAGGTAGCCGCCCCGCCTGAGCTGGTGGGCCAGCCGGACGTCCCGCACGTCGGCCTCGTCGTAGACGCGGTACCCGGTCAGCGGGTCGCGGTGCGGGCGCACCAGCCCGGCGCGCTCCCATTTGCGCAGCGTCGCGGGCCGGATTCCGAGCCTGTCCGCCAGCGGCCCGATGAACGTGCCGCCGGGCGCGGACGCCGCGGCCGGCTCGGACCTCGCACCGGGTTCGAGGTCGCCGAGGGCGCTCTCCACGGCCTGGAGGGTCTGCCGGTCGTCGAGGAGTTGGGCGTGGCTCTCGTCGATGAGGCGGAACGCCTCCTCCGCCGCGCCCTCGTTCACCGCCCGCATGATCGACGTCGCCGTCCGGTGGCCGTGGCCGGGCACCAGGGCGAGAAACGCGCGCAGGGCCCCCGCGTGCAACGAGGTGTAGGTGCGATAGCCGTGGGGTGTGCGACCGGCGGCCGGAAGGATGCCGGCCTCCTCGTAGTTCCTGACCGCCTGCGTGGACAGACCGTGCCCGCGCGCCAGATCAACCGGCCTGAGCCGCTCACCGTTTTGAAGGTTTCGCCCCATGGAGCCGACGATATCGCGGAAAAGTTTCCACCGAAGGTTCAACGATACCGTTGAAGCCATGGCTACCGACATCAAGGACACCGCCCATGCCGTCGACGCTGCCGCCGTCATGAGGCTGCTCCCGGCCCGGCCCCGGCTGCTCGCCCTGGGCGAACCCGCCCATGGCGAGGACACCCTGCTCGACCTGCGCAACGAGCTCTTCCGGCAGCTCGCCGAGCAGGAGGGCTACCGGACGATCGCGATCGAGAGCGACTGCCTGAGCGGCCTGCTCGTGGACGACTACGTCACCTCGGGCACGGGCACCCTCGACGAGGTCATGGAGCGCGGATTCAGCCACGGCTGGGGCGCCTCCGCGGCCAACCGCGAGCTCGTGCGCTGGATGCGCGCCTACAACGACGGCCGGCCCGCGTCCGAGCGGCTCCGCTTCGCCGGCTTCGACGGCCCGCTGGAGATCACCGCCGCCGCGAGCCCCCGGCAGGCCCTCACCGCACTCCACGGCTACCTCGCGGCCCGGGTGGACGCGGACCTGCTCCCCTGCACCGCGGAAACGCTCGACCGCCTGCTCGGCACCGACGACCGGTGGACCGAACCTGCCGCGATGATGGACCCGACCCGGTCCGTGGGGCGGTCGGCCGAGGCCGACCGGCTGCGGCTGCTCGCCGACGACCTTCAGACGCTGCTCGACGCGCAGACGCCGCACCTGATTGCGGCGACCTCGCGGGAGGACTGGGACCGGGCGCGCCTGTACGGGCGCACCGCCGCCGGCCTGCTGCGCTACCACTACTGGATGGCCGACCCCTCACCGTCCCGCATGACCCGGCTGTGCGCGCAGCGGGACGTGATGATGGCCGACAACCTCCTCGCCGTCGCCGCTCGGGGCCCGGCCGTTGTCCACGCCCAGAACGCCCATCTCCAGCGGGAGAAGAGCGCGATGCAGATGTGGCAGGGGCGTGTGGAGTGGTGGAGCGCCGGTGCGCTGGTGAGCGCTCGGCTCGGCGCGGAGTACGCCTTCGTGGCCACGGCCCTCGGCACGATCCGGCACCAGGGAGTGGACACGCCGCCGCCGGACACCGTCGAAGGACTCCTGTACGCACTCCCGGAGGACCGCTATGTCGTCGACGCCCGCCAGCTGGCCACCGCCCTCGGCGCCCCGCTGCCCGCGCCCCGCGTGTCCCCCTGGTTCGGCTACGCCCCGCTCGACCCGGCCCACCTGGCCGGAATCGACGGGATCGCGTTCGTCAAGGACGTCCTGCAGAGCTAGCGCCACCATCAGGCCACGTGCCCCGGCTGCTCGTACTCGGCGGCAGCGCCCGGAGCGTGGGATCGATTGTCGTGTCCGGCCCCAACTCGGCGGCACGGTCGCCTGGTTGGGGCCGTACCTCCGGGCGGGGTGGCGCATTCCCGCGGCCCGCCGCGCTCCTGGCCGCGGTGACCCGGAACGCGGCGGCAAGTGCCCGCACGGCACGGCGAGTTCACAGAGACGTGCACAGGGTGCCTGACACGGCTTCACGGGTGTCCGGGCGCACCCGGAGCGCCGACCTCAGCGCTTCTTCAGCGCCCGCTCGATGGTCCGCATGACCTCGTCCAACGGCGCATCCGTGCGGGCGACCGCAACCAGTACCTCGCCCTCCCGCGACACCTTCGCCGGCGGGGTGGGCTCCCCGGTGGACGTGCGTCCCGCCCCGATGCCCGTGCCGAACGTCTCGCGGACGATCTCGAAGGCGTGGTCCAGCTGGGTCTCGACGTCGCCCTCGGCGCCCGCGCGCAGCCAGCGGCGCAGGACGTGGTTGTGCGCGGTGACGACGGCCGACGCGGCGACCTCGGCGAGCAGCGGGTCGTCGTCGCCCTCGCGGTGGGCTCCCTCGTCGAAGTGGCCGAGGAGATAACGGGTGAACAGCCGCTCGTAGCGGGCGACCGAGGCGATCTCGGCCTCGCGGAGGGTGGGGACTTCACGGGTGAGGCGGTAGCGGGCGACGGAGACGGCCGGGGCGGCCGCGTACATCCGCATGACTTCCTTGATGCCGCGGCAGACCGTGTCGAGGGGATTCTCGTGCGGCGGGGCGGCGTCCAGGACGGCCTCGGCACGGACGAGGGTGTCGTCGTGGTCGGGGAAGATCGCCTCTTCCTTCGAGCGGAAGTGGCGGAAGAAGGTGCGGCGGGCGACCCCCGCGGCGGCCGCGATCTCGTCGACCGTCGTCGCTTCGTAGCCCTTGGTCGCGAACAGTTCCATTGCCGCCGCCGACAGTTCGCGGCGCATTTTGAGCCGTTGAGCGGCCGCGCGGCGAGTGCCGGGAGTGCTGGTGTCGGTTGCGTCGGATGTCGGCGTACGAGCGGGCTGGGACATGTGGGGACGGTACTGCATATTTACTCGGCCTGCGGCATCAGGTACCGGCCGCGCCCCCGTGACCTGGGACGGACCGCCGGCCCGAGGGTCCAGCAGTCCGCCCCACGTGCCCCCGGCGCGCGGCCGGGGGCGCCCCCGCCCGTCAGCGCTTGGCGTACTCACGGAAGCCGCGGCCGGTCTTGCGGCCGAGGCAGCCCGCCGCGACGAGATGCTCCAGCAGCGGCGCGGGAGCGAGCCCGGGGTCGCGGAACTCGGCGTGCAGCACCTTCTCGATGGCCAGCGAGACGTCCAGGCCGACGACATCGAGGAGTTCGAACGGGCCCATCGGGTAGCCGCCGCCCAGCTTCATGGCGGCGTCGATGTCGTCCAGGGAGGCGTAGTGCTCCTGGACCATCTTGATCGCGTTGTTCAGGTACGGGAAGAGCAGCGCGTTGACGATGAAGCCGGCGCGGTCACCGCAGTCCACGGCGTGCTTGCGGACCTTGGCGCAGACGGCGCGGACGGTGGCGTGGACGTCGTCGGCGGTCAGAACCGTACGGACCACCTCCACCAGCTTCATGGCCGGCGCCGGGTTGAAGAAGTGCATGCCGATGACGTCCTGCGGGCGGGACGTGGCGCGGGCGCAGGCCACCACCGGCAGGGACGAGGTCGTCGTGGCGAGCACGGCGCCCGGCTTGCACACCTTGTCCAGCGTGGCGAAGAGCTGCTGCTTGATCTCGAGATCCTCGGCCACCGCCTCGACCGCCAGGTCCACGTCCGCGAAGGCGTCGAGGGAGCCGGCCGGGGTGACCGCCGCGAGCGCGGCATCCCGGGCCTCGGCGGTGAGCCTGCCCTTGTCCACCGCGCGACCCAGCGACTTGGCGATGCGGGCCTTGGCCGTCTCCGCCTTCTCCAGGCTGCGGGCGGCCAGCACGACCTCGAAGCCCGCCTTGGCGAAGACCTCGGCGATGCCGCTCGCCATCGTCCCGGAGCCGGCGACGCCGACGGAGCGGACCGTACGCCCCGAGGCCTGGTCACCGGCGGCCGCGGGGGTCTCCGCGTCCGGCACGACCGTGGAACCGCCCGGTGCCTCGTACGTGTAGAAGCCGCGGCCCGCCTTGCGGCCGGTCAGTCCGGCCTCGGCCAGCTGGCCCAGGATCGGCGCGGGGGCGTGCAGCCGGTCGTGCGACTCGGCGTACATCGCCTCCAACACCGTGCGGGCGGTGTCCACACCGATCAGGTCCAGGAGGGCGAGCGGGCCCATCGGCAGACCGCAGCCCAGCCTCATCGCGGCGTCGATGTCCTCGCGGGTGGCGTACTTGGCCTCGTACATCGCGGCGGCCTGGTTGAGGTAGCCGAAGAGCAGGCCGTCGGCGACGAAGCCGGGGCGGTCACCCACCGCGATCGGGTCCTTGCCCAGCTCGCGGGCGAGCTGGGTGACGGCGGCGACCGCGGTCGGCGCGGTGAGCACCGAGGAGACCACCTCGACCAGCTTCATGGCCGGTGCGGGGTTGAAGAAGTGCACACCGAGCACCCGCTCGGGGCGCTGCGAGTCGGCGGCCAGCCGGGTCACCGACAGCGCGTTGGTGCCGGTGGCCAGGATGGTGTCGGGGCGGACGACGGCGTCCAGCGCCGTGACGACCTGCCGCTTGAGCTCGTAGTCCTCGGGCACCACCTCGATGACGAGATCGGCGTCCGCGGCGGCCTGGAGATCGGAGAAGGTGCGGAACCGGGCCAGGACGTCCTGCCGCTCCCGCTCGGTGATCCGCTCGCGCTGCACGGCGCGTGCGGTGGAGGCCTCGAGGGCGGCGACGGCGTGCCGGGCCGCGGTCTCGTCGGTGTCGATGCCGATGACCTCGCGGCCGGCCCGGGTCAGCACCTCGGCGATGCCGGTGCCCATGGTGCCGAGCCCGACCACGGCCACGGTCGAAAGGGACAGAGGGGAAACGTCGGTTGAGAGATCAGGGGTGGACGAAGGGCCCATCGCGAGACTCCAGAAGGTGTTCCCCTGAGGGCAGGGGAGAGGTGACGACTGAGGAGTGCCGCACGGACGCGACCGTGAGCAATGCGCAGCGGCTTGAGGGATACGGCGGATGAGCCGCGGAAGCCGCAGCGCTGCGGGAGCGCCGGCGGAGAGGGAGCCGCGGCGGGCCCTGTCCCGGGGCCGTGCCGTGTGCTTCCTGAAACTGTCGTGCTGGGTGCGGTGCCGAACCGACTTCACTTACTGGCGGCTGCGTCACCGGCCGCCCGAGCAGGGGTGCTGCTCGTTCCAGCAGGTTAACCGGTGGGTAACCGGAGCGCCAGGGGTAGTGCGGGTCATTAGGCTGTGGCGCAGGCCACGTCCGCGGAACCGGGGAGGCCCGGCGGGAGGGAAGCGTCAAATGGAAGACGAATTCCACGAGTTGACGGACCGGGTGCGGGCCGAGCTCCGCTCCCCACAGGATCTGGTCGCCTACGAGCGGCTGCTCGGACTTGCCCGGAAGAACACCCCGGCCGGACGCGAGGAACTGGCCCGGATGCTGATCGCCGTCGAGCGCCCCCTGTGGGCCCGGGAGATCGCGGCCTTCATCCTCGGCTGCGCCGGCGACAAACGCGCCTTCGAGACGCTGGTGCTGCTGCTGAACTACCGCGAACCGGTCCGCTGCGCCACCGCCGCGCACGCCCTCGGCCGCCTGGGCGACCCCCGCACCGCCCGCGCCGCCGCGGCCCTCGCCACCAACCCGCTGCGCACCGCCTACGCCCTGCACCCCGTCCGGCTCCTCGCCGAACTCCGCGCCCCGCAGTCCGTACCGGCCCTGATCGCGACCCTGGACCGCCTGCTCACCCCCAACAACCCGTACTGGCGGGTGGCCCTCGCCTGCGTCGAGGGCCTGGGCGCCCTGGGCGACCGCCGCGCGGTCCCCACGCTCACCGCGGCCCTCCCGCATCCCCGCCTGGCGGCGGCCGCGGCGGCGTCGCTGGCGCGGCTGGGCGTCCACGAGGACGTGCCGGGAGGCGGGCCGGACGGCACCCGCGGCGGCGAGCACGACGGCCGGAAGGCCGGGACTTGACCTTGACGCTGGGGGCAGGGTTCGAGACTCCCGGCATGGAACACACGAACAGCAGGACACAGCACTCCCGGGTCGTGATCGTCACCGGCGCCGGCACGGGGATCGGCCGGGCCACCGCCCGCGCCTTCGCGGCCGAGGGGGCGCGGGTGGTGGCGGTCGGGCGGCGGAGCGCGCCGCTGGAGGAGACCGCGCGGGAGTGCGCCGAGGGCGGCTCGATCGCGCCGTATGCCGCCGACATCACCGAGGACGGGGCGCCCGAGGACGTCGTGCGGTACGCGGTCGAGACGTACGGACGGCTGGATGTGCTGGTCAACAATGCCGCGACGGTGGGCGAGGGGGCGCTCGGCAGCTACACCAAGGAGCTGATGGCGCCGCTGCTGGCCACCAACCTCGTCGCGCCGGTGCTGCTGACCCAGGCGGCGGTGCCGCACCTGGAGCGGACCGGCGGCGTGGTGGTCAACCTCAGCACCGCGGTCGGGCAGCGGGGCTGGCCGGGCAACTCCGTCTACGCCGCCACCAAGACGGCCCTCGAACTGCTCACCCGCAGCTGGGCGGTGGAGCTCGCGCCGCGCGGCGTACGGGTCGTCGCCGTCGCGCCCGGCGCGATCGAGACCCCGATCGCGCTGCACCAGGGCTGGTCCCCGGAGCGCCGGGACGCCGTCCGCAAGTGGCAGATCGACCACACCCCGATGGGCCGGGTCGGACGGCCCGAGGAGGTGGCCTGGGCGATCACGCAGCTGGCCGCGCCCTCCGCGTCGTTCGTCACGGGGGTGGTGCTGCCGGTGGACGGGGGAGCGGTGGTCGGCTGACCTGGTCCGGGCCGCCGGCCGCCGCCCTGGTAGAAACGTGCCGGGGAGGTGGTCCGGTGCGGATCGGAGAGCTGGCACGGCTGACGGGGGCGTCGCCGCGGGCGCTGCGCAACTACGAGAGCGAAGGGCTGATCGGCTCGGAGCGGACGGCGAACGGCTATCGCGACTACGACGCGCGCGCGGCCGTACGGGTCCGCAACATCCTCCATCTCCTCGACGCCGGCCTCACGCTCGCCGACGTACGGTGCTTCACGCACTGCCTGGACGGCGATATGACCACCGCGCCGCCCTCGTCCGAGGGCCTGCGGATCGCCCGCGAGCGGCTCGCCGTCATCGACGCGCGGATCGCTGCCCAGACGGCGGCCCGCGACCGCCTGGCCGGCGCCCTGGCGGCCGCGCCGGAGGCTCACAGCAGCGTCAACTGCGTGGGCTCCGCGGGCTGATCGAGCGGCCCGGCCGGATCCTCACCGGCCGCGCTGACCGCCGCGTCGCGGACGTCGCGGACATTGCGGTGCTCGCCGGGGCGGTACGGGCCGATGCCGTACTCCCCGGCGAGTTCGTGGACCTGGCGGGTGATGCGGCGCTGGTACCAGGTGGGGGCGTACGAGCCGCCGGCGTACATCCGCTCGTAGCGCCGCACCAGATGCGGGTGGTGGTGGCCCAGCCACGCCATGAACCACTCGCGGGCGCCGGGCCGCAGATGCAGGACGAGCGGGGTGACCGACCCGGCCCCGGCCTCGGCGACGGCCCGGACCGTCGCCCGCAGCTGGTCGGGCGCGTCGCCGAGGAACGGGATCACCGGTGCCATCAGGACGCCGCAGGGGATGCCGTGCGCGGTGAGCGTACGGACGACGTCCAGGCGGCGTTCGGGGGCGGGCGTGCCCGGCTCGACCGTGCGCCACAGCTCCCGGTCGAGGAAGCCGACGGAGACGGAGATGCCGACGTCGGTGACGTCGGCGGCCTGCCGCAGCAGTTCCAGGTCGCGCAGGATGAGCGTGCCCTTGGTGAGGAGGGAGAACGGGTTGGCCCGGTCGCGCAGCGCCGTGATGATGCCGGGCATGAGGGCGTACCGGCCCTCGGCCCGCTGATAGCAGTCGACGTTCGTCCCCATGGCTATGTGGTCGCCGCGCCAGCGCCGGCCGGCCAGCTCGCGGCGCAGCAGCTCGGGGGCGTTGACCTTCACCACGATCTGGGAGTCGAAGCCGAGCCCCGTATCGAGGTCCAGATAGCTGTGGGTCTTGCGGGCGAAGCAGTAGACACAGGCGTGGCTGCACCCCCGGTACGGGTTCACGGTCCATTCGAACGGCATCCGGGAGGCGCCCGGGACGCGGTTCACGATCGAGCGGGCGCGCACTTCGTGGAAGGTGATGCCCCGGAATTCGGGGGTGTCGATCGTCCGGCTGACGACGTCCGTACCGAACAGCGCGGCAGGGCTTTCGCCCAGATTGTCCCAGCGCATCGGGCCTCCTTCAGGGTCCTGTCGAGCCCCCGTTCCCGATAATAGAACACATGTTCCCTTGTCGGCCGTCGCCCCGGATTTTGGGCGTGCCGCCCAGTGGTGGTTGGCTTGGCGGCGCATCGCAGGACCGGCAGCCGACTACTGGAGGAAGACACACATGGGTCAGGTCGAGGCCACCACGCAGCGCGAGATCGCGGCGGACCCGGAGGACGTGTTCGACGCGCTCGCCGACTACAGCGGCACGCGCCAGAAGCTGCTGCCCGAGCACTTCAGCGAGTACGAGATCCGCGAGGGCGGCGACGGCAAGGGCACCCTCGTCCACTGGAAGCTCCAGGCCACCAGCAAGCGCGTACGCGACTGCCTGCTGGAGGTCGACGAGCCGACCGACGGCCAGCTCGTCGAGAAGGACCGCAACTCCTCCATGGTGACCACCTGGGTCGTCACCCCGGCGGGCGAGAAGCGCGCGAACGTCGTGGTCACCACCACCTGGCAGGGCGCCGGCGGCGTCGGCGGCTTCTTCGAGCGGACCTTCGCCCCCAAGGGCCTCGGCCGGATCTACGACACGATCCTCGCCAACCTCGCCAAGGAGATGGAGAAGTAGCCGGTCACCGGTTCGGGTGGTTTCCGTTGCGCCGCGGTGTCCGGCCGACCGGACCGTCGTCGTACGGAAACCCCTGATGGGAGCCCAATAGGCGCCCAGGGCAACGTACTTGATGCCCCTTCCCGCCCCGCACGCCCCCTTTCGTCGTACTTGTTCGCCGTTGTCGCCCGATGCGAAAAAGGGGCGGTGGTGCAGGTGTGACGAGGGAGGCAGTACGTGGGCGGGACCACCTTGACGAAGCGGGGCAAGCGGGCGAAGCGGGCCGCGACGCCCGTCGCCGTCGACCCGAGCAACGGGGCGAGCCCCCTCGGCTCCGGCCGCATGCGGCTGGTCTTCGCCGGCCTGATGCTGACGCTGCTGCTCGCGGCCCTCGACCAGACCGTCGTCGCCACCGCGCTCCCCAGGATCGTCGGCGACCTGCACGGCCTGCCCAAGATGTCCTGGGCGGTCACCGCCTACCTGCTCGCCTCCACCATCGGCCTGCCGGTCCACGGCAAGCTCGGCGACCTCTTCGGCCGCAAGCCCGCCTTCCTCTTCGCCCTCCTCGTCTTCGTCGCCGGCTCGGCACTGTCCGGCTGGTCCCGCTCCATGGACGAACTGATCGCCTTCCGCGCCGTCCAGGGCATCGGCGGCGGCGGCCTCCTGATCGGCGTCCAGGCGATCATCGCCGATGTCGTACCGCCCAGGGCCCGCGGCCGCTACATGGGCCTGATCGGCGCGGCCTTCGGCCTCGCCGCCACGGCCGGGCCGCTGATCGGCGGCCTCCTCACCGATCACGCCTCCTGGCGCTGGTGCTTCTACCTCAATGTGCCGATCGGCGTGCTGACCTTCCTCCTCGTCGCCGCCGCGCTCACGCTCCCCAGGCCCCCGGGCCGCCCCAAGCTGGACATCGCGGGCGCGCTGCTGCTCGCCGCGTTCACCACCTGCCTTGTGCTGCTGACCAGTTGGGGCGGCACCGAGTACGCCTGGAACTCGCGGGTCGTCCTCGGACTCGGCGCCGGGGCGCTCGGCACCGCCCTGCTGTTCCTCGCCGTCGAGCACTTCGCCCCCCACCCCCTGATGCCGCTCCGGCTGTTCCGCGACTCCGTCTTCACCCTCACCGGCCTCGTCGGGACGGTCATCGGCATCGCGCTCTTCGGCGCCGCCAGCTATCTGCCGACGTTCCTCCAGATGGTCGACGGGGCGACGGCCACCGCCTCCGGCCTGCTGATGCTGCCCCTGATGGGCGGCATCGTCCTCGCCTCCCTCGTCTCCGGCCGCCTCATCAGCCGCACCGGTCACTACAAGATTTTCCCGATCCTCGGCTGCGCGGTGGCCGCCGAGGGCATGTGGCTGCTGTCCCGGCTGGAGCGGGACACCCCGCGCGGCGTCTACGGCCTCTGGACGGGCATCCTCGGCCTCGGCCTCGGCTTCGTCATGCCGGTGCTGGTGCTCGCCGTGCAGAACTCCGTACGCCGCGCCGATCTCGGCGCCGCGACCAGCGCCACCACCTACTTCCGTCATCTCGGCGGCAGCGTCGGCACGGCCCTCTTCGGCACCCTCTTCGCCCACCGCCTCGCCGGCCAACTCGCCCACGAACTGCCCCGGTCGGCCCAGCTGCCCGATCCGGACTCACTCACTCCGCAGCTGGTACACGCCCTGCCCGCCGGGCTGCGGGACAGCTACATCGCCGCGTACGCGAACGCCATGCCGGGGATCTTCCTCTACCTCGCGCCGGTGCTCGTCGTGGGCTTCCTGCTCGCCATCTTCCTGAAAGTGAAACCACCGGTGTCCCACGCCTCTCATGCAACGCAGGCCCCCCAGACCTCGCACGCGCCCTACGGCGACGCCGAGGACCCCTCGATCGGCGTGCCCCGGGCACGCGCCGCCGTCAACGGCCATCCGCCCACCCCCGGTTACGCCGCACCCTCCGCCGGCGTCCCGGTGTGCGGCACCGTCCAGCACCACGACGGCTCCATCGTGCCCCGAGCCGCCCTCACCCTCATCGACGTCGCCGGCCGGCAGATCGGACGCGGCGCCACCGGCGAGGACGGACGGTACGCGCTGAGCACCCCCGGCACCGGCTCGTACGTACTGATCGCGGCCGCGGGCGGGCACCAGCCACAGGCCGTCACCGTCACGGTGGGCGAGCGGCCGGTCGAACTCGACGTCGTGCTCGGCGGCGCCGGCCGCCTCGCGGGCACCGTCACCACCGGCGACGGCACACCCGTACGCGATGCCATGGTCACCCTCACCGACGTACGCGGCGAGGTCGTCGCCACCACCCGCAGTGGTCGCGAAGGCGGCTACGTCATCGGGGAGTTGGTGGCCGGCGAGTACACCCTCGCCTCCAGCGCCCCGGCATTCCGGCCCGCCGCCCTGCCCGTCACCGTCCACGCCTCCCGCGAGACCCGCCAGGACATCGAACTCGCGGGCGGCGCGGTGCTCCGCGGGACCGTACGGGCCGGCGGCGGCCGCCCCGTGGAGGACGCACGGGTGACCCTTCTGGACGCGGGCGGCAACGTCGTCGACACCGCGACCACCGGACCCGACGGCCTGTTCCGCTTCGTGGACCTCTCCGCCGGCGAGTACACCGTGATCGCCGCCGGATACCCGCCGGTGGCCACCGTCCTCCGCGTCGCCGGCGGCGGCCGCACCGAACGCGACCTCCAACTGGGCCACGAGGACTGAGCCCACCGCCCCCCCGGCCCGGCCCGCCGCGCCGGGCGGTGGCTCGTTAGAGTTCCGCCCAGCCGATCGCCGTGATACCGCAGGCCACCGAGGGGAGCTCCAGATGATGTTCCGGCAGCACATGAGGCAGGCGACGGCGCGCGCCCTGGCGGAGTTCCCCCAGGACCTGGCCCCCGGGATCTACGCCGTCACCTTCCGGATCGACAGCGTCGACCAGGACCCCCGCTTCCCGTACCTGGCGATCGGCTACAACACCGACCTCGAAGTGGCCCGGCTGCTGGCGGAGTCGAGCGCGCTGGAGCCATGGGAGGCCCGCTGGAACTACGCCTACTTCCCGCCGTCGGGCCTGGAGGGCGTGCGCACCGTGGGCGCCGATCGCGAACACGACCCGGTCGGCGCCGAGTTGCACCGACGGGAGGCCGAGGCCCAAGGCCTCTGGTACGAGGACGCGGACAGCCTCCCCGAACACGAACAGGACGAGCGGGGCGAGCGCCTCGACGAACAGTTCCACGAACTCTGCGTCGATCTGGCGCGGCAGCTCCACTCGGACGACCGGATCGTCACCGGCCTGGGCCGGCCGCTGCCGGTGATCCTCTACGACATGTTCGACCCCGACGGGATGTTCACCCTGACCAGAGACGCCAACCCGGCAGACCTGGTCGCGGAGTTCCTCACGCAGGACCCGGAGGGAGGCGCCTGGTGAGGCGCCCGTACGCCGCGGGGCGGCCGGCCGTCACCCCTCGGCGGGCCGCGGGACGACCGGCTTGCCGCCGGCCCGGCCGCCGCCCGCCGCACCGAACCGCACCCGCGTGATCAGCGGCCGGTCCCCGCGCAGCAGCGGCACCGCCGCGGCGCGCGGGGCGAGATAGCCGAGGAGGCCGCGGCCGGCCGGGAGCGGGACATCGGTCACCTCGGTGATCGACGGGTGGGCGGCGAAGAGGTGCCGGCGCTCCGAAGCGTTCATGCCCCAGGGCATCGGCGGCAGGCGATGGCCGCCCGGCCCTCGCGCACCGTCGCGGGAGCGGGCGCTGAACCGCCGTGACACGGTGTCGAACACCATCGTGCCACCGGGAAAGGCCGCCGCGCAGGCACCGATCAGCCCCTGCGCCTGCGCGGGCCGCAGATACATCAGCAGCCCCTGCGCGGTCACCAGCACCCCGCGCGAGGCATCGATGCCGGCCATCCAGCGGTGCTCGCGGGCGTCGCAGGCGACCAGCCGCTGACGGACACCGTGCGGCAACAGACGCCTGCGCAGCTCCAGCGGATCGGTCAGATCCACGGTGACCCAGCGCACCCGGCCGTTGTCCACCCGCCAGAACTGCGTCTCCAGGCCCTCCCCGAGCGCGATCACGGTGCCCTCCGGATGCCGTGCCAGAAAAGCACGCACCGCACCGTCGAAGGCCAGGGCGCGGAGCGCGATGGCCTGCGCCACCCACGGCCGGGCGGCGCCGAGCCGCTCCCGGAAGGGGAAGTCCACCTCGGCGACCAGCTGCACCGCGCGCGGGTCCGGCAGCACGGTGTCCGGGTGGGCGGCCTCGGCGGCCCGGTGATAGACGGTCCACAGGGCCGTTTCGGGGATTCCCCGGAGGTCTGCCCTGATACGGCCTGACACCGGCTGGTGGCGCACGTCCTCGATCATGTGGCCGTTGATACCGGCAGACCGGTCCCGTACGACGGCTATCGGAGCGCCGGTCACCCGGGGGAGTGCAAAGTCGTACCGGCGGTCACCGGGACTGGGCGGACGCATACGCGGCGGCCGAGCGGACCACCGGGGCATCGCCGTGCCCGAGAGCTTCGGCGGCCCGCAGCACCTGCGTCAGCACCGGCAGGTCGCGCGCCTGGACGCAGAGCACCAGCACAGGGGCGAGGTGGGCCGCCCAGGCCGCCCGCGACGAGGGCGGGGCCTGCGCCGCCTCCCGGGCCCAGCACAGGATCTCCTCGGGCGCCGCGCAGGGGAGTCGCGGACCGCAGACGGCACGGTGGGCCGCACGGCCGGCCGCACCCCGCCCGTGCCGTACCGCCGCGGCCAGACCCGCCGCCAGAGTGGTGTGATAGCAGGTGCCGAAGAGATAGGCCGCGGCCTTGTCGCCGGTCAGTCCGGCCAGGACCTCGGGCCGGTGCACCGGGCTGGGCACCGCGCCGTCCGGCCGCCGGGCGCGGGCCAGGGCCGACCAGCCGTCGCGCACCAGAGAGGCGGAGGGGGATCCCAACGCCGTTGCGCAGAGCAGGAGTTCGGCCACCAGATCGAGGGCTCCGCGGGCGAGATGGACGGCCAGCAGCACCCGCACGGTCTCGCGCAGCCGGGCCGCCTCCTTGGCGCCGCCCAGGACGTCACGGTCGCCGAAGTCCGTGACGTAGAAGAGGGCATGGGTGAGGGCGTAGGTCTCGCTCTCCGTCAGGTGGAGGACGTCCGGGTGCAGGGCGGGCAGGCTCTCCCGGAAGAGCGCGGCGACGTCGGGCAGCGCGGCGGGGGCCCGGAAACCGCCGCGGTCGAGGAAGTAGCGCAGCTCGATCCGGCCGAGCACCGGCTTGTACGGCTGGGCATGGGCGCCCGCGCCCGCCGCCAGCAGGCCCGCGCCGCGCGTCCGCAGCGCGGGCTGCGGGCGGCCGAGAAGCTCCAGCAGGGCGATGAGGTTGAGGTGGTACGGGAAGAGCGCGTCGGCACGGCGCAGGCCTCGGTCGAAGTCCGGTTCGGCCGCGGCCTGTTCGGCGAGATCGAGGGCGCGGGACGGCAGATCGGCGTCCTTGGGCAATCGGCCCGAACGGTCCAACAGCCTTACCAGACCGAGAAGTTCGAGCAACGGACCCGGCCGGAAGGGCCGCCCCGGCAGGAAGCGCTCCCAGCGGTGCGGGGCGAACCATTCCAGATGCGCGTCGAGCCAGTCCAGCGCCCCGGACAGGACGCCGGCCGCCGCCTCGTCCTCGTCCGGCGCCGCCCCGCCGGACCGCGCGTGTGCCGGCACCGGCACCCAGCAGGCCTCCGGGCCCTCCGCCGCGCTCATCGCCCGCTCCGCACCCGCAACAGCACCAGCGCCGCCGCCAGAATCCCGCCCAGCGCGGTCAGATCCGCCCACCACGCCAGCAGCCCGCCGCCGCCCAGCAGCGTCCCCCGCGCCAGGTCGACGGCATAGGTCATGGGATTGAGGTGCATGATCAGCGCCAGCCAGCCCGGCGCGTCCTGCGCGCTGAACACCGACCCGGACAGGAACAGCATCGGGAACATGGCCAGTTGGACCGTGGCCTGGAGTGTCTGGACCCGGGTGATGACGGTGGCCAGGCACAGCCCGATGACGCTGAACACCGTTGCCGCGAGCGCATAGCAGCCGGCCGCGGCCGCGAACCGGCCCGCCGTCAGATCCACCCCCATCAGCGGCGAGAAGCCCAGCATCACCACGCTCTGCACGGTGACCATGCCGACGCCCGCCGCGACCTTCCCCAGCGGCAGACAGATCCGTGGCACCGGGGCGACGAGAAGTTCGCGCAGCACCCCGTACTCCCGATCCCAGGCGTACGTCTGGCCGGAGGCGACCCCGATGGAGACCACCTGGATGGCGATGATGCCGGGGAAGACGTAGGCGCTGAAGGGCACGGACCCCACGGAGGGGATCATGCCGTCGAAGCCGACGGCGTAGACCAGGACGAAGAAGACGATCTGCACGGCCTGGCTGAGCAGCACGCCCGGCCGTTTGACCTGGCGCAGCAGATCGCGGTGGGCGATCACGGAGATGGCGCGCAGGGCGACGGACAGCCGCCCTTCGGTGACGGCGGGAGCGGGAGCGGAGGAGGCGGGCGCGGTCGCAGCGGTCATGGCGTCCTCACGCTCCCCGGCACGCTCTCCCGTTGGCTGTCCCGCCCGCCATGCGCGTGCCGCCCGTCACGCCCGGCGGCGGCCGCCAAATACACGTCATTCATGGACGGATGACGTACCGAAACGGTCAGGCCCGGCACATCCAGGGCCCGCACCACCTCCGCAATCCGGGTCTCCGGGTCGGCGCAGTGCACCGAGACCCCCTCGGCCCCCAGCAGCGGATCGAAGCCCACGGCACGCAACTGCCGCGCGGCGGCCTCATCGTCCGCGCAGGACACCACGATCCGGGACGAATCCAGACCGCTCTTGAGCCGGTCGACGCTGCCCTGCCGGACCACGCGCCCCTTCTGCAGGATGACGATGTCGTCGGCGTACTCCGCCTCGTCCATGTAGTGCGTCGAATAGAGCACCGTGACCCCCAACTCCGACCGCAGCCGCAACAGATCGGCCCATACGGCGCTCCGCGCGGCCGGGTCCAGACCGTTGGTCGGCTCGTCGAGAATGATCAGGCCCGGCCGGTGCAGCAGGGCGCGGGCGATCTCCACGCGCCGGGACAACCCGCCCGAGAGCTCCTCCACGGGGTCACGACGGCGGTCGGCGAGACCGAACAGATCCAGCATCACGTCGATACGCGCCCGGGCGTCCGCGCGCTTCATGCCGAACAGCCGGGCGTGGAACCACAGATTGCGCTCGACGGACAGCTCCTTGTCGAGGGTGCGCTCCTGGAAGACCAGCCCCAGGCGCCGCCGGGCCGCCATCGGCGCCGCGCGCACGTCGTGCCCGAAGATCCGCACGCTGCCACCGTCCGGCCGCGCCGCGGTCGACAGCACCCTCAGCAGGCTGGACTTCCCCGCGCCATTGGGGCCGAGGAGCGCGGTGATACGGCCCGGCGCCGAGGCGAGCGACACCTCCTTGACGGCGAGCAGCTTGCCGTACCGCACGACAAGACCGGCCACCTCGAAGGCGGGCGGCGTCGAAGCCATCGGAACGCTCCTTTCCTGCAGACCGTTGTCCGGGGCGCGGCCCGCCGCGCGCCGGGAGCTCATGCCAGCCCCAGACAGCGGTCCCAGGGCCGCGGCCCGCCGTCGACCGGCAGCAGCGCCAGGGCCACACCCGCGGCGCCCTCCAGCATCCCCGCGACATTCACCGCCCGATGCGGCACGGGCGAGCGGGCGGCCGCCGGAAAACGCATGAGGTGACGGAAGGCGAAGGGGGCCGCGCCATCGGCGCACCCCAGCACCTTGGACGTCAACCACGCACATCCGGCACGGAGTTCGTCGTTACCGGAAGCCGCCGCCACCCGCGCCACGATGCGCAGCAGACCCGCATATCCGTGGCAGACCGTCGCGCCCTCGATCGCCCACCGCGACTCGTCCCGGCGGAGCGCGGCGCGCAGCGCGTCGACCGCGGCCTCGCACCAGCGCGGCCGGCCCAGCGCCATGCCCGCGCGGTACAGGGCGGCGGCCACCCCCGGCGTGCCGTAGCACCAGGCCGTACGGGTGAACATCGCCTCCGGGCGCCGCGCCGCCACCTCCTCGTCCCAGCCCGCACGGGCGGGCCAGTACGCACCCGCCTCGTCCCACAGCGTCCAGCCCAACAGCCACTCGGCGATGCGCTCGATGGCCCCGCACATCCCGGGCACCTCGCGGCCCGCTTCGTACGCCGAGCAGAGCACCGCCAGCGGTCCGCTGATGCCGTGGGCCATCCCGAGGTTGAAGTCGCCGCGGGGATGGTCCGCCCGGTCGCGGTCGCTGACCTGGAGCTCCGGAGGCACCCACCAGCCCGGCACGTGGTGGCCGTCGACCCGGATCGGCGCGCTCAGCGCGACGAGGTGGCGGAGCGACGCGGCGAGGGCCGACTCCACCGCGGGGCCGCCCTCCACCGGGTCGACCGCCGAGTCCAGGAGCAGGCGGGTCGTCCCGGACAACCCGTTGACCAGGTCGTACGCGGCCCAGTCGACGCCCACGCCGCCCTCCTCGGCGCGGCTGCGGAACACCCGCAGCCGTTCCGTCTGCTCCTCGGCGACCCACGTGGCCAGCCCCCGCCGCAGCGTGGCGTAGTGCCCCTCGCGCCCGGCGCAGGTCTGCGCGGCGGCCAGCAACGCGGCCGGACCGGAGAACAGGCCACGGCTGGGCGCCGAGGCCATGGCCCGCCCGGCGGCCGCCAGATGGCGGTGGGCGACCGGCCGCCACGTGTCGTCCGTACGGGCCAGCTCGCCATAGAGGAGTGCGGTGCCGGGAAGCCCGTTGGCGAGCGTGAGCGGCCCCCACATCACCGCGTCGTAAACGGGATCGCGGTTGTCGTCACGGGAGGCCACGGCGGCGGTGTGCTCGGGGTCGGCGAGCCGCTCCGCGACCAGGGCGATGGTGCTCTCCGTGAGGGTGGCTGTGGTCACGGCTGGTGCCTCCGGCGGTTGAGGTGGTCCTGTACGGCGCCGCGGGCGATGCCCAGCACGGTCGCCTCCCGGGAGCTGGACCCGCCGAACAGCCGGTTGCAGACCATGTGCAGCAGACTGCCGACGACCCGCCCTTCCGGGGTGCCGCCCGACTCCCGTACCCGAGCGGCCAGTTGACGGACGGCCTCGTCCCGCGGGCGGAGCGCCTCCAGGACGCGGGCACCCGCCGGATCCCCGACGAGGGCGGGCCAGCCGCCGTACGGGTCGACCGTGCGGCGCCACTCGGCGGCCTTCGCGCGGAACCCGGCGGGCAGATCGCGGCGCGAGCCGGTCATCGACAACCAGGCCGCGGCCCCGTCGTCGCCACAGTCGCCGGCGACCAGCGGATGGCCGGGCGCGGGCGCCCCGAAAGCGTGCGCCAGAGCGGCGCAGGAAATGACGGCCAGCTCGTCGACGCCGAAGGCGTTGCCGGGATCCTTGGCCAGGCGGAGCAGCGCGAGCGCGGCCTCGCTGTCGTACCGGAACACCCGCTCGGCCAGGCGCTGCGCGGCCGGACCGCCATAGCGCTCGGTCTCCGGGTCGTACTGCGCCAGGGTGTGGCCGCGCAGCAGCCCCGCGCGCTGCCAGCCCGTCAGCAGCGCGCCGATTTCGGGGGCCACCGAACCCCACAGCGCGCGCGGGTCCGCGCCGTGCAGCCGCAGCCGCAGATGATGCCCGGCGTCGTCCGTGTAGCGGAGGAAGAACCAGTCGTCCGACCCCAACTCGGTTGCTCTGTCGATCAGTTGGGGGAGGCGGTCGCGTAACAGGTCGTCCTGCGCGCGGGCGGCACCGTGCAGTTTGAGGTAGAGCCAGTCGCCGCCGAGGCCGTGCACCGTGCGTTCGGCCAGGAGGCGACCGGCGTACGGCCGACGACGCGGGGCACCCGTCTCCCGGCGGACCAACGGCACGACCAGCTCCGAGACATGCCCGGCGAGCGGACCGGCCGACCCGCCCTCGTGCTCCCCCGGGACCTCCTGCGCGATCAGATCGGGATGCCGTAGCACCTGGTCGAGGAGCAGCTCGCGATGCCAGACGTTCTCCAGGTCGAGCAGCAGACGCTGGTCGGCGGTGACGGCGAGGATCCGGCGCGGCACGTCCCAGGCGGTCCGCCAGTCCGCGACCGCCCGCGCCCAGTCGGCCTCGCGCGCGCCGCCCGCCGTACGGATCCGCTCGGCGGCCGCACGGATCCCGTCCGGCCGCCAGACGGCGGGGGCCAGCACGAACCGGCCGTGCCGCACCCGCGGAACGAACGGCGCATCCGCGAGCGGCCCCCAGTTCCACGGCTCCCACAGCCGCTGGCCCTCGAGCCCGATCTCCCACAACAGACGGATGGCGTTGGGGGCCTGGGCGGGCGCGCTGACCATGTTGCCGAGGACGGGCACCACTTCGCGTCCGGTGGGGACGTGAACGGCCGTCAGGCGGTCCAGCGTGGCACCGATACCGATCTCCGACAGCCGCAGCTCCTCGACTCCGGGGGCATCGGGCACCCCGACACCGATCCGCCGGCCGGTGGCCGGGGCGGTGTGCGCGAGGTTGGCCGCCCGCCCGGAACGGGGCCGGAACGCGAGATCGACCGGGACGGCACCCTCGACGTGCACCGGGTTGTCGCCGTGCAGCGCGGCGAACGCCGCCCGCCAGCCGGGATGGAGGTCGGCGAACCGGGCGAACGTGGCGCCCGCCCGGTGCGAGCCGGGCGACGGCGAGAGGAACACCCGGAAGTCCCCGTCGGACAGCGCGTCCGTCGACGGGGCGACGACCTGCACCGTCACCTCGCAGCAGCTGGGCAGGTCCGCGAGGTCGGCGGTGTCATGGCACAGTTCCGCCAGGTCCGCGTCCTGGAGGAGCACCTCACGCCGCCCGGAGCGCTGCGCGGCGGCCGCCAGCCGGGCCATCGCGCGATCGCGCCGGGCCGTGCGCGGATCGTCGGGCGGCACCGGCGCCGCCTCGCTGTTGGGCCAGCCATAACCCGCCGGTGCCCCCAACCCCGTTGATTCGTCCAGGAGTTGAAGAATCGGAACCAGGCGGTCGGCCCCGTAGGCGTCGAGGAAACGGCGGTGGTAGTCCCGCAGTGCGAACAGCCCGAGCTTGGGACGGGAGAGCCGCCACATCACACCGGCCGCCGCCTCGATCACCTCGCGCACCGCATGCGGCAGATGCAGCTCCGTGTCCAGGCGGGTGTCGATGTGCAGGGGCGTGTCGTCCGGTTCGAGGGACCGGGCCGTCTCCAGGAGCCGACGCAGCGCCGCGCGGCCCTCGCCGACGGGCCGCGCGTCATACGCCCGCCGCTCGCGGTCGACGGCCAGCAGCCCCTCGTGGATCCGGCGGGTCTCCGCACCGGGCCCGGTAACCTCGGCCAGCAGCCCGAGGACATGCCGCAGCGGGTCGCCGCCGTCCAGCGGCGGGCGCAGGCCGGTGACCAGGACCTCCTGCCGCACGAGCTCCGCGAGCAGAGCACGGACCCGCTCCACCGGGGCCGACGGGAACGCCGCGGCGATACGCCGGACCAACTCCTCGTACGGCAGCGGTCCGGCCGCCTCGGCCACCGCCCGCGCCACGACCGGCGTCCTGCGTACGGACACCGAAGAACGCCCCTCGCCGCTCCCGGACGGAGCGACGCCCAGGGTGGAGGGCGAGACGAGCACCAGCCGGTCCCCGGCCTGCACCAGGGCCTGATGGGCCTGCACCGCGAGCGCACCGAGCACGGCCGGATCGCGTTCGAGACGATGGCCGATCCTGGTCAGCCACTGCATATCGGCGTGCGTACGGGTGCGGTGCGCGCGGCCGCGCGTCACCTTGGCGGCGGCGTCGAAACCACCCGTCGCCACCCCCGCGAACAGGCCGAACGGGGTGGGCCGGGTCCGCATCCGGATGTCGTAACGGAGCACGGCGAGGGCGGCGCGGCGCAGCTGACCTGCCTTGATCCCGGCCCTGCCGCGCTCGGTGACCCGGCGGACCAGGGCACTGAGGCTGGGGGAGGCGAGAGCGAGCGCCTCGCTCAGCACGGGGTCGTCATCGACCGAGGCGAGGAGCGCGGCACAGGCGTCGAGGTCCTGAGGGCCGCCCGTATCGGGGAGAGGGAGGCCGGAGGCGTCCGGTGCCAACGGCGCGCGCAGCAGAAAGAGTTCCCGCGCCGCGAACGGCGCGTGCGGTGTCGGTGTTCCCCCCATGGCTCCCCCTTGTCTCGCTGCCCCTGGGACTGGCGCCGCCCGTGGGCCCTGGCACCGCCCCTGCGCCTGCCGCTGCTCGTCCGCCCGCCGCTGCGTCGCTTCCGGTACGGCCTCCGTGTGCGGCGGGAACGGCCGGTGGGCCGGGCGAGCGCCCGCCCCACCGGCCGGTGCTGTCAGCAGCAGTGGCTGCAGCCGGAGCCGCCGCCGTCGCTGGTGCACCCGGGGGTGCAGTAGGAGATGCTCGTGATGGCCGGGCCGGCGACGGACTTCTCCACGCCGATCTCCAGGTCGAGGTCGAACAGGCCGTCGTCCTGCGTCTGGGCGGGTCCGTTGATTCCCATCGTGTCCTCCGTTGAAATCACATGGACGGGTGGATGTTCATGGATCGCGATCCGGGCTTCACGCAATCACGGTCATTCGGGGCCCTTCAACCGATCTGGTCGGTCTTGGCAGTCTTGGCAGTTCCGCGGCAGAACGGCGGGAGCGCGGCAGTTGCGGCGGAGATCCGGCCGGCACGGCAGCGGAATCCGGCCCGCACGCCCGGGATGCGCTTCGGACATCAGATCAATCCGGTGAATCCGTGAACCGCTCGCGGATTCCGGGATACGTACATGGTGTGTGTTCGGACGAAGCTTTGCTGACCGCGGTCGCCCGCGGCGACCAGGCCGCCCTGCGGGCCCTTTACGACAGGCATGCGGCCGCCATGCTCCGCCTCATCCGCAGACTCACCTCGGATCAGGGAGTCGCGGAGGAACTCTTGCAGGAGTCATGGCTGGCCGTGTGGCGCTCCGCGGGCGGCTTCCGCGGTGAGTCCTCCGTACGGGGCTGGCTGCTGGGCGTGGCACGACGACAGGCCCACAACCAGCTCCGGAAACTGCGGCCGCAACTGGCGGATCTCACCGAGGCGCACGACGTGCCGGACCCCGCACCGAGCGTCGAGGACCAGATCGTGCAGGACGCCGACCGCACGGCGCTGTTGACAGCCGTGCGGGCGCTTCCCGAACATCTGCGCGAGGTCCTTGCTCTGGTGCTGGTCGAGGACCTGGCCTACCCGGAAGTGGCCACCGTGCTCGCCATCCCGGTGGGCACCGTCAAGAGCCGGATGTCCCATGCGCGACGGCGGCTGGGCAAGATGCTCGCCGCCACGCGGCTGGAAGGAACGGGACGACGATGACACCTCACCTCGCGGACGACGCCCTGGCGCGTCTCTCCCGGCCCGGCGCGATCCCCGCGCAGCACCAGCAACACCTCGACGACTGCCTCGACTGCCGTACGCGGATGGCAGTGTGGCAGGGCATCGGCGAGGCGGCCCGGACGGATGCGGTGGAACGGACCGTTGCGGTCCCGTCCTTCGACGTCCTCCTCGGGCCCGCGCTGGCGGAAGCCGGCCCGCACGGGGCGGAGCCCGCCATGGAGACCGAGGCGGTGGCGCGGCCCGCCCGCCGCTTCGCCTCCCACGGCTTCGACCAGCCCTGGCGGCTGGCCGGGCTGCTCGCGCTGCGGCAGGCCACGCTGCTGCCCCGGATCTGGGCGCCGCTGAGCGCCGTCGGCATCGTCGGCGCCGCGCTGCTGGCCTCGACGTTCACCCAGGAACGGCTCGCGCTGCGGGTGTTCGGGGGCGTCGTGGTCCTGCTGATGCTGTTCGGCGCGCTGCTGGTGGCCTCGCCGCGCCGGGACCCCCGGCGCGAGCTGCTGTTCACCCTGCCGGTGCCGCCCGCGGCGGTGTTCCTGGCCCGGCTGACGGTGGTGCTCTGCGTCGATGTGGCGCTTGCCCTGGCCTGTTCGGCGCTGGTGGACGGGCCGGCCTGGCGGACGGTGGTCGCGAGCTGGCTGGGAGAGTCGTTGCTCGCCGCGTCCCTCGCCCTCGCCCTGTCCGTACGGTTCGCCCCCGCCGTGGGCGCGGCCGCCGGCGGCGCACTCTGGCTCGTCGGCCTGCTCAGCGGCCCCCAGGGCATGTTCACCACGCCCTTCCAGAACCTGATGGGCGGCCTGCTGTCGACCACGCCTTGGACGCTGCTGCTGGCCTTCGCGCTCCTCACCTGGGCCGCCATGGCCATGCGGCGGGCCGGGGGGCCGGCGCCCTCGGACTAGCCGGACCGCACGCTCCGTTGCGCGCTTCCGCCCCCACAAGCGCGGCTCCGGACGTGCGGGAAGCGCGGCTCCGGCCACCCGTGAACCGCACCGGGCCGAGATGCTACGTACGGTCCGTACCGCCTGCATTCCGCGGGATCACATGGGAGGAAGGGCGCAATGACTGCTGCGACTTGGTGGCCCCACGAGGTCCGCCGCTGCGGACGGCAGGCATATGTCCTGCCGCTGCTGGCGGCCCTCCTGGCATACGGGGCGATGGCCGCGCGCACCGGCGACGGCATGCTGCTCGGCCGCGCGCTGGTGACGTGTGCGCCGCCCACCGCCGCGGCCCTGGCCTGCGCGGCCGTGATCGCCCGGGAGCCGATGACGGAGCTTCATCTGTCGCTGCCCACCGCCTACGCGCGCACCGTCGCCCGCCGTCTGACCTGGCCCGCCGCCGTCACCGCCGCGGCCGGCCTCGCCATGACCTGCATGCTGGCGGCCACCGGCTACCGCCTCGACCTCGCCGTCACCCTCGTCGAGCTGGCCGGGCTGACCGTCCTGCTCGGGGGCTGCGCGGTCTGGGCGACGGTACGGTTCGGCTCGGCCGCGTCCGCCACCGGGCTGGTCGTCGCCGCCGTCCTGGCCAAACTCCTGCTGATCGACCGGGTGGTGCCGGAAGGGGCCGCGCAGGCGGTGCCCGCGTTGCTGGCCGGCGGCTGGCTGACCGCGCTGGCGCTGCGCGCCCTCCGGCCCGGCGGCCACCAGGGCGCTCGGCTCGGCCGCGCCACCGGCCCCGGCTTCGGCCCCGGGGAGGCCTGATGACCGCCCTGATCGTGACCCTGCGCTACGAAGCCCTGATGGCCGTTCGCCGCAAGGCCGTATGGGCCGCCGTCCTCCCCCTGGCCCTGCTGAGCCTGCTGCTCGCCGCCACCTCACCCGTCGTCACCGGCCACAGCGACCCGGCGGCCCGATGCGGCGCGGCCGCGGTGCTGGTCAACACCCTGTGCACCCTGGGCGTGGGCCTCGCGCTCACCGACCGGCTGCGCCGCTCCCTCGAGGCGCGCGGCATGCCCGAGCTGCTGACCGCCACCCCCGCCGGACTGCTGGCACGCACGACCGGGACGCTGATCGGGCCGCTGCTCACCGCCCTGGCGCCGGTCGTCGCCCTCTTCCTCCTCTACGGAACGGTGATCTCCGTGACCGCCGGCTCCGCCGCCCCGATCGCCTCGACGGTGATTGCCCTGGCGGTGGCCGTTCTGCCCGCCGCGCTCCTGGTGACCGCGTTCGCCGGGCTGCTCGGTGTGCTGATGCCGGTCGCCGCGGCGCGTGCCGTCACGGTCGTGGTGTGGCTGTGGGCCCTGCACTTCCCGCCGCGGTTCTCCCCGCTGCCCACCGCCACCGGCACGGTCCTCTCCCCGCTCGGCGGCTATCCGCTGGCCGCCTGGGCACACGCCCCCGAGATCTGGGCCAACCGCCAGGGCACCGGCCCGCTGCGCCCCGAAGTCACCGACGCCACCGCCCTGCTGAACCTCGCCCTCGTCCTGGCCATGGCCGCGGCCTGCTACGCCCTCGGTCATCTCGTCGCCCGACTACGCCGACACGGAGCATCATGAACATCACCACTGAACGGCTGACGAAGGTCCATCCCGGCGGCCGCCGCGCGCTGGACGCCGTCGATCTCCACATCGACCGAGGCACCGTCGGACTGCTGGGCGCCAACGGCGCGGGGAAGACCACGCTGCTCCGCATCCTCACCGGCGTACTGCGGCCCACCTCCGGGCGGGTGACCGTCGCCGGCCATGATCTGTCCACCAGCCACGGCCTCACCGCCGTCAAACGCACCCTCGGCTACCTCCCGCAGGAGCTCTCCCTCTACCCCGACCTGACGACCCGTGAATTTCTCGCCTACATCGGAGTCCTCAAGGGCATCCGCGACAAGCGCACCCGCCGCGCCCAGGTCGAAGCCAAGATCGCCGAGGTGGGTCTGGAGGACCGCGCGGACGAGCGGCTGGCCGGGTTCTCCGGCGGGATGAAGCGCCGGGTCGGCATCGCCCAGGCGCTGATGGGCGACCCGTCCGTACTGATCGTCGACGAGCCGACCACCGGACTCGACCCGCACGAACGGATGCGCTTCCGCACCCTGCTGGCCGGGCTCGGCGGTGGCCGTACGGTCCTGCTGTCCACCCACATCCTCGACGACGTCGCCCAGACCTGCCCGGAAGTGGCCGTCCTCACCACCGGCCGGCTGGTCTTCCACGACACCACCGCCGCGCTGGTCAGCCAGGCCGCGGGATGCACCTACGCGGTCAAGGCGGCCGGACCGCCGCCCGGTGCGGAGGTGGTGAGCGCGGTGACCACCGCCGAGGGGCCCGAGTACCGCATCGTCACCACCCGTCCGCCCGAGGGGGCGCGCCCGGTCGAGCCGTCGCTCGAAGACGGCTACGCCGCGCTCCTGTGCGCCGACGGAAGGACCCACGCGCCAGGACTCGCCAATTCTTCACATTCCGACAGCAGGCCCGACCGCTCCGGCGGTTCGAGCGGTTCCAGCAGCTCCGACAGCGAGGTAGCCAACACATGAGCGCATACACCCGTCGTGCCCGGCAGACCCGGTCCGCCGTGGCCTCCGCCCTGGCCGGACTGGCCTTGCTGGGCCTGACCGCCTGCGGGGGCGGCGGCCGCAGCGCACCGCACACCACGGACCCCGTACCGCTGCCCAGCCCGACCTCAGGCAAGCAGAAGATGAGCGAGAAGAACCTCGGCTACACCTGGCCGCTCAAGGTCGACCACGGAACTGCCGAATGCCGTAAGGACAATCAGGCGGTCTTCACCGCGCCCGACGGCACCACCTACGCTCTCAACGACCGTGCCCGTAATGCCGGATACCGTGACATCGACCCGATGCGCGCCTCCGGTGACGACGGCGACAAGGTGAGCCTCGGCTCCCTGCTCAGCAAGACCCTCAAGCTCTGCCGCGCCGCCCACTGACCCGAGCCGGCCGGCCCACGCACCACCAAAGGAACGCCGCACGAACGCACCAAACGGGGGCAACACCATGCAGCATCAGCACGCCTCGTCCGCCACCGGGCTGCATATCCTGGCCCAGTCCGGCCTCCGAGCCCAGTTCGAGTCGCCACACTCCCCGCTCAGCGGTCTCCGCCCAGGCCTGGACCGCGTCGACTTCGTCGAGGACGCGGATCTGACCGCCCCCGGCATCGCCCTCGACCTCCCGGTCCTGATGCCGGTCACCAGCGAATTCCAGGCCGAGGGGCTACGCGTCGTACGGGTCCGCCATCCCCTCGCGCTGCTCGTCGCCGTCACCAACGATGTCTCGGGCCATCAGACGTACTTCGCCATCCGCTGCGGTGCGAACTTTGTGCTCAACCTCGCCATCCCCGGGGAACGCCAGACCGACATGCTGTACGCGCAGTGCCGGGCGCACCGCGTCGCAAGCTCCGTCGACGGCTCCGGCACCTGGCTCCGCTCCGTCCCGGGCGACCACCGCGGCCCTCTGGGTGCGGACGACAGCGGCCACACCGGCTGGGATTCCCACCACGCAGCGGGCGGTACGGCGCGCGGGTTACGGCTCCCGGCGCCCGCCCTGGCCGACCCGGTGACCAGGGCACCGTCGCCGCTCGTCACACCCTCCGTGCCGGCGCGGGGCGCCCTCCCCGATCCGGCCTCCGTAACCGGTCAGCGCCGCACACCCCCACCGCCGCACGACCCGCGGGCTCCGCACCGTCCGCCGCCGCCCGCGCTGCCCGACTGCGACCGGGAACTGCTTCAGGTGCTTTGTACCTCGGCGACCGTGTCGGAGATCGCACGGCGCCATTACTGTTCCGAGCGGTCCATGTACCGCCGTATCCGACGTCTCTACGACGACCTCGGCGTCACCGGTCGGGCCGAGCTGCTCTCACTGGCCGCCGGGTGGGGCCTGGCACCTCCCGTGCCCGCGCACGCCAGCTGACCGTCCCTGCACCTGCCGGCGGAAGAGCCGTCCACGGTCCGGCCGGAGGCCGTCCGGGCGGTCCCGGTGGCCGCCTGCCACCGGGACCGCCGGCCGTTCGCCGCCGTGCCTCCCCGCATCAGCGGATCCCCGCGTCCGCGGTCTCCAGCAGCCGGAAGAAACCGGCCTCCACATCCCCGTCGAGGGCCAGCCCCGACAGCGGCCCCTCGAAGCGGGTGCGCCCGGCCACCAGCACCTGCACCCGATCGCAGACCTGGGCGACCTCCGCGAGCTGATGACTGGCGATCAGTACGGCCACGCCCTCCCCGGCCAGCGAGCGGATGATCCCGCGCATCTCGCGGATACCCACCGGGTCCAGGCCGTTGGTGGGCTCGTCCAGCACGATCAGCCGCGGCTTGGCCAGCAGCGCCACGGCGATCCCCAGCCGCCAGCGCATCCCGAGGGAGTACGCCCCGACCTTCCGGCTGCGCGCATCGGTCATCTTCACCAACTGCAGCGCCGGTTCGATCCACTCCTGCGGCACCCCGCGCAGCTTGGCGTGCACCCGCAGCGTTTCCTCGCCCGTCAACGTCGGCCACAGTCCCGGCACTTCGATCAGCGCGCCGACATCCGCCAGCGACTGCCGCCCCACCGGCCGGTCGAAGATCTCGATCGTGCCCGAGGTCGGCCGCTGCAGTCCCAGCAGCGCCTTCATCAAGGTCGTCTTGCCGGCGCCGTTCGGCCCGAGCAGGCCGTAGACCTCTCCGACCCGGACCGTCAGATCCACGCCGTCCAGGGCGCGGTGCGTGCCGTAGTGCTTGTGCAGCTCACGGATCCTGAGGGCCGTCGGCGTGCGGTCCATCGGCAGTCCGGAGAACCCCGGTGTCGTCGCGGTCATGGTCAGATCTCCTTACGGCTCATGTGCAGGCTGCCGATGATCAGCAGGATCGCCGTCAGCACGGCGGCGAGACCGATGGCCAGAGGGATGGCCGACGGGTCGGTGACCGGACTGTCCTTCGGCAGCGGTACGCCGTTGGGCCCGATCCCGGCCAGCGGCAGCACCACCCGCATCGGCCAGGCGAACGGCACCGCGTACCAGAAGACCTTGTCCGAGATCAGTGCACCGGACAGCAGGCCCGCCACGCCCACCCCGATGCTGGGCCCCATCCCCCACATCACCGCGACCAGCACCGCCAGCGCGGTCATGGACAGCCCCACCAGCCACGGCAGATAGACCGCGGCGACGACCGTGCCCATGGCGTCGGGGAACGTGCCGCTGAGCATCGCGCCGAGCGACAGCATCACCAGCAGGACCGTGGACGAGAGGAAGCCGAGCACGCCCAGCGCGGCCACCTTGCCGACGAAATAGCGCCCGCGCGGCACGCCGTACGACAGCAGCAGCCGCCAGGCGTCCTGGTCGGCGCGGACCGACAGCGCCGCGGCCAGTCCCGCCGTCATCGGCACCAGCACGCCCCAGAACTCCAGCGTCACATTGCGGAACACCTCGAACGTCTGGCCGGCCTTGGCCTCGGAGGAGCCGAGCGACCCCAGGAAGAGCGGGACGGTGATGATGACCGGCGCGAGGAGGTGGTACCAGGGCACGAACCCCCGGCGGTTCCGGGCGAGCTCGGTGCCCAGCACCGTGACGAGCGAGGGGTTGTCGCGTTTTCCCGCGAGAGGCGGGGCGAGGGTGTCGTGTGTCATGCGTTCTCCCACAGATGGCATCCGGTTACGCCCTGTACGTAGCGGCGGACGGCGACTCGGTTCACCGGGCGCTGCGGGAGATCCCGCCGACGCGAGCCGGGAGCCGGGAGCCGGGAGCCGGAAGCCGGGAGCCGCGAGCCGGGAGAAGCGCATCCGCCTACGCGAAGCGGCCCGCCCCGGCAAGACGGGACGGGCCACTTGGGTGAGACGCGTGAGGCAGACGGGGGGCGGCCGGGCTCAGATCTCCTCACCGGAGAGCAGCGGTTCGAACCGTTCGTAGGACGCGTAGTCCCGGAAGTGCCGGGTGTAGAGATCGGCGTCCCGGGTCAGGTCGGTGTCCTCGGCCTCCTTGACGTCGACGATGGTGCGCAGCCGCCAGGTGAGGGTCTCGCCCTGCTCGTTCCGGTAGCTCGTCCCGGCCCGCTGGGCCCAGTGCTCCACCCGCTCCCGCGCGGCCTTCTCGTCCGGCGCGTGCACCAGCAGGAAGTTCTCCTGGAACAGCGGCGGTCGGTCCGCCGCATCGGAGCGTGCCTCCATCAGCACAATCGCCACATGGGGAACGGTCCTGGCTGTCATGCCGGTCATGGCGGACTCCTTGCCCGGTCGGTGTCGGCTCGTAGGGTCGGAATTACCTGTTCCCCACGATCCGTGGATTTCTCCTCCGTCGCTCAGCTGCCGCTCACCCGTTGCTCACTTGTCGAACCGGCGGTCGTTCAGCAGCTTCCACGCCTTGACGTCGTCCTGGTCGCCCGCCTGCTTGCCGGCGTAGATCTGGCCGAGCGAACGGGACAGCCGGTCGGTGGGGAACTCCCTGCGGATGGAGCCCTTCTTGCAGCGGGAGATGAACTTCGCGGCGATCTCGTCGTGGTTGTCGGCGGCGCGGCAGCTCAGCGCGGCCGACACCGTCGTGGCCCGGACGTCCGCGGCACCGGCCGGGGCGAGGGCGGAGGCGCCGGGGGCGACCAGGCCGCCCAGGGCGAGGGTCAGGACTCCGGCGATGAACGCACGGCGCAGCGTCTTCATGGTCTTCCTCCCAGAGCGTGGTGCTGACTGAAGCACCGGACCGCCCGAGCCACGGGGGAGACCCGGCGACCCGGCGCTGGCAACGACCCTTGCACCTCATCCGGCCGGGCAGCGGCGTTGGCAGAGAGGTTGGCAGTCAGCTGTCAGGCGCGCCGCCCCGCAAGCCCGTACTTGCGTGGGAGCCCGCTCCAGCGCCTAGCGTCTGCTACGCGATCGACACCGATCGACACCGGAACTGCCAGGTGATGCGACGGTATGCGATCGGGACACCAGCCGACGAAGGGGAATGCGGTGCGCTACACACTGTTCGGCAGGACCGGCCTGCGGGTGAGCGAGATGTGCCTGGGGGCCATGACCTTCGGCGGAGGCGAGGAAGGGGACTGGGGCGTCGCCAAGGAGGCCGGCGCCCGCATCGTCGACGCCTATACGGACGCGGGCGGCAACTTCATCGACACCGCCAACATCTACACCGGTGGCCGTTCGGAGACGCTTCTCGGTGAACTGCTGGGCGGCCGGCGGGAGCGGCTCGTCCTGGCGACCAAGTTCACTTGCGCGACCCGCACGGGCGATGTGAACTCGGCCGGCAATCACCGCAAGAACCTCGTCCAGTCGGTGGAGGCCAGCCTCGGCCGGCTGCGCACCGACTACCTCGACATCCTGTGGGTGCACGCCCGCGACAACTTCACCCCGGTCGAGGAAACCATGCGGGCGCTGGACGACCTCGTACGCGCCGGAAAGGTGCTCTACCTCGGCGTCTCCGACTGGCCCGCCTGGGAGATCGCGCAGGCCGGCACCCTCGCCGAACTCCGCGGCTGGACCTCCTTCGCCGGCTCACAGCTGCGCTACAACCTGCTGGAGCGCACCCCGGAGCGTGAACTCCTTCCCCAGGCATACGCCTTCGACCAGGCGGTGCTGGCATGGAGCCCGCTCGCGGGCGGCAAGCTCACCGGCAAGTACCGGCAGGGCGGGACGGGCCGGCTGACCGTCGACGGCGCCTACCGCGGCGGCAGCCACGACGAGGAAGCGACCCTCACCGCCGTTCTGGAGATCGCCGAGCAGGGCGGCTGGAGCCCGGCCCAGGTCGCGCTGGCCTGGCTGCGCGGCCGCCCCGGCACCGTCATCCCGATCGTGGGCGCCACCAAGGAATCCCAGCTCGCCGACAACCTCGCCGCCGTGGACGTGGAGCTCGACGCCGATGCCCTGGCCCGGCTCGACGCGGTGAGCGCCGTACCGCTCGGCTTCCCGCACGAGTTCCTGCGCGACGAGCAGGTCCAGCAGACGGTGTACGGCGATCGCCGGGCCGACATCGATGACCGGCGGTCCACGTATCGGCGTACGACGAAGGGGATCCGGTAGGCGGCCGGTCAGCTCCGGTCGCGGGCCTGGCCATGATCCACCGGACCGGCCCCAGGAGGATCCGACCGGGTACGTCGCGCACGTCGTACCCGGTCCGTTCCCCGACGGCCGTCGTCGGGCGCGCTCTCAGGTCAGTCGCTGGATACGGCGGGCCACCCGCGCGTGCTCTCGCAACTTCGTTTCCAGTGCGGGCAGTTGGGGCTCGCCCTGGTCCACCAGGACGCGTCCGGCGACGATCGTGGTCCAGGCGCGGGACGGGCCGCACCGCAGCCAGGCCTCGACCGGGTCGGTGAACGAACCGGCGAGTGCCACCTCATGGGTGTTCCAGACGACGAGATCGCCGCAGGCGCCGGGCCGCAGATGGCCGAGTTCGTCGTCGCGGCCCAGGCAGCGGGCGGAGCCGCGGGTCGCCATGTCGAGGGCGTCGCGGGCGGCCATCGCCGCGGGGCCGCCGCGGTAGCGGGCGAGCAGCAGGGCGCCGCGGGTCTCCATCCACAGCGAGGCGTGATCGGTGGAAGCGGAGCCGTCGCAGCCGATGCCCACCGGCATGCCGAGCTCGCGCATCTCGCGGATGGCGGCCGTGCCGCCGCCGATCAGCATGTTGGAGCTGGGGCAGTGCGCCACGCCGACGCCGGCCGCGGCCAGCCGGGCGCGCTCCTCGTCGTCCGGGTAGATGCAGTGCGCGACCCACGTACGGTCGGTCATCCAGCCGACGGATGCGAAGTACTCGACGGGACGGCAGCCGTGGGTCTCCAGGCAGAACGCGTCCTCGTCCCGGTCCTCGGCGAGATGGGTGTGCAGCCGTACGTCGAGCCGCTCGGCCAGCTCCGCGGTCGCCACCATCAGCTCCTTGGTCACCGAGAACGGCGAGCAGGGCGCCAGCGCGACGCGGATCAGTGCGCCGGGGGAGGGGTCGTGATAGGCCGCCACCAGCCGTTCGCTGTCGGCGAGTACCTCGTCGTCGGTCTGGGTGACGGAGCGCGGTGGCAGTCCGCCGTCCTCGACGGAGCGGGTCATGGAGCCGCGGGTGGCATGGAAGCGGAAGCCGATTTCCTGGGCGGTACGGATCTCCGCGTCGACGAGGCGGGGGCGCGGATGCACATAGAGGTGGTCCATCGACGTCGTGCAGCCGCCCATCAGCAGCTCGGCGATGCCGACGTAGGTGGAGAGATGGACCGCCTCGGCGTCGAGGGCGGACCACAGGGGGTAGAGCGTGGTGAGCCAGTCGAAGAGGGTGCCGTTGACCGCGGGGGCGAAGGAGCGGGTGAGGTTCTGGTAGATGTGGTGATGCGTGTTGATCAGGCCGGGGGTGACCAGGCGGCCGGTGGCGGAGAGCGTGCGCGCCACGCCTTCCGGCTCGGTGCCGGGCCCGCCGACCGCGGCGACGCGGCCGTCGCGGAGGGCGACCCAGCCGCCGGGAATCTCGGTGGCGTCGTCGACGACGAGCAACTGGGCGTCCCTGACGAGCAGGTCGTGGTCGTGGCTGGTGCGGGTGTCGTGGGCTGGCCGGTGCATGCGTGGTTCTCCCGTGGTTGGTGTGCCGACGTGGCACAAGGACTGCACCTGTCGCGCAGTTGCCCTGTACCGGTGTCGTGCGCCGACCCCGGATCGTCACCACTCGCGTAGCGGGCGGGCGGGCGTTGTTCCCCTGGCCGTGCTGCTGGTCGTTCCCGTGGTCGTAGGTCGTGTGCCCGTTATGACGCCTCGGTATGCGGACGGGCGGCCGGCTGGGGTGACCGGCACCAGCTATGTGATCAACAGCGGAAGGCGGACATATGGCAGCCGAAGAGAGAGTGGTCGTGCACCCGCCGCCACGGCCGCCGCTACGGACTCGGCAGCTACGCGCACACCCCCCTCCCCCTGGAACCCACCGCCTGGCCTCGAAAGCGCCGAAGTCCCCTTCCTCGAAGGGGACTTCGGTACCGCGTTCGCCGAGGCCCTGGCACTCGTCCCGGCCTTCCGGCAGGCGCCGCGGGGCCGCCATCTGGCCCACCTCCTGCTGGACGCCGGGCGCCCCCTGGTGGACCCCGACCGGCCGGCCCCGGACCGTTTCGACCACTGGAGCGACCGGAAGGTGCGCGAGACGGCGCTGGGGCACTACCGCGCAATTGACGACGCCCGCTGAAGGGCGCCCGGTAAAGGGCGCCGGCTGACGGAAGTCGACCGGATGAAGCCGATCGAATGACGCTCACTGAATGACGCCCGCTGGCTCACGAGGCGCGTGCCGTGTGCGCCGCGGATTCTCCGATTCGCTCGTTCAACCGGTTTCACCGCTTTCGACGGTTCGCCGCTTTCACCGGTCCGCCGTCCTTACCGGTTCGCCGGTTCTTCGCTTCGCAGGCCCTTCCGGGATTCGTCCGGCAGGGCCTCGAGGAATTGCTGAAGCGCCGCATTGAATTCGGCGGGCCGTTCCAGATTGGGCATATGTGCCGCCTGCGCGATGACCTTGAGCGTGGCATCGGGTACGCGGTCCGCGATGATCCGGGCATCGCTCACGGGCGTGAACTCGTCCTCCTCGCCCACCACGACCAGCGTCGGCACCGCGATGCCCGGCAGCGCATCCGTGTAGTCGCGCCGCTCGGCCCGGCCGCGCAGTGCCGCGGCGGCGCCCTCGGGGGAGGTGCCCTCCATCATCTCCAGGACGTGGCGGGCGACATCCGGCAGCGCCTCGATGTTCCGCGGCGAGACCATCTTGGGCAGCACCTCGTGCGCATAGCCGCTCATGCCCTCGCGCAGCAGGCGATCGGCCGTGGCGCGGCGGACGGCCCTGCCTTCGTCCGTGTCCGCGGCGGCGAAGGTGTCGGCGAGCAGCAGCGCCCGTATCCGCTCCGGGAACTGCCGGTGGAATTCCATGACGATCTGGCCGCCCATGGACAGTCCGCCGAGGACGAACCGCTCGACCCCGATGCCGTCGAGCAGGCCGGCGATGTCCCGTACGAAGGTTTCCAGCCGGGTCTTTCCGGGCGTGACCGAACTCTCGCCGTAGCCGCGGAGATCCGGCGCGACGACCCGCCAGCCGGCCGCCCGGAAATGCTCGATCTGCGGGCGCCACATCGAGCGGTTGAAGGGATGTCCGTGGATGAGGACGAGTGCCTCGCCGTCGCCCGTGTCCTCGTATCCGACAGTGGTCATGGTGCCTGCCCCCTTCTGCGGCGACTGCCGCCCTCTTGACGCTTCGAGGCTATAGAGGACAATCTCTCGGTGCAATGAAAAGCAATCAAAACAATGCGCTCGGTGCAATATGGCAATGTGCGCATACCAGGAGTGGGGCGGCGCCGTGGACGACTATCGCGTGATCGCCGATGAGTTGGCGGCCGCCATCGCATCGGGCCGCCTCCGGCCGGGGGACCGGCTGCCGCCGCTGCGCCGGTACGCACGGCAGCGGGGCATCGCGAGTTCGACGGCGGGGCGGGTGTACCGGGAGCTGACCCGGCGCGGCCTGACGGTGGGTGAGGTCGGACGAGGCACCTTCGTACGGACCGCGGCCCCGGCGACCGAGCCCGCGCTGGCCGAGCCGGGCGGGGCGCGGATCGATCTGGAACTGAACTTCCCGGTGCTTCCCGAGCAGCCGGCCCGGCTCGCCGCGAGCCTCCAACACCTCGTGCACGCCGAGGCGTTGGGCCCTTCCCTCCGTGCGGTCGGCGTGGCGGGCACCGCCCCGGCCCGCCACGCCGCCGCCACGCACCTCGCCCGCGGCGGCTGGACCCCGGACCCCCGCCGGCTCCTCTTCGCGGGCAACGGCAGGCAGGCCATCGCCGCGGCCGTCGCCGCCCTCGTCCCGGCCGGCGAACGCCTCGGCGTCGAAGCGCTCACCTACCCCGTGGTGAAGGGCATCGCCGCCCGTCTCGGCGTCACCCTCGTCCCGCTGGCGATGGACGAACACGGCCTCGTCCCGGAGGCGATCGACGCCGCCCCGCCGCTGCGCGCCGTCTACCTGCAGCCCGCCCTGCACAACCCGCTGGGCATCACCATGCCGGGCCCCCGCCGCGAGCAACTCGCCGAAACCCTGCGCCGGCACGACCTCTTTGCGATCGAGGACGCCATCTACGGCTTTCTCCGCAGCGATCTCCCTCCCCTCGCCGCTCTCGCCCCCGAGCGCACCGTCCTCGTCGACAGCCTTTCCAAGCGTCTCGCCCCCGGGCTGACCCTGGGCTTCGTCGTGCCCCCCGCGGGCCGTACACAGGACTTCGCGACGGCGCTCCGGTCGGGGACCTGGACGGCCGGCGGCTTCGCCCTCGACGCGGCGACCCGCTGGATGACCGACGGCACCGCCGCCGCCGTCGAGGAGGGCAAGCGCCGCGACGCCGCCGCCCGGCAGCGGCTCGCCGCCGAACGCCTGGCCCCGCACGCCGTCCAGGCCGACCCGCGCGCCTACCACCTCTGGTGGCCGCTCCCGGACCCCTGGCGGGCCGACACCTTCGTCGCGGCCGCCGCCCGCCGCGGAATCGCCGTCACCCCTTCGGGCGCCTTCGCCGTCGGCACGGGCCATGTCCCCAACGCCGTGCGCCTGGCCCTGGGCTCCCCGCCCCTCGACGCGCTGGCCGACGCCCTCGGTGCCCTGGCCGAACTGGCCCACGGCACACCGGAGGACGCCGGGGCGGAATAGGGGAGGGGAGCGGGGGAGGGCTCAGTCGGCGGGCGGCCGGTGACCGAGGACGTACAGCTCGGGAAGGTTGACCACGACGGCTTCCTGGGTGCTGCGGGCGATCACCACGACGGCCTCCTCGTCGGGGCTCGGATTCTCCTCGCGGTGGGGGACGTACGGCGGGACGAAGACGTAGTCGCCGGGGGAGGTGCGGAGCCGGATCTCCTCGGGGGTGCCGCCGGAGTCGTCGAGGAAGACGAACTCCGGGTGTCCCTTGACGACATGGATCGCCGTCTCGGAGGCGCCGTGGTGATGGTCGGCGGACGTGGTCCCCGGGGCGACATGGGTCTGCCCCATCCAGATGCGCTCCGAGCCGACCGTCCGCCCGCTGATCGCGGCGAAGCGTCGCATGCCCCCGCTCTGAGCGGTGTCGCCGTCGAGCGCGTCGGCGCGGATGTGGTGCAGCCGGGCGCGCAGCGGCGGGGAGCCGCCCGCGGCGTCGTCCGGGAGGTCGGGGTGGAACGCGTCGTGCGACGTCATGGGAATCCTGCTCGTCGGGTCGGTCAGGAGGTGCGGTGCCCATTGTCCGCTCCGGCCGGTGCCCACCCTCGGCGACCGGCCGGACGCCGCTCCGTACCGTGGCCCGGGGCCGGCTACTTCACCGACCCCGCCATGATCCCCTGCACGAACTGCCGCTGGAACGCGAAGAACACGATCAGCGGCACGATCAGGGAGAGGAACGCGCCGGGCGCCAGCACCCCGATGTTGCTGCCGAACTGCCGCATCTGCGACTGCAGGGCGACCGTCAGCGGCTGCGAGTCGTTGTCCGCGAAGAGCAGGGCGACGAGCATGTCGTTCCACACCCACAGGAACTGGAAGATGGCCAGGCTGGCGATGGCGGGCCGGCCCAGCGGCAGGACGAGCTGGGAGAAGATCCGCCACTCCCCGCCGCCGTCCATCCTGGCCGCCTCCAGCATCTCCTTGGGGATCTCCGCGAAGAAGTTGCGGAGCAGGAAGATGGCGAAGGGCAGGCCGTAGGCGGTGTGGAAGAGGACCACGCCGGGGATCGAGCCGAACAGCCCGAGCGCGCCGAACATCTTGGCCACCGGCAGCAGTCCGATCTGGACCGGCACCACCAGCATCGCGACGACCAGCAGGAAGATCCAGTCCCGGCCGGGGAAGTCCAGCCAGGCGAAGGCGTATCCGGCCAGCGCGGCGATCACGACGACCAGGACGGTGGTGGGCACCGAGATCAGCACGGTGTTCCAGAAGGCCTGGACGATGCCCGAGTCCTTCAGCAGCGCCGAGTAGTTGTCGAACGACAGCTGGCCCGGGGCGGTGAACGCCTGCCACCAGCCGCCGCTCGCATTCGCCTCCTCCGACCGCAGGGAGGAGAGGAAGAGCCCGGCGGCGGGGGTGAGCCAGACCAGGCCGACAATGAGCAGGACGGCCTGGATCAGGCTGCTGCTGAGCCGCTTCGCCGGCCGCGCCGTCTTTCGCCCGCGCGGCGCGGCGGCTTGCTGGACGGTGGTCATGACTGGCTCCTGCGGAAACGTCGGATGTTGAGGGCCATGGCCGGGACCACCAGAAGCAGCAGCAGGACTCCGAGGGCGCTGCCCAGTCCCTGGTTGTTGCCGCCGCCGAAGGAGACCAGCCACATCTGCAGGGCCAGCACATTGGCGTCCTGCTGCACGGGGCCGGGGGCGATGATGTAGACGAGGTCGAAGACCTTCATCACATTGATCACCATGGTCACGAACACCACGCCCAGCGCGGGCGCGAGCAGCGGCACGGTGATCCGGCGGAACACCTGCCACTCGTTCGCCCCGTCCATCCGGGCGGCCTCCAGGACATCCCGCGGCATCGCGGAGAGCCCCGCGCCGATCAGGACGAGGGAGAAGCCGGTCCAGATCCACATGTACGCACCGATGATGGCGGGCGTGATCAGCGCCGGGCCGAGCCAGGAGATGCCCTCGTAGGGCGGGGCGAAGTCCTGGGCGGGCAGACGGACGGTGTACGCGCCGGACTTCAGGCCGGTCAGCCGGTAGGAGCCGTCCGGCCCGGTCGTGCCGTGGGCCGCCACCTTCCCGTGCGGATCGACGGCCTCGACGGCGAGCCGGGGCAGGCCGCGTTCGGTGCGGTCCACGACGCCGGGCCTGCCGCCGCCACCGGGCGTGAAGTCGAGAAAGACCACGCCGCGCAGTTCACCCTTGGCGGCCGGGGCGTTGCCGGCCTTCGCGGCGGGTGCGGCCTCCTTGGGCATGTCCTTGGGCGCCACGCCCACCAGACCGAGGTCGACGGTGCTGCCCGCCGCCGCGCTCCGGGCCGTCGTGTACGAGCCGTCGTGCCCCTTGACCAGCAGCCGGTCGCCGATGCGCGTCTTGGCGGTCGGGAAGGAGGCGGCCTCGCCCTGGAAGCTGTCGTGGATGCCGACGGTGACGGCGTTGAGGACGCCACGCTGCGGATCCTGCTCGTAGGCGAGCCGGAAGATGATGCCGGCGGCGAGGAAGGAGATCGCCATCGGCATGAACATCAGCAGCTTGAACGCCGTCTTCCAGCGGATTTTCTCCGTCAGTACGGCAAGGACCAGGCCGAGTCCGGTCAGCAGCGCGGGGGCGAAGACCACCCAGATCGCGCTGTTCCGGATGGCACGGAGGGTGGCCGGGTCCTGGAACATCTCGGTGTAGTTGTCGGCACCGACGAAGGTGGTGCCCGAGGCGTCGTACAGGCTGCGTACGACGGAGAACACGATGGGGTACGCGACCAGCGCGCCCAGCAGCAACAGCGCGGGCAGCAGGAAGAGGGCCGCGATCCGGCGGCGGCGTCGGACGGCACGCCGCCCGGGGGCGCCGGCCCGGCCGGACGTGGCGTCCGGCGGGCCGGGCCGGGTGCCGCGCGCCTCGGCGGGCGGCACCTCGGAAGTGATGACTGGCATGGCAGGGCCCCTTAGCTGCGGTACGCCTTGGCCGCGGCGGCCTCGAGCTGGTGAGCCGTGGCCTTGGCGTCGGAGGGGTCGCGCAGGAAGTCCTGGAGCACCTTCCATTCGCCGGCGCCCTGGGTGCCGCCGAAGGCCGCGGGCGCCTGGTCGGACATGTCGAACCGTACGGAGTTTCCGGCGGCCGTCAGCGACGCGGCCGCCTTGCGGGTGACCTGGTCGTGGTAATCGCCCGCGGGGACGTTCTTGTTGGGCGAGAGGTAGCCGCCCGCCTTGGCCCAGATGCCCGCCGCCTCCGGCGTGGCCAGGTACTTCACCAGCTCCATCGCGGCCTTCCGGTTCTTCCCGGCCTTCAGCACCACGGCCGCGTCACCGCCGCTGACCACCGGCGCCTTGCCGCCGTCGACCGAGGGGAACGGGAAGAACTTGGCGTCCTTGCCGACCTCCTTGTGGAGCTCGTCCTTCACCAGCGCGCCGACGAAGTCGCCCTCGTAGACCATGGCCGCCCCCGGCTGGGGGCCGAAGACCTGCTGGACGGACTCGGGGAAGTCGGTGCGCAGCGCGCCCGAACCGCCGCCGGCCACCAGGTTCTTGTCACCGAAGAGCTTGCCCAGGGTGGTCAGCGCCTTGACCACGCTGGGATCGGTCCAGGGGATCTTGTGGGCGGCGAGCTTGTCGTACTTCTCGGCACCGGCCTGCGAGAGATAGATGTTCTCGAACCAGTCGGTGAGCGGCCAGCCCGCCTCGCCCGCGACGGAGAAGGCCGGCACGCCCGAATCGGAGAGCGTACGGCCGGACTTCAGCAGGTCCTGGTACGTCGCGGCGGGCTTGACCCCGGCCTGGGCGAACGCGTCCGGGCTGTACCAGACCGTCGACTTGTGGGAGGCCTTGAAATACAGGCCGTAGTAGGTCTTGTCGACCGTGCCGTAGTCCTTCCACACCTGCGCGTAGTTCTTCTCGGCCTGGGCGTCGATCTCCTTGGAGAGGGGCGCCAGCCAGCCCTTCTTGGCGAACTGCTGGAGCACGCCGACCTGGGGGACCATCACCACATCGGGGGCGTTGCCGCCCTCGATCTGGCTGCCGACGACGGTCGAGACGTTGTCGCCGGTGGAGGCGAACGTGACCTTGGCGCCGGTCTTCTCGGAGAACGCGTCCAGCACCTTCTTGAAGTTCTTCTGCTCCACGCCGGTCCAGACCCCGGCGACGGTCAGCGACTGGCCGCTGAGCTCCTGCTTCCCGCCACCGGCGGAGACGTTGCCGCCGCATGCGGTCGCGGTGAGCGCGAGGCCGAGCACGGCGGCGCCGGATATGGCGGTGCGGGCGGTGCGCAGGGGACGCGCGGGGAGGTGTCTCATGGTGGGATTCCCATCGGTCGGAGCGGTCGGAGCGGTCGGAGGAGCGGTCGGAGCCGGCGGAACTAGCTGGGGTCGGGGGTGTGCATCCACCAGGCCGCGGTGGCGCCGGGGAGCGTGCCCGCGGGGCAGTCGCCGCTGGCCAGGAGGGGGGTGCCGGGTACGGGGGCGGGCACCGGTTGGGTGCCGAAGTTCATTGCGCACACCAGGCCGTCCCCGCGGACGAAGGCCAGCACCTCGGGCGGGCTCTGCAGCCAGCGCAGCGTGCCCTCGCCGAGCTGGGGGAGCGTACGGCGCAGCTGCAGCGCCTCGCGGTACAGGTGCCAGAAGGACCCGGTGTCGGCCAGCGCCCGGTCCGCGGTGTGCTCGGCGAACCATGCGGGCTGCGGCAGCCAGGTCCCCGCGCCGTCGGTGCCCGCGCCGTCCGTCGCCGCGCCGCCGGTCGCCGGGCCGAAGCCGAACGGGGCGGTCCCGCCCGACCACGGCAGCGGCACCCGGCACCCGTCCCGGACGTGCTGCCGGCTGCCCGTGCGGTGGAAGATCGGGTCGGTGAGGACCTCGTCCGGCAGGTCGTCGACCTCGGGCAGGCCCAGCTCCTCGCCCTGATAGACATACGCGGCCCCGGGCAGCGCGAGCATCAGCAGCGCGGCCGCGCGGGCCCGTGCCGCGCCCACCCCGCTCGCCTCGCCGCCGGGCCCCGTCGCGTACCGGGTGACGGTCCTGACCTGGTCGTGGTTGTTGAGCACCCAGGTGACGGTGGAGCCGGTGCTCGCGATGTCGGTCAGCGCCTCGGTGATGACCTTGCGGAAGACCTCGACGTCCCAGGGCGCGGTCAGCAGATGGAAGAAGAACGCCTGGTGCAGCTCGTCGGCCCGGACATAGGCGGCCTGTTCGCTCGGCGTGCGCACCGAGACCTCGCCGACCAGCAGCCGGTCGTGGCCGTCCCGGGCCGTGTACTCCTCGCACAGCGCCCGCCAGCCGCGCCACACGTCGTGGACCTCGGGCTGGTTCCAGGCCAGCGGGTTGACCGAGTCGCGGGTGCGCTCATCGGCCGACGGGTCGGGGGAGTCGGGGAGTTCGGGGTGCTTGAACAGGCCCGCGGCCACGTCGATACGGAAGCCGTCGACGCCGCGGTCCAGCCAGAAGCGCAGCACCTTCTCGAAGTCCGCGCTCACCTCGGGATTGCGCCAGTTCAGATCGGGCTGCTCGGGCGTGAACATGTGGAGGTACCACTGGCCGGGCCTGCCCTCCTCGTCCGTGACCCGGGACCAGGCGGGTCCGCCGAACATCGCCCGCCAGTTGTTGGGCGGCAGATCGCCGTTCGGCCCGCGTCCGTCCGCGAAGTGGAAGAGCGACCGGAACGGTCCGCCGGGCTCCTCCTCCAGGGCGGTACGGAACCACGGGTGCTCGCTGGAGCAGTGGTTGGGCACGATGTCCAGGAGCACCTTGAGGCCCAGCCGGTGGGCGTCGGCCACCAGGAGGTCGAATTCGGCGAGATCGCCGTAGGCGGGGTCCACGTCGCGGTAGTGAGCCACGTCGTAGCCGTGGTCGTGCTGCGGCGAGGGGTAGAACGGGCTGAGCCACAGGCCGTCCACCCCGAGCTTCTTGAGGTACGGCAGCCCGGTCCGTACGCCCGCCAGATCGCCGATGCCGTCACCGGTGGTGTCGCGGAAGCTGCGCACATACACCTGGTAGATGACCGCATCGCGCCACCAGCGCTGTGCCGTGTCCGATGCCGTGTCCCGGGCGGTATCCGGCGCGGTGTCCGGTGCCAGCGAGGGAGAGGGTGCGAGTCCGACCGAGGGGCCGTTCCCTGCCGAGGCTGTGAGCATCTGCCGTGATCCCGTTCTTACCTGAGCATGCCGAAGCGGCCTGCAGTTCGCCGGTCAGTTCGTTGGTATGCATGCATGTTAAGTAGGCGTGTCATTTGAGTGTCAATGAAGAGGCCGAAAATGACAGAGAGATGCCCGAGTTTGTTGAGATATAAGAAGGCGACGATCTCCTGCGGCCTACTTAACGTGTAACTAGAAGGCAGAAGTTGATCAACTGCGACTGACGAGGGCCCCGAGCTCCCGGCTCAGCCGCGCCACCGTCGCATCGGTGCTCCGCCCGTGCACCAGCGCGTCGTGCATCACGGCCTGCACCGCCAGGCTCACCTGGTCGTACCGGGGGCTCTTGAGGCGCGGCCGGGCCGTCAGCACGCTCCGCTTCAGCGTCGGCAGATACGGGAAGCGCCGCACCAGCCGCGGCTCCCCGTACAGATCGGCCCATACGGGCGGCAGCGCCCCCTCGGTCAGCACCCGGCGCTGCACCGGCTCGGACGTCAGATAGGAGATCAGATCGGCGGCCGACTTCTGGTGCCGCGAGTGGCTGTTGACCGCCAGATTGGAGCCGCCCAGCACGCTGGAGCCGGGGCCGTCGGGGCCCGGCAGCGGCACCGTGCCGACCTTGCCCGCCACCTTCGACGCCCCGGGGTGGGCCAGTGCGTACGCATACGGCCAGTTCCGCAGGAACAGCAGCTTGCCGTCCTGGAAGGCCTGCCGGGACTCCTCCTCCTTGAACGCCAGCGCCCGCCGCGGGATCCATCCCTCGCGCACCCCGTCGAGGAGGAAGGCCAGCCCCCGGCGCGCCGCCGCGGAGTCCACCGTGACCCGCGCGCCCTCGCCCGCCAGCACCGTGCCGCCCGCCGACTGCACCGCCTCGGTGACATTGGCGGTCAGCCCCTCGTACGGCAGGAACTGTCCGGCGTAACCGTCCAGCCCGTACTTGGGCGCGACCGTCTTCGCCAGCCGCTTCAACTCCGCCCAGGTGCGCGGTGGTCGGACGCCTTCCCGGTCGAGCACGTCCTTGCGGTAGTACAGAAGTCCGGCATTCGTGACATACGGGACGGCGTACAGCCGCCCTCCGAAGGTGGCCGTGTCCACCACCGGCGGCAGGAAGTGGCGCAGCGGGAACCGCCGCCCGTCCACCGGGCTGATCCAGCCCGCGGCCGCGAACTCCGACGTCCACGCCACATCGATGTTCAGCACATCGAAGCGGTCGCTGCCGGAGCGCAGCTCGCTGGCCATCTGGGCGCGCACCTCGTCGGCGGCGTCCGGCAGCTCGACCAGCGTCACCCTCTCCCGGGGATGCCGGTCGTTCCAGCCGTCGAGCACCCCGCGCAGATAGCCGGTGAGGTCGCCGCCGGTCACCAGCGTGAGCGGGCCGCGCCCGTCCGCGTCACCGCGCGGCTCGCCGGCCTGCGCACCCGCCATGCCCGCACACAGCAGCGAACACACGAGCAGGGCCCGGCCCACGGCACGCTTCCACCGCATGGGCTCCTCCTCGCGCCTGCGCCGACGGGTCAGCGGCCCGACGGCAGGCCCCCTGTATACCTGTTAGCCATGCAGGGATACTAGGGCCTGGCCCCGATCCACCGGACGGGCCGCAGATCCCGCAGCGAGAGCTGCGGAAATGCAGGAAGAGCTGCAGGAACGGACGGCTCTGCAGGAATATACGACGGCGAACCGGCCCCCGGCCGGACGAGTTCAGCCGGCCGGCAGGTGCGTACCGGCAACCACGGGCGGAGAGGGAGAGGGAAGGCGTGCGGCTGCCACTCCTCGCGCTGTTGGTCGGCGGACCCGCACACGGCTATGAACTCAAGCAGGCCCTTGAGAACCTCCTGGGCGCGGCATACCCTCAGCCGAACGTCGGCCAGATCTACGTCACCCTGGGCAGGCTCGAGAAGGCGGGCCTGATCGAGGGGGAGGACGTCGAGCAGTCGGATCGCCCGAACAAACGCATCTACCGGATCACCGCGGCGGGACGCGAAGCGGTGGACGCGTGGTTCGAGGAATCCACCGCCGAACCGCGGGTGCGGGACGAGTTCTTCATGAAGCTCGCCCTGGCCCCGTACACCGGGACTGCCGACCAGATCGCCCTGATCAACAAGCAGCGCCGGCACTACCTCAACACCATGCGCGACCTGTCGAAACTCGCCGCGGCCGAAGATCGCGGCAACCGGGTCGCGCAACTGCTGATCGAGGGCGCGATGCTGCATCTGCAGGCGGACCTCGACTGGCTGGAGCGCTGCCAAGAGGAGTTGGAATGAGGCGGGACGAGCCGTCCGGTGCGATAGCCGGCCCGACATCCGGCCCGGCACCGGATCCGATACTGCGGGCGGTCGGCCTGGTCAAGACCCACCGGCCGGAGGGCGCCGCGCCGGTCCATGCCGTGCGGGGCGTCGACCTGACCGTCGAACGCGGCGAATTCGTCGCCGTCACCGGCCCCTCCGGAGCCGGCAAGTCCACCCTCCTCCACCTCCTCGGCGGCCTCGACCGGCCCGACAGCGGCGCCCTCTGGCTCGACGGCCGCAGGGTCGACTCCGTCAGCGAAGCGCGCTGGGCGGTGCTGCGCCGCAACCACATCGGCATCGTCTTCCAGTTCTTCAACCTCGTCTCCAACCTCACCGTCGCCGACAACGTCGAACTCCCCGCACTGCTGGCCGGCCGCTCGCCGAAGAAGGCCCGCGCGGACCGCGCGGAGCTGCTCGATGAGCTGGGCCTGACGGGCAAGGAGAACTGCACGCCCGGTGAGCTCTCCGGCGGCGAACAGCAGCGCGTCGCGCTGGCCCGCGCCCTGGTCAACGCCCCCAGCCTGCTGCTCGCCGACGAACCCGCGGGCAGCCTGGACAGCAAGGGCACCCGGGAGGTGCTGCGCCTGCTGACCCGATTCCACCGGCGCGGCCAGACCATCCTGCTGGTCACCCATGACGCCCGGATGGCGAGCGCCGCCGACCGGGTGATCAGCTTCTTCGACGGCCAGGTGGCCGACGAGGTGAACCTGGGCGGCGGCCGCACCGGCGCCGATGTGACCGACGTCCTCAGGCTGAAGGGCTGACGCGTGCGAGCGGCGGCACGCTGGACCCACGCACACCTCAGAGCGCACCGCGCGGCCGCGGTGCTCATCGTGCTGGCCACGGCCGGGATCACCGTCTCGCTGCTGCTGGCCACCGCCCTGTTCGCCTACGCCACCGACCCCTGGCAGCGGGTCTTCACCCAGTCCTCCGGCGCCCACGTCTGGATCCACACCCAGGCCGACGCGCCCGCCGCCTCACTGGCCCGCCTGGACGAGGTACGCGCCGCATCCGGCCCCTTCCGTACGGTCCGCACGACCGCAAGCCTCCGACTCGGCGGCTCCAAGGCGACGCTGGAGCTGCGCGGCGCACCGGCGCTGCCCACCACCGCCGTCCCGCAGATCGCCGCGGGCCGCTGGCTCGACCCGGCCACCGACAGGGGCACCGCCGCGGGCACCGACCGGGGCATCGTCCTGGACAGCTCGGTGGCCCGCGCGATGTGGGCCAAGCCGGGCGACTCCCTCGCGCTGAGCGGCTTCCGCGCGCCCCTGCGGGTGGTGGGCGTCGCGGACACCGCCGAGGCCGGCTTCCGCGCGGGCGAGACACCGGGCGTCGCCTGGGTACTGCCCGCCACGCTCGCCGCCTCGGACGCCGGCCCCGACCAGCGCGGCCGGACCATCGGCCTGCGCCTCGCGGACCCGGCGGACACCGACTACGTCGTCCAACGCGCGGTCACCCGGCTCGGCGCCGACCAGATCACCGACGTCTCCACCTGGCGGCAGGCCAAGGCCGAGGCCGCGGGCGACAACCAGCTCCTGGGGCGGCTGCTCGCCCTGTTCGGCCTGGGCGCGCTGTGCGCCGCGGCCCTGGCGGTGGGCGGCGCGATCAGCACCCGGGTCCGCGGGCACCTGCGGGACATCTCCGTCCTCAAGGCCATCGGCTTCACCCCCGGCCAGGTGGTCCGCATGTTCCTCGCCCTCCACCTGGGCTTCGCGCTGCTCGGCGGCGCACTCGGCGCGCTGCTCACCCCGACGCTCGGCCCGCTCGCCCCCGGCCGCATCGGTGAGGCGCTGGCCCTGTGGCAGGACCTTCCCGAACACACCTGGCTGTTCTTCGCCGTCCCCGCCGGCGTGGTGGTCTTCATCGGCTCGGCGACCTGGCTGGCCGCGTGGCGGGCCGGACGGGTCCCACCGGTGCCCGTCGCCCGTGCCGCCGTCCCCTCCGGCCGCCGGGTGTCGGGCTCCACCCGGCGCGCGCTCGGCCTCCGTATCCCACCGGCCGTCGTACTCGGCTGGCGCGGCGCCTTCCACCGCCCGCTGCGCTCCGCGTCGGCGGTGGCCCGGCTGGCCGTCCCGTTCCTCCTCATCACCATCGCCCTCGGCGCCTGGGCCACCGTGAACCGCTTCACCGCCCACCCCGAGCACGTCGGCCTGCCCGCCGCCCTCACGGCACGCTCCGACAGCCTCGGCGAGCGGGACCTCCGCGGACTCCTCACCGCACAACCCCAGGTGACCGCCTACCCGGGCGCCGAGGTCCAGGCCCTCGTACCGGGCCAGACCGGCACCATCACCCTGCGCGGCCTCGGGACCGACGCGCACCCCTACCCGTTCACCCTCGTGGAGGGACGCGCCGCCCACGGCCCCGACGAGGCGATCGCCGGGCAGGGCCTGCTCGATCTCCTCGACGCCCAGGTCGGCGACTGGGTACGGATGACCGTCGCCGGACAGCCGCACGTCCTGCACATCGTCGGCCGCAGCATCGAACCGGCCGACGGCGGCCGGGTCATCTCCACCGCCCTGGACACCCTCCGCGACGGCGCCACGGCGCTGCACCCCGACTTCTACAACCTGGTCCTCCACCACGGCACCGACCCCGCCACGGTCCGCGACGCCCTGACCGACGCGTCCGCCGGCCGCATCGAAGTACGCGAGATCCCCAACCCCGCCGATCAGCTCTCCGCCGTCCGCGCCGTCATCATCGGCCTGATCGCGGTCCTGGTACTGATCGGCCTGGCCGAGCTGTCGACCACGGTCGCCGCCGGAGTACGCGACCGCGGCCGCGACCTCCTCGCCCTGCGGGCCGTCGGCCTGACCCCACGCCAGATCGCCGCCGTGATCGTCGCCGCGACCGTCTTCATCGCCCTGGCCGCCGTCCTGCTGGGCACCGTACTCGGCGTCTCCGCCGCCGAATGGCTCATCGACCTCCAGGGCCGTATCAGCGGCTGGGGCACGGGAATCGCCCAGCGCCCGGCGCTGCGCACCCTGGTGCTGGTCGACGCGGGCGCGGTGCTGGTCGCGGGTGCGGTCTCGTTGCTGCCGGCGGTTCGTGTGGCGCGTCGCCGACTGGCGGACTCGGCGAGCGCGGGGCTGTAGGCGGGGGCCGCTCACCCCGCCCTCCCGCCCCGCCCCACCTCCCCGTCCCGCCCGCTGACCCAGTCGGGTAGAGCTTCACTGGTCTGGACCTCCGGAGTTATCCACAGGCCTGGCCCGGGTGTTCGAGGCCGCGTAACGTGACGAGGCATGAAGATCCTGATCAGCGCGGACATGGAAGGCGCAACGGGCGTGACCTGGCCCGCCGATGTGCTGCCGGGGACGCCGCAGTGGGAGCGCTGTAGGCATATGTTCACCTCCGATGTGAACGCGGCGATCGTCGGGTTCTTCGACGGCGGGGCCGATGAGGTGCTCGTCAACGAAGCCCACTGGACGATGCGCAATCTGCTGCTGGAGCAGCTCGACGAGCGGGTGCAGATGCTCACCGGGCGGCATAAATCGCTCAGCATGGTCGAGGGCGTCCAGCATGGCGATGTCGACGGGATCGCCTTCGTCGGCTATCACACCGGCGCGGGGACGGAGGGGGTCCTCGCCCATACGTATCTGGCGAATTCGCTCACCGGGGTCTGGGTCGACGGCACCCGGGCGAGCGAGGGGTATCTCAATTCCCTTGTGGTGGCCGAATACGGGGTGCCGGTGGTGCTGGTCACCGGGGACGACCGGACCTGTCAGGACGCGCTCGGGTATGCGCCGGACGCGCCCGGGGTGGCGGTCAAGGACTATGTGTCGCGCTATGCCGCGGTGTGCCGGCCCCCGGCCCGGACGGCGGCCGACATCCGGGCGGCGGCGCGGTCGGGAGCGGCGCTGGCGGTGCGGCACGAGCCGGTGCGGCGCGGTCCGTACCGCTTCGAGATGGAATTCGACGCGGAGCATCTGGTGGGTGCGGCGACGTGCGTGCCCGGCGTGGAGCGCAGCGGAGAGCGCCGCGTCGCGTATACCAGTCAGAACATGTACGAAGCCATCCGGTGCTTCAAGGCGGTCACCACCGTCGTCTCGTCCGCCGTGGAGGAACAATATGGCTGACCATCAGGCCGACCGCAGCAGACCCGGCCACACCGCTTCCGCCGCCCCCGTCGATCCCGTCAGCCGGCAGGCACTGGACGAGGTCGTGCAGTTCACCTCCGAGCTGATCCGTATCGATACGAGCAATGCGGGTGACGGCGCGTGCCGGGAGCGCCCGGCCGCCGAGTATGTCGCCGAGCGGCTGGCCGGGGCCGGTCTCGAGCCGACGCTGCTCGAACGGACCAGGGGCCGTACGAACGTCGTCGCCCGGATCGCCGGCACGGACCCGTCGGCCGATGCCCTGCTGGTGCACGGCCATCTGGACGTGGTGCCGGCCGAGCCCGCCGACTGGAGCGTGCACCCGTTCTCCGGGGAGGTGCGCGACGGCGTGATCTGGGGCCGCGGCGCGATCGACATGAAGAACATGGACGCCATGGTGCTCGCGGTCGCCCGCGAGTGGGCGCGCGCGGGGGTCCGGCCGCGGCGCGACATCGTGCTGGCCTTCACCGCGGACGAGGAGGCCAGCGCCCACGACGGTTCGGGATTCCTCGCAGACCACCACGCCGGGCTCTTCGAGGGCTGCACCGAAGGCATCAGCGAGTCCGGGGCGTTCACCTTCCACGCGGGCGGCGGCATGCGGCTGTACCCGATCGCGGCGGGGGAGCGCGGCACGGCCTGGCTGAAGCTGACCGCCCATGGGCAGGCAGGCCATGGCTCCAAGGTCAATCACGCCAACGCCGTCAGTCGGCTGGCCGCCGCCGTGGCGCGGATCGGCGAGCACAGCTGGCCGGTCCGGCTCACCCCGACCGTACGGGCCGCGCTCCGCGAACTGGCCGCGCTGCACGCCATCGACGTCGATGTCGCGGCGCCCGATGTCGACATCGATGCGCTGCTGAGCAAGCTCGGAGCGTGCGCCAAGCTGGTCGAGCCGACGGTCCGCAACAGCGCCAACCCGACGATGCTGGAGGCCGGGTACAAGGTCAATGTGATCCCGGGCAGCGCCCTTGCCTATGTGGACGGCCGGGTCGTCCCCGGTGGCGAGGCCGAGTTCCGTACGACCATGGACGCCCTCACCGGACCCGAGGTGACCTGGGACTACCACCACGGCCAGGTCGCCCTCGAGGCCCCGCTGGACTCCCCGACCTATGCCGCGATGCGGGCCTCGGTCGAGCGGTTCGACCCGCAGGGCCATGTCGTCCCGTACTGCATGTCCGGTGGCACGGACGCCAAGCAGTTCTCCCGGCTGGGCATCGTCGGCTATGGCTTCTCGCCGCTCAAGCTGCCGGAGGGCTTCGACTATCAGGCGCTGTTCCACGGCGTGGACGAGCGGGTGCCGGTCGAGGCCTTGCACTTCGGCGTTCGGGTACTCGACGACTTCCTGAGACAGGCTTAGGACGGCGGGCGGGCAGACTGCGGCTGGACGAAGGCAGGAGCAGGGCAGGCGCAGAGAAGGAGCAGAGAAGGAGCAGGGCACGGGCAGGGCACGAGCGGAGCAGGAACAAGACCGCAAGACGGCAGCAAGTGGGCAGGTAGAGGGCGGGCACCAGGGTGGTGTCCGGCTAAGGAGGAACGTCAGCATGGTGACCACGGCCCCCTACGGCGCCTGGCCGTCCCCGATCGACGCCCGGACGGTTGCCGCCCATGACGGCCGTCTGGCCTTCGTCGGCGTGGTCGGCGACGAGGTCTGGTGGACCGAGCCGCGGCCCGCTGAGGGCGGCCGGCGGGCACTGGTCCGCAGACGCCCGGACGGCGCGGTGTGGTCGGTGCTGCCCGAGCCCTGGAACGTCCGCAGCCGGGTACTGGAGTACGGCGGTCAGCCCTGGGCCGGTACGGTCACCGAGCGCGGCCCCCTCGTGGTCTTCAGCAACTTCGCCGACCAGCGGTTGTACGCCTACGAGCCGGACGGCGGCGGCGCCCCGCGCCCGCTCACCCCGCTGTCCGAGGTCGGCGACGGCCTGCGCTGGGTCGACCCCGTACTGCGCCCGGAGCTGGGCGAGGTGTGGTGCGTGCTGGAGGAGTTCACCGGGGACCGGCCTACGGATGTGCGCAGGGTGATCGCCGCCGTGCCGCTGGACGGATCCGCGGCCCAACATCGCGAGTCCGTACGGGAGTTGAGCGATGACCGACACCGTTTCGTCACCGGTCCCCGGGTCTCGCCGGATGGTGGGCGGGTGGCCTGGATCGCCTGGGACCATCCCCACATGCCCTGGGACGGCACGCTGGTGATGCTGGCCCGGATCACCGCCAAGGGGGAGTTCGACGAGGTCCGGCCGCTGGTCGGGGACCTTGGGCCCGGCACGCCGGGCGGCGGCGGGGCCGGGGAATCGGTCGCGCAGATCGAATGGGCCGCCGACGGCACGCTGCTCTTCGTCTCCGACCGCGGCGGCTGGTGGCAGCCGCGGCGCATCGACCCCGACGGCGGGGGTCCCGCAGGCCGGGCCGAGCCGGGATCGGGGGAGGACGCCGGGGCGGCGGCCGGGCGGGCGCTGTGCCCGGCGCGGCAGGAGGAGTTCGGCGGCGCGCTGTGGACCGTCGGGCAGCGCTGGTTCCTGCCCTTGGAGAACGGCACCCTCGCCGTCATCCACGGCCGTGGCACCACCACCCTGGGCATTCTCGACCCGGTCTCCGGTGAGCTGGTCGACTCGGTGGGGCCCTGGACGGAATGGGCTTCCAGCCTCGCCGTCCACGGCAGCCGCATCATCGGCATCGCCGCCGGCCCGCACAGCTCGCACGAGATCGTCGAGCTGGACGCCTGCACCGGCCGCGCCCGGGTGATCGCCGCCGGCCACACCGACCCGGTGGCCCCGGCCTACTACCCCACGCCGGAGATCCGCACCTTCACCGGCCCCGGCGGCCGGGACGTCCACGCGCACATCTATCCGCCGCACCACCCCGAACATGTGGGCCCCGAGGGCGAGTTGCCGCCGTACGTGGTGTGGGCGCACGGCGGCCCGACCGGCCATTCCCCGCTGGTGCTCGACCTGGAGCTGGCGTATTTCACCTCCCGCGGCATCGGCGTCGCCGTGGTCAACTACGGCGGTTCGACGGGCTACGGCCGGGAGTACCGCGAGCGGCTGCGCGGCGCGTGGGGCGTGGTGGACGTCGAGGACTGCGCGGCCGTCGCGCGCTCGCTGGCCGACGAGGGCAGCGCCGACCGCGCGCGGCTGGCGATCCGCGGCGGCAGCGCCGGCGGCTGGACGACCGCCGCCTCGCTCACCGCCACCGACGTCTACGCCTGCGGCACGATCAGCTACCCGATCCTGGACCTGGCCACCTGGGCGGCCGGTGGGACCCATGACTTCGAATCGCAGTATCTGGAATCGCTGGTCGGCCCGTTCGCCGAGGTTCCCGACCGCTACCGCGAGCGTTCGCCGCTGCACCACGCGGACCGGATCGCCGCGCCGTTCCTGCTGCTCCAGGGCATGGACGATGTGATCTGCCCGCCGGTGCAGTGCGACCGGTTCCTCACCGAGGTCACCGGGCGCGGCATACCGCATGCGTATCTCGCCTTCGCCGGTGAGGGCCACGGCTTCCGTCGCGCGGAGACCATCGTCCGCGCGGTGGAGGCCGAACTGTCCCTCTACGCCCAGACCTTCGGCTTCACCCGCGACGACATCCCGGTACTGGAGCTGCGCACATGACGGTAACGAGGGCGATCCGGCCGCCGCGCCTGCGGCCGGGCGACCGGGTGGCGGTCGTCGCGCCCAGCGGTCCGATCGTGCCGGAGCGGCTGGACTGCGGGCTGGATGTGCTGCGTGGCTGGGACCTCGACCCGGTGGCCGCGCCCCATGTCCGGGGTGCTCACCCGGCGTTGGGTTATCTCGCTGCCGCCGATGCGGACCGCGCCCGCGATCTCCAGGAGGCGTGGTGCGACCCGTCGGTCAAGGCGGTGTTCGCGGCGCGCGGCGGCTACGGCGCCCAGCGGATGGTGGATCTGCTGGACTGGGCCGCCATCCGGGCCGCCGCCCCCAAACCGCTGGTCGGCTTCAGCGATGTGACGGTGCTGCACGAGGCGTTCGCGGTGCGCGCCGGGGTGGCGACGCTGCACGGCCCGGCGGTCGCGGGAGAGGTGTTCCTCAAGGACGACGCCACGCGGGAGGCGCTGCGGCGCACGCTGTTCGCACCGGAGTCCGTCCGTACGGTGGTCTCGGCCTCCGCCCGGCCGCTGGTGCCGGGGCGGGCCCGCGGGATCACCGTGGGCGGCTGTCTGACGATGCTCGCCACGGAGCTGGGCACGCCGCACGCCCGGCCCGGAGCGGCGGGCGGCCTTCTGCTGCTGGAGGACGTGGGGGAGTCGCCGTACCGCATCGACCGGGCGCTGACCCAACTGCTGCGCGCCCGCTGGCTGGACGGCGTCGCCGGAATCGTCCTCGGCTCCTGGGCGGGCTGCGGGCCGTACGACCGGGTGCGGGAGGTGCTGGTGGACCGGCTGGGCGGGCTGGGCGTGCCGGTGGCCGAGGAGTTCGGGTTCGGGCACGGCGACTCGGCGCTGACGCTGCCCCTGGGGGTACGGGCGGAGCTGGATGCGACGGCCGGCACGCTGATGTTCGAGACGCCGGCGCTGACCTGAACGCCTGGGGGACTGCGACATTTCCCGACGTCGGAAGGCAGTGAACTGGCCGCGTACGGCCATGAATTGACCGGAGAGGACAGCCAACTGACTTTCCGTCATTAACTCCTGTCAGGAGCGTTGACACGTCAGTTACTCGTGTCACAACATGAGGCGCCGTTACCGACTGGTTGGTACGGCTGTCCTTGTGGAGGTCATCCGTGCCCAGCGTGTCCCGAGCCGTGTCCCGCCCCGTACTCCGCACTTCTCTCGCCCTGCTGGCCGGCACCGCCCTCGCCGCGCCCCTCGTCCTGGCCGCCCCCGCGAGCGCGCTCGCCACCGACCCGTACACCGTCACCGCGCTGAAGGTGACCGTCCGCGCCGGCGACCGCAACTGCACCCTGGACGCCGACCTCTACCGCCCCGCCGGCGTCGATGCCGCGCACCCGGCGCCCGCCGTACTGACCACCAACGGCTTCGGGGGCAGCAAGGCGGACGGCTCGACCGACGCCACCGCCAAGGCCTTCGCCGCCCGCGGCTATGTCGCACTGGCCTACTCCGGCCTCGGGTTCGGCAGGTCCGGCTGCCCGATCTCCCTCGATGACCCCCAGGCCGACGGCCGCGCCGCGAGCCGGCTCGTCGACGTCCTGGCGGGGTCCCGGACGTCCGACGACGGCACCCGCGTCGACTACGTCACCAAGGACGGCAAGGGCGATCCGCGGGTCGGCATGATCGGGGGCTCGTACGGCGGGGCGATCCAGATGGCCACCGCCTCGGTCGACCACCGCGTCGACGCCCTGGTCCCGCTGATCACCTGGAACGATCTCTCGTACTCCCTCGACCCCAACAACGCGGACCGTACGGCCGGGGGCGGAGCGGTGCCCGGTGCGTACAAGTACCAGTGGACCAACGGGTTCTTCCTGATCGGCGAGGCGCAGGGGCTGCTCAACCCCAGCCTGGACCCGTCGCGGCTGGGCGGCGCGGGCTGTCTGCATTTCGTGGCGCCGGCCTGCGAGACCAAGCGGCTGCTGGATTCCGGCAGGTACCCGGCCGACCGGACCGCCACCATGCTGGCGTACGCCCGCAGCGTCTCGCCCGTTGCGTATCTGAAGTCGGTCAAGGCCCCCACGCTGCTGGTGCAGGGCCAGGCCGACACCCTCTTCAACCTCAACGAGGCCACCGCCACCTACCGCACTCTCACCGCCCACGGCACCCCGGCCAAGATGATCTGGCAGGCCTGGGGCCACAGCGGCGGGATGAAGGACCCGGCGAAGGGCGAACTCGACCTCGGCAAGGGCAACTTGGAGACCAGCTATGTCGGACGGCGGATCCTCGCCTGGTTCGACCGCTATCTCCAGCACCGCAAGGGCACCGACACCGGCCCCGCCTTCGCGTACTACCGGGACTGGGTGAGCGAGGGGTCCGCCTATGCCACCTCGCGCACCTTCCCCGCGGGCGACGGCCAGAAGCTGTATCTCTCCGGTGACGGCAAGCTCGTCGACAACCGCAGGAAGGTGGTGCGCGGCAGTCGGGAGTACCGCAATCTGCGGGTGCCCACCAGCCATTCGGAGAGCTCGCTGGCCGGGCTGCTCGGTCTGCCGGACCCCGCCCCCTACGACATCAAGGGCACGTATCTGGACTGGACGTCCGCCCCGGTGGCGGGCCGTCCGGTGGAGGTGGTGGGCGCGCCCAAGGTGACGCTGAAGGTCGTCTCGCCCAGGACCGAGCGGGTGCAGAACTCCGCCGATGCGGCCGACAAGCTGGTGCTCTTCGCGAAGCTCTACGATGTCGCGCCGGACGGAACGAAGACGCTGGTGCACCGGTTGGTGGCCCCGGCCCGGGTTCCCGATGTGACCCGGAAGTTCACCGTGGAACTCCCGGGCATCGTGCACCGTTACGAGCCGGGGCACCGCCTGCGCTTCGTGATCGCTGCGAGCGACACCGCCTATGCGGGCAATCGCGGCGTGAAGCCGGTGACGGTCACCAGCGCCCCCGAGGACACCGGCGTCCTCGACCTTCCCGTCACCCGAGGGAGCTTGGGGGAAGGCCGGCCGGTGCGGTAGCGGATGGGGTGGCTGCCGTAGGGAGAAGAGCCGGAAGGGACGCGCTCAGGCGTCCGTCAGGGTGATGGCCTGCACCGGGCAGGCGCGGGCGGCCTCGCGTGCGAGCGGGTCGCCCGCGCCGTCCTCGCGGCCGGGCAGCACCTGCCCGAAGCCGTCGTCGTCCTGGGTGAACACCCCCGGTGCGGTCAGGGCGCACTGGCCGGCGCCGATACACAAGTCCTGGTCAATGGCGATCCGCATCCCGGACCCCTTTCCTTCGTCCGCTGCCACCGGCGCCGTCTACCAGGTCACCGGCAGCTCGATCATGCCTTGCAGGGTGTCACCCGGCTTGAACGGAATCTCGGTGGCGGGCGCGGCGAGTCGCAGATCCGGGATCCTGGAGAACAGGGACCGCAGCGCGATCTCCATCTCCGCGCGGGCGAGGTTCTGGCCCAGGCACTGGTGAATGCCGAACCCGAAGGCCACGTGGTGGCGCGCGCTGCGGCTCCAGTCCAGGTCGTCCGGCGCCGGGTACGCCGTGTCGTCGCGGTTGATCAGCGACGTCGGGAACACCACCCCGTCACCTGCGCGAATGGTCCCGGCGGCGGTCTCGATGTCCTCCGTCGCCACCCGCAGCAGGAAGTCGACGATGGACAGGAAGCGCAACAGCTCCTCGACCGCGGGCAGCATCAGAGTGTCCTGTGCGCGCAGCTGGGCGAGCCGTTCGGGGTGTTCGAGCAGCGCGAAGGTGCCCAGCGAGATCATGTTGGCGGTGGTCTCATGGCCCGCGACCAGCAGGATCATGGCCATCCGGACCATTTCCTCGTGGGTGAGGTGCCCGGTGCGCAGCCGGTCCGCGATCAGCTCGTCCAGCAGTCCGTCGCCCGATTCCTTCTGCTTGCGGGCGATCAGCGCGGTGAAGTACTCCTCGAGGCTCTCGCGCGCCTCCTCCGCCTCCTGGCCCGTACGGCCGCGCAGGATCCGGCGGGACTCCTCCTCGAAGAACTCGTGGTCGGCGTACGGGACGCCGAGCAGCGAGCAGATCACCATCGAGGGGACCGGCAGAGCGAACGCCGAGACCAGCTCGGCGGGCGGGCCCTGCGCCAGCATCCGGTCCAGGAGGCCGTCGACGATCCGCTGGATCTCCGGCCGCATCGCGGCGATCCTCTTGACGCTGAAGCTGGGGATCAGCATCCGGCGCTGCGTGTTGTGCTCCGGGTCGTCCACGCCGAGCAGCGGGGCCTTGGTCCGGCGGAGTCCCTCGAGGCGCGCGACCGGGATCGGGAACGCCGGGTTGCTCCGGTCGGACGACAGCCGGGGGTCGGTCAGCAGCGCCCGCGCCTCGGCGTGGCCGGTTACCGCCCATACCTGGCGGCCGTCGTAGAAGGCGACGCGCGACAGCGGCCGTTGTTCGCGCAGTGGCTGATAGCCGGCGGCCGGGTGGTAGGGACAGCGGCGGTCCTGAGGGAAGGGGATCGCCTCGGACGAGGGGGACCCGGTCGTTGCCTCGGTCATCGAACTGCCTCCCGTACGAGGGGCGTGAGGTGCTGGTGTGGTGCAGAGGGCGGTCGGCCCGCCGATTCCCACTTCAAGCCTCTCTACGGTGTATGTCTACGCGCAGTCCGGCCAACTTGGTGCGGTTCGGCAGCGCCGGATGCGGGCCGTCCGCGAGCCGGCCGGCCCCGGTCACCCCTTGCGCAGCAGGGTGTCGAGCACCGCGTCCAGATAGCGGGTGCGTGCGGCGCCGGTGGGCAGCGTCTGCGGAACCGCATGGCCCAGCTGGGTGTGCCCGAGATAGGCGCTGTACGCGAGCAGGCCGCGGCGCCGTGCCTCGGTCTCCGTGAAGCCCAACTCGGCGAAGAGCGCGGCGACATAGCCGATCCGCCGTTCGGTGACGCGGGTGAGCGCGGCCGCCACCCGGGGGTCCGTGGCGGTGGCCAGCAGCGACATCTCCAGGGGGGACGCGGCGGACGCTTCGGTGGCCCGCAGGAGCAGTCCGCGCAGCCGCCGTTCGGGGTCGGACTCCGTCTCCATCTCGGTGATCACGGCCTCCGTGGCGACCTCTTCCCAGCGCTGCAGCGCGGCCTCGATCAGGGCGTCGCGGTTCGTGAAGTGCCAGTAGAAGCTGCCCTTCGTGGTGCCGAGCCGGGTCGCCAGCGGCTCGACGGCCACCGCCGCGAGCCCGCCCTCGTCCATCGCCGCCAGTGCGGCATCGGCCCAGTCCCGTGCGGTCAGTCGCTGCCGGGAGCCGGTGGTGCGGGGCCGTCCCGCTCGCTGTTGCGCCATGACCATACGCTACCGTACGGTCAAACATACGCCACCGTATGGAGGTGCTGGATGCGTCCGATCCGCCTGCTGCGAACCGTCCGCGATGTGCATGCCCGTACCGTCGCCGCCCCGGCCGACGTCGTCGGTGCCCTGATCGACCGGGTCGGCGGCGACCGCGATCCGCTCTTCCCGGTCCCCGCCTGGCCGCCGATGCGCTTCGACCGGCCGCTGGCCGTCGGCGCCGACGGCGGGCACGGCTTCGTCCGCTACCGCGTCACCGCCTACGAGCCCGGCCGCCGCATCCGCTTCGACTTCACCCCCGGCCCGTCCGGCTTCCACGAGGTCAGCGTGCACCCCCTGGGCCCGGACAGCTGCCGCGTCGAGCACGTCCTGGAAGGCCGACACCGGGTCGGGCAAAGGCTGTTGTGGTACGCCGCGATAAAGGCCGTCCACGGCACCGTCGTCGAGGAGCTCCTCGACAACATCGAGCTGGCGGCCACCGGAGGCGTCCGTACCCCGGTCCGCCGGTCGCCCCGGGTGCGGCTTTTCCACCGCCTGCAGTGGGAGCGGCCGAAGGCCGTCGCCCTCCCCGCCGAGGCGCGGCTGGCCCGCAGTGCCTTCCCCCGCACGGACTTCCAGGACGCCTGGCAGATGACACTGCCACCCGGAATGCCCGCGGACCCGGCGGCCTGGGAGGGCGTGCTGCGCGGGGCGTCCTTCCCGGTCGTGGGGCGGGCGGGCGGCGAGATCCTGCTCGGCAAGGATGCCCGGCACCTGGACTTCCGCGCCTCGCTCCTCCTCGCGAACGGCCAGGTCACCCTCGGTACGGTCGTCCGCACCCACCACCTCTCCGGCCGGCTCTACTTCGCCCTCGTACGGCACGTCCACCCCTTCATGGCGCGCCTGATGCTGCGCCGCACACACCGCCGGCTGGCGCTGGCGGCACCGAGCGCGGGGCAGCGGGAGCGGGCCGGGGCCGGGGCGTAGCGGCGGCCCCTGTTGGCAGGTTGATGGCAGATTGATGGCACTCAGTGCCACACTGCCGATATGAGGCAACGACTGCACGGCGATACGGACCTGGCCTGGACGGTGCTCGGCGGCGACCCGGCCCTCACGGAGCGCCTCACCTACGGCGGGCCGCCCGGTCTGCTGCCGGCCCGGCTCCCCGTCATGGCGCTGGCCCGGACCACGGTCGCGGTCTGCGCACTCGCGGCGGCGGAGCTGGCGGCGGAGCGGAACGGCGGCCCGGTGCCCGCCGTACGGGTCGACGACGGAGCGGTGGCCGCCGCCTTCCTCAGCGACCGCCTGGTGCGGATCGACGGCCGGGCGCCCTCGACGTTCGCCCCGCTCTCCCGCTTCTGGCGCACCGCCGACGGCTGGGTGCGCACCCACGCCAACTACCCGCACCACCGCGCCCGGTTGCTGCGCGCGCTCGGCCTCCCGGAAAGCGCCGGGCCGGCCGAGGTCCGGGCCGAGCTCGCCGGGCGCCGGGCCGAGGAGGTCCAGGAGACGGTCTATTCGGCGGGCGGGCTGGCCATCGCCGCCCGCACCCCCGAGGAGTGGGCCGCCCATCCCCAGGGCGTCGCGGTTGCCGCCCACCCCTTGCTGACCCTGGACACCCTCGACGCGGGCACCCCGCCCCGCCCGCTGCCGCCGCTCGCCGAGGGTCCCGCGCTGCCCGCGGCCGGGCTGCGGGTGCTGGACCTGACGCGGGTGCTCGCCGGGCCGGTCGCCACCCGTACGCTCGCGCTGCTCGGCGCGGACGTCCTGCGCATCGACGCCCCTCAGTTGCCGGAAAGTCAGGACGCCCACAGCGACACCGGCTTCGGCAAGCGCTCCACCTTCCTGGACCTGGCCTCCCGCTCCGGACGCGCGACCTTCGAAGCGCTGTTGACCGGCGCGGACGTCGTGGTGACCGGCTACCGTCCGGGCGCCCTGGACCGCTTTGGCCTCGCCCCCGAGGCCCTGGCCGAACGCCGCCCGGGGCTGGTCGTCGCCCGCGTCTCGGCCTGGGGCGGCGACGGGCCCTGGGGCGACCGCCGGGGGTTCGACAGCCTGGTCCAGGTGGCCACCGGGATCGCCGCGATCGAAGCCGACGCGGGCCCGGCGTCCGAGGGCTCGACCGCGAGCGGCGGCGGAGCGGGGCGCGGCGGCATCCCGGGCGCGCTGCCCGCGCAGGCGCTGGACCACGGGACGGGGTATCTGCTGGCGGCGGCGGTGCTCCGGAAACTGACCGAGCGGTCCCGGACGGGGGGTTCGGGCGTGGCGACGCTGGCGCTCGCCCGTACCGCGCGGTGGCTGGTGCACGGCCTGGGGGGAGCGGGCCGGGACGACGGCCGGAGGGCGGGCGCGCCGACCGGACCGGCCGCGCCGGACCACGACGTCGAGCGCTACCTCCGTGACACCGACAGCCCGGTGGGGCGGCTGCGGTACGCCCTGCCGCCGGTCCGGTTCGACGGCGGCCCGCTGACCTGGGCGACGCCGCCGGGGCGGTGCGGGCAGGACGCGCCGGTGTGGCGCTGAGGAGGCGGGGCGGAGCGGGGAGCAGGGTGGCTGGCCCCGCTCCGCCGCCCCTCCGTACGATCTCCCGATGACGTCCAACGCTCACGACCACCACCTCGCCCACGGTCCCCGGGTCGGCATCCGCCCCTTCACCGCCGCCGACCGGGACGAGTTCACCGCACTGGCGCGGGAGAGCACCCGGCTGCACCACCCCTGGCTGTTCCCGCCCACCACCGACGCCGACTACGACGGCTATCTGCAACGCCTGCAGGAACCGGTGCGCGAGGGCTTCCTGGTCTGTGAGCACGACAGCGGCCGGATCGCGGGCTTTGTGACGATCAACAACATCGTGCACGGCGCCTTCCGCTGCGGCGCCATCGGCTACGGCGCCTTTGCGCACGCCGCCGGGCGCGGCCTGATGAGCGAGGGCCTGCGGCTCGTACTGGACCACGCCTTCACGGAGTTGGGCCTGCACCGGCTGGAGGTCAACATCCAGCCGGCCAACACGGCCTCCCTCGCCCTGGTCCGCCGCGCCGGCTTCCTGCTGGAGGGCTACTCCCCGGACTTCCTGTTCATCGACGGCGCCTGGCGCGACCACGAACGCTGGGCGATCACCAGCGGGGCGGCCACGACGCCCGCCTTCGGCCGTACGGTCCCGGTCTTCCGGATCTTCGACGTCGCCAAGGCCCACGAGTTCTATGTCGACTACCTCGGCTGCACCGTCGACTGGGAGCACCGCTTCGAACCCGGCATGCCGCTGTACACCCAGGTCTCGCGCGGCGCCCTCGTCCTGCATCTGTCGGAGCACCACGGCGATGCGAGCCCCGGCTCCACCATCTATACGGAGCTGACCGGGGTGCGCGAGCTGCACGCCGAGCTGGCCGCCAAGGACTACCCATATCTGCGTCCCGGCCTCGAACAGGACGAGATCGGCACCTCGCTGACCCTCACCGACCCGTTCGGCAACCGCCTGCGCTTCAACGAGCCGCCGGGCCCCGAGGCGAAGAGCGCTACCGCTTCTTGCGGTTGATCTTCATCGTGTCCATGTCGGTGGCCGTGGACCGCAGTTCCCGGTAGCCCAGGCCCGCCTCCTTGAGCGCGGTCTCCGCCTTGTCCTCGGCCAGCGCCGCGGCCATCTCCACGCCGTCCGCCGCGTCCGAGACGATGACGTAGCGGTAGGTGAAGGAGCGCAGCGGGGTGTCGTACGCCAGCGAGCCCTCGGCGGTGAACCGCAGCTGCGCCAGCCCGTGGTCGTCGGCCTCGGCGAGCAGCTTCGCCCGGGACTCGGCGGTCAGGCCGTCCCATGTGCCGCGGACGATCACGCGGTAGGTGTGCCGGGTCGTGGTCATCGGTGCCGTCGTCTCCATGGGTGGGGGTCTCCATCGGTGCGGTGTCGACTTCCGCTGCATACCGGCGCGTCGATGCACCGGAGCGTCAGGGTATTTCGACGGATCTGCCGACGCCCGGCATTATTTCCGTACGTCCGTGCGAAGATCGCCGTATGCGTCGCACGATACTGATCGATGCCCCGTCCAACCTCGGTCTGCGGCCGCCCGCGCCCGGCACCGTCCCCGGCTGCTACAAGCTCGCCGGCGCGCTGCGCGAGCAGGGGCTGCTGCGCAGGCTCGGCGCACTGGAGGGCGGCGTGGTGGTCCCGCCGCGCTACGACCTGGGGGAATGGCAAGAGGGCGACGGCGACTTCAACGCCGCCGCGCTCGCCGCGTACACCCGCAAGCTCGCCACGCGCGTCGAGGAGCAGGTCCGCAGCGGCGCCTTCCCGGTGGTACTCGGCGGGGACTGCAGCATTCTGCTCGGCGTCGTGCTCGCGCTGCGGCGGCTGGGGCGCTACGGCGTCGCCTACCTCGACGGGCACGGCGACTTCCGGCACCCGGGCAATGTGGCGGTGTCCGGCCCGGTCGGCGCCGCGGCCGGGGAGGGCGTCGCGCAGATCACCGGGCGGGGCCAGTCGGACCTCACGGACATCGAGGGGCTGCGGCCGTACGTCCGGGACGAGGACGTGTGCCTCCTGGGTATCCGGGACGTGGACGAGGACCAGGAGGAGCTGACCGGCCTCGGCATCCGCCACACCGCGGTCGGCGAGATCCGGCGGCGCGGCCCGGACACGGTGGCCCGCGAGGTCCTCGCCCACTTCCAGCAGCTGCCGCTGGACGGGTTCTGGATCCATCTCGACGCCGACGTCCTCGACCCGTCCGTCATGCCGGCCGTCGACAGCCCCGACCCCGGCGGCCTGCTCGTCGACGAACTCCGCGCCCTGCTGGCCCCGTTGGCCGCCTCGCCCCGCTGCGTCGGGTTCAACGTCACCATCTATGACCCGGACCGCGACCCCGAAGGTACCGGGGCGGCGCTGCTCACCGATCTCCTCGAGGGTGTCTTTGCGCAACCCTGACCCCGCCTGCCGCAAGAAGCCCTGTTCAGAAGGGCGCCGACGCGGTTCCATGGTCAACAGGAGGCCGCCGGAGCCGAGGTGGCCCGGTCCAACCCTGCGAGGCAGCCGTGGCCACGAGTGTGCGACGCACCACCCTGACCCTTCCCGCCGCCCCCATCGGCCCGGACAACCCGCTCCCGGCTTTGCGCGCCGGCCGCGACCCGCACCGTATCGAGACCCCCGGGGACGCCGGCCTGCCCGCCGCCATGGCACGTCAGCTCGGCTATCAGCCGCTGCGCTCGATCCTGCCCACCCGGCAGCGCGACGACTACGGCCGCGACCGCCGCGGCACGGACCTGGACGCGCTGGTCCTCGAGAACGACCGGCTGCGCGCCACGGTCCTGCCCGGCCTCGGCGGCCGGGTGTACTCCCTGTACCACAAGCCGACCGATCGCGAACTCCTCTACCGCAACCCCGTGTTCCAGCCCGCCAACTTCGCCCTCAACGGCGCCTGGTTCTCGGGCGGGATCGAATGGAACATCGGCGCCACGGGGCACACCACTCTCTCCTGCGCCCCGCTGCACGCCGCCCGCGTCCCGGCGCCGGACGGCGGTGAGATGCTCCGGCTGTGGGAATGGGAGCGGCTGCGCGATCTGCCGTTCCAGGTGGACCTCTGGCTCCCCGAGGGCTCCGACTTCCTCTACGTCGGCGCCCGGATCCGCAATCCGCACCACCACACCGTGCCGGTCTACTGGTGGTCCAACATCGCCGTCCCGGAGGACGAGCGCACCCGGGTGCTGGCCCCCGCCGACGAGGCCTGGCACTTCGGCTACGAACGGACCCTGCGGCGCGTTCCGGTCCCGGACACCGACGGCGCCGACCGGACCTACCCGCTCCGCAGCGAGTTCCCCGCAGACTATTTCTACGAGGTCCCCGACGGGGAACGCCGCTGGATCGCCTCCCTGGACGGCGCGGGCCGCGGCCTGGTGCAGACCTCCACCGATACGCTGCGCGGCCGCAAGCTCTTCCTGTGGGGCGCGGGGCGGGCCGGGCGGCGCTGGCAGGAGTGGCTCACCGAGCCGGGCACCGGTGGTTACGCCGAGATCCAGGCCGGTCTGGCCCGTACGCAGCTGGAGCATGTCCCGCTGGACGCGGGCGGCGAGTTCGCGTGGCTGGAGGCGTACGGGCCGCTGGCCGCCGACCCCGATGCGGTCCACGGAGGCGACTGGGGCGCGGCGCGTGGCGAGGTCGCGGCGCGGCTGGAGGCGGCGCTGCCGCGGGCCGATGTGGAGGCCGCGTACGCCGCCTGGCGGCCGTACGCGGACCAGGAACCCAAGGGGGCGCTGGCCACCGGCTCCGGCTGGGGCGCGCTCGAAGTGGCCCGCGCGGGGCTCGACCTGCCCGGTACACCGTTCGACGAGGGGACCCTCGGCCCGGAGCAGCGGCCCTGGCTGACGCTGCTCAAGACCGGCGATCTGCCGCCCGAGGGCCCCGTCCCCGGCCCGGCGCTGGTCGCCCCGGCCTGGCGCGATCTGCTGGAGTCGGCGCTGCCGGGCCCGGCCACCGACTATCACCTCGGCCTCGCCCAGTGGCACGCCGGCGACCGCGCCCAGGCCGTCCGCAGCTGGGAGCGGGCGCTGGCGGCCGGCGGCGGCCGGCTGTCGCTGGACGCGCTGCCGCTGTACTGCCTGGCCGTCGCCGAGGCCGAGGCGGGCGATGCGGAACGCGCCGCCGAACGGTACGCGGAGGCGTTCGGCTGCGCGGCCCGGTTCGCCGAGTCGCTGGCGTCCGAGGGCACCGCCACGCGTATCTGGCGGTCGGTGCTGCCCGCGCTCGCCCGGGAGGCGGTCCCGGCGCTGCTCGCCGTCGGGCGCGCCGACGAGGCCTGCGACCTGATGGCGCACCTGCGTCAGGAGGACCTGGCCGCCGGCCGGTTCCGGCTGCTGACCGCGCAGGTTCTGCTGGCCGAGGGCGAACCGGCCGCCGCCCGCGCGGTCTTCGAGGCCGGATTCGAGATCGCCGACCTGCGGGAGGGCGACGAGACCCTCAGCGACACCTGGTACGCCATCGCCGAACGCCTCGTCGCGGGGTCCGGCCCGGTCACGGACGAGGTCCGGGCCAGGGCCCGCGCCGAGCACCCGCTGCCGGAGCGGTACGAGTTCCGGATGCGGCCGGTGTGAGAGGGGCCGGGCGGGCTCCGTCCGGCCCGCTCGTCACCCCAGCGGCTTGTCCAGCACCGCCTTGCTGTGACTGAAGGTGTCGAGGGAGTACTCCCCGTGGTAGCGCCCCGTGCCGCTCTCGCCGACGCCGCCGAACGGCAGGTCGGGGGCGGTGAGATGGGCGACCGGCAGGCCGAACGTCAGGGCGCCGGAGGAGGTCTCGGTCAGCAGGCGCTGCTTGGTGCTCGCGGAGTCGGTGAACGCGTAGAGGGCCAGCGGCTTGTCGCGGTCGTTGATGAAGGCGATGGCCGCGTCCAGGTCGGGCACGGAGACGATCGGCAGGACGGGGCCGAAGATCTCCTCCTGCATCACCGGGGCGTCGGGCGGGACATCGGCGAGCACCGTGGGCGCCAGATAGCGCGCCGCCCGGTCGTGTTCCCCGCCGATGACCGTGCGGCCGCTGTCCAGGAGGGCGGTGAGGCGGTCGAAGTGCCGTTCGTTGACGATCCGTCCGTACTCCTCGGCGGTCGCCGGATCGGACCCGTAGGCCTCGCGTACCGCCTCGGCGAGGTGCGGCTCGACGGCCCGCGCGGTCTCGCCGACGGCCAGGACGTAATCGGGCGCGACGCAGGTCTGGCCGGCGTTGAGGAACTTGCCGGTGACGATCCGCCGGGCCGCCGCGGCCAGATCCGTACCCGGGTCCAGGACGACCGGGCTCTTGCCGCCGAGCTCCAGCGTCACCGGGGTCAGGTGGCGGGCGGCGGCCGCCATCACGATGCGGCCGACGGTGCCGTTGCCGGTGTAGAAGATGTGGTCGAAGCGCTGCTCCAGCAGGGCCGTGGTCTCGGGCACGGCGCCCTCGACGACGGCCACCGCCTCGTCGTCCAGATAGCGCGGCAGCAGCCGGGCGAGCGCGGCGGAGGTCCGCGGGGTCAGCTCGCTGGGCTTGACCACGGCGCAGTTGCCCGCGGCCAGGGAGCCGACCAGCGGCGCGAGCGCCAGTTGCAGCGGGTAGTTCCAGGGGGCGATCACCAGGACGACGCCGAGCGGCTCCCGTACGACCTGGGCGGTCGCCGGCAGCAGATGGCCGGGGAGCTGCGCGGGGCGGGGCGCCAGCCACTCGTCGAGGTGGGCGAGGGTGTGGTCGATCTCGTTGAGGGTGAAGCCGATCTCGGTGCGGTAGGCCTCCTCGGGGCCCTTGCCGAGGTCGGCGCGGAGTGCGGCGACGAGAGCGTCGCTCTGCTCGGTGAGCAGTGTCCGCAGCGCTTGCAGCTGGCCGCGCCGCCAGGCCGGTGAGGCGGTGCGGCGGGTGGCGAAGGTGGTACGGAGCCGGCCGACGACGGCGGCGGCTTCCAGGTCGGTGGTGGGGAGGGTGTGCGATGCCATGCCCTCGACCGTACACGAAACGAAAACATTTCGTTTCGTATTGAGTGGGCCGGTAGACTCCCGGTGTGGCCGAACGCACCGAGAGCAGTCAGAGCGCACCCGCCGCCCGGCAGCCCGCCCGCGGGCGGCCCCGTGACGAGGGCCGCGACCGTGCGCTGCTGGAGGCGACCGTCCAGGTCCTCCAGGAGAGCGGCTACGGCGGGCTGACCACGGCCGCCGTCGCCAAGCGGGCCGGGGTGTCGACCGCGACGCTCTACCGCCGCTGGCGCTCCAAGGAAGACCTGGTCGTGGGCACCGCCGTCCGCTGGGCGAGCGACCTCGGTCCGCAGCCGGACACCGGCAGCCTCGCGGGGGACCTGGCCGCGCTGCTGCGCGACAAGGCCGAAACGCTGGAGGGTCCCGGCGGCCGGCTGCTGCACGTCCTGATCGGCGAGGCCGCGCACAACGAAGCGCTGGCCCGGGTCCTGGACACCGCCATCATCCAGCCGGTCCGCGACCGGGCGGCGACCGTGGTCAGCCGGGCCGTCGACCGTGGCGACATCGCACCGCTCGACGACGCGCACGTCCTGGCCGACCTGGTCGTCGGCTCGATGGTCAGCCGACTGTTCCTGACCCCGGACGCGGCACACCGCACCGCCCCGGACGGCCCCGCCACCCCCTCCTCCGGCGCGGCGATGACCCGCGAACTCCTGCCGTTCCTGCTGCGTGCCCTGGGCGCCCCGGCCGGCTGACGGCGGGCGCGGCCGGACCGCTCCCGCCGATTCCCGCTCCGGCCGCGCCCCCACCGCGCCCGCCCGCGGCGCGCCGGTGTACGCCATTGGGAGAGAGTTCGCGCGACCCTGGAATGATCGCGGTGCATCACGGGTTGTGACGGACCATGAAGGCAATCAGCGTGAACAGCTCCGGCGGTCCCTCGGTCCTCGAATACACCGACCAGCCGGACCCGAAGGTCGGCCCCGATTCCGTCCTGATCCGGGTCCGAGCGGCCGGCGTCAATCCCGTCGACTGGAAGATCGTCGAGGGCCATCTCGATGCGATCATGTACGCCCACTACCCGCTGATCCCGGGGTGGGATGTATCGGGCGTGGTCGAGGCGGTCGGCGCCGATGCCACCGAGTACAAGGTCGGCGACGAGGTCATCGGCTATGTCCGCAAGGACGTGGTGCAGCACGGCACCTACGCCGAGCTGGTCGCCGCGCCGGTACGGACCCTGGCGCGCAAGCCCGCCGCGCTCAGCTGGCAGGAGGCCGCGGGGCTCCCGCTCGCCGGGCTGACGGCCTATCAGTCGCTCAAGCGGGTCGGCACGAAGCCGGGCGAGACGGTCCTGGTGCATGCCGCGGCGGGTGGCGTCGGCTCGTTGGCCGTGCAGATCGCGGTGGCCGAGGGCGCCCGCGTCATCGGCACGGCCAGCGAGCGCAACCACGACTTCCTGCGGTCCCTGGGCGCCGAGCCGGTGACGTACGGCGACGGGCTGGAGGACCGGGTGCGGGCGCTGGCGCCCGAAGGGGTGGATGTGGCCCTGGACTTCGTCGGCGACGGCGTCCTGGACGTCTCGCAGCGACTGCTCAAGGACCGCAGCCGGCTGGTGTCCATCGCCGATGGCGAGGTCCAGGCGAAGGGCGGCCACTTGGTGTGGGTGCGCCCGGACACCGCCGATCTGACGGCGCTCGCCGATCTGGCGGACGCCGGGAAGCTCGTGGTGCCGGTCGAGGCGACCTTCCCGCTGGCCCAGGCGGCCGAGGCGTTCCGGCGCAGCATGTCGGGGCGGTCCCGCGGCAAGATCGTGCTGGAGGTCTCGTCCTGACACCGGCCCGGTAGCCGCCGACGGGGTCCGGGGCGGGCTTCATCCGCCCGCCCCGGACCCCGTCACCGACCTGCCGGGACGGCTCGCCTAGGTGGTGTCCGCAAAGTCCTGTCGTCCGCCCGGAGGGCGGGGCTGGCGGCGTCTGGTGCGTGCGATCGCAAGGCGGAGGGTCGTCCTCGTAGCGGGCT
>NZ_JBITYA010000010.1:0-408026 GCF_044544985.1 Streptomyces sp. NPDC053427 | reverse complement strand
GCGCTTCTGACGGATCCTCGCCGTCGGACTCCTTCAGATGCCGTCCACTTCCGCCACGGTGAAGGGCGTCTGCGGCGTCCCCTGCCCCATCGGGCCGCCCTTGTCGAACTGGGAGCGGACGACGAGCGTCCGGCCCCCGCTGCGGACGAGGGTGGTCGGGATCTGGAGCGCCGGGTCGGACATGCGGCGCTCCAGGCGGGCGGCGGCGCCGTCGTCGCCGATGCGCCAACGGCTGATGCCGTTGGTCACGTTGTGCACGACCCAGAGCGTGGTGCCGCGCATCTCCAGACCGTCGCCGTGCAGCGCATCCCCGCCGTGCAGGGCGACTCGGCGCACCGCGCCCGACGCCAGGTCGACGCGGTACAGGGCGCCCCCGGTCATGTCGACCGTCAGCAGGTAGCGGCCGGAGGGGTCGGCCACGATGCCGTTGAGCGTGCCGGCGGGACCGTTCGGCAGCACTCCGGTCAGGTCGTACGCCGTGGTCAGCGCGGCGCGCCCGCCGTGCGTGGCGGCCCGGACCAGCTGCCGGGGCGTGACGCGGTAGACGACGCCCCGGTTGCTGTCGGTCAGATAGGCGCTGCCGTCCGGGGCGATCGCCAGATCGTTGACGAACGGCTCGGCGCCGGCGGGGACGTCGAAGCGGGCGATGAGCCGGCGGGTGCGCAGGTCGTAGACGGCGGCCCCGGCCGTCGAGTCGATGACCCACAGCCGCCCGGCACGGTCGACCTTCAGGCCGTTCGCGGTGGTCCGCCCGTCGGTGCCGGACGGCAGGAAGACCCGGGCCGCGCGGTGTCCGGGCGTGGCCTTGTAGACGGCTCCGGTCGTGTAGGAGCCGACATAGATGTCGCCGGTGCGCGGGTCGGCGGCGATGCCCTCGGGGTAGACGCGGTCGCCCGGCAGGTCGTACGCGGTGGAGATCCGGGCGCGGGCGTCGCACCGGGCGCCCGAGTGCGCGGCCGGCGCGTTGGTCGTCGGCCGCGCCTGCGCCGCGGCGGCGAGCGGGACGGTGAGGACGGTCAGGGCCAGGGTGGCCGCCGCCAGCGCGCGGCGCGGGATCGCTCGGGACATGGGTGTGCCTCCCCGTTCTCGGATGCCCGGGGTGGGTGTCACCCGCGGGTCATCGAATGAGCACGAAGTTATATTCGACCTCTAACATTCGTCAAGGCTCTAATTCCCGCTTGTGTTCTCATCACCGGGTGAGGTCTTTCCTGCTGTACGGCTCGTACGGCCGTTACGATGCGGAGGTGACCTCCATGCCCGTGTCCGAGCGCCTCGGCTCCTCCATCAAGCGCGCCGAGCAGGCCCTGAGCGGTGCCAAGAACGCGGCGCTGAAGCCGGCCGGTCTGACGGTTCCGCAGTACGCGGCCCTGCTCCACAGCTCCGAGCGGCCGGGCATCTCGGCCGCCGCGCTGGCACGGGCATGCGGTGTGACGCCGCCGACCATGAACACGGTGCTCAAGAACCTCCAGGAGCGCGGCCTCATCGAGCGCACCCCGCACGAATGGCACAAGAACATCCTTGAGATCCGGCTCACGGACGAGGGCCACGCGGTCATGGAGAACGCCGACGCGCGGGCTGTGCGCGTGGAGCGGGCGCTGGCCGCCGAGTTCACGGACGAGGAACGGGCCTCACTCGTCGGCCTGTTGGGCCGGTGCGCCGCCCTGCTCGACTCCGTCCGCCCGGACGGGCCCTAGGCAGGCCCTAACCCTCCGCCGGCATCACATTCTGGTTGGCGTGGAAGAAGTTGTCCGGGTCGTACGTCCGCTTCACCGCCGCCAGCCGGCCGTAGTGGTCCCGGTAGGTGGCCCTGACCCGGTCCTGTCCCTCCCCCGTCCCCATGAAGTTCACATACGCCCCGCCCATCGAATGCGGATGCAACTCCTCCCAATAGTCGACCGACCACTGCCTGATGGTCTCCGCGTTGTCCGGGTCGGGGTCGATGCCCGCGATGACGCCGGACCACAGTGCGTCCCGGTAGGCCCAGGCGGTGTCGTCCTTGCCGACCCGCGCCGCCGCGCCGTCGACCGGGTAGAGGTGCATCGTCGACAGATCGGTGGGGATGTTCTCCCCGTACTTCAGGTGCACGCCGATGGCCTCGTCCGTGATCCGGTCGAAGAATGCGCCGCGCCAGTACCACTGCAGCCCCGTCGGCATCAGCTCGTCGAACATGGTCTGCAGCGCCGGGTACGGCATCGGCGCCGCGAAGTGGAAGGTCGGCGCGCCGGGCCCGTCGGGCGGCGCGAGCGCCGTCTCCACCGCCGCCGGATCGCCCGTCCAGCACCACACCACCCCGCACATCTTCTGCCCGTGGATGTCCTCCGGGAAGGGCGGCGCGGGCGGCACCACCAGCTGCGCGAAGAATCCGGTCAGGTCCTCGGGCGCCGCGGGAAGGAATTCCCGGTACCACTCCAGCACCTGGCGTGCCTGGTCGACGGGCCACAGGGACACGCCCACGCCCACCGTGTGCACCGGCCGCAGCCGGAAGTCGAAGGACGTCACCACCCCGAAGTTCCCGCCGCCCCCGCGCAGCGCCCAGAACAGGTCCGGATGCTCGGTCGCGCTCGCCGTCACGAAGCTGCCGTCGGCCAGGACGACGTCCGCGCCGACCAGGCTGTCCACCGTCAGGCCGTATTTGCGGGTGAGGTGACCGTGCCCGCCGCCGAGGGTGAGGCCCCCGACGCCCGTCGTCGACACGATGCCCGACGGAATGCCCAGCCCGAAGGCGTGCGCGGCGTGATCGACATCGCCCAGCAGGGTGCCGCCGCCGACCCGCGCCGTCCGCGCCTTCGGATCGACGCGCACCCAGCGCATCGGCGTCAGATCGATCGTGACGGCGTCGTCCTGGACGCACAGCCCGGCGCCGCTGTGTCCGCCTCCGCGTACGGCCGGTTCCAGGCCGTGGTCCCGGATGAAGCCGACGGCCGCCATGACGTCCGCCGCGTCCGAGCAGCGCACCACGGCGGCCGGACTGCGATGGATCATCGCGTTGTAGATCGTGCAGGCCTCGGGATAGGCCTGGTCGCGGGGGCCGATGACCGGGCCGCGCAGCGCGGTCCGCATCGCGTCCAAAGTGGTGCCGTCCATGGCGCACTTCTCCTCAGGGAGCTGCCGTTCGACCGCAACCCACCCAGGCTTTCCGGCCGCTCCGGCCGCGCGCACCCACCCCGCCGCTCCGGCATCCCGAACGGCAGGACCGAACCCCGCAGGGCTGCTGCCTCCAGCGTCCCGCCGGTGGCCGGGCCACGCAATCCCACGGCTGACGGGACGGGGCGACGGTGGCCGCACACGCGAAGCGGTGGACGGCCGGGTACGTACCGCGGCGCATGCGTCGGCGTCGGCCGGGGGCGGTTCATCCCCCGATCGGCGGCCGGCTCCCCGAGGTCGGGAAAGCCGGCCGGTCACGGCCTAACCCACCGGAACGGCGAGCGCGTGAAGGACCCGCGCCGCCGACGTGCCCAGCCCCGTGGGCGCCTCCAGCCGGGCCGGTGAGCCCTGCGGATGGCGCAGTTCGGACTCCCGGTAGCGCAGGCAGTCGCGGTGCCAGGTGAGGATGCCGGCCATCCAGTTCTCCAGTTCCCGGACGTAGCCGTCCAGGTCGGCGCGCCCCTCGGGCGACAGCGCGAAGTCGTCGCAGAGGACGGGGAGTTCACGGGCGGCCACGTGCTGGAACTCGCGGATGCGGGAGGTCATCAGGTCGTTGATGACGGCGAGCGCGGTCGGGTAGTCGCAGTCGAAGAAGTTCTGCACGACGAGGATGCCGTTGTGCACCTCGCCCTCGTACTCGATCTCCTTCTGGTACGAGAAGACATCGTTGAGCAACGTCGCGTAGTCGGCGGCGGCGTTCTCCAGGGAGCGCATGGTCCCGGTGCGGAAGACCTCGGGCGGGACCTGTCGGCCGTGGCCCAGGCGGCAGAGGGACATCGTGAGGTCGGAGCCGAAGGTCGCCCGGCGCATTTCGATGTAGTCGACGGGGTCGGGGATACGGTTCTGCAGCTGGTTGTCAAGCTCCCAGAGCCAGCTGGCCGTCATCGTGTCGACGGCCGCGCGGAAGGAGCGGCGGCCGTCCGGGGTCATCGGACCCGCCGTACGGGACCACAGGTCGGCCAGGGCGCGCTCCATGGCGCCGACGGGTTCGGGCGCGGGGGTGGACGGGTCGAGCGGCATCAGCGCCGACAGCCGCGCATTGGCCGCCTTGGCGCCTGCCAGGTCGCGGGTCCGGCCGAACACCGCGGGGTAGTAGTCGTCCGCGTACGTGCCCCAGGTCAGCCACTGCGAGCTGAGGTCGAGTTCCTCGGGGGTGGCGTCCGGGCCGATACCCGCCGCGCAGAGGGGCAAGTCGTATCCGGCGAGCGCGCGTTCGTCCCAGATGCCGGAGAGCGGTACGCCGGGCTGCGGCTCCAGCAGGCCCATCCGGTGCGCCCAGGCGAGGCAGTTGCGGCGGGCGGCGTCCAGATGGGGGCTGAGGGTCGTGGTGAACGGCATGGGGATGTCGGGGATCCGGGACGGTCCGACCTTCTGGTGGGGCATGTGGGCGTAGCGGCGCAGGCGGCGGACCTCGGAGGCGGCGAGGGAGGTCTTGAGGTCCACGGCGGAGGTGCCGAGCCCGCCGACGGCGAACGGCGACCAGGCGGCGGCGGTGGCGGCGCCCGCTCCGCCGCCGTTCATATAGCGGCTGGAGCGCAGATGCCATTCATGGCCGCCGGACTGCCAGTCCTGGAGCCCCTTGGCGTAAGCCAGGACGTCCGCGCAGGCCTGCGGATCGAGCCCCTTTTCCGCGAAGAGCACCGGGAGTTCGCAGAACACGGTGTTCTCGAATTGCTGGAGACGAGAGGTGATCAGCTCGTTGACGGCGTTCGCGGCTTCTTGCGTCGTGCAGTCCAGGAAGGTTTCCAGGACCAGCACGCCATTGCTGAGCTCGCCTTCTTCCTCGGTCTCCCGCTGGTAGGAGAAGAGGTCGTTCCGCAGATGTACGGCGTCGGCGAAGGTGTCCTTGAGGACGCGCAGCGGCCGGGAATCGGCGACGGCGGCCGGGATTTCGGCGCCGGCCGCGTACTCGACCAGCCCCGCGGACCAGGGAGCGCCGCCCACCTTGCGGCGCATTTCGATGTACTCGACGGGATTGGGGACGCGGTGGATGTCGATGTTGGAGAGTTCCCACAGGGATTCGTTCAACAGGTGCTCGGTGCTCTCCCGGAAACGTTTCCGCCATTCCATGGACATGGCCGGAACGGTGCGCGCCCACAGGTCGGCGAGCCCCGCCTCCACCGGGTTGGTCGGCTCCGGCACGGGCGTGGCCAGGTCCATCGGCATGAAGGCCGGCAGCCGGTCGAGATATTCCTTGCCGCCCTTCCGGTCCAGTGTCCTTTTGAATTTCTCCAGGAAGTGGTCGTCGAAGAAGAAGACCCAGACATACCAGTCGGTGACGAGCGAGAGCGCCTCGGCGGAGCAGTCCGGGTGGGTGTAGGAGCACAGCAGGGCATAGTCGTGCGCATCGAGATCGCTTTCCTCCCAGATATGCGAACCCTCCAGCATTTCCATGCCCCTGGCCCATTTCTTCGAGTGCCGCCGGGCCTCTTCCAGATGCGGGTTCAGCCGCGCCGGATACGGTGCGTAGAAGTCCGGCAATTCGAATGGCTGTGTCATGGTCGCTCGCCTCTCCCCATAGCTGCACTGAACGGCACAGCACTACCCGGGGACGAACCGGACTAGGCTTTTCACGGCCTTAACTTGCGGGCAGGGGCGGAGTGTTGGTAAAAGCCGGCGGGATCGGCGCAAGGGGCCCGGGCGCCGGGTCCGGCGTCCGCCGCGGCGCCCGTCCGGCCGCCCGCAGCGCCAGTTCCACAAGCGCCTCCGGCGCGCCCGCCTGGCCGCGGATGCCGGGGAACGCGTTGATGTCCACGATGAGCGGCGCGCCGCCCCCGGTGTCCAGGATGTCCACCCCGTAGACGTCCAGGCCGAAGACCTCGCCGGCCCGCAGCGCCGGACCGGTCCAGGCCGCGGGCAGGTCCGCAACCTCCAGCGGCAGCGTCGGCCCGCGTCCTTCCGGTGCCAGTTCCGAGCGGCGGCGGGCGGCGAAGAGCCGGCCGTCGACCACCCACAGCTTCAGATCCCAGCCGCTGTTCGCGGTGAACTCCTGGACGATCACCGGCTCGTCGGCCCAATCGGCCATGAGCGCGCGCAGTTGCGTGGCGCTGTCGGCGCGGGCCACGAGGTCGTGGCGGCGGCTGTGGCGGCTCTTGATCACCACGGGGCCGGACGGTTCACCGTCCGCCGCGAGCTGCGCCAGCGTGGGCACGTACCGCGTCCCGGCGAACGGAAGGCCGGCCCCCCGCGCGAGCTCGGCCATCTCCACCCGGTCCTGACACCGCGCGGTGGCCGCCGCGGAGTTGACGACCACCGCGCCACGCTCCTCCAGGACGGCGGCGAGGGCCAGCGCCCGCGGCGTACGCGCCTTGAGGAGGTAGACGTCGGCGAGGCGGCCGGGCGCGGCGTCGAGCGCGGCGGCCGGGTGGGACCAGGACGCGTCCCCGGGGTCCAGGGACTCCACCTGGTGGCGAGGTGCCAGCAGGTCGGCGGCGGCGGCGAGCAGCGGGTGGTCCGGGTCCGCCGTCACCAGGCAGATCCTCATCGCACGCCGTCCATCGCCGCCCCGGACCCGGCCTTGGCCAGCACGACGCGGGGCCGGCCGCCGCCCGCGCGCCCGGCGGCAGCTGGGTCACCGACCACGGGGACCGCCGGGACGCCCGTGGGGACGCCCGCCGCGGCACCCGTCGCCACGCCCACCGGAGCCCCCGTACGGCCACCCCCGCGCGCCAGCCGCAGCACCGCCTCCGCCACCCTGGCCACCGCATCCGGCACCTGCCGGAAGCTCGGGAAGTCGTTGACGTCGACGACCACCGGCCCGTCCGGCCCGAGCAGGATGTCGGCCCCGTACAGATCCAGCCCGAAGACCTCGCCGATCTCGGCCGCGATCCGGGCGACTTCGCGCGTCAGCGGGACCTGCCGCTCGCGGACGGTGTGCGCCGGATGCAGCGGTGAGCAGCGTTCGGTCGCAAAGAGGTCGCCGGCGACGCTGTAGACCTTCAGATCGGTGCCGGAATTGGGCACGTACGGCTGCGCGATGAGCAGCCCGCCGGCGGCTTCCTCGAATCCCGGATCCAGCAGCCGGTCCGGCGCGGCGACCAGTCGTACGGCGCGCCCGGAACTGCCGTCGGCGGGCTTGACCACCAGCGGGTATTCCGCCTCGGGTATCTCGGCGAAGTCCTGCGGCCGGGCCGCCGCGTAGGTCACCGGAACGGGCAGCCCGCTGCGACGGGCGAGCACCGCCGCCAGGGCCTTGTCTCGGACTCCCCGGATCGCCCGCGCATCGTTCACCGTCGTCAGGCCGACGCTGGCGGCGGCTTCCAGAAGGGTGAGGCCGGGGCCGCCGGAGACGGTCTTGAGGACCCAGGCATCGTGGCTGCCCGCCTGTATCGCCTCCGATATCCGCAGCAGCGACCGGCCGGGCCACACCACGTCCACCTGATGGCCCCAGGCGCTGAGTTGGCGGATCACATCCAGGGGCATGCCGTCGTGGCGGTACTGCTCCTCCACCAGGAAGCAGAGCTTCATCAACACACCCTCAAACGCCCATTGATCGCCGCATGACACACCAGGATCCCATGTGCCGCTTGGGCACCAGGCTGTGGCCCGTATCCGGCGCGGGAAGACGGCCGGTGGTGTTTCGGCGAAGTTACGCCACCCGCGGCACCCGGTGCGTGCGCCATGACCTGGGCTTTGCCGGACGCGGCCGAGGGCTTCGCCACCCGCCTTCCCACCTCCCGAATCCCGTATGTCGGAAGCCTTGTTCCGCTTCCGACCGTGGTCCTAAGGTCGGGCCACCCGGCGCGGCTGACCTCGTACACGGGAGCTTTCTGGCGTCGACGCGTGCGCGGCACACCCCGCTGCTGCCCGTGTGCGGACGCGTACCCAACGGCGGAACGACGGGAAGCAGGCGAGAAGGTTGGCGAACGAACAGCAGGACATGCCGCAGGACATGCCCCACGACCGGCAGCAGGACCGGCCGCAGGACCACCCGCAGGCCGACGAGGTCCCCCAGGGCGGCGGCCGGGACGGCGTCGGGCGGCGGGGCTTCCTCGTCAAGGTGGGGCTGACCGGCGCCGGGGGGCTCCTCGGCGCGGCGGCGGCCGGCGGGGTGTCGTCCCCCACGGCCCACGCGGCACCGGCCACCACAGCGGCGGCGCGAGCGGCGGCGCCACCGGCAGCGGCAGGCACGAAGAAGAACGCCCCGCGCCCCGAACTCTTCGCCGGCCGCCAACAGCTCCTCGTCCCCGAGCTGCTGCTCCTCCCGGACGGACCGGCCCGGGACCGGGCCGTCCTCGTCGACGGCGGGAAATTCCGCGCGATCGGCCCCGCGCAGCAGCTGATCGCCGCGCATCCCCACCTCCACCCGGTGCGGCTCGACGGCCATCTCCTCATGCCCGGCTTCGTCGACGCCCACCACCACCTCACCCAGAGCTTCGGCAAGGCCCAGTCGTTCGGGCAGCCTTCGGAGATCTTCAAGACCGTCTGGGAGCCGCTGGAACATGCGCTGGACGAGGAAACCGCCTATCTCTCGGCGAAGCTGGCCGCGCTGGAGGCGCTGCGCGGCGGCTTCACCACCGTCGCCGACGCCGGTACCCGCGCTCCGGTCGATGTGGCGGCGCTGGCGAAGGGGACCGAGGAGGCCGGGATCCGCTGCGTACTGTCCAAGGTCGTCTCCGATGGGACGGGCGGACCCGCGCACCTGGCACGGTGGGACAAGCACCCGCTGATCCACCCGTCGCTGGCGATCCCCGTCGCCGAGGACGCGACGCCCGCCGTCATCAAGCACACCGTGGACCTCTGCGCCGAGGCCGGCGCAATCCTCCAGATCCATGTGAACGAGCATCTCGCCTCCGTGGAGCGCTCGTTGAAGAGCGTCGGCCGCCGGCCGGTCGCCTACCTGCACCACATCGGCGCTCTCGGGCCGCACACCCTCGGCGCGCACGCCACCCTGCTCACCCCCGCCGAGATGCGCATGCTGGCCGACTCCGGGGCGGCGATCAGCTACAACCCGGTGGCCAGCGCCTGGAAGGGCAACGCCGTCGCGCAGGCCGACATGCTGGCGGCGCTGGGCGTGCGGTTCGGGATGGGTACCGACGGCACCCGCGGCGACGGCTTCCGGCTGCTCGACGCGGCCGAATCGGCGCAGCGGCTGACCAGCGGCATGGCCACCGGGGACTCGGTGTGCGGGGCCGGGCGGCTGTGGCTGGAACACGCGACCTCGCGGAGCGCCGATGCGCTCGGGCTGGGCCGGATCACCGGCGAGATCGCGGTCGGCAAGGCGGCGGACTACCTCCTCGTGGACATCGACGTCCCCGAACTCACCCCGTCCTACGACCTGCAGTGGGAACTCGTCCGCCTGGCGAACCGCGATCTGATCACCGCCGTGGTCGTCGACGGCCGGCTCCGGCTGTGGGAGGGCTGGCCCACGGACTGGGACGCCCGCGCGCTGGTGAAGCGGGCGGCGAAGGTGGGGCCCGAGGTCGTACGGAAGGCCGAGATCCAGCGCGTCGAACCGAGATAGGCGGGCGGCGGGCGGGCGGCGGCCGTCGCCCCCCGGGGGGGCGGTGGCCGTGACCGGCGGCAGGTCACCGCCCCTGGGGGATCCATCGCGCGATCAGCAGCGCCGCGAGGACCACGCCCCCGGCCAGCCCCAGCGTCGCCACATGCAGCCCGTCCGTGAACGCATCGACGACCGCCGCCCGCACCCGACCGTCCGCCGTCAGGGCCTCGGCCGCCGCCACCGTCGTCGGACGGCCCGGACCCGACAGCGGCGTGGGCAGCCGCGCCGTGAACACCGCCGTCGTGACCGTCCCCGTCACCGCGACGCCGAGGGCGCTGCCCAGCTCCCGCGTCAGGCTCTGCAGTCCGGACCCGGTGCCCGCCCGGTCGGCGGGCAGCGCGGCCATCATGGCGTGCGAGAGCAGCGGGGTGGCAATGCCGCAGCCGAGCGCGGTGAGCCCGGCGCCCAGGGCATAGAGCGCGTACGGCGTACGGGCATCGGCGGCGGAAACCGTCACCAGGCCGCCCGCCAGCACGCACATGCCGACGACGACCGTGCCGCGCCGCCCGCACGCCCGCTCCAGCAGCAGCCCGCAGCGCGGCCCGGCCAGCAGCGCCGCCGCCATCGGCAGCAGCCGCACCCCCGCTCCCAACGGCCCGTACCCCTGGGCGTACTGCAGATACTGGCCGTTGAGGTAGAAGAGCCCGAACATGCCGGTGAACAGCGCCGCCATGCCCACCGCACCCGCGCGCACGCCGGGGCGCGCGAACAGCCGCGGGTCGAGCAGCGGTTCGGCGGCCCGCAGTTCGTGCCGCGCCCAGGCGGCCAGCAGCACCGCCGCCCCGGCGAGCGCGCCCAGCACCACCGGACTCCCCCACCCGGACTGCGGCCCCGACACGATCCCGTACAGCAGGGCGAGGAAGCCGCCGGTGAGCAGCGCGCTGCCGAGCGGCGCGGCCGGGCGCGGATGGCGGGCGGTGACGGGGGTGACCGCCGCGACCAGCAGCAGCGCGCCCAGCGCGAGCGGCACCACACAGCGAAAGAGGGTGCGCCAGGTGCCGTACTCGATGGCCGCGCCGCCGCCGACATTGCCCAGTACGGCGGCGAGGCCGGTCATCGACGCCCAGATGGCGATGGCCTTGCGGCGCGGTCCGTCCGGCAGCCCCTCCACCAGCAGGGCGAGGGTGGTGGGCAGCACGGCGGCCGCGCCCACCCCGCTGAGCATCCGTCCGGCGATCAGCACGCCGGCCCCCGGCGCCGCCGCACACACCACCGAGCCGGCCGCGAAGACGCCCATCCCGCACAGCAGCGTGCCCTTGCGCCCGCGCCGGTCGGCGAGCGCCCCCGCGGGCACCAGCAGGCAGGCGAAGACGACGACATAGCCGTCGACGACCCAGACCACCTCCTCCGCCGACGGGTGCAGCGCCCCGGCGGACAGGTCCGGGATGGCCAGGTTCACGGCGGAGACCATGCCGACGACCAGGGTGACGCACAGACACATGGCGACGGTCACCAGCGCGGGGGTCCGACGCGGCCCGCGGGCCGCGTCTCCGCACGCGCGCCCGCCGCCGTCCGCGGCCACCTCGCCGCGCGCCCCCGCCGGCCGCTCGCCACCCTTCGGATCGGAGCGCCTCAACGGACCGGCCTCCTACGACGGGTGGGGGTGATCGGACGGGTGGGGGCGCTCGGCGGCCGCGCCGCGCGCCCGGTCGAGCGTCGCGTGCAGCGTCAGGCGGTCCCCCCGCAGATGGATGAACTCCAGGTCGGCGGGGCGGCCGTCGGCGAGCCGGGTGAGCCGCTCGACGGCGAGCACCGCGCCGCCCTCGGGCATCGCCAGCACCGCACACGTCGCCGGATCCGCCACCACGGCCTGTACGGACACCTCCGCCCTGCCCAGCGGCATCCCCACCGCCGTCTCGATCAGTTCGAAGACGTCCTGCTTCTCCAGGGCTTCCCGTCCCAGCGCCAGCAGCGGCTCCCCCACCTCGGCGAGGAGATAGGTGCAGTCCAGGGACAGCGGCGTGCCGTCCACCCGCCGCAGCCGCTCCAGATAGACGGCCGGGGTCCCGTCGGCCAGTCCCAGTCGCCGGGCGACCGATCCCGGCGGCCGTACGAGCCGGGCCTCCCGCACCTCGTTGACGACCACACCGTGCCGCTGGAGCACCTCGGCGAGCCCGGACAGCTCCCCGAGCGGATGCTGGTACGCCCGCCCGACCACCACCGTCCCGACACCCCGCCGCCGCGCCACCAGCCCCTCGTCGCGCAGCAGCCCCAGCGCCTCGCGCACCGAGTTCCGCGAGGCCCCGAACTCGGCGATCAACGCCCGCTCGTCCGGCAGCACCCCGTCCGGGAACGCCCCCCGCAGCACCTGCCCGCGCAGCACATTCGCCACCCGCCGGGCGCGATCGGCCCGCGTCAGCGACTCGCCTGCCGCCCTACCGTCCTCCGGCTCCGGATCACTCACCGCGTCTCCCTCCCGACACCGCTCCCGATCTGCTCCCGGACCCGCCCGACGCTAGGCGCCCCATGTTGCGGCGACGTTACGCCACCCCATCTGACCTGCATCGATAACTGACCTGGGGATTCCGGCACGGCGACCGGGCCAACGCCACCACCGTGGCCCCGCGCCCCGTTGATCGCTACGGTGGGGCCATGCTCAACAAGGCCGCCTCCTTCGACGCACTGGACCGCAAGATCGTCGCGGCCTTGATGGAGAACGGCCGGGCGAGCTTCGCGGAGATCGGCTCGGCCATCGGGCTGTCGTCCACGGCGGTCAAACGCCGGGTCGACCGGCTCCGCGAGAACAACGTGATCACCGGCTTCACCGCCACCGTGCGGCCCGCCGCGCTCGGCTGGCTCACCGAGGCGTACGTCGAGGTGTACTGCGACAGCGCCGCCCCGCCCCGCCGCCTCGCGGAGGTCGTCCGCAACCATCCGGAGATCGCCGCCGCGATGACCGTCACCGGCGGCGCCGATGCGTTGCTGCACGTCAGGGCCACCGACGTCGAGCACTTCGAGGGGGTGCTGGAGCGCATCAGGGCCGAACCGTTCATCCGCAAGACGATCAGCTACATGGTCCTGTCCCATCTGCTGCCCGACAGCCCGGACGCGGGCTCCGGCCGCCCGTCCGCGGCGATGAACGCCGCACCCCACGCAGCAAACCCGCGCTGACGGCTCCCTATACGCAGCATTCCTGCGCCAACACGCAGCTTTCGTTTCTTGTGGGCGGATTCTGGTGCTCCGTACCGTGTGAGGTGCGCCCGAGTAACGATCACTAACCCTCGGTCACCGCACCCGTTCACCTCCTCACCCACCCCTCTCCTGCCCCGCCTGCCCGCCTGCTCCGCAGGAAGCGACAGGAAGCGAAGGGATGCTTCTGTGCCCACAAGTCGTATCTCGCGCGCCCGGCGCTATCTGGTCTGCCAGCCCCGGCACTTCGACGTGCACTACGCCATCAACCCCTGGATGCGTACCGACGCGCAGGTGGACACGGCCCTCGCGAACCGCCAATGGCAGACCCTGATCGACACCTACCGCGACCACGGTCACGAGGTGGAGACCGTGCCCCCCGTCCCCGGCCTCCCCGACATGGTCTTCGCGGCCAACTCCGCGCTCACCCTCGCCGGCAAGGTCTTCGGCTCCCGCTTCCACGCCCCCCAGCGCCGCCCGGAATCCACCGAGTACGAGACCTGGTTCAAGGCGGCCGGCTACGACGTCTACCAGCCGGTGTCGGCGTGCGAGGGCGAGGGCGATCTCGTACCGGCCGGGCGCTGCATCCTCGCCGGTACGGGCTTCCGTACGACCCGCGAGGCGCACGCCGAGGTGCAGGAGTTCTTCGGCGTACCGACCATCGGCCTGCGCCTGGTGGACCCGTACTTCTACCACCTGGACACCGCCCTCTTCGTCCTGGGCGACGCGGAGGCGGCACCGGAGACGGGGGAAGCGACGGGCGAGACCCCCCTCGCCTACTACCCGGAGGCGTTCTCCTCCGGCAGCCGCGAAGTACTCCAACGGCTCTTCCCGAACGCGGTCCTCGCCACCCGCGACGACGCCATGGCCTTCGGCCTCAACTCCGTCTCCGACGGCCGCCACGTCTTCATCGCCCCCCAGGCGACCGGCCTCATCGACCAGCTCACCGCCCGTGGCTATGTCCCCGTCCCCGTCGACCTCTCCGAACTCCACAAGGCCGGCGGCGGCATCAAGTGCTGCACCCAGGAGATCCGCTCGTGACCGCACCCGCGCGCATCGCGCCCCCTCGCTCCCCCCGTTCCTCGTCCGACCTCATCCAGGCCGAACGACCGGTCCTGGCGCACAACTACCACCCCCTTCCCGTCGTCATCGCGCGCGCCGAAGGCGTCTGGGTCGAGGACGTCGAGGGCCGCCGCTACCTCGACATGCTGGCCGGCTACTCGGCGCTGAACTTCGGCCACCGCCACCCCGCCCTGATCGAGGCCGCGCACCGCCAGCTCGACCGGCTCACCCTTACCTCGCGCGCCTTCCACCACGACCGCCTCGCCGACTTCGCCGCGCGCCTGGCCCACCTCACCGGGCTCGACATGGTGCTCCCGATGAACACCGGGGCCGAAGCGGTGGAGAGCGGCATCAAGGTCGCCCGCAAATGGGCCTACGACGTCAAGGGCGTCCCGGCCGACCGGGCCACCATCGTCGTCGCCGCCGGCAACTTCCACGGCCGTACGACCACGATCGTCAGCTTCTCCGACGACGACACCGCCCGCACCGGCTTCGGCCCCTTCACCCCCGGCTTCCGCGTCGTCCCCTACAACGACCTCGCGGCCCTCGAAGCGGCCGTCGACGACACCACGGCCGCCGTCCTGATCGAACCCATCCAGGGCGAAGCGGGCGTCCTCATCCCCGACGACGGCTATCTCACCGGCGTCCGCGACCTCACCCGGCGCACCGGCTGCCTCCTCATCGCCGACGAGATCCAGTCCGGCCTCGGCCGCACCGGCCGCACCCTGGCCGTCGACCACGAATCCGTCGTCCCGGACGTCCTGCTGCTCGGCAAGGCCCTCGGCGGCGGCATCGTCCCGGTCTCCGCCGTCGTCGCCCGCCGCGACGTCATGAGCGTCCTCGGCCCCGGCCAGCACGGCTCCACCTTCGGCGGCAATCCCCTCGCGGCCGCCGTCGGCTCGGCCGTCATCGACCTCCTGGCCACCGGCGAATTCCAGCGCCACGCCGCGGACCTGGGCGACGTCCTCCACACCGGCCTCGCCGCCCTCACCGGCAAGGGCGTCACCGGCTTCCGCACCCGCGGCCTGTGGGCGGGCATCGACATCGACCCCGCCCTCGGCACCGGCCGCGCGATCAGCGAACGCCTCCTGAAGGAAGGCATCCTGGTCAAGGACACCCATGGCTCCACCATCCGCCTCGCCCCGCCGCTGACCATCACCCGGGAGGAGCTGGAGGGGGCCCTGGAAGCCCTGGAACGCGCGCTGTCGTAGGGCAACGCCGCCCAGGAACGGCGGCGGGAGCGGCGGCCCCAGCGGCGGGCCGCCGCTCACCGGGGAGCGCGACCCTCGTGTGAGCCGTCGTCAGCCGGTCCGCGAAATCTCGGGCACGGTTTTCTTCACCGCATCGGCCAGATCCATAAGGGCGCCGACGTCGCCGTACTCCGCGGGAATGCTCACCTCGACGTAGGCCTTGCGGAGCGCGGTGGTGCAGCGGTGACCGCCGTCCTCCGCGTTCTCCAGCATCCACCGCACCCCACGGATTTCCCCACCCGCCGCTCGGGGATTGAGCATGTCCGCCGGCTTCACGACACCGCAGCGGAGCACGATCGCGGTATCGCCCCATGCCGCCGTGTACGGCGACGAGGGGTCCGTTTCCCGCCGCTCGAGACCGGCCACGGAGTCGGGCACGGCGTCGATCAGCTTGGCGCACCACCCCTTTGCCTTGGCCTCCGGCACCGGCGCCGCCACCGATACCGCGTCCCCGGAGAAGAGATACGTCGCCGCGAGGGCCGCCACCACCACGATCGACGCGCCGAGGACAACGACCGGACGACGAGATTTCATACCCCGACGATAGGCCTCGGCCTGCACCGCCGAGACGGCCCTCCCCCACACCGCTTCGTGCCCTGCCAGGCCGTCCCGTCACACTCGTGCCCCGCGGTACGTCAGAGCGGTGAGGGACCCACCCCACCCGGTCGGCGCACGTCCGCACCGGACCCTTCCCTCTCGATGAGGAGCCGTTCCCATGTCCACCGCGTACGTCGTCGTCACCCTCCTTGCCGCCGCCATGGCGGGTTTCTCGGCCGCCTCCGTCTTCCTCCGCGCCAAGTGGGTCGTGGAGCCCTTGGCCGACTACGGCGTCCCCCGCTCGTGGTGGCCGCTGCTCGGTGCGGCCAAGGCGGCGGGTGCGGCGGGCCTGCTGGTCGGCCTGTGGGTGCCGGTTGTCGGTGTTCTGGCCGGGGTCGGCCTGGTGCTGTATTTCGCGGGGGCCGTCGTCACCGTGGTCCGGGCGCGCTCGTACGCGCACATCCCGTTCCCTCTGGTGTACGCGGCGCCGGTGGTCGGTGCCCTGGTGCTGGGGAGCTGAGGCGGTACCAGCGCCGGATGCGTATGTGTCCGTACGGCGGCGCCTCAGGAATCCCTGACCGCGGGGCGCAGTCCCGCCGCCACCAGCACCCGCGCCGCCCCCTGTGCCTGCCGCGCCGCGTCCGGGCTCCCGGAGAGGGCCGCCATGGTGATCGCCCCGTCCACCAGGAGCGTCAACTGGACGCCCAGCGCGTCCGGTTCGGGTGCGCCGAGATCGCGCGCCAGCCCGGTGAGGTAGTCCAGCAGCGCCTCCTTGTGCTGCCGGCCGGCGGAGGCCACGGCCCCCGACGTGGCACCCAGCTCGCCGAAGGAGTTGATGAAGGCGCAGCCGCGGAAGTCGGGGGCGGCGAACCAGGCGTGGAGCCAGTCGAAGACGGCGGACAGGCGGTCTTCGGGGGCGGCGTGCTCGCCGACATGGGCGGCGAGGGCGGTGCGCCAGCGCATGTCGCGACATTCGAGGTAGGCGGCGACGAGGTCGTCCTTGGAGGGGAAGCAGCGGTAGAGGCGCTTGAGGGAGACCCCGGCCGCGGTACGGAGTTCATCCATGCCGACGGCCTGGATGCCGCGGTCGTAGAACAGCTTCTCGGCGGCGTCGAGGATGCGTGTGCGGGGCTCGTCCGCGGCGGCTTCCCCGGCCTCGTCCTGGCGCATGTGCGACTCCGGCTTCCCTTGAGCGCTTCCCTGGAGAACGTGCGTTCTCTACACTAGCCGAGGCGAGCGGAGAACGATCGTTCTCCGCTCGGACCATCAGGACACCGGTCAGGACTTCGGTCAGGATGCGAAGGAGTCGGAAGAGATGACGCCACGACCCCCGTTCCCCCCGTTCGACGAGCCGAGCGCACGGCAGAAGGTGCAGGCCGCGGAGGACGCCTGGAACACCCGCGATCCCGAGCGCGTCTCGCTCGCGTACACCGAGGACTCCGTCTGGCGGAACCGGGACACCTTCCTCACCGGCCGGGACGAGATCGTCGCCTTTCTGCGCCGGAAGTGGGACCGGGAGCTGGACTACGCGCTCCGCAAGGACCTCTGGTCGTACAGCGGGAACCGGATCGCGGTGCGGTTCCGGTACGAGTGCCGTGACGCGGCCGGCCAGTGGTGGCGCAGCTACGGCAACGAGCTGTGGGAATTCGCGGAGGACGGGCTGATGCGGCGGCGGGAGGCGAGCATCAACGACGTCGCGATCGCGGAATCGGAGCGGCGGATCTTCGGGGCGCGGAGCGCTCAGCGCAGTTGACGGAGGGCCTCGCCGAGCAGCGCCACGCCCTCGGCGATGGCCGCCGGGGAGCTCGCGGCGTAGCCGAGGACGAGCCCCGGCGGGTGGGGGCGCTGGCCGTGCCAGGAGAGGGGCTGGACCTTCACCCCGGCGGCGAGGGCGGTGGCGGCGAGATCGGTATCGGCAAGCTCCGTATCGGCGCGTCCGCTGTCCGGCCGTCGCTCGAAGGTGAGCGTCAGATGCAGACCCGCCGCCGCCCCGTGCACCACCGCGCCCGGCAGGTGCGTACGGATCGCCTCGATCATCGCGTCCCGGCGGCGGCGGTGGCGGGTGCGCAACAGCCGGAGCCGGCGTTCCAGTTCGCCCGACTCCATCAGATGGGCCAGCACATGCTGCGGCAGTACGGCGTTGCCGAGGTCCGCGAAGCGCTTGGCGTCGACCAGGGCGTCCCGGTAGCGCGGCGGCGCGAGCAGCCAGCCCACCCGCAGGGCGGGCGCGAGCAGCTTGGACACGCTGCCCGCGTAGCAGACGTGCTCGGCGAGCATGGCGCGCAGCGCGGGGACCGGTGGGCGGTCGTAGCGGTGCTCGGCGTCGTAGTCGTCCTCGATGATCAGGCCGCCCTCGCCCGCCCAGTCCAGGAGTTCGCGCCGTCTGCGGCCGCCGAGCACCACCCCGGTGGGGAACTGGTGCGCCGGGGTGAGCATGACGGCGGGCGCGCCGGCGGCCCGTAGCGCATCGACGCGGATGCCCTCGGCGTCCACCGGGACGGGCGGCGTCTCCAGTTGCCAGTGCCGCAGATGCTGGCGCGCGCCGAGCGATCCGGGGTCCTCCACGGCGATCGCGCGGACACCGTCGCGCCGCAGGACCTGGGCGATCAGGCCGAGCGCCTGTGCGGTCCCGGCGACGATCAGCACCTCCGCCGGATCCACCCTGATCCCGCGGTTGCGGGCCAGCCAGTTGGCGACGGCGCGGCGGAGGGTGGGCGCACCGCGCGGGTCGCCGTAACCGAGGTCGGTCGCGGGAACGGTCCGCAGGACGGCGCGTTCGGCGCGCAGCCAGGCCGCGCGGGGGAAGGCCGCCAGCTCGGGCAGGCCGGGCGAGAGGTCGATGCGGGCCGGTGCGGTGCGCAGGGCGTCGAAGACGTCCGGGCCGGGAGGCGCGGTGAAGAGCGCGGTGCCGGTAGGTGGGGGTGCGTCGCGAAACAGGAGTGCGTCGCGCGGCAGCGACGCGTCGCGAGGCAGAGGTGCGGGCGCCGCCAGGGGCGCGGCGACGACGACCGTACCGGCCCGCCCCCGCCCCGCGACCTGTCCGTCCTCGGTCAGCCGCCGGTACGCCTCGGTCACCACCCCGCGGGACACCCGCAGGTCGGCGGCGAGCGCCCGGGTGGCGGGCAGCTTGCTCCCGACCGGGAGGCGGCCATCGGAGATGGCCAGCCGCAGCTCCCGGGCCAGCCAGTCGGAGCGCCCGCCCGCGGGCGCGTCGCCGAGGGAGAGCTGGAGAAAGTCGGCCCCGGTGGCGGCGGAGCCCGGCGGAGTTACGGACCGGTTGTCATGGCCGTCCTTGGACCTGTTCACGGGGCCATTCTCGCGACGCGGTGAACTCATGTACAGGGAAGGCGGGTTGAGGGAACCGCGCACACGGCGGGGCCGGGACCGGAACCGGAGCCAGGGCATCGCCGGCCTGCGGCGCACCCGGAGGACGACGGCGGCTTCCCCCGCACGTTCTTCTACACGTACGACACGTACTACACGTTCTGGACGTTCTTCATGTTCTCCAAGGCCGTCGCCGCCAAGGGGAGCGCAACGAGCGCGGGCAGCTTCCCGGCCGTCGCCGCGTCCGCCGGCATGCACGCGAACAGCTTGACGCCGGGCGCGTCCAGCGCGGCCATCTTCACGTAGTCGAAGGTCAGCGACCCGACCACGGGGTGGTCGAAATCCCATCGGCTGCTGCCGAAGTCGGCGAGGTCATGCGCCTCCCACCAGGTACGGAACTCCGGGCTCCGCCTTCGCAGTTCGGCCGTGAGCCGCTCGAAGCGGGGCTCGCCGAACTGCTGGCGCGCGTCCGCCCGGAACTGGGCGACCAGATTCCGGGCCTGCCCGTTCCAGTCGACGAGCAGCGTCCGCAGGGCCGGATCCGTGAACACCAGCCAGAGCAGATTGCGTTCGGCGGGCTCCAGCTGCGCCGGGTCGCCGATCAGTCCGGCCTCGGCGCGGTTCCAGCCGACCAGGTCCCAGTTGGCGTCCAGGAGGTAGGCGGGATGCGGTTCGAGCGCGTCCACCAGGCGTTGCAGGGCGGGGCCCGGCCCCCGGCCCGGCGGCTGCTCCGGGGGCCGCTCGTCGGCCAGCGCGAACAGATGGCGGCATTCGACCGAACTGAGCATCAGGGCGCGCGCCAGGCTGGTGAGGACCTGGCGGCTGACGCTGATGTCCCGCGCCTGTTCCAGCCACGTGTACCAGGTCACGCTCACCCCGGAGAGCTGCGCGACCTCCTCGCGCCGCAGCCCCGGCGTACGCCTGCGGGGACCCGCGGGGATGCCCGCCTCGCTCGGCGTGATCCGCTCCCGGCGCGATCGCAGGAATTCCGCCAGGCGGCGCCGTCGGTCCAGGTCGGCCATCGCACTCGATTGACGTAGGGAGGTGTGACGTAAGGGGTAGCTGGAACACCAGCATAATCGGTCTCTGTATGTCTGTTCGGGCCTGGCCGACGCTTACGGCATGACCCGGACCACACCCTCGGGCGCCCCCGCACAGCGGGCCACGAGGCAGCACACCGCAGCGCCACAGCCCCCGGCACGGCCGGCCGCCTCCCCCTGGCAGGCCCTGGCCATCGTCCTGGTGGGGGCCTTCATGGCCGTACTCGACACGTTCATCGTGCTCGTTGCCGCGCCCGCCATCCAAGCCGATCTGCACGCCTCCGCCGCCGACATCCAGCTGATCCTGGCCGGCTATCAACTCACCTACGCCATCGCCCTCATCACCGGCGCCCGCCTCGGCGACCGCTTCGGCCGCCGGCGGCTCTTCCTCATCGGGATGGCCCTGTTCACACTGACCTCCGTGGGGTGCGCCGTCGCCCCCGACCCCGGCAGCCTGATCGCCGCGCGGCTGGCGCAGGGGCTGACCGCGGCCGCGATGTTTCCGCAGGTCTTCGCGATGATCCAGGTGCTGATCCCGGCGGAGCAGCGGCCGAAGGCGTTCGGTGCGCTCGGTGCGGTGATCGGCATGGCCACCGTCGTCGGCCAGCTGCTCGGCGGCGTACTCCTCTCCACCGGCTTCTCCGCCGATCTCTTCGGCTCCTCCTGGCGGTCGGTGTTCTGGGTCAACGTCCCCATAGGACTGGCCACTCTCCTCCTCGCCGTGCTGCGCGTGCCCGAGTCGCGGGCGCCGGAGGCCAGGCGCCTCGACCTGCCGGGCGCCGTGGTGCTGACCGTGGCCCTCTTCCTCCTCGTGGTGCCGCTGGTCGAGGGGCGCGCGTCCGGCTGGCCGGCCTGGACCTGGCTCAGCCTGGCCGGCAGCGCGCCGGCATTCGTCGCCTTCGCCCTGGTGGAACGGCGGGTTGCGGCTGCGGGCGGGGCTCCGCTGGTCCATCTGGGCCTGCTCCGCACGCGTCCGTTCGCCGTCGGAACGACTCTGGTCGTCGTCGCGTACGCGGGCATCAACTCCTTCTTCCTCGTCCTCTCGCTCACCTTGCAGGACGGCCTGGGGATGGACGCGCTCGGCGCCGGCCTGGTCTATACGCCGCTCGCCGTCGCGTTCTTCGCGGCCAGCGTCGTCGCCGGGCGGCTGGCCGGCTTCGGGCGCCGGGTGCTCCAGGCCGGCGCGCTGGTCGGCGGGCTGGGGTACGTCGCCGCGATCGTGCTGGTCGGCACGGCCGGTACGGGGCTGACGGCCTGGGCGCTGGCGCCGCCCCTGGTCCTGATCGGCGTCGGGAACGGGTTGCTGGTCACGCCGCTGCTGAACGCCGTGCTCGGCAACGTCGGGCCCAAGGAGGTAGGGATGGCCTCCGGCGTGCTCTCCACCTGCCAGCAGGTGGGCGGCGCGGTCGGCGTGGCCGTCGTCGGCGTCCTCTACTACACCTCCCTGGGCGGCGCCGCGCACCACGACACCGGCGCCTACGGCCACGCGCTGACCACGGCCGTCGTCTTCAATCTGGCGCTGTCGGCGGCGATTTCGGCCCTGCTGCCCTTCCTGCCCGACACCGCCGCGGCGCGCCTCCACGCGCCGGTCGAACGCCCCAACACCCCGCCTCGTCCGGGAACTTGATCGTCTGGTGCCGAAAAACTCTTGGCAGGCACGCGCAGTTGATTTAACTTGGACTGAACGTTCCAAGTTCTACGGACGCCGTCGCGGCCTCAGGGAGGCTCCATGTCGCCGGACATCAAGCACTTCAACCCCGATGTCGTCCTCGACGACGCGGTACGCGTCTTCTGGCGCCAGGGCATGCCCGCCACCGGGATACAGGCGCTGGTTTCCGCGACCGGCCTGAGCCGCTCCAGCCTCTACGCGACATTCGGCAACAAGGACGGTCTCTACGCCGCCGCCCTGGAGCGCTATATAACGCAGCACTCCACACCCGCGTTCGCCGCGCTCGCCGCCGGCCCCTCGGGGCTGACCGCGATCGAGGAGTTCTTCACGGGACTGATCGGGGTGCGCTGCTCCGGCCCCGTCGCCGGTTGGGGCTGCATGGTCACCAACGCCCACGCCGGGCCGGAATGCGCCGACCCCGCGATACGGGAGCTGCTGGACGCGCACCACCGGTCCCTGCAGTCGGCCATGCGTGCCGCGCTGAGCACGGCCGAGGGGCTCGGACAGCTCGCCGCACGGGTCGACCTGGACGCCGCGGCGGCCGTGCTCGCGACCCTGGCGTACGGGGTCAATCTGCGCTCCCGCGCGGGCGCCGTCCCCGACACGCTGCGGGAGTCCGTGGCGGGCGCCCTGGCCCCCCTTCGCGCCACCCCCTCACCTGCATCCGCGCCCCCCTCACAGGAGGTACCACCGCAATGAGCCTCAACGACGAACTCACCGCGTTCTTCCGCGCCCGCTCCGGCGAGATCCCGGCCGCCGCGCGCGAGGTCATGGAGCGCACCGACCGCGAACTCGCCGCGTCCGGCCAGGCCGGCCGCGCGCTGAACGTCGGCGCCACCGCCCCCCGCTTCGGCCTCCCCGCCGCCGACGGCACGACCGTCACCCTGGACGCCCTGCTGGCCGACGGCCCGGTCGTGCTCACCTTCTACCGCGGCGCCTGGTGCCCGTTCTGCAACCTGGCGCTGCGCGCCCTTCAGCAGCAGCTCGGCGAGATCGCCGCCCGCGGCGCCCAACTGGTGGCCGTATCACCGCAGATACCCGACGAGTCCCTCACCCTCACCGAGAAGCACGACCTGGCTTTCCCCGTCCTGAGCGACATCGGCTGCGACACCGCCAAGCAGTACGGCCTCAGTTTCGACCTGCCCGAAGACCTCGCCGCCGTCTACGACTCCTTCGGCTTCGACCTCCAGCGCGTCAACGGCGGCCACCCGCACACGCTCCCCGTACCCGCCGCCTACGTCATCGACCGCGACGCCACCATCCGCTGGGCCTTCATCGACACCGACTACAAGACCCGCGCGGAGCCGTCCGACATCCTGGCCGCGCTCGACGGACTGATCTGAGCGCACGCGCCGAACCGGCAGGCCCACGACGGCGCCTGCGGCTCGGCGCGCCCCGAGGATAGGCCGCCGGTCAACGGAGCGCTATGGTCGGATTTCCAGGAACGTAACGGGGAAGGCAGCCGCCGATGGCGCAGGACGAGGCCGTGATCGGCTGTACTGGGGTGCTGTTGATCGGCACTCGCGGGGTTGTCGGCCCCGGTGAGGTTCTGGTGTCGATCCGGGGTGGATCCGAGGCCTTTGTCGCCTGGTCGGCCGAGCCCCTTCCGGTGGGCGCGACGGTGCTCGTGATCGAGTCCCGGGGCGCGCGCCAGGTCGACGTCATTGAGTGGGCTGACCCGTTGGAGGCGTTGGCCGGCGACCCCGGCGACGCCGGTTGAGGAGACGAAGGATGTTCGGTTACCGCGTTCCGGCCCCCGATCAAGCCATGCTGATCTCGGGAGGCAAGCGTGGGCAGGGGGGCGCGCCGTTCCGGGTGGTGACCGGTCACGGCAAGTTCGTGCTGCCGGTTTTCCGTAAGGTCCGCTTCCTGACGCTGGCGATGTGCGAGGCGGAGGTCGCCGAGAAGTGCGTTACCCGGCAGGGCATCGCGCTCACGGTCCGTGCCGTGATCGCGTTCAAGGTCGGCAATGACACCGAGAGCGTGGTCAACGCCGGCCAGCGCTTCCTGTCCGACCAGGACCAGATGGCGGTGCTGACCGGCCGGATCTTCGCCGGCCATCTGCGCTCCATCATCGGTTCGATGACGGTCGAGGAGATCGTCACGGAGCGGCAGAAGCTGGCCACCGAGGTGCTGGAGACCTCCAAGACCGAGATGGCGAAGATCGGCCTGACCGTCGATTCCCTCCAGATCCAGTCGATCGACGACGGCGACACCGGCTACATCGCGGCGATGTCGGCCCCGCACAAGGCGGCCATCCAGCGGCAGGCGCAGATCTCCCAGGCCCAGGCCACCCAGGCATCGGTCGAGGCGCAGCAGGAAGCCGCACGGAATCAGGCCGAGTACCAGCGGAAGACCGCCATCGTCCAGGCCGAGTACAACGCCGAGGTCGAACGCGCCCAGGCCATGGCCGCCCAGGCCGGTCCGCTGGCGCAGGCGCATGCGCAGCAGGAGGTGCTGGCCGCCCAGACCGAGCTCGCCGAGCGCGCCGCCAAACTGCGTCAGCAGCAGCTGGTCGCCGAGATCGTCAAGCCCGCCGAGGCGGAGGCCGAGCGCATCCGGCTGCTGGCCATGGCCGAGGCCGAGCGGATGAAGATCCAGGCCGAGGCCGCCGCGTCGTTCGACCGGGTGGCGCTGGACCGCATGGTGATCGACCAGCTGCCGCAGATCGTCAAGGAGGCCTCGGCCGGCCTCCAGGGCGCCAACGTCAATGTCCTCAACGGCGCCGACGGCCTCGGTGAGATCGCCGCCGGCCTGGTCGGCCAGGGTCTGACCATCCTCGACTCGGTGCGCCGCAACCTCGGCGCCACCGACGCGCCGGACCACGGCACCAAGGACAACGCCGGCACCGGCCCGGCCAACGGCAAGGGCAGCACCGGCCGGATCGAGATCGAGTAACCGCGTGCGGGGCGGTGGAAGGGAACGGCGACGGCCCGCCCCTCCTCCGCCTCCCGGAACCGGCGCTCTCGGTCGGACACGTCCCGGCCGAGAGGGCGCCGAGCCGTCAGCGTCCGGGGCGGCCCACGACGGAACGTGGGGACGGAGCCGCCCGAACCGAGCAGCTGCGGACCGGCTTTCCGCAGCAGGGCACACCGGGCCTCGCCCGGGACGCCGCACGGGCCGGCCGCCGGGCGCGCTACGGCTGCGGTACGAGCCCGTCCGCCACCAGTCCGGCCAGCACCGCCTCGCCCAGCGCCTGCACCGCGGACTGCGGCCGCACCATCACCGTGAATTCCTTGATCCGCCCCGCCTCGTCGTACTGCAGCAGGTCGATGCCGTGGATCTGCTTGCCGTTCACGGTGGCCCGGAAGATCAGGATCGCCGAGTCGGCGGTGCCCTCCGCCGCCCCCGCCGCCGTCTCCGCACTGCCGGCCAGCTCCCCCACGTACCGGAAGTCCTCGAAGGTCCGCAGCAGCACCCCGAACAGGCCGAGCACCATCGAACGGCCCTCGAAGGGCGTGAACTTCACCGGGCTGTAGAGCCGCACGTCCTCCGTGAACAGCTCTTCCAGCGCGTCGAGTCGGCGCGTCTCCACCGCCGCCCGGAAGCGGTCCGCCGCGCTCGTGGCCCCAGTCGTCGTCATGCTGCCCTCTCCTCGTCCCGGCCGGTCCGTCGTGTGCGTGGACAGCGTCCGGCAACGCCGGTGCGCCATCTCTCCGCGCGACGGCTAGTCATGGCTATGATTAGTCAGATTCTTGATTATGGGAAGCCCGGGAAAGGGGTAACCGGTCCGATGGCTCTCAAGCACGCGGTGCTGGCGGCGCTGCTCGACGGCGAATACAGCGGCTACCAACTGGCCAAGGCGTTCGACATCGGCGTCGCCAACTTCTGGCATGCGCTGCCGCAGCAGCTCTACGCCGAGCTGGCCCGGCTGGAGACGGAGGGGCTGGTCACCGGCCGGCAGGTGGTCCAGGAGACCCGGCCGAACAAGCGGCTGTTCCAGGTCACGGAGGCGGGCCTGGCCGAGCTGGAGCGGTTTGCGGCGGCCTCGTCCAAACCGTCGTTCATCCGGGACGACCTGCTGGTGAAGGTGCAGGCCGCGGACCGGATCGACGCCGCGCCGGTGATCGAGCAGCTGACGGAACGGGTCCGGATCGCCGACGCCAAGATGGAGATCTTCGGCAAGCTGCTGGCACGGATGCGGGGCACCTCGACCGAGGAGGAGTTCCTGGCGCACGGCGCGCGGATCGGCCCGTATCTGACGTGTCTGTACGGGCTCGGCTTCGAGCGGGAGACGCGCGACTGGTGCGAGCGGATCGCCGGGGTGCTGCGGGCGCGGGTCGCCAACTCGCCCGGCGTGAAGGGCAATTAGCGCCGGTTCGCACGGCGCGCGAGGGATCGATACGGCAGTACCCCATCGTGTGAACCGGCACATCTCCGGGCGTACGGATGGGCATCAGGCAAAGCGTATCGATCGCCTATAGGAAGGCATATCTTCATGCGTCTCCGCCGGACCGCCGCCACCGCAGCCGCCACCGCCGTCAGCGCCCTCGCCCTCGTCCTGACCCTGCCGGCCTCGGCGAACGCCGCCACGGGCTACTTCACCTACGTCGTCGACGACACCCCGATGCCCCTCGTGCTGATCGACCCGCCGAGCCGCGAGTGCCTCACGCTCCCTGAGGTCGCCGACCCCGAGGTACCGCCCGCGCATTCGCCGCGGAACGGCACCGACTCGACCGCCGTGGTCTTCACGAACCCCGACTGCACGGGCAACCACTTCAGCCTCCGCCCCCACACCGGCCACGGCTCGGAGCGGCTGAAGGTCCGGTCGGTGGTCTTCTCCTGAGCCACGGGGTTCCGAGGCCTTGAGGTCTTGCGGCCATGCGGTGCCGGGGCGGGGCGGACGGGCGCCCGTCCGCCCCGCCCCGCGGACCGACGGAATGGGGGGTTCCGCCAGAACCAGGCACGGCAGACCTACGCACAACGGGGCACTGGTTAACGGTTGCGGGACGGCCCATTCTCGACATCATGACCACCCACACCTCTGTCGCCGCGTACGCCGCACCCGCCCCGAAGGCTCCGCTGGAGCGGACCACCATCCCGCGCCGCGAGCTGGGTGCCCACGACATCCTGATCGACATCAAGTACGCCGGCATCTGCCACTCCGACATCCACACCGTCCGCGCCGAATGGGGCGACGGCGGAAACTTCCCGATCGTCCCCGGCCATGAGATCGCCGGCGTCGTCGCCGAGACCGGCTCCGCCGTCACCCGCTACCGGCCGGGCGACCGGGTCGGCGTCGGCTGCTTCGTCGACTCCTGCCGGGAGTGCGAGAACTGCGCGGCCGGCCTGGAGCAGTACTGCACCGGCGAGTCCGGCAACATCGGCACGTACAACGCCGTCGGCCGGGACGGACAGCCCACCTACGGCGGCTACTCCACCCACCTGGTCGTCGACGAGAACTACGCGCTGCGCATCCCCGACACCATCCCGCTGGACGCCGCCGCACCGCTGCTGTGCGCCGGCATCACCCTCTACTCCCCGCTCGCCCACTGGAAGGCCGGCCCCGGCAAGAAGGTCGCGGTCGTCGGCCTCGGCGGCCTCGGCCACATGGGCGTGAAGATCGCGGCCGCGATGGGCGCGGAGGTCACCGTCCTGAGTCAGTCGCTGCGCAAGAAGGACGACGGGCTGCGGTTCGGCGCCGCGCACTACTACGCGACGTCCGACCCGGCCACCTTCGAGGCGCTGGCGGGCACCTTCGACCTGATCCTCAACACCGTCTCGGCCGATCTGGACATCAACGCCTACCTCGGTCTGCTGCGCACCGACGGCACCCTGGTCCAGGTGGGCGCACCCGAGAAGCCGCTGACGATCGCGCCGTTCGCGCTGATCCCGGGGCGGAAGTCGTTCTCCGGGTCGATGATCGGCGGCATCCCGGAGACCCAGGAGATGCTCGACTTCTGCGGTGCGCACGGTCTGGCCGCGGACATCGAGGTGATCGGCGCGGACCGGATCAACGAGGCGTACGAGCGGGTGCTGGCGAGCGATGTGCGCTACCGCTTCGTGATCGACACCTCCACGATCTGATGCCCGGGGCCTCGGTGGCCCGGCCCCGCGGGGCCGGGCCACCGAGGCGTCAACTCACCGTGCGAGACTGCCGAGATGAGCGCCGCCCCTGCCCGCCGTACCGGCCGTCGTCGTACCGCCCTGCTCGCGGCAGCGGCGGCCACCGGCGCAGCGGTCCTGAGCGCCTGCGGCCCGGGGAGCTCGGGCGGCGGCTCCTCCGATGACTCCGGCGGCGCGCGGAGCGAGAACGCCTCGGCCGCCGTCCCCGTGGCCGACCGCAAGGCGGCCCCGGACCTCTCCGGTACCACCACCCGCGGCAAGCCCCTGGACTTCGCCGACTACAAGGGCAAGGTCGTGGTCCTCAATGTCTGGAGCTCGACCTGCGGCCCGTGCGGCGCGGAGGCGCCCGGCTTCGCGAAGGTGGCCAGGAGCACCGGCGGCGCGGGCGTGCGGTTCATCGGCATCGATACCAGGGACCCGGACAGGTCGCAGGCCGTCGACTTCGAGGAGCGGCACCACGTGCCGTATCCGAGCCTGTCCGACCCGACCGGCAAGCTTCTGCTGCGCTTTCCCCAGGGCAGTCTCAACCCGCAGCTCATCCCCACAACGCTCGTTCTCGACCGGAAGGGGCGCCTCGCCGCCCGGATGCTCGGACCGGTCGACGAGGACGCCCTGCGCGCGATGATCGAACCCGTGCTCAGAGAGAAGTGAGCACGCTCACCGGGGAGTTCCCGGCCGGCGCCGCCCGCTCCTGTGCCCGCCGCATGCCCCGCGACGGCCACCAGGTCGCCCCGCCCAGCAGCGTCAGCGCCGCCGGCAGGATCATGACCCGGATGACGAAGGCGTCCAGGAGGACGGCGACCGCGAGGCTGAACCCGATCTGCTTCATCTCGGCGAGGTGGAGCAGCGTGAAGCTGGCGAACACCGTCACCATCACCACGGCCGCGCTGGTCACGACCTTGGCGGAGGTCACGGTGCCCTGGAGGACGGCCTGCCGGGTCGGTACGCCGGCGAGCGCGGCCTCGCGGATGCGGCTGACGACGAAGACCTGGTAGTCCATCGACAGCCCGAAGAGGATGACGAAGAGGAAGAGCGGCACCCGGGAGCCGATGGCGTTGGTCGCCGCCGGGTCGACGCCGAACAGCGTGCTGGCCAGCCCGTACTGGAAGAAGACCACGACCAGGCCGAACGCGGCCGCCGCGGACAGCAGGTTGAGCACCACGCCGATCAGCCCGAGGACCAGCGAGCGGAAGGCCAGGGCGGTGAGGACGAAGGTCAGGAGGAGGAGCATCCCCACGACCAGGGGGAGCTTCTCGTCCTGGTGGGCGAGGTAGTCGGTGTCGTGCGGGACATCGCCGGTGACGGCGAATCGGGCTCCGTCGATCTTGCCGACGGTGGACGGCAGATAGTCCTTGCGGAGGTGGTCGAGCGAGGCGAGCGCCTCGGGTGAGCTGAGCTTGTGCGGCACGGCCAGGTACAGGGCGTGGGTCCGGCGGTCCGCCGAGACCCGTACGGTCGGCTTCACGCCCTTGGCGTACAGCGGATCGCGTTCGGTCTTCCGCTCCACCTCCTTGAGCGCGCCCGCCACTTGACCCGCATCGCCGGGCGCGGCCTGCACGACGACCTGGTGCTGGATGCGCAGTTCGGGGTAGGCCGCCACGAGCCGGTCGTACGCCTGGAGGGCGGGGATCTCGCGGGAGTGGCTGTCCTTGTTGAGGACCCGCAGCTGCATCCCCAGGGCGGGCGCCGCCAGCCCCAGCATGAGCAGGACCGATACGCACAGCGTGATCAACGGGTGCTTGCTCGCGGGCCGGAGCAGCGCGGTCCAGATGCGGCCGGCCTCGGCGTCCCCCTTCGGCGGGCGCGAACGGCGGCCCTTGGCCTCGCGGCGGGCGGCCCGGCGTTCGGCGCGCCGTCCGAGCGTGACCAGCAGGGCGGGCAGCGCGGTCAGCGAGCTGAGCACGGCGGCCAGGACGACGACGATGGTGCAGGTGGCCAGGGACGAGAAGATGACGTCGGTGGCCAGAAAGAGGGTGGCCGTGGAGACGATCACGGCGAAGCCGGAGACGACGACCGCCCGGCCGGAGGTGGCGGCGGCCAGTTCCACCAGCGCCTCGGGGCCGAGCCGGCCGCCCGAGCGGGCCCGCTCCTCGCGTTCGCGCTTGAGGTAGAAGAGCGTGTAGTCGACGCCCACGGCCATGCCGATCAGGATGATGATGTTCATGCCCACGCCGACGTCCGGCACGACATGCGAGGCAATCATGGACAGGCCGACGGCGGCGGCGATGGAGGTCAGCGCGAGCAGCACCGGCACCGCCACCATCACGACCGATCCGAAGACGGCCAGCAGCGTGAGCAGCGTGATCGGCAGGGTGATCGCTTCGGAGAGTGCCAGGTCGTCGCCGCGCTGGGTGTCCACGCCCCTGCTGATGGACGGGCTGCCGGTCTCCTCCACCCGCAGTCCGGGGTAGCTGCGCTGCGCCGCCTCGGTCTGGGCGGCGAGCGGCGCGACATGGTCATCGGCGTCCGCTTCGGTGCCGTGCAGGGTCACCTCGACCCGCAGCGTGCCGCCGTCGGCGCTGCGGACCGCGGGCGCGACCCGCTTGACCTCGGGCAGCTTGTGCATCCGGGCGGTGATGTCCCGGACGGCCGCATCGGCGGCGGCGCGGTCGAGCGGGCCCGACCGGGCGGAAATCAGCACCTGTTCGACCGGCTCGAGGTCCAGATGCCCCTGGGCCGCCATGGTCTCGGCGCGGCCCGCCTCGCCGGTGCGGTGGTCGTCCGCAGTGGCGCTGTGTGTGCCCAGCATGCTGCCCACCCCCAGAGACAGCACCACGAACGCCAGCCATACGGCCAGCCCGCGCCAGGGATGGCGGGCGCTCCAGCCCGCCATCCGTACGGCGATCGACCGTTGTGCCACGGCCGCATCCCTCCCCCTCATGTGCCCAGCTCCTTCGACGTGATTTCGACGTGATGCCGCGCCCCCCACCGGGCGCAAGAACTCATGCGAACAGGCGATGACGCCGACACTGACGCATGTAAGTCGAGAATTACAGGTGTCTGCGAGAGACGTCAACCGTAAGATCGGAGTGGGCGAGCCCGGCGGACTCGCTTGACAGCCCGTCCGGGCATGCGAAAACCTCCGCTGACAGGCGTCCGGAACGGCAAGAAGGTGGGCCATGAACAGCGAGGAGCTGCTGGCCCTGCTGTCCGCCGTGGGACATGCGCAGCGGCTGCGGGTGATCGGCGAGCTGGCCGAGGGCCGGCTGTACGTCAGCGAACTGGCCCGCCGGCTGGAGATGTCCCGGCCGCTGCTCTATATGCACCTGGACCGGCTGGAGAAGGCAGGCCTGGTCGCGGGCCGGCTGGAACTGTCCGACGACGGCAAGGCACTCAAGTACTTCGAACTGGCCCCGTTCGAGCTGAAGCTGAACGTGGCCACCGTCCTCGCCGCCCTCCAGGAGGATGCGACCGGGGCGGCGACGTCGGTTGAACGACCATAGGGGGACGCATACATGGACGGCAGCACCATCATCCCGATAGCCATCATCATGATCGCCTTTGCTTCGGTGGTGGCGATCGTGACCTCGTACTTCAAGCTCCAGCGGCATCGCGCCGACGCCGCGGCGCTGGCGGAGTACCGCAAGCTCGCCGAGCAGATCGCCGCCAACCAGCAGGCGACGAACGAGCGGCTGACGGAGCTGAACGACCGGATCAAGGCCGTGGAGAAGCTGCTGCAGAGCGTGGGCTGAGAATTTTCGTACGGGTCGGCAACCTCCCCCTCGGCCGGACGTCGTGAGGGGTGAGGGCGCCATCAGGCGCCGCCCCGTCGAAGAACGTGGAGCCGACCATGAAGTCCACCCGCACCGCCCGCAGCCACCGGCCCGGCGCCGCCCGCACCCGCCTCCGGGGCGCCGCCGGCGCCGGGCTGCTGGCCGCGCTCGTCCTCACCTCCCTGGCCACGGCCGGCACCGCGCAAGCCGCCACCCCGTCGCCCCGCCCCACGGCCCCGCCGACGGCCGCCCCGTCCGCCAGCCCGTCCCCCGCCCCGGACGGCAGCGCCACCGCCTCCCCCACCGTCCGGCCCACCTCCCGGCCCACCCAGGCACACCCCAAGCCGACCGCGACGCCCTCCCACCCCGGCCCCGCGCCCAGCCAGGCCCCGAAGCCCGGCGACTCCAAGCCCAGCCCCGCACCGGCCCCCAAGGGCAAGGAGCTCGCCCACACCGGCGCCTCCCCCGCCACCACCTACGCGCTCGGCGGCGGCGCCGCGGCCCTGATCGCCGCGGGTGGCGGCGCGCTCTACGCGGTCCACCGCCGGCGCGCCTGACGCTCCTGATGGAGTACGCCGCCCCGCATATCGCCCCGGTACGGTGCGCCGTACCGGGGCCGCGGCACGCCCTGTGGCGGTGGCTGCTGCGCACCGCCCGCACGGCGCCCGCCCGCCGCGCGACACCACGCCCCGGATGCCCCCACCCGGCGGACGCGGAACCCCGGTCCTCCGGGGATCTCCGGTACGCCGACCCCGGCCGGGCGGGCCCCGAGCACGGCCCCCACCACCCGACGATCAGCGAGCTCTACCACGCGCACCGGCTGACCATGGTCCGGCTGGCCGTCCTGCTCGTCGACGACCGGGCCACCGCCGAGGACGTCGTCCAGGACGCGTTCACCGCGCTCTACAAGCGCCACGGCGAACGGCTCGACGAGGTCGACAACGCCCTCGCCTACCTGCGCACCGCCGTCGTCAACGCGGCCCGCTCGGTGCTGCGCCGCCGCCGTACGGCCCGCGACTACACACCCCCGTACGAGACGGACGCACCGTCCGCCGAGGAGCGCATCGTGCTGGACGAGGAGCACCGCGAGGTGTTCGCCGCGCTCGGCGGGCTGACCGCGCGCCGCCGCGAGGTCCTCGTCCTGCGCTACTGGGGCGATCTCACCGAGGCCCAGATCGCGGAGACCCTCGGCATCAGCCGCGGCGCGGTGAAGTCCCTCGCCAGCCGGGCCCTGGACTCCCTGGAAAAGATCTTGGAGGCGCGCTCATGAACGGACCCGGCAGCGAACCCGGGCGTCCCGTCGAGGACCGGCTGCGGCGCGCGTTCGCCGCGCGCGCCGCCACCGTCGCCGTACGGGACCTGCGACCCGCCGAGCCTCCGGGCCCGCATCTGCGCCGCGGCCGCCCGGCGCTCGCCCGGCCCTGGCTGCGGCGCTTCGGGCTGCCGTTGGCCGCGGCCGCCGCCGTGGCACTCGGGTATCTGGCCCTCGCCCCCCAGGACCCGCCCGTACGGCCCGCGCCCGATCCGGCCCCCGCGGCCCCGCCGACCCCCGTCCCCCCCACACCGACCCCGACCCCGCCCCCCACCCAGCGGCCCTCCGCCACCCCCACCCGGTCCCCCTCCACCACACCCACCCGGCGCCCCTCTCCCACACCCACCCGCCCGCACTCTCCCCCTTCGACCGGCGTCCCCTCCCCCGGCCCCGACCGCTCGGCCCCGGCCTCGTCCTCGGCCTCTCCCTCCCCACCCCGCACCCCCTCGGGCAGCCCCAGCCCCACCGGGCTCCCGCGTTAGCAACGCGTTAGCCGATCACCAACGCCCCCGCCGAGGATCGTGTCCTCATCAGCCAGCTGCGCCCGCCCGGGGGAGCCCCATGCCGTATGCCGCCACCGCCGGGCGCCGCCTCACCGCCGTCACGCTGATGGCCGCCGCCGGCCTGTCCCTCACCTCCTGCGACCACGACGGCGGCAGCCGGCCCGGCGCCCCGGCGCGGCCCTCCGCCGCGTCCCGGCCGCCGGCCCCGGGTACCCGTATCGCCTGTACACCCGAAATGCTCCGGTTCCACGCGCGCGGAATCCGGCACCCGGCGCACCGCATGCTGCTGACCGTCACCAATTACTCCGACAAGCCCTGCGACTTCGCCGCCCAGCCGTATCCGCTGCTGCGCCTCGGCGCCCGGCAACGAGCCGTCACCCCGGCGATCGGCGCCAGCGACCCGGGCACCGTCATCACCCTCGCCCCGGACGGGACCGCGTACGCCGGCGTCACCACCTCCGCCGCGGCCGACGGCGCACCCCGCCGGGGCGAGCGGATCTCCCAGTTCGGCGTCGCGCTCGCCCCCCGCACCGCCCCCTGCCAGGTCGGCCTGGACGGCGGCCCGCCGGTCCGGGTGAACCCGCGCACCGCCAAGGTCACCTACTGGCAGAGCCGCCGCGAGGCCGCCCTCAAGTGGTGAGCGGCGCGAACACCCGCCCGCACGACACGGCCCGCCGTACCCCCTTCGGGTCGATTTCCGGTTACCCGAAGAACGGCCCCGTGCAGGGCCGTCGCTCATGATCACTCCTGTTTTGCGGCTATTGATCGCCTTTACGCTCCTGTGGCATGGCTGCGCCTGCCACCGCTCGCCCGGTAGGCTTTCCGTGTGATCTTCAAGCGCATCGGAAATGGGCGGCCGTACCCCGACCACGGCCGGGAGAGCACCCGCCAGTGGGCGGACGTCGCCCCGCGCCCGGTACGCCTCGACCAGTTGGTGACCACCAAGCAGCAGCTCGACCTGGAGACGCTGCTCGCCGAGGACTCGACGTTCTACGGCGACCTCTTCGCGCACGTCGTGAAGTGGGAGGGCGATCTCTACCTGGAGGACGGGCTGCACCGCGCGGTGCGCGCCGCCCTTCAGCAGCGCCAGGTGCTGCACGCCCGGGTGCTCGAACTGGATGGCAGTACCGCAGCGGAATGACGCCGTCCGCGCCACCGCACACCCACCCGAATTGACCCGTTCGGGTTGCCTCGTACACCACCGGCTGATCATCTAGTAGGCATGGCTCCCGGCCCGCACTACGCTGCGGGCATGAGCATGCTGACGCCCCCGGGCATGGGCGGTAAGAAGTACCGCATCACGGGCGACAGGTACCCGCGGATGCGCCGTCCCCGACACCGTCGCCGGATCGTCCTCACCCTTGTGGCCGCCGCCTGTGCCCTCGGCCTGGCCGGCTGGGGTTCCCTTCAGCTCATCGACGTCTTCGGGGGCGAGGGCAGTACGGCCCAGGCCGCCCCGGGCAAGAAGAAATGCACACCCCACGGGGATGCGGCGGCGCGGGCGCGCGCCAGGGCCGCCACCCGCAAGCCGCTGCCCGAGCCGGGCGCGCTGACCGTCAATGTCTTCAACGCCACCCCGCGCTCCGGGCTGGCCAAGCGCACCGCCGACGAGCTCGAGAAGCGCGGCTTCAAGATCGGCAAAGTGGGCAACGCCCCGGCCTCCTACGACAAGCAGGTCAAGGGCTCCGGGATAGTGCTGGGCCCGAAGGCCGCGGCGGACGGCCCGCTGAAGGTGCTCGCCACCCAGCTCACCGGCGCCGCGCAGAAGACCGACAACCGCAAGGGCGCCGATATCGACCTGATCATCGGCACCGCCTTCAAGGACCTGGCCAAGGAGAAGGACGCCGAGAAGGCCGTCGCCCAGCTGGCACGGGCATCGGCGCCGCCCCGCCCCGCCGCCAAGTGCTGACACCCCTCACGCCCCTCGCACCACTCGGGCCCCTCGCCGGTGATCGGCGAGGGGCCCGAGTGGCTGATGAGCGGGGACGGACGGTCAGCCGGCCGTCCCGTACATCCGGTCGCCCGCGTCGCCCAGACCCGGCACGATGTAGCGGTCGTCGTTGAGCCGCTCGTCGACCGCCGCGGTGACCACCGTCACGGGCGCGCCGGCCAGTTCCTTCTCCATGACCGCAACGCCTTCCGGCGCGGCCAGCAGGCAGATCGCGGTGACATCGTCCGCACCGCGCTTGATCAGCTCGCGGATCGCCGCGACCAGCGTGCCGCCGGTGGCCAGCATCGGGTCGACGACATAGACCTGACGGCCCGAGAGGTCGTCGGGCATCCGCGTCGCGTACGTGTGCGCCTCGTACGTCTCCTCGTTGCGGACCATGCCCATGAAGCCGACCTCCGCGGTGGGCAGCAGCCGGACCATGCCGTCCAGCATGCCCAGACCGGCCCGCAGGATCGGTACGACCAGGGGGCGCGGGTGCGACAGCCGTACACCGGTGGTCGCCGTCACCGGGGTCTCGATGTCGACCTGATCGGTGCGCACATCACGGGTGGCCTCATAGGCGAGCAGGGTGACCAGCTCGTCGGCGAGCCGCCGGAAGGTCGGGGAGTCGGTGCGCTTGTCGCGCAGGGTGGTGAGTTTGTGCGCCACCAGCGGGTGGTCGACGACGTGCAAGCGCACACTTTCCTCCAGGGGGTCTGATCTGCAACAACGGCCGCAGGAGCGACCCAGCGCTCAAGGCTACCGGGATGACGCGAAAGGTACGGTTCTGCGGGCCCATACCCCGGGGACACAGGCGAATCCCGGACGGCCCACCCGGTGCCCGGTGACCGGTGCCCGTCCCCGGTCCGGCGACGCGTTGGCGCGAATCCGCCGAAAGGGAGGAAAGTGGGCACATAGGGGCGATTGTTCCGTTGCTCCGTCCGGTGAGACCTGAGGAGGTGGGCACGTGTCCGACGGTCGGCCGGCAGCCGACGGCGTCGCCCGCGACGTCGAGAGCGAGGTGGCGCGCCGTAGGCGCCGCGCGCATTTCCTGCGCGAGCGGCAGGCAGCCATGGAGCTGCGGGACCGCGTCCAGCCGCGCCGCGCACGGGCCGCCCGGATGCGCCAGGCCATGCGGATGCGCACATTCCGCGGCTAGTCCCGCGCCTCGCGCACCCGTTTGCGCTGCGGCACGTGAGCGACATCTCTCACAACCTCCGCACGACGCAGCGCCGAAGACCCCGCGCGAGCGCCATGTTTCTGCCACGATTCCGAAGGGGCGGGACCCGCGACGCGGCAGCGTCGTCCCCGCCCGGCCCGGACGTTATGACAGGTGGGAGAGTCACGGTGTATTTCGCCGCACTGCTCGCGCGCACCGAAGACGGGTGGGAAGCGAGCGATATGGAGCTCGACGAAGTGGAGACCCTGTCCGATCTGGCCGATCTGGCCCGAGAGGCGGCGCTCGACGACGACACGGTGGTGGCCTTCATCGAGCAGGAGGACGCCTGGTTCGGCGTCATCCGGGTGGACGGCGAGGACGACCCGCGGGTCTTCCTCTCCAACGCCGCCGCCGCTTCCAGAAGCTCGTACGGAGCGATGCTGATCGACGAGCTGCTGGGCCGCGACGACGACGACGCGGACGACCTCGACAGCCTCAACCTGGACGGCACGGAGGACGGCGAACCGGAAACCGACAACGACCCTGACGACGACACGATCGAGGCGGTGAACGGCTCCGAGAACCACGCCACCGTCGGCCCTCTCGGCGACACCGCGCTCCTGACCGACCTGGGTGTCGGCGAGAAGGAGCTGCTCGCCCTGGACGGCGACGCGCTCGCCACCATCGCCGACTCCCTGGGCTGCACGGAAGTCCTGGAAGCGGTGCGCTGATCCCGGCCGGGCCCGGCGCCGGGCCCGCCCCAGGTCGCGTCCCCGACACTGGGGGACATGACCGTCCCGCCATCCATCCCTGATGCCTCCCCCGTGCCCGACCCGCTACGCGATCCCTGGATCGCCCCGATGCGCCGGGCGCTGGCCGAGGCCGCCCGCGCCCCCGGGACGGGAGACGTCCCGGTGGGCGCCGTTGTGCTGTCCGCCGACGGCACCGTCCTCGGCACCGGCCACAACGAACGCGAGGCCACCGGCGACCCGACCGCGCACGCGGAGGTCCTGGCCCTGCGGGCCGCCGCGCGGGCGCTGCAAGAGGAAGCCTTGCGCGGCGGTTCCGGCCGGGACGGTGGCGGGAGGCGGGCGGGAGAGTGGCGGCTGACCGGCTGCACCCTGCTCGTCACCCTGGAGCCCTGCACCATGTGCGCGGGCGCGATCGTCCTCTCGCGCGTCGACCGCGTCGTGTACGGCGCCCGCGACGCCAAGGCCGGGGCCGTCGGCTCGCTCTGGGACGTCGTCCGCGACCGCCGCCTCAACCACCGGCCCGAGGTCATCACCGGCGTCCTCGAAGCCGACTGCGCCGCCCTCCTCACCGCCTTCTTCCGCGACCGCTGACCTCCGGGCGGCCCGGGCCCCCGAACGGCCCCCGCCCGTAATCCGATTTCGGCTCACGGCCACCCTTGGGCTAAGCTCTCTCTCGGTAGCGTGTCCGAGCGGCCGAAGGAGCTCGCCTCGAAAGCGAGTGTGGCGCAAGTCACCGAGGGTTCAAATCCCTCCGCTACCGCTTTCGAACCGCCCCCGACCTGTGCAAACAGATCGGGGGCGGTTCTCTTGTGCCGGCGCCCTCCGGCGAGATTTCGGCCCGTCAGATCCGTGGGGCCGACGAGGATTTCGGACCCGGCGACGGGATCGAGGGCGCCGAACGACGGCGCGCGGGCCGTACTGGGCCCGCTCAGGGATCCGACGGGCAGCTGCACGCCGGGCCGGCGCCGCCGCGCCGCTGTGGCGCACGGCGGCGTAGTGAGGCGGCACGCCGGACGGCCGGAAACACCGCGCGGCGGCGCCCCGGACCGGGGTGCCGCCGCGGGAGTCCGTGGCCGGACGCGGTCAGTCGTTACGGCGGCCCAGCGCGCGGCGGATGAAGTGGACGATCAGCCAGATCACCACGACCGCGATGACCAGGAAGATCACGAACAGCACGATCGCGAGGATGCCGAGCTTCTTGAAGAAGCTCTTCGACTTCTTCTTGACCTTCTTCTTCCACTTCGACGACTTCTTCTCCTTCGACACGACGTGCGAGGAGTGGGTCGAGTGGTGCGAGAACGAGCTGTGGCCGTGGCGCCCGAAGGCCAGCGGGGACGCGGGGGCGGCAGCGACGCGCGCGGAGGAGGCGTCGGCGGCGCTGACCGCGGCGCGGGGCGCGGCGGCGCTCCCGGCGGCCACGGCCGGCCCGGCGCCCACGGCCAGCAGGCCGAACAGGAGCGCCAGGACGACGGCCGGCCGGCGCCTGCTGCGGATGCGGGTCGCCGGATGCGCGGCGGCCGTAGTGGGCGTGCGTGTGGACATGGTTGATCCCCCTCGGGTCGTGGCGTCAGCCATTATGGGCAGGGGCGGGAACCCCCGCCGAGGTTTCGACCTCCATGAGGGAGGCGCTCCGGCGCTCCTCGTCGAAGGCCTTGCGGCCGCCGCGTAGGCCGAACAGCCGCTTGGTGACCGCGATGTAGAGCACCGCAAGAATGTTGACAACCAGCGTGGCGATCTTGAGCCAGCTGACCTTCTCGGTCAGCTCGTAGATCTCCAGCGGCAGGAAGGCCGCCGTCGCCACGACCGTCAGATACTCCGCCCACCTCTTGGCGCGCCACAGGCCGACGCCCTCGATGATCTCCACCAGGGCGTACGCGAGCAGCAGCGCGGCCACCAGCATCAGCGTGGAGTGCCGATAGCCGAAGGTCTTCTGGATGGTGCCGACGACCGGTGAGTGGTCCAGGTCGTAGTGGAAGTGCCGGGCCACCGGGCGGATCACATCGAGGTTTTCGTCGAAGAACCGGCGGACCGCGTCCTTGCGGTTGCTGAACTGCCACACCCCGACCGCGGCCAGCACGATGAACACGCCGCGGATCGCCCGCTCGACGGCGAGGAAGCGCAGGATGAACAGATCCCGCAGGACCTTGCCGCGCGGGACCAGAGGGGCGTCGGCGGCCGGGCCGGAGCCGTGCGGCTCGCCGAGCGCGAAGTCGCCGCAGCGCAGACAGCGCCAGGCCTCGCCGAGCGCGGTGGCCGCGCGCAGCTTCTCCCGCAGGTCGTCCTCCTGCGGGACGTAGGTGATGTGCCCGCGGCGCGCGCAGGTACGCCGGTCCCAGTCGATCTTCATCGTCGGTGCCCTGTGTTCCTTTCGTCCTCCCGCGCGGTGCGCGCCGCACCGCGGCGCGCTGCCACGCTCCGGTCTGTCGCGTACATGATGCATGCCGCGCAGGGCATCCGGGTCGTACGGGGTGAGGGACGCGGGTCACCCTACGGCCGGTTGCAACGGGGAGGGCGCGGGGGTGCAGGGGCACGGAAGGAGGGCGGGGAAGCCGCGGGCATCCGCGGGGCCGGGGCGGCGGGCCGGGCCGAACGGCAGAGCCCCGGCGCCGGGCCGCCGCTCAGTCGGCCCGGGAGCCGGGGCTCCTGGTCGGCCGGGGGAACGGCGTCGGACGACGGCCGCTCCCCCGAGGAGGACCGGATCCCAAAGCCCACGCCGCAGTCAGGGGGAGTGCGCGGCGCGGACCCCGCAGTGGGATCCCGTCCGGCCCCGCGGATTCCTGCCAGATCCGCCGGACACACCGCCATCGTGCCTCCGCGGCCCCTCTCCCCCACCCGGCAAAGGGCCTCTCTTGGCGGGCCTTTGGTCCTTAAAGGCCAGATCAGCGCCGCTACGAGAGCGGGGCGGCCACCCATCGATCGATCCTTCACAGCTGCCGCCCTCGAACACCTGTGGTTACACTCACCCGACTGCATCCGGGCCGGGAGCGCAGCGGAAAAGCAGGGGAAAACCAGGGACTGCGGTAGGGGACAGGGGAGACGGACCGATGGCGCAGGCAAAAAAGATCGCGTTGTATTTGGTCATCGTCTTCGTGCTCTACACGATCATCACGTCCCCAGGGCGGGCCGCCGACCTCGTCCAGATAGGCTTCGAGGGCATCTCGTCCGCTGCTCAGGGCGTCGGCGAGTTCATGACCCAGCTGATCAAGTAGTCGGCTGGGGCGCCGGCCGGTCGCCCGACCGGGCGTGCACGTTCGCCGCACGGAGGTCCCAGTGATCCGCCACCTGGTCCTGTTCAAGCTCAACGAAGGTGTCTCCCGCGACGAGGAGCGGGTGCAGGCCGCCGCCCGTGCGCTCGCCGCCCTGGAGGGCCGGATCCCGGAGCTGACGTTCTGGGAGTGCGCCTGGAACATCACCGACCGCCCGATCGCCTACGACTTCGCGGTCAACTCCGCCGTGGCCGACACCGACGCCCTCAAGCGCTACCTCGAGCACCCGGACCACCAAGCGGCGGCCGGTCAGTGGCGTGAATTCGCCACCTGGGTGATCGCCGACTACGAGTTCTGAGCCCCGGCACCCCGCGCTCCGAGCCCCTCGCCCCTTACGGGTGGGGGGCTTCGCCGTACCCCGCCCCCGTACGGGAAATCCCCCACCCCTCTGCCAGCCAACTCTCCCCCCAACACGGCGTTATGGGGTGCTTGCACACAGTGCACATGTCTTGTGATGCTATGACCGCTTTTGCCGGATACATGCACTGTGAAGGGTGGCGTGACCGTGACGGCCCGTACTGCGCCCAAGGCTCCATCCCGCGAGAGCCGTAGCGCGGACACGCGGGCGCTCACGCAGGTGCTGTTCGCGGAACTGACGGGCCTCGAACCCGGCACCCCCGAGCACACCCGGGTCCGCGCCGCCCTCATCGAGGCCAACCTTCCGCTGGTCAGATACGCCGCGGCGCGCTTTCGCAGCCGCAACGAACCCATGGAGGACGTCGTCCAGGTCGGCACCATCGGGCTGATCAATGCGATCGACCGGTTCGACCCGGACCGGGGCGTCCAGTTCCCGACCTTTGCGATGCCGACCGTTGTCGGCGAAATCAAACGCTACTTTCGGGACAATGTCCGGACCGTGCATGTTCCGCGCCGCCTCCACGAGCTGTGGGTGCAGGTCAACGGCGCCACCGAGGACCTGACCGTGCTGCACGGCCGCTCCCCGACCACCGCCGAGATCGCCGAGCGCCTCAAGATCGGCGAGGACGAGGTGCTGGCCTGCCTGGAGGCCGGCCGCTCGTACCACGCGACCTCCTTGGAGGCCGCCCAGGAAGGCGACGGCCTGCCCGGCCTCCTGGACCGCCTCGGGTACGAGGATCCCGAGCTGGCGGGCGTGGAGCACCGCGACCTCGTACGGCATCTGCTCGTCCAGCTCCCCGAGCGCGAGCAGCGCATCCTTCTCCTCCGTTACTACAGCAATCTGACGCAATCACAGATCAGCGCGGAGCTGGGGGTGTCGCAGATGCATGTCTCGCGGCTACTGTCGCGGAGCTTCGCCCGACTGCGATCCGCAAACAGGATCGACGCCTAACCGGGACGGGCGACGCAGCCCCGCACGGCCTGCGCAGATATGTCGACATGGCGCTACAGCGTGTTGCCGACATGTGACATTCTGCAGAAACCGCGTTTGCCGTGGCGCTGCCTCCGGTATTCAGGTGGAGGCATAACTCCTCGGTCCGCCCGGCCCGAGGACACCGCAGCGACACCTCAAGGGGGTGGCATGTCCGTAGAACTGGGCAGCTCGAAGGTGCTTCCCGCGATTCCCGCGCCCGCGCCGCACCTGCACGACCAGGTGCCCGACCAGGTGCACGACGACGCCATCAACACCCGCACGCTCTCCCGCTCCCTGTTCCTGCGGCTCGCCACGCTCGACAAGGACTGCGCGGAGCGCACCTACGTCCGCGACACCCTCATCGAGCTGAACCTCCCGCTCGTCCGTTACGCCGCGGCGCGCTTCCGCAGCCGTAACGAGCCGATGGAGGACATCGTCCAGGTCGGCACCATCGGTCTGATCAAGGCCATCGACCGTTTCGATTGCGAACGCGGCGTGGAATTCCCCACGTTCGCGATGCCCACCGTCGTCGGCGAGATCAAGCGTTTCTTCCGCGACACGTCGTGGTCGGTACGGGTCCCGCGCCGGCTCCAGGAGCTCCGGCTCGCCCTCACCAAGGCCAGCGACGAGCTCGCCCAGAAGCTGGACCGCTCCCCGACGGTCCCCGAACTCGCCCTGTGCCTGGGCGTGTCCGAGGAAGACGTCGTCGACGGCCTGGCGGTCGGCAACGCCTACACCGCCTCCTCCCTCGACTCCCCGTCCCCCGAGGACGACGGCGGCGAGGGCTCCCTCGCGGACCGCCTCGGCTACGAAGACACCGCGCTGGAGGGCGTGGAGTACCGCGAATCCCTCAAGCCCCTGCTGGCCAAACTCCCGCCCCGGGAGCGCCAGATCATCATGTTGCGCTTCTTCGCCAACATGACGCAGTCCCAGATCGGCGAGGAGGTCGGCATCTCCCAGATGCACGTCTCCCGGCTTCTCACCCGCACCCTGGCGCAGCTGCGCGACGGGCTCATCGCCGACTGAGGTCCGGTCCGCCGAGGGGTGCGCCGCTCGGCGGACAGCTGCAAGGGGACCGGCACCGCAGGTCCGTACTCGCAGGTACGCACACACGGGTCCGCACCCACCGAGGTGACGGATTCCCGCCCCTGTACTCCTGACGCTTCGTCAGTAACACTGTCCCCCAGCTACCGCTGGGAGGTGTCGCCACGATGCGACGGACGACGACAGTTGCCTCCGCCTCGGCGGCCATGGTGTGCCTGGGCGTCCTGCTCACCGGCTGCGGAAGCGCGGCCCACAAAAGCTATGTCGCGGTGGGCGCGGCAGGCCCCGCCGACGGCCGGGCCCCGACGAAGGCCGTACCGCCCGACGACGGCGTCGAGTTGACCCCCATGGACGGCGGCCGGAACGGCCGGCAGACCGGTCACGGCGGAACCGCTCCGGATGCTTCCCGCGGCCACCCCTCGCCGGCCTCCCCTTCCGGGACGGGCACCGGCGGCACCGCCCCCGCAGACCCCACCGGGCCCGTGGGCGGCGACACCCCCTCCGCCAACTCCCCTGCATCCCCGGGCTCTTCCCCGCCCGCCGGCTCCCCCGGAGGCGGCAGTGCAGGCGGCACGGGCGCCTCGGGCGGCACCGGCACGTCGGGCGGCACGGGCACGGGAGGCGGCACCGGAGGCGGCAGCACCACCCCCGCCCCCTCCCCCACCATCCCCGCCGGCCCCGGCGCCCCCGCCGGCCTCCTGATCGGCAGGCCCGACCTCGCCGACACCGACGTCCGCTGGTGCGAAAAGGTCAGCCTCGACTTCCTCAACACCGGCAAGCACGCGGTCACCGACGGCACCGTCACCTTCGGCACGCACGTCATCGGCTCCCTCGGCATCGACTGGGCCACCCTCGACTCCACCCACAAGCTCCCCCTGCCGCTCGCCCCGGACCGGAAGAGGACCGGCACCTGGCGGGTGTGCGTGGACGCCTGGCGGGTGCCGCTGGGGATGCATATCGACACCAAGGACGTCACGTTCCACTGGAAGTGACGGCGCCGCCGCCCGGCACGGCCCGACGGTCCCTGCACTGCCACACTCCACGGCATGAAGACGGACACCGTCACCCTGGACGCCATCGACCGCGGCCTGGTGCATGCCCTGCAGATCGACGGCCGGACCCCGCACCGCCGGATCGGCGAGGCGCTCGGCGTCTCCGAGAACACCGTCGCCCGGCGCTACCGGCGGCTGCGGACCGCCGGCGTCCTGCGCGTCGTCGGCTCCCTCAACGGCGCCCGGCTCGGCCACCACGCCTGGACCATCCGGCTGCAGTGCACGCCGGATGCGGCGGTGCCCCTCGCCAAGGCGCTCGCCGCCCGCGCCGACACCTCGTACGTCCATCTGCTCTCCGGCGGTACGGAGATCTCCTGCAGCGCGCAGACGCCCACCGCCGACGAGAGCGAGGCCCTGCTGCTGCACAAGCTGCCCCGTACCGCCCGCATCACCGCCGTCTCCGCCCACCTCCTGCTCGCGCACCATGCGCTGCCCAACAACTGGGCCGGGCCCGCGCAACTGACCGCCGATCAGATCGCACTGCTCGCGCCCCCGCCTCCCGACGCCACCGACGAAGCCACCGACGTCGCGCTCGGCCCGGCCGACCGCCCCCTCTTCGCGCTCCTGTCGCAGGACGGCCGGGCGAGCCACGCCGAGCTCGCCGCGGCCACCGGCCGGTCCGAATCGACCGTGCGCCGACGCCTGGCCGCGCTGCGCCGGGCCGGAGTCCTCACCTTCCTCGTCGACATCCCGCCCGCCGCACTCGGCTTCCGCACCGAGGCGCGCCTGTGGATGTCCGTACGGCCGTCCCGGCTCACCGCCGTGGCCGCCGCGCTGGCCGAGCACCCCGAGGCCTCCCTGGTCGCGCTGACGACCGGCCCGACCAACCTCCTCGCGGCGGTGAACTGCCGTGACTCCCTGGACCTTTCGCGGTATCTGACCGAGCGGATCGGCTCCCTGGACGCCGTCCGCGCCCTCGAGACGGCCCCGGTGATCCGCACCGTGAAACGGGCCGGCGCCCTGCTTCCGCCGGACCGCTGAGCGCCTGCGCAGCCCGCGGAGATTTCCTCCCGATGGCCGATGAGTTCCGCCCGCCGCGCCGGTCAGTACTGCTACAGGCAACCGCCGACCCGGCCGACTCGACCCCAGGAGGACCCATGCCCCGCATCACGCCCAACCTCTGGTTCGACACCCAGAGCCAGGAGGCCGCCGAGTTCTACGTCTCGGTGTTCCCGAACTCGAAGATCAAGAACGTCTCCTACTACACCGAGGCCGGACCGCGCCCGGCCGGCACCGTCCTGACCGTCGACTTCGTCCTCGACGGCAACGAGTTCACCGCGATCAACGGCGGCCCCGAGTTCACCTTCGACGAGGCGATCTCGTTCCTGATCCCCTGTGCCGACCAGGAGGAGATCGACTACTACTGGAAGAAGCTCTCCGAAGGCGGCGAGGAGGGCCCGTGCGGCTGGCTGAAGGACAAGTACGGCGTGTCCTGGCAGGTCGCCCCCGCCGCGATGGGCGAGATGATCAACGACCCGGACCGGGGCCGCGTCGCCCGTGCCATGCGGGCCATGTTCGGCATGAAGAAGATCGATATCGCGGCGCTCCAGGCGGCGGCCGATCAGGAGTAGCGGGACGCCCAGGGGCCCGGACCCCTCGCGTCCGGGCCCGAAGGCCGTCGGCCGGCCCTTCGGCGGTGCCGGGCGGCCTACGACCGGCTGCGGTTCCGCCCCGCGCGCGTCGGCCGTGGGGCGGAGCCGCGCCGCCCGCCCACCTCGCGCAGCGCCTGGGTGGCCGCCTCGACGGCCTCCGGGGAGGCGTCCGCGAAGACCGCCTCGTGGGCGTCCGCGTTGGCCCGGACGGCGCGTTCGGCCAGGGCCACCCCCTCCGCCGTCAGCGTGATCATGGTGCTGCGGCCGTCGTCCGGCGAGGGCTCGCGGCGGACGAGGCCTCGGTCGGCGAGGTGGTTGACGACGTTGCTGGTGCCGCCGGAGGACAGGAGCAGGGAGCGGGCCAGTTCGTTGGGCTTCATGCGGTACGGGGCGCCGGCCCGGCGGAGGGCGACCAGGATGTCGAACTCGGCGACGGTCAGGCCGAGTTCGGGCAGCACGCGGCGGGTGGCCTGGTCGAGGGCGGTCGCGAAATGGGCGATGCGCTTGCCGAGTTCCGTGGCGGGGCGCAGCACCTCGGGCAGCTCGGTGCGCCAGGCGCTCATCAGCGCGTCGACGGGGTCGGGTCCAGCGGTCACCCCGGAAGGATAGTTCGCGGCGCGCGCCCGCCCCTCCGGTGATAGCTTTTCAAAAAGCTTTCTTCCGAATTGATCGGTGTAGAGGGAGACTTGCCATGGGGGTTCACCACTGCTCGCCGCGCCTGCTGCTGCGCGGCGGGCTGGTCGTCGACACCGATCCGCAGCCGTCCGTCCGTCCGCGCACCGATGTGCTGGTGGAGGGCGGGCGGATCGCCGCCGTCGGGCGCGCACTGGCGGCCAGGGACGCCACGCAGGTGATCGATGCCCGGGAGATGATCGTGCTGCCGGGCTTCGTCGACACCCACCGGCACCTGTGGCAGACGCTCCTGCGCTCCGCCGCCGTCGACGAGAGCCTCGACGGGTACCTCAGCCGGATCCTGGACCGCCACGCCCGCCGCTTCACCCCCGCCGACGTCCACACCGGGAATCTGCTGGGCGCCCTGGAGTGCCTGGACGCGGGAGTCACCACCGTGCAGGACTTCTCCCCCGTCCAGTACACGCCCGAGCACAGCGCGGCCGCCGTCCTGGCGCTGCGTACGGCGGGCATCCGGGCCGTCTTCGGCTACGGGTATCCCGTGTTCGGCTGTCCCGACTTCGGCGACGGCGCGCGGCGGGCCGACCGGGTGCGGCAGGCGCGCGCCGAGCACTTCCCCTCCCGGGACGGCCTGGTCACCATGGCGCTCGCGCCCTCGGGGCCGTCGTTCGCGCCGATCGCGACGGCCCGCGAGGACTGGCTGCTGGCGCGCGAGCTGGATCTGCGGATCGCCGTCCCTGTGCACGCCGGTCCGGTGGCCCGGCGTCCGATCGCCGCGCTGCAGGCGGCGGGGCTGCTCGGCGCCGACACCCTGTACGTCCACGGCAATTCGCTCGCCGACTCCGAGCTGCGGCTGATCGCCGACTCCGGGGGTGCGATGGCGATCACGCCGGCCATCGAGACCTCGATGCGGTTCGGCGCACCGATGGCGGGACGGCTGCGCCGGGCGGGCATCACCACCGGGCTCGGCGCGGACGCGGTCACCTCGGCGCCGTGCGACATGTTCTCGCAGATGCGGGCGGCGCTGATGAGCAGTCACTTCGACGCGGGCGGCGCGGACGATGCCGCGATCACGGTGGCCGACGCGCTGCGGATGGCCACCATGGGCGGCGCCGCGGCGCTCGGCCTCGACCACGAGGTCGGCTCGCTGGGCATCGGCAAGCGCGCCGACCTCCTGCTGCTGCGCGCCGACGCCCTCAATCTCGCCCCCGTCGTCCATGATCCGGTCGGCGCCGTGGTGCTGGCCGCGCACCCGGGCAACATCGACACGGTCCTGGTCGAGGGGCGGCCGGTGAAGCGCGGCGGGCGGCTCACGCACCAGGGCCTGGGCGGCGTCCTCACTCAGGCACGGCGGATCGCGGAGCGGTTGACGCAGGAGGAGCGGGCGAGGGAGGCGGCGTGAGGGGGCGGGCGCCGCCCGCGGCCCCCACGATCGCGGCCCGCTGTCGGGCGACAGCGGGCCGGAGGTCCTGGGCGGGCGGAAGATCGAGCGGGCCGGGAAGGACCCTTGCGGGTCGGCCGTACGGTCCGGCCCGGGAACCGTACGGGCGCCGGCGGACGGCGCGGTGTAACGGAGGGACTACTTCAGCGCCAGCCAGGCCGCGCCGGCCACCACCACGAGCGCGACGATCACGCCCACGATGAGGCCCACCCGCGCCCCGCCGCCGCCCTGCGGCGCCGCCGCGCGGCGGCCCTCGGGACCCTGAGGGGCGCCGCCCTCGTCCACGAAGGCGCGGAACATCTGGGTGCTGCCCGCCGGGTCGTAGTTACCGCCGGCCTGGTTCTGAGGGTTGGTCGCCATGGGGAAGGACCCTAGCGAACTGGGCGTCCAAGGGGCACCCCTGGGGCGCGTGCCCACATGACCTGCACTTTTGTGTGACCGGGCGGGACCGCCGACCTCGGCGCGGCCGAGACTTTTCGTTCGCTTTACCCCGGACGCCCGAAACAAGTTTGCCTTCAGCAACCAACATAATCTATGGTTGCCTCAAGCAACAAAGAACGTTGCGGAGCACGACACGAAGCGAAGACGTGAAGTGAAGATGCGTGGAGGAGCCCGTGGCAGCTCAGAGTCAGTACGAAGAGCTGGCCAGGCAACTCAGTGCCATCGGCGCCGTCAAGCGCGAAATGGGACGGATCCTGCCCCAGGACTGCCCGCCCGCATCGGCCGGCGTGCTCACCCTTCTCGACCGGCACGGCGAGATGCGGATGAGCCAGCTGGCCGAGCTGCTCGCGATCGACATGTCGGTGACCAGCCGGCACGTCGCCCATGTCGCTGAGCGCGGCTGGATCGAGCGCAAGCCCGACCCGGCGGACAAGCGGTCGCGGCTGCTGCGCCTGACCCCGAGCGGCACCGAGCTCCTCGCAGAACTCTCCGCGCGTTACACCGAGACCCTCGCCCGGTATCTGGACGACTGGACCGACACCGACGTCGGGCACCTCATCGAGCTGCTCGCCAGGCTGCGTACAAGCTTCGGCGACTGCCGTACCCGGGCGCACCACGACTCCCTCACCCGTACACCCGCAGGATGAAAAGAAAGCAAAGGAACTACATGGCTACGACCTCACCAGCTGGTGTGCGGGGCGGCCACGCCAAACACGGAGGCGGGCACGGCGCCGCCGACGGCGCCCCGATGACTCACCGTCAGATCATGGAGGCGCTGTCCGGGCTGCTGCTCGGCATGTTCGTCGCCATCCTGTCGTCGACGATCGTGTCCAACGCGCTGCCCGAGATCATCCATGACCTCGACGGCGGACAGAGTGCCTACACCTGGGTCGTCACCGCCGCGCTGCTGTCGATGACGGCGAGCACGCCCCTGTGGGGCAAGCTCTCCGACCTGTTCAGCAAGAAGCTGCTGGTGCAGTTCGCGCTGATCATCTACGTCGCGGGCTCGGTCGTCGCCGGCCTCTCGCAGAACACCGGCATGCTGATCGCCTGCCGCGTGGTGCAGGGCATAGGCGTGGGCGGTCTGTCCGCCCTGGCCCAGATCGTGATGGCCGCGATGATCTCGCCGCGCGAGCGCGGCCGGTACAGCGGCTACCTCGGCGCGGTCTTCGCCGTCGCCACCGTCGGCGGCCCGCTGCTCGGCGGCGTCATCACCGACACCAGCTGGCTGGGCTGGCGCTGGTGCTTCTACGTCGGCGTCCCGTTCGCGGTCATCGCGCTGATCGTGCTGCAGAAGACCCTGAAGCTGCCCGTCGTCAAGCGCGAGGGCGTCAAGGTCGACTGGGCGGGCGCGTTCTTCATCAGCGCGGCGGTCTCGCTGCTGCTGGTGTGGGTCACGCTGGCCGGTGACAAGTACGACTGGGCGTCGTGGCAGACCGCCGCGATGGTCGGCGGCGCGGTGGTGCTCGGCGCGCTCTTCATCCTCGTCGAGTCCAAGGCCAAGGAGCCGATCATCCCGTTGCGGCTGTTCCGCAACAAGACGATCACCCTCGCCTCGCTGGCCTCGCTGTTCGTCGGTATCGCGATGTTCTCCGGCACCGTCTTCTTCAGCCAGTACTTCCAGCTGGCGCGCGGCAAGTCGCCGACGATGTCCGGCGTCATGACGATCCCGATGATCGGTGGCCTGTTCATCTCGTCCACCCTCTCGGGCCAGATCATCACCAAGACCGGCCGCTGGAAGGCCTGGCTGGTCTCCGGTGGCGTGCTGGTGACCGCGGGCCTGGGTCTGCTGGGCACCATCCGCTACGACACCGAGTACTGGCACATCGCGATCTTCATGGCCCTGATGGGCCTGGGCATCGGCATGATGATGCAGAACCTGGTCCTGGCCACGCAGAACCAGGTCGCCCCTCAGGACCTCGGTTCCGCCTCGTCCGTCGTGACCTTCTTCCGCTCCCTCGGTGGTGCGGTGGGCGTCTCGGCCCTCGGTGCGGTACTCGCCAATCGCGTCACCCACTACGTCAAGGACGGCCTCGCCGAACTCGGCCCCAAGGCCGCCAAGGCCGCCGCCCACGGCGCCGGCAACAGCGGCGGCGGCATCCCGGACCTGGACGCCCTCCCGGCTCCGCTGCGCACCGTCATGGAGAGCGCCTACGGCCACGGTGTCGGCGATGTGTTCCTGTACGCGGCGCCCTGCGCGCTGCTCGCCTTCCTGTTCACCCTGTTCATCAAGGAGGTCGCGTTGAAGACACGTGGCGGACTGTCCCAGAGCGCGGCGAGCGAGGAGGCCCCGGCCACCCCGTCGGACGCCACCGTCCCGGCCCAGGCCGCGGCCGCGGCCGCGGCGCCGATCGAGGAGCGCGAGCCCGCCCTGGTGGGTGCCCCGCTCACCTCGGACGACGACGCGCACACCCCCTCCTGGGCGCAGCCGGCCGTGGCGGCGGCCGCCCAGCCGCTGGCCGCGTACGCCTCCGCCGGTGACGGCACCCCGCCCGGCCCCGCGGTCCACGGCTTCGTCCGCAACGCGGAGGGCAACCCCGTACCCCGCTCGGCCGTCACGCTGATCTCGCTCAGCGGCCGCCAGCTGGGCCGCGCGGTCGCCCAGGCCAACGGCTCGTACGTGCTGAACGCCCCCGGCGCCGGCTCGTACGTCCTGATAGCCGCGGCCGACGGCCACCAGCCGCAGGCCTCCACGGTCGTCATCGGCGACCAGCCCCACGGCTACGACATCCTGCTCAGCGGCACCAGCGGCCTCGGCGGCCAGGTCCGCAGCGCGGTCACCGGACAGCCGGTCGACGCCGCCATGGTCGTCGTCACCGACGTCCGCGGCGAGGTGCTGGCCACCGGAAAGACCAACGCCGAGGGCCACTTCGCCTTCGACGAGCTGGCGCCGGGCACCTTCACCGTCGCCGTGAACGCCGCCAACTACCGCCCGGCCGCGCTGCCGGTCGAGGTCGGCGGCCAGGGCACGACCCGTATCGAGGTCGAGCTGCTGTCCGGCGCACGGGTCCAGGGCGTCGTACGGGCGGGTGCCCAGCGCACCCCGCTGCCCGACGCCCGCGTCACACTGGTGGACGCGGCCGGCAACGTCGTGGCCACCTCGACCACCGGGGAGGACGGCGCCTACGCCTTCACCGACCTGGACGCCGGCGACTACACGGTCATCGCGAGCGGCTACCCGCCGGTCGCCACGGGCCTTGCGGTCGACGCACGCGGGGTCGACGGCTACGACGTCGCGCTCGCCCACCCGGGCGAGTAACCCCTTCCTCAATACCCCGGTCCGGGGCGCGCTTTGAGCGGAGACGCGCCCCGGACCGGACCCCAGGGCTCCGGCGGCGGCGTTGCGCACAGGCAGGGGACGGCCTGCACGCCGCCGTCCGGAGCCCGACACAGGCACCAGGCAAGAAACGGGAGAGGCAATGACTTCGAGCGGCGCGGGAGCTGCCGGACTGCGGGCGCAGGTCCGCACACGGGACGGCTGGGCGGTCCAGCACGCCGTCATGACCGTCACCGACATGACGGGCGCGCAGGTGCTGCGCGCCTCCGCCGACGAGGAAGGCGCCGTCCGCAGCGGACAGCCGCTGCCGGCCGGCCCGTACACGGTCATCGTGACGGCCGTCGGCTACGCCCCGGTCGCCTCCAGCGCGATCGTCACGGCGAGCGGCCGGATGGACGTCGGCACGGTCGTCCTGGCCCGCCAGGGCGGGGCCGAGCTGCCGCCGCCCGGCGCCTGGACCATCGACCCGATGCACTCGACGGTGGCCGCGGTCGCCCAGCACCTGGGCATCTCCAGCGTGCACGGCCGGTTCACCGAGTTCAGCGGCCGGATCGAGATCGCCGAGGACTTGGAGAAGTCGCTGGTCGAGGCGTCCATCAAGGCCGCCTCCATCGACACCGGCAACGGCATGCGCGACGGGCATCTGCGCTCCGAGGACTTTCTGAACGTGGAAGAGTTCCCCGAGCTGACCTACCGCAGCAGCGGCCTGTCGGCGGCCGGCCCCGACCGCTGGACGGTCCACGGCGAACTCTCCCTCCACGGCGTCGTACGCCCCGTGGACCTCGACCTGAGCTACCTCGGCACCGGCCCCGACCCGTGGGGCGGCGTCCGCGCCGCCTTCCGCGCCACCGCCGAACTGCGCCGCGAGGACTTCAAGATGAACTACAACCAGGTCGTCGCGGCCGGCATCGCGGCGATCGGGACGACGCTGAAGGTCGAGCTGGACATCCAGGCGGTGCAGGGGGAGAACCTGCCGATGGGCTGAGCGGTGGAGCGACGCGCCGGCCGCGGCGGCGGATCCGGGGCGGGACGCCGCCGGGAACCGAGCCGCTGCGGCCCTCGGTCCGCCTCCGCGCCGTCAGCGTCTCGCTCCCCCCGTCAGCCCGTCTCCCCCGTCAGCTCGTACTCCTCCTCCAGCAGGTCGAAGACGTTCTCCCACAGGACGGATGCGACGTCCGGGTCGAGTTCCTCGATCGCCTGCCGGAAGAGTTCGAGGGCCTCCGGCCCCTCCGGTCCCGCGAGCGGCTGGGCGAACTTGGTGGCCAGTCCCAGCGCCCCCGCCAGGGCCGGCAGGGACGAATGCACCTCTCCGCCGTAGCCTGCGGCGTGGTCCCAGCCGTTCGGGTCGTAGAGGTCGATCCGTCCCGCCACGCCGTCCAGCATCAGCGCGAACCCTTCGTACTCACCGAACCTGAAGGCGTACTTCGTCGGCGGGGAGTCGTCGTCGGGCCTCCGTCGCCCGAACAGCTCGTCCGGGTCCTCCGCCCACGGTCCGTCCTCGTCCTTGAGCTCGCAGGAGTCGAACGCGAAGACCTCCAGGAACCACTCGATCCGGACCGCCGGGAAACCGACCGTGGTCAGGAACTTCCTGGTCTCCTCGTGCTCCAGTCGCTCCGGCAGCTCCGACTCCTCGGGCCGCCAGAGCGAACCCACCCCGAAACAGGACTCCAGCCACTGCGCCGTCGGGTTCGCGGCCGCGGCGATCCACTCGTCGACGTTCATTCTTCCCCCTGATCCACGCCGATCCACGTTGATGCACGCCGATCCGCACCGCTCCTCGCGGCTTCGCCAAAGCTACAACGGGCCACCGACAGCCGGCCGTCGCCTATCACGCAACGGGCGCTTTCCGCCCCCGATTTCGGTCCAGATCGAATAGATGGTGCGACCCCGGCGACTCGGGCAAACTGCCTGTCGCGACGGGGGGTACGGCCGCCCGCACCGCATCCGCGGCAGCGGGTCCGTACGACGCGTCGTGCACCACGACCACGAAAACAGGGGGACCACCATGCGCAAGATCACCAAGGCCGCCGCGGCGCTCGCCTTCGCGGCCGCCGCCCTGACCGCCACCGCCACCGGCGCCAACGCCGCCCAGGCGGCCGGCACCGTCCACGGCTGCCCGTCCGGGGCCTTCTGCATCTACCCGCAGAACGCCGGATGGAACAACGACCGCCCGTCGAACACCTACTACAGCTACGGGGCCCACAACCTGTCCAACCAGGTCGGGAACCACATGATCTTCAACAACCAGACCGGCGGCGCGTGGGTACGCACCTGCACCGGCTACAACGGCACGGGCGACTGCCAGGGCTGGATGGCCGCCGGCCAGTCCTTCGTCAAGGACCTGACGCCGATCAACTCGGTGCTCCTCATCAGGCAGTAATCGTTCGGGGCAGACGCATTCAGCCGGGCCGGGCCTCCTCGCGGGGCCCGGCCCGAGTTGCCGCCGCGGGCGGTCCGTCCGCCCGCGCGGCTTGACCCTCCCGCAACAGGAGGCCCTACGGTCCCAGGACATGAAGATCGTTGTTCATGACACGGCGTCCGCGATGTCCGACCTCCTGCAGCGCCCGCTGGAGGAGCGGCCCGACGCCCTACGGGAGATCTACCGCCCGCTGCAAACCGCCATGTCCGCCGTGACCGGGGCTGCCGATCTGGACGCGGTCCAGATGCACCAGCAGATGGGCAGTGGCTTCCGGATCGACCGCGAGGACCCGCGCTATCCGACGGCCCTGGGGCGGATGCGGGACGCGGGGGTGTGGGAGCGGATCGAGGACCGCCTCGCCGCGGCGTGGGAGCGGCTGAGCGGTGCGATGCCCCCCGGAACCAAGAGCGCCGAGACCGTGCATGTCATCCTCACGCTCGGCAACCCCGATGACCACCACCTCACAGTGCGCAGTGGCGGCTACTTCGGCCTGGGCGGTTTCCCCGGGGCGATCCATCTGGTGATGTGGCCCAACGAGACCAGCCTGGCGAAGATCGACCATGCCGCCGCGCACGAGCTCCACCACAACGTGCGCTACGCCAATGTCGTCTGGGACCCCGGGACGGTCACGGTCGGCGAGCAGGTCGTGGCCGAGGGGCTGGCCGAGGCGTTCGTACGGGAACTGGCCGGCGAGCGGGCCATGGGGCCCTGGGCGACGACGCTCTCCGGCGCGGAACTGGACGAGGCCCACGCGAAGATCACGGCCGGGATCGACGTGGCCGGAATGCAGAACCTGACCGCGTACGTGCACGGCGATGCCACGGCTCAGCTCTTGGGGCAGCGGCCCGTCGGGCTGCCGGACTTCGCCGGATACGCGGCCGGCCTGCGGATCGTGGACGCCCACCTGGCGGCCTCCGGGCTGACCGCCGCCCAGAGCGTCGCGCTGCCGGCCCGCGACATCCTCACGAGCGCGGGCGTGCCGACCCGCGCATGACGCACCCGCGGACCGCGCAGCGACGTCGGCGCCCGGCGAGGTGAGCGACACTGGGCCGATGACGAGTGAGGCGCGCGAACCGGAGCCGACCCGCGCCGGGGAGGGCGCCGAACCGGACGGCCCCGACGGCCTCACCGTCGGCCGGACGGCCGCGCTCGTGGGCGTCAGTGTGAAGGCGTTGCACCACTGGGACGCGATCGGCCTCGTGCGTCCCGGCGGGCGCACCACGGCCGGGTACCGGGTGTACTCGGGCGAGGACGTCGCCCGGATCCACCGGGTCCTGGTCTACCGGGAGCTCGGGCTTCCGCTCGCCGAGATCGGCCGGATCCTCGACGACCCGCACACCGACGCGCGCGACCACCTGCGCCGGCAGCGGTCACAGCTCGTGGAGCGCATCTCCCGCCTGGAGACGATGCTCCGCGCCGTCGATCGCATGATGGCGGCCGCGCAGCCCGGGATGCGGCTGACTCCGCAGGAGCAGGTCGACATCTTCGGCGACGACTGGCAGCCCGCCTGGGTCGAGGAGGCCGAGAACCGCTGGGGCGACACCGCGCAGTGGGCCCAGTACGCCGAGCGGGCCGCCGGGATGACCCCCGAGGACTGGAAGCGGGTCGCGGCCACGACGGAGGCGCTGAACGCCGACCTCGCCGCGGCGCAGCGCGCCGGCGTCGCACCCGGCTCCGACGCAGCGAACGCCCTCGCCGAGCGGCACCGCGCGCTGCTCTCGACGTACTTCGACTGCACCCATGCGATGCAGGCCTGCCTGGGGCGGACGTACGTCAGCGATCCCGGGTACACCGAGTACTTCGACGCCGTCGCGCCGGGCCTCACCGTCTGGCTGCGCGACGTGCTCTTCGCGAACGCCGAGGCCCACGGCGTCGACCCGGAGTCCGCGAGGTGGGAGTGAGCCCGCTCGGTGGGCGCTACGGCCCCGCCGGGCCGGCGCCCCGCTCCCGCATCGCCTCGATCCCCGCGACCTGCAGATCCAGCGCGAACGTGAAGTCGCGGTCGAGCATCTCCAGCGCGCTCCCGCCCTCCTGGACGCTCGTGGTGCGCAGGGACAGCTCCATCATTTCGGCGAACTCCGGGCGCTCCGAGATCGCGGCGACGACCTGCTCGAAGTAGTCGTCGAGGCTCAGGCCCGCGGCGCGGCAACGGGCTTCGTGGAGGCCGCGGATGGTGGAGAAGCCGTAGACGAACTGGAAGACGGAGGCCAGCGCGCCGGAGGTTTCCACCGGGCTCAGGCCGCTGCGGTGCATGATCCGCAAACTGGCGTTGGCGAAGGCCGTCGCCTGCGGGCCGACGTTGATGAACTCGCCCAGGAGCCGGGCCGCCCAGGGGTGGCGCAGCAGCATGTCGCGGTAGCCGGTGGCCAGGAGGCGCAGCTGGTCGCGCCAGTCGGCGGCGGCATCGGACTCGTCGGGCAGGGGCATCTCGCCGGCCACCGCGTCGATGGCCAGCTCCAGCAGATCGTCCTTGGTGTCGACGTACCAGTAGACGGACATCGCGGTGACGCCGAGTTCGGCGGCGAGCCGGCGCATGGAGAACTTCGCCAGACCCTCGGCGTCCAGCAGCCGGACCGTCGCCGCGACGATCTTGTCGAGGTCCAGCCCAGCCGGCTGGTCCGCCTTCCGCTTGAGCGGGGGGCGTTCGGTCAGCCAGACGCTTTTCGGCCGCTTCCCGGCGCGGCCTTCCGTCGCTGCCATGGCGCCCCTCCCTGCTTGTCGCGCACGCGCGCGTGCCCACCATCGATCGCTTGCACCAACGATCACCTGTACCGCCGATGCTATTCCGCCGCGGCGGCGAGCGGTTCCGGGACGGACGGCTCCGCACCCTCCTTGCCGGTGCGTTCGGCGCGGCGCAGCAGCAGCGCGGCGAGCAGCCCGCCGACGAACACCGCGGCCGCGCCGACCAGCTGGCCGGTGCCGATACCGTCGGCGAACGCGTCCTGGACGGCGGTGCGTTCGGCGTCCGTACGGGTCCGGGCGAGGGCCGCGGGCAGCGACCCGGCGCCCGCGGCGACCACCGGCAGCAGCGCCGCGAAGCGGGAGTTGAGGACCGCTCCGAGGACCGCGACGCCCAGGCCCTGCCCGAATTCCATCAGGGTGCCGTTGACGCCGGCACCGACTCCGGCCTTGGCGGGCGGGATCGCGGACATGATGGCGTTGGCCATGGTCGGCATGGCGAGCGCGACGCCGACACCCATCACGATCAGGCCGGTCAGCATACCGCCGTAGCTGTCGGCGCCCAGGAGGGAGAGGGCGGCGAGGCCGGCCGCGAGCAGCGTCATCCCGGTGACGATCATTCCGGGGGTGCCGAGCCTGCGTATCAGGCGGGCGCCCAGTCCGGTGAAATTGACCAGGATGACGGTGACGGCGAGCGGCGCCATCCGCAGCCCCGCCTCCAACGGGCCGTAGCCGAGCACCAGTTGGAGGTGCTGGGTGAGCAGGAAGATCGAGCCGCCCATGCCGAAGGCGACGAGGATGCCGCCGGAGACGGCGCCGATGAAGCGGCGGTTGCGGAAGAAGTGCATGTCCAGCATGGGGTACGGGATGTGCAGCTCCCAGAGCGCGAAGGCGGCCAGCCCGGCGACGCCGACGGCGGCGGAGAGCAGGACCTGGGCCGAGAGCCAGCCGCTCACCGGGCCGGTGATGATCGCGTAGACCACGCCGACCATGCCGATCATGGACAGCAGCGCGCCGAGGAGGTCCGGCCGGTCGCCGCTGGGGCTCTTGGATTCGGGGACCAGGCTCACCACGGCCACCAGCGCGATCAGCGCGACGGGGATGTTGACCAGGAACAGCGAGCCCCACCAGAAGTGGTCGAGGAGGGTGCCGCCGATCAGCGGGCCGGCGGCGAAGCTGAGGGAGTTGACCGAGCTCCAGATGCCGATGGCCTTGGGGCGCTCGGCGTCGTCGAAGATCTGCATGACGACGGCGAGGGTGGTGGTCATCAGGAGCGCACCGCCGACGCCCATGGCGGCGCGGGCGGCGATCAGCTGCGCGGGCGACTGGGACAGGGTGGCGCCGAGCGAGGCGATGCCGAACAGCCCCAGGCCGACGGCGAGCATCTTCTTGCGGCCGTAGCGGTCGGCGGCGTTGCCGGCGGTGAGCAGCAGGCCGGACTGGACGAGCGAATAGGCGCTGATCGTCCACTGGACGTCGGCGGTGGTCGCGCCCAGCTCCTCGGTGAGCGAGGGGATGGCGACGTTCAGCACGGTGTTGTCGAGGACGACGGTGAGCTGGGCGAGGCAGATGACCGCGAGGATCAGCCAGCGGGTGGCATTTCTGCCGGGCGACTGGAGCGCGGTGGCATCGGAGGCCACGGTGGGCATACGGGCTCCCTGTACGGTGCGAGCGGAGAGATCTACACCGTACAGGGATTCTTATACGCCGTACATTCGATTTGTCTCCGCCAGGGCCGGCCCGGCTCGGCCCGGCGTCAGCTCTTCTCGGTGAGGTCGTAGAAGGTGGCGCCGCCGACGGTGACCTTCTTGAAGGTCTTCTCGACCCAGGAGGTGATCTTCGACGAGCCTCCCTTGCCGCCGCCGGGGCCGCCGCGGCCCCCGAAGCCGCCTCCGCCGCCGCCGATGAAGTAGTGGATCCGTCCGTCCGCGACGTACTTCTTGAACTGGGCGAGGGTCGGCGACGGGTCGCTGCCGTTGAAGCCGCCGATGGCCATCACCGGCTTCCGGGTGGCGAGTTGGTAGCTCGCGGCGTTCTGGGAGCCGATGGCCGCGGCGGCCCAGGTGTAGTCGTCCGCATGGCTCGCGAGCAGCGCCTTGGCCTCGGCGCTCACCTTGGCGCCGTCGAGCAGGCCGCCCATGCCGCCCATCCGGCCGCCCTTGCGACCGCCCATCGCCCCGGCTGCGGCCTTGCCGGTGCCGGGGAAGGCCTGCCGGCGACCCTGCGGCTGCCCGCCGGGGGCCCGGCCCTGCGGTCCGGCTTGGGGTCCACCCTGAGGCCCGCCCTGAGGCCCGCCCGGGGCGTTGCCGCCGCGCCACAGGCCGGCGTAGCGCATCCCGCCCGGGAACCGGCCACCCGGCCCGCCGAAGGAACCCCGGACCTGCGGCCCGGCCGTGATGATCGAGCCGCCCTTGGCGGTGTCGACCGTGTCGAGGACGTAGGCGAACGGGCCGGCCAGCGCGGTCACCAGGGCGAGCCCGGCCGCGAGCGCGGCGAGGCGCGCACGAGAGGACGGAGGAGCGGGCACGGCCGCCGCCCGGCTCCGCAGCGCCAGCAGCAGACCCAGCGCCGCCAGCAGTCCGAGCACCAGCACCGTCCAGCGCAGCCACGGCAGCCAGTTCGGCGAGCGGCTCAGCAGGACGTACGACCAGACGGCGGTCACCGCGGCCGTTCCGGCGAGGACGAGGGCAGCGAGCGTGCCGCCGCGCCGCCACAGCAGCACGGTCCCCATGCCGACCAGCGCCGCGACATAGGGCGCCAGCGCGATGTTGTAGTACTGGTGGAAGATGCCGGACATGAAGCTGAAGGTCACGAAGGTCATCAGCAGCGCGCCGCCCCAGACCAGGAACTCCGACCGCTGAGCGGCCTGTTCGACGGCGACCGCACGGCGGGCCCGCCACAGCACGCACACGGCCGCGACCAGCAGGATCAGCGCGGCGGGCAGCAGCCAGGAGATCTGGCCGCCCATATCGGCCGTGAACAGCCGGGTGATCCCGGTCTCGCCCCAGCCGCCACCGCCGCCGCCCCGGTTGCCACCGCCGCCGACGCTGCCGGTCTCGTTCCCGCTGATCCGCCCGAAGCCGTTGTAGCCGAACGTCAGCTCCAGAAAGCTGTTGTGCTGCGAGCCGCCGATGTACGGCCGCGAGGACGCCGGCCACAGCTCGACGAGCGCCACCCACCAGCCGCCGGACACCACCATCGCCAGCCCGCCGAGCAGCAGCTGTCCGAACCGGCGGCGCAGTGCGACCGGCGCACAGCACGCGTAGACCACGGCCAACGCCGGCAGGATCAACCAGGCCTGGAGGGTCTTGGTCAAAAAGCCCAGCCCGAAGCAGAGCCCGGCCCACAGCAGCCACTTCGTCCGGCCGTCCTCTAGGGCGCGCAGCACCGCCGCGACGGCGCACACCATCAGCAGACACAGCAGCGCATCGGGATTGTTGAAGCGGAACATCAGCGCCGCGACCGGCGTCAGCGCCAGCGCCCCGCCCGCCAGCAGCCCCGCCGCCGCACCGAACCGCCGCCGTACGGCCCCGTGGAGCACCCCGACCGTCGCGACGCCCATCAGCACCTCCGGCACCAGGATCGACCAGGAGCCGAGCCCGAAGAGCCGTACGGACAGCGCCATCGGCCACAGCGCGGCCGGAGGCTTGTCGACGGTGATGGAGTTGGCCGCGTCGGAGGAGCCGAAGAAGAACGCCTTCCAGCTCTCGCTGCCGGCCTGTACGGCGGCGGAGTAGAACTGGTTGGCATAGCCGTTGGCGCTCAGGTTCCAGAGGTAGAGCACGGCGGTGGCCAGCAGGAGCGCGAGCAGGGCGGGGCGCGCCCAGCGGGGGTCCCGCGGCTCGGCGGGGGCCCCGGGGGCGGCGACCGACGCCAGCGCGCGCTCCTGTGCGGTGAGCGGTGGCGGCTGGGCGGCCGTGGCCTCCGTGTCGGCGGGCTGGTGCGAGGTCATCGAGCGCTCCTGGTCAGGTCGTCGTGGCCGGTGTGGCCGGGGTGATCGGTACTGCCGGTGTGGCCGGGGTGGTGGACGTGGTGGGCGTGGCCGGTGCCGGCGGCCGGCCACGTTTCCTGGCAGCCGCACCGCCCCTCTCGCTCCCGGTCGGGGAACACCCACGCCCGGAAGAGCAGGAACCGCAGCACGGTCGCCGCGAGGTTGGCGGCCACCAGGACCGCGAGTTCCGTGCCGTGCGAGGGATGTCCGGTGGCGCTGTCGAGGGCGGCGAGGGCGCCGCTGGTCAGGGCCAGCCCGATGGCGAACACCACCAGCCCCTGGGCCTGGTGGCGCACCGCCCGGTCCCGGCCCCGGACGCCGAAGGTGAGCCGCCGGTTGGCGGCCGTATTGCCGAGGGCGGACACCAACAGGGCGGCGGCATTGGACAGTTGGGGCCCGACGCCGAGCCGGAAGAGGGAGTAGAGGCCCAGGTAGAGGAGGGTGCTGAGCGCCCCGACCACGCAGAAGCCGACCAGCTGACGGGCCAGCCCGCCCGGCACGCCGTTCAGCTCGCGATCGCGCGGATCGTCGCCGAAGGGCCGCGCGAGCCGGTCCAGCGGCAGCCGGCCGGTGGCCAGCGCCCACCCCACCCGCCACACGCCCTTGAGGTCATCGGTCGCCGTACGGACGAGGTGCACGGTGCTGTCGGGGTCGTCGACCCAGTCCACCGGAACCTCGTGGATCCGCAGCCCGGCCCGCTCCGCGAGCACCAGCATCTCGGTGTCGAAGAACCAGCCGGTGTCCTCCACCATCGGCAGCAGCCGCTCGGCGACATCGCCCCGTACGGCCTTGAACCCGCACTGCGCGTCGGAGAACCGCGCGGCCAGCGAGCCGCGCAGGATGAGGTTGTAGGTACGCGAGAGGAACTCCCGCTTCGGCCCGCGCACCACGCGCGCGCTGCGGCTGAGCCGCGAGCCGATCGCCAGATCGGAGTGACCGGAGATCAGCGGCGCGACCAGCGGCAACAGGGCATTGAGATCCGTGGACAGATCGACGTCCATATAGGCCAGCACCGGCGCCTCGGACAGCGTCCACACGGTGCGCAGCGCCCGGCCGCGTCCCTTCTGTTCCAGCCGTACGGCGGTGACCTCGTCGAGCGCGTCGTCGAGCCGGGCGGCGACCTCGGGGGTGCGGTCGGTGCTCGCGTTGTCGGCGATGGTGATCCGGAAGCCGTAGGGGAAGGTGCGGGCGAGGTGCTCGCGCAGCCGCCGGACGCAGGGTTCGAGGTCGGTCTCCTCGTTGTAGACGGGGATCACGACGTCGAGGACCGTCTCGGTCTGGCCGAGGCGCAGATGCTCGCGTGGCGGCAGGGCGCCCAACGGGGGGCGGGCCGGCTGTGTCGTCGTCATGCCGACGACACTCGCCAACCGCGCTGTCACAGGGGTGTGGTGAGGCTGTGTCCGGGCTGTGCGTCGGGCTCCGACGGCTTCCTCGGGGGCACGGCCGGGAGGCCGACCGTGAACACCGTGCGGCCGGGGGCGCTCTCCACCGTCACCGTGCCGCCGTGCGCGCCCACCACCGCCTGCACGATGGCCAGGCCCAGCCCCGTGCTCCCGGCGGCCCGGGACCGCGACGCATCCCCGCGCGCGAACCGTTCGAAGACATGCGGAAGGAGGTCGGGCGGGATCCCCGGCCCGTCGTCCTGCACCTCCAGCCGGACGGCGGACGCCGTCCCGGTGTCGGACGCTCCGGTGGCGGCCGCCGCCCGGTCCCCGCCCTCCTCCGGGCCCCGCACCCGGGCCGTCACCGTCGTCCCCTCGGGCGTGTGCGTACGGGCATTGGCCAGCAGATTGACCAGGATCTGCTGGAGTCGGCCGCCGTCGCCGTGCACCAGGACCGGGTCCTCGGGCAGTTCCAGCCGCCACCGGTGACCGGGCCCGGCCGCCCGCGCATCGCTGACCGCATCCACGACCAACGCCGAGAGATCGGTGCTCTCGTACGAGAGCGGGCGTCCGGAATCGAGCCGGGCGAGCAGCAGCAGGTCCTCCACCAGCCCCGTCATCCGCTCCGCCTCGGATTCGATCCGCCCCAGGGCATGCCGGGTCTCCGGCCCCGGCCGCTCCCGCCCGCGCCGGGTCAGCTCGGCATAGCCCCGTATCGAAGCCAGCGGCGTCCGCAGCTCATGGCTGGCATCGGCGACGAAGCGGCGCACCCGGGTCTCGCTCTCCTGCCGCGCCGACAGCGCCGAGGCGACATGCCCCAGCATCCGGTTGAGCGCCGCGCCGACCTGCCCCACCTCCGTACGGGCGTCCGCCTCGGCCGCCGGCACCCGCACATGCAGCGCCACCTCGCCCTGGTGGAGGGGGAGTTCGGAGACCCGGGTGGCGGTGGCCGCGACCCGGCGCAGCGGCCGCAGCGCCACCCCGACCATGACGGCGCCCGCGATCCCGGCCGCGACCAGCCCGGCGACCGTCACCCACGCCTCGACGCCGATGAGCTTGGCGACCGTGCCGTCGACCTCGCGGAGCGGCATGCCGAGCACGATCGTGCCGTCCGTGGAGGAGCGCACCCGGTAGTCGCCGAGGCCGGGTATGTCGACCGTGTGCGGTGCCCCGTCCCGCGGCACGCCGGCCAGCGTCGCCGCCTGCGCGCCGCTCAGCCCGTCCTGCCGCTCGGACGGCCGCCGGCTGGTGGAGTTGTTGCTCTTCGCCGCGTCCTGGATCACCCCGTCGGGCCCGAAGCGCGCGCCCACCGTGCCCAGCGGCGTCCCGCCCAGCACCACGAAGTCGAGATCCGGTCCGTCCCCCGGACCGTGCCGGTGCGGCAACTGGGCGCGCACCAGGCCCTCGCCCACCTGCGCGTCCAACTGGCCCTGCAGATACGACTGCAGGGCGATGGAGGTGACCGTCCCGATGACGGCTCCGACGACGGCGATCAGCGCGACCGCCGACACCACGAGCCGGGTCCGCAGCGTCCACCGACGCCGGGACGGCGGCGGGGAACCCGGCCGGGACGGGGACGGGGAACTCCTCGGCGGCACAGACGCGGAACTCATCCGTCCACTACCCGCCCGGCTTGATCAGATACCCCGCACCGCGGCGGGTGTGGATCATCGGCGCCCGCCCGGCATCGATCTTTCGGCGGAGATAGGAGATGTACAGCTCGACGACGTTCGCCTGGCCGCCGAAGTCGTAACTCCACACCCGGTCCAGGATCTGCGTCTTGCTCAGCACCCGCCGCGGATTGCGCATCAGATAGCGCAGCAGCTCGAACTCGGTGGCCGTCAGATGGATCTCCTCGCCGTCCCGCCACACCTCATGGCTGTCCTCGTCGAGCAGGAGATCGCCCACCGCCAGCAGCGACTCGCTCCGCGCGGCGGCGGCACCGGCCCGCCGCAGCAGCCCGCGCAGCCTGGCCACGACCTCCTCCAGGCTGAACGGCTTGGTGACGTAGTCGTCGCCGCCCGCCGTCAGCCCGGCGATACGGTCCTCGACCGCGTCCTTGGCGGTCAGGAACAGCACCGGAACGTCCGGCAGCTCCCGCCGCAGCCGCCCCAGCACCGTCAGGCCGTCCATGTCCGGCAGCATCACATCGAGCAGCACCGCATCCGGCCGCCAGCTCCGCGCACACCGCAGCGCACCCGCCCCGTCCCGTTCGGTCCGGATCTCCCAGCCCTCGTAGCGCAGCGCCAGCGACAGCAGCTCCGCCAGCGACGCCTCGTCGTCCACCACCAGCACCCGCACCGGGCTCCCGTCGGCCCGCAGCAGCTCGGGCCGTTTGGCGGGCCCGCGCGCCGCACCACTCCCGGCGGACGGGCGTGCGGAGCCCCGGCGCGCGGGGCCCGCGATGGAGGGCCCGGCTGAGGGCGACGCTGAGGACGACGAAGTCACGGTCATGGCCGTGAGCATGACCCCCGCCCGTTAAAGCTCCCTTTCGGGTTTCTGTGAATCTCCTAAGAATCAGGGAGGGCCACTTCCCCCGTCCCCTCCCGCGGCACCCGCCCCGTACTCCTGCCCCCGTAGTCCTGCCCCCGTGTGCGACCGGCCTGGGCCGCCCCCCGCGCGGTCCAGTCCGATCACCACTCCCTCAGCATCGCACCCACCACTGACAATCGCCCTCACCAGCACGAACGCCCCCGCGGCCGCTCCTCGTACGGGCCCCGCGCACCGCCCCGCACACCCCGGTCCCTCGCCTTGCCCCCGACGTCAACCCGTAGCCTCACCGCATGCGACTCCTCGCGCTCTCCGGCAGCCTCCGCGCCCGCTCCTCCACCGGCGCCGTCCTGCGCTCCGCCCTCGACCTCCACCAAGGCCCCGCCACCACCGCGGACATCGGAGCCCTGCCGCACTTCAACCCGGACCTCGACGGCGAGGACGCCACACCCCCGCCGCCCGTCGCCGCCCTGCGTACGGCCGCCGCGGCCGCGGACGCGATCCTCGTCGTCAGCCCCGAGTACGCGCACGGCGTCCCCGGCGTGCTCAAGAACGCCCTCGACTGGCTGGTCAGCAGCGGCGAATGCGTCGACAAGCCGGTCGCGGTGATCACCGCCTCGCCCTTCCCGACCGGCGGCGACCACGCCAACGCCCAGCTCCGCGAGACCCTGCGGATGATGTCCGCCGAGGTCGTCCCGGCGGCCTGCCGCGAAATTCCCGCCATCGGCCCGAAGACCGACCCCGCGACGGAACGCGTCACGGACGAGGCGACCTTGGCAGACCTGCGCGCCGCCCTCTCTCACCTGACGACCGGTCCCGCGTCCGCGCCGGCCTAGGGGATCCCGCTCACACCCCGAACAGCCGCGCCCCGTTGCCGTAACAGACCCCTCGCAGCCATGCGTCCCCCAACTCCAGCCGCGCCAGCACCTCCAGGGCATGGGCGTACCCGTAGGGGATGTTCGGGAAGTCGCTGCCGAACAGCACCCGGTCGCCGAGGTCCGCGAGCCGGCCACGCTCCGCCCGCGGAAACGGCGCGGCCCGCTCCACGAAGTCGGTGAAGGCCATCGTCGTATCGAGGTGCACACCCGGATAGCGCTCCGCCAGATCCAGGAAGTCCGTGTACTCCGGCATTCCCAAGTGGGCCACTATCAGCCGGAGTCGAGGATGCCGGGCGAGCACGCGCGCGATGGGCTCGGGTCCGGTGTGCTTGGCCGGCACCGGCCCCGACCCGCAGTGGACGACGACCGGCACCCGGGCCTCGGCAAGGGCACCCCACACCGCATCGAGCGCCTCATCGGCCGGGTCGTACCCGCCCACCTGCACATGCGCCTTGAAGATCCGTGCGCCACCCGCGAGTTCGCCCCGGACGTAGTCCGCCGCCCCGTCCTCCGGGAAGAACGTCGCGGTCCGCAGGCAGTCGGGCGTACGGGCCGCGAATTCCGCCGCCCAGCCGTTCAGCCACCGGGCCATCCCGGGCTTGTGCGGATAGATCATCGAGGTGAACGCCCGCACCCCGAACTCCCGCAGCACCGCCAGCCGCTCGTCCTCCTCGTACCGGTACGCGATCGGCCACGGCCGCCCCACCAACGGCCCGGCGGCGTCGAAGTACGCCCAGACCTTCGCCATCACCCGCTCGGGCATGAAGTGCGTATGCACATCGACCAGCCCCGGCAGCCCCAGCCCCCGCCAGAACTCACCGACCCGCGCATCCCCCTCCGCCTCACCCGCCGCCGCCACCGCATCCACCACGTCCGTCCCTCCCTCTCCCGCCCCACGAAAGCTCTCCACCTGCACCCCACACAGCCGGCCCCAGGCCTACCAGAGCGCTCCCCCGTCAGAACAGCCCCTCCTGGCCGCCGCCCTCGTCGCCACGAACACGCCGGCCGCCCTCCCGCTCCCGTACCGGCACCGTCGTCACCGACCCCGAAGCCGCCCCCAGCACCCACCCCGACAGAACCCGCAGATCCAGCACCGCGGTCCCCTCCTGCTCCCCACCACCCCGCAGCCGCAGATACACATCCGCCCCCACCCCCGCCACCACTTCCCCGACGATCTCCGCCCCCGCCGCCGGCGCACCCAGCTCCGCGACCTCCGCCGGGATACGGTCCAGCCCGAACAGCTCCGTATGGTCATGGCACGCGAACCCGACCGGCTCCAACGTCTCCGGCCAGCCCGGCAACCCGCATGCCGCGCCATGGAGTCGGGCGAGCTCGGCGATCCGGTCCCCCACCGGGGGCAACGCCCCCCGCGCCGCCCGCTTCGCCGCCTTCCCGAACCGGTCCGGCACCGCCAGCGCGCTGCCCAGCAACGCCTCCGCCCGCCGCGCCGCCATCAGCGGCCCGCGCCCCAGCCACGCATACGCCACCGCCCCCTGCTCCACCAGCCGCGCCGGTCCCCGCTCGGCGGCGGTGATCCCGACCTTGAGCAGCCCGGGACCGAAGTACGCCAGATAGACGCCGTACGGGCGCGGGTCATCGGCCATGGTGTCGGCCGCCACCGACCGCGACCGGTCCAGCTGGGCGCAGCTCGCGCACTGGTCCTTGGCACCCGCGCCGTCGAGCACCGCCGCATACGGGCACACCGTCCGCCGGCCGCCCCGCCGCACCCCCAGGCAACGCCGCTCGCCCCGCGCCGCGAACGCCAGCACCTTCCCGGCGGGCAGCGGGCTCACCCGCTCCTCGCCCCGCTCGGCGTCGTACCACCCGAGCCCCTGCGCGTACCGCCGCCCCGCGGCACCCCCCGCCGCGGTCCCTGACCAGCGCGGTCCCGTACATCGCCACACTCCGCCAGCGTACGACGGGGGTACGACAACGCCCCGGCTCCGCCCTCCCGAGCCCCCTCGACCGCAGGACATCCCAGGCATCACGGACCGCCTCGCACCACCTCAGGCGCTCCGCAGCTCCGGCCCCCGGAACGTGCTCCGATAGGCCCTCGGCGACACCCCCAACGCCGTCTGCAGATGCTGCCGCAGCGAAGCCGCCGTCCCGAAGCCGGCCTCGGCCGCGATCCGGTCCACGGACAGCTCCGTCTCCTCCAGCAACTGCCGCGCCCGTTCGATCCGTTGCTGCGTCAGCCACTGCACCGGCGACATCCCGACCTCCTCCCGGAACCGCCGGGTGAACGTCCGTACGCTCATCGCCTCCCGCGCCGCCAGCTCCCGCAGACTCAGCGGCCGGTCCAGATGCTCCAGCGCCCACGCCCGCGCCGCCCCGGTGGAGGACACCTGCGGCTCCGGCACCGGCCGCCGGATGTACTGCGCCTGCCCGCCCTCCCGGTGCGGCGGCACCACGGTCCGCCGGGCCACGTCATTGGCCACCGCCGCCCCGTGATCGCACCGCACCATGTGCAGACACAGATCGACCCCCGAGGCGACCCCGGCCGCCGTCAGCACGTCCCCCTCGTCCGTGTACAGCACATCCGCGTCCAGCTCCACGGCCGGGAACATCCGCCGGAAGTCCTCCACCGACCGCCAGTGCGTGGTCGCCCGCCGCCCGTCCAGCAGCCCCGCCGCGGCCAGCACGAACGCCCCCGTACAGATCGACGCGATCCGCGTCCCCGGCCGGATCCGCCGCAGCGCAGCCGCCATCGCCGGACTCAGCCGCCCCTCGCTCCGCTCCGTCTCCGGGCCGTAATCCACCCCCGAAGCCGGCACGACCACGGTGTCCGCCGTCTCCAGCGCCTCCACCCCGTGGTCCACATTCACCGTGAAGTCCGTATCCGTACGCACCTCCCCCGGCTCCAGCGCGCAGGTCACCAGCTCGTACAGCGGCTCCCCGTCCGCCGACCTGGCCTCCCCGAAGATCCGGTGCACGATGCCCACCTCGATCGGCAGCATCCCGTCCCGCACCAGCACCGCCACCCGATGCCGCCCCCGCCGGCCCCCGACGCCACCCACCACACCCACGCGCCCCTCGCTCATGACCTCACCACCACCCACGACCTCACCACGCCACCCATGGCCCGATCCTTGCACACTATGGCCATCCGGCCACTCGCCCGCCACCCCCCGGCCTCGCACAGTGGATCCATGAAGGTCCTCTGGCTGTTCGCCCACCCCGACCGGCGCTCCCTGAGCGGCGCCCTCAAAGCCGAGGGCCTGCGCACCCTCGACGCCCACGGCCACCAGCACCGCGTCTCCGACCTCTACGCCATGGGCTGGAACCCCCTGGTCGACCCGGCCGACTACGCCCACGACCCGGCCGACCGCCTCCTCATCGGCGACGCCTCGGAACGCGCCTACACACACGGCCACTTGTCCCCCGACATCCGCACCGAACAGCAGAAACTCACCTGGGCCGACACGCTCGTCATCCAGTTCCCCCTGTGGTGGTACGGCATGCCCGCCATCCTCAAGGGCTGGTTCGACCGCGTCTTCGTCAAGGGCTTCGCCTTCGGCCTCGCCGACCCCGCCACCGGCCGCCCGCAGCGCTACGGCGACGGCAAGCTGACGGGCAAACGCGCCCTGGTCGTCGTCACCGCCGGAGCGCGCGCCGCCACCCTCGGCCCGCGCGGCGTCAACGGCGAGCTCAACGACCTCCTCTTCCCCCTCCAGCACGGCACCCTCTGGTACACGGGCATCTCCGTCGTCCCGCCCCTCCTGATCCCCGGCGCCGACCGCACCACCCCGGAGGCCTACGAGATCGCCACCACCCGCCTGCGCGACCGCCTCCTCACTCTCCCCACCACCACCCCGCTCCCCTTCCGCCACCAGAACACCGGCGACTACGACGACGACCTCCTCCTCCACCCCCACCTGACCCCGCCCCACCCCGGCCCGGCCGCCCACTACACCGCCCCACCCCCACCGGCCCACCCCTGAACCGCACCCACGCACCGCGCCCGCCCCCACCGAACGCAAAAAAGCCGCAGGCCCAGCGGATTCGAAAATCCACTGGGCCTGCGGCGTCAGTAGCGGGGACAGGATTTGAACCTGCGACCTCTGGGTTATGAGCCCAGCGAGCTACCGAGCTGCTCCACCCCGCGTCGGTAGACCTAACAGTACGCGACACCCCCACCAACACCTAATCGTTTCTCCCACCCCACCCCCAGCCACCCCCATTTCCCCGCAAACCCCCCGAATACCCCTCCCCGCGGCCACGGTCGGCACCACCGATCCAACTGGCCTCACACGGCCCGCACTCAATGAGCGCACCCCGCGCTCTTCACGAGGAAGCTCGACCGCGCCGTCCTCGTCCGCGACTTCGGCCCCCGACCTTCGAAGTGCGGACGACGGACAGGACCGCAGTAGGCCGCGCAATGGACAGCGGCCGACTTTTCGCCCCCTTGATCCAACTGACACGCCGTCCACAGGGTCGACGACCCGGACATTCATCCGGCGCTCCGCTCCGCCCCGGAGGAGAGCCCACATCCTTCGCGTACGGCACTCACCGATCGCGATGGCGATGGAGGTCCACGCGGAGGCGAGCGACAAGGCGTGCGCTCCGCCCTCGACAAGCTCTCCGAAACCATGGGCGGCACCAGCCGACCCGGTCGCCGTACTTCGCTGCCGTACGGCACGACAAAGCCCCCGTCCGGATTACCCGGCGGGGGCTTTGACCTGCTGTGCGCTCGGCAGGATTCGAACCTGCAACCTTCTGATCCGTAGTCAGATGCTCTATCCGTTAAGCTACGAGCGCTTGGCTTTCCGGCGGTTTTTCTTGCCGGTCGGCGTTGCGAGAACAACATTACATGACCTGCGCCGTGAGGCGAAATCCATTGCCCGTAGCCGCTCTGACCTGCGGAAATGCGTTTGTGGTGGGGGTCTGGGGGTTACTCGGGCCAGGGGGAGTCCTCGATGGTCCGGACGAAGTTCGGGCGGGTGTAGCCCTCTTCGAAGCGGGCCAGGACGTCGGCCTTGACGTTGCCGAAAGTGGTCCGGGGGCGGTGGGCCAGGCCTCGGTGGAAAGCGTGGAGGATGCGGCGCTTGAAGTCGGGGCGCGGGTGGGCGGCCACGACGGCCTCGCGGGTTTCGGCGGGGAGGGTGTCGTAGCCGATGCCCAGGACATCGAGTTCGACGCCGGCTGTGACGAGGGCCACTTCCGGGGCCATGTGGTGCGGGATATCCGGGGTGGTGTGCAGGGCGATGCCCTCCCAGACCAGACGGGCGCGGTCGTCGGGGATGCCGTGGGCGGTGAGGAAGGCGCGGGCCGCGTCGGCGCCGTCGAGTTCGAAGCGCTGCCGGGAGGCGCGGAACCTGTCGGTGAGGCCGAGGTCGTGGAAGAGGGCGCCTACGTAGAGCAGCTCCGGGTCGAAGTCCAGGCCGCGGTCGAGGCCCTGGCGGGCGCCGAAGAGGTAGACGCGGCGGGAGTGGTGGTAGAGCAGGTCGTCGGCGAGGTCGCGGACCAGCTCGGTGGCCTCCCGGGCCAGCTTGCTGTCGGGGACGGGGATGCCCCCTACGGCCGAGGAGGTGGGGTCTTGGGTGGTCATGGGTTCAGCGTGGCGCGGGGCGGGCGCGGGTGCCCGGTGGGCGGGGGACGGGTTGCCCACAGATGTGGACGGCGGAAGGGGTCCGCAACGGTCAGCGGGTGGTGGTGCGGAAGCGGGCCCGGTAGGCGGAGGGGGTGACACCCAGACGGCGGAGGAAGAGGCGGCGGAGGGACTCGTCGCTGCCGATGCCGGTGCGGCGGGCCGTGGCGGTGGCGGTTTCGCCGTTGGCGAGGAGGGTCTGGGCGGCCTCGAGGCGTACGGCTTCGACGTATGCGGCCGGGGTGGCGCCGGTGTGCTCGCGGAAAAGGCGGGTGAGATGGCGGCTGCTGAGGCCGGCGCGGGCGGCCAGGGCGGTGCGGGAGTGGTCGGCGGCCGGGTCGGCGGCGATCTCGTCCAGGAGGACGCGCAGCGCGTCGTGGCGGGGGCGCGGGGTGCGGGCGGGCACCGAGAACTGGGACTGACCACCCGGCCGCTGCATGAAGACGACCAGGTCGCGCGCCACCTCGCGGGCCAGGTCCGGGCCCTCGTCCGCCTCCACCAGGGCGAGCGACAGGTCGATGCCGGCCGAGACGCCGGCGGAGGTGTAGAGGCTGCCGTCGCGTACGTAGAGCGCGTCCGGGTCGACGGAGAGGGTGGGGTGGCGGGCCGCGAGGGTGCCGGTGTGGCGCCAGTGGGTGGTGGCGCGGCGGCCGTCCAGGAGGCCCGCCTCGGCGAGGGCGAAGGCGCCGGCGCAGACCGAGGCGGTCCGGTGGGCGCGGGCGGCGAGGGTGCGTACGGCGTCGAGCAGGCCGGGCGGGAAGCGGCCCCGGGTGAGTTCCTCGGCGCCGGGGACGAGGAGGGTGTGGAGGGAGGGCGGGTCGGCCGCGGTGCCGGGCCCGTCGGCCGACAGGCGGGTGCCGGCGGCGGTGGTGATGCCGCGGCCGTCGGGGGTGCGGATCTGGATCTCGTAGCGGCCGCCCAGCCGGGCCGCGGCGCTGAAGACCTCCAACGGGCCGGTCACATCCAGCAGTCGGGCCCCCTCGAACGCCAGCATGACGACGGTGCGGCGACCCCTCGCCGGCACCGCGACGGGCCGGGACTCGTACCGGGACGCCTCCATGGGCTCCGTGGGCTCCATGGGCTCCATAAAGTCCTTGGCCATGATCGGAGCGTACGGGGGAGGATCGGGAGGTGGCCGGGACCCACAACGCGTTCAGGCCCAGGTCGGGTGGACCTGGGCCTGAACGAAGAGGAGCGGAGGCGGAGGGATTTGAACCCTCGATGGGGGGTAAGCCCCAAACCGCATTAGCAGTGCGGCGCCATAGACCGGACTAGGCGACGCCTCCACACACCCCACGCGCGCACGCACGCTGTGGTGTGTCCAGATGATGGCACAGCTCGGCGGGCTGTCACCAATCGCCCCCTACGGTACTAGGCGCGCGGGCCACCCGGCAAAGACGTTCCTGCGGCGCAACGTCGGGGGCGGCGGCGCGTTAGGAGTGTCGGGGCTGCGCCGACCCGCGTGTCGTGCGCCCCCGGCGTGTACGTACCGCGTACCGCCCCGCACTCGCCTCTCTGGAGCCTGTGATGCCGTATCGCCGGACGTACCCCGGGATGTCCCTCCTCGCCGCGGCCGCCACCGTCGCCGTGTCCCTCGTCGGTGCGGCGCCCGCCCTCGCCGCCGCCCCGATCCCGCTCCCCGTCCCGCTCCCGATTCCGCTGTCCGACCACCGGGCCGCGGACAGCGGCCTCGATGTGGCCGACGCCCTGTTCGGCCCCCTCCCCGCCCACCGCGCGGCCGCCGACCGCCTCACCGTCACCGTCAGCGCCTCCGGCACGCCGGGCACCGGCCGCACCTTCGAGCTGCGCTGCCACCCCGACGGCGGCAACCACCCCGACGCCACGAGGGCCTGCGACAAGCTGGACGAGCTGACGCGGTGGGGCCGGGACACCTTCGCGGCGGTGCCGCCGGGAGCCCATTGCACGATGATCTACGGCAGCCCGGCCACCGCGCACGTCACCGGCACCTGGGCGGGACGCCCCGTCGATGCCCGCTTCCGGCGCACCAACGGGTGTGAGATCGCACGCTGGAACCGCTTCGAACCCCTGCTCCCGCGCCCCACTTCGTGACCCGGTTCATGACGGAGTAGCGCCCCAGGTCAGGACGAGGGGCACATGTCGGGCGTGCGGTGAGTCGCACCCGACCGTGGCATTACCTCCTCGTCATGCGCCTCCGCTTCCCGGGCAAGTGCCCGTAGACTCCACCCCAGCGATCCGCCACGGCGGGTCGGCAAGGTGCGGTAACAGGGAGGAAGCGACTCGTGAGCAGCAGGCCATCCCGAGGCGCTGCTCGCCTCGCAGCCATACTCGATGCCCTTCCCGACGCGCTGTTGCTCGTCAACTGCAACGGCACGGTCGTCAACGCCAACTCCATCGCGCTCGAGACGTTCGAGGCGCCGGGCACCGCGCTGGTGGGCCGCGGGCTGCTGGACCTGCTGCCGACCTTCGACTCCAAGCGGATCCCGGGCTCGATGCGGCGCCGGGACGAGGAGACCGAGGGCGGCCGGACGAAGCCGACGCGGATGGTGGCGCGGCGTACGGACGGGACCGAGCTACTGGTCGAGGTGACCAGCGCCAACCTCGAGGACGGCCGCACCCCGTACGAGTCCTCCTTCGAGGCCGCATACGCCGATCACCGCAACGGCTACACGGGCGATGAGCTGCTGATGCTCGTCGTGCGCGATCTGACCGGGACGCTGGACACCGAGGCGGAGCTGGCCCGCCAGCAGCGGCAGACCGAGATGATCCTGCGGGCCGCGGCCGAGGGCGTGGTCGGGGTCGACGCCGAGGGCAAGGTCGTTCTCGTCAATCCGTCCGCGGCGCAGATCCTCGGCTACCGGGCCAGCGAGCTGGGCGGCAAGGAGCTGCATCCGCTGATCCACCACTCGCGGGCGGACGGTTCGGCGCTGCCGTGGGAGGACACGCCGCTGGCCGACACCCTCAAGTCCGGGCGCAAGCACCGGGTGCGGGGGCAGGCGCTGTGGGCGAAGGACGGGCGGTCGGTGTCCGTCGATCTGACGACGGCGCCGGTGCGGGACGGGGACCAGCTCGTCGGCGCGGTGATGACCTTCACGGACCGCCGCCCCTACGACGCGCTGGCGGCGCGGCACGCCCAACTGCTCGCCGTGCTCGACCAGGCGCTGCGCGGGCCGTTGGAGGAGCTGACCGGCGAGCTCGGCACCCTCGCGTCCGACCCGGCCGGCCAGCTGTGGCCGGAGGCGAACCAGATCCTGCACCATCTGGCGGCCGGTCACGCCCGGATGACGACGCTGGTGGACAACGTCCTGAGCTATCAGCGGCTGGACTCCGGCACGGAGCGGCTCAACCGCACCAAGGTCTCGATGGACTCCGTCGTCGCGGCGGGCGTGGAGGGCGCGGTCGAGCTGATCGGGCCGGGCCGGGCGCAGTTCGCGGTGCATGCGCCTCCGATAGAGGCCATGGTCGACGCGGACCGGGTGGCGCAGGCGCTGTCGCATCTGATCGCGGACGTCGCGGGCGTGGATTCGACGGGCCGGATGCCGGCGGGTGCGGTGGCGCCGGGCGCGGGCGCCGGTGGCCGTACGGGGCCGATTCCCGGGGACTCGACGATCGTGGTGGCGGCCGCCAAGCGCGGCGATGTCGTACGGATCGAGGTGCGCGGCCCGTTCGGCGGCGGCGACCCGGTCCATGAGCCCCTCGTGCGCGGGATCGTCCGGCAGCACGGCGGACTGCTGCAGACCCATGAGGTGCCGGGCGGCTCGGGTGCGGGCGGCAGCGCGTATGTGCTGGAGCTGCCGGTGGCGGCCGGCGCGGAGAAGACGGCCGGGGTGGACAAGGCCGCCGAGGCGACCGGCGAGACCACGGTGATGCCGGTACCGGCCGCGCGGGCGCGAGGCACGCAGGCTGCCGGGGCCGAAGCGGGCGAGGGCGACGCGAGCCAGGGCGCCGCCGCCGTCGCCGCCGGGGACGCCGGTACGGAAGGCGGCGCGGGGCTGCCCTCCCCCGAGCTCGCGACTTCGCTCGAGCAGGGGGGAGCCCCCTCGCCGAGCGGTGCGCAGCCGACCGGGCGGCGGCGGGCGCGGCACTCGGGCGCGGAGCAGGGCGCCGAGGGCGCCGGATCCGGCGCGGCCGAGGGCGGCGCGCCGGGCGACGACGGTACGGGGATGGCGGGGGCCCAGGCCTCCCCCGAGCAGGGGGACCCCCATGCGCAGGAGGGACCCCCCTCGCCGAGCGGGCGGCGCCGGGCGCGGCAGGGTGCGCCGGAGAGCGGCGCGCCGGCCCTCCCGGCGGGTCCGGGCAAGGGCAGCGGTGCGAGCGACGCGGGCAACGGCGGTGCGCCCGGCGCCGCCGACGGTGCCGGCGAGGCGAACGGCATCGGCGGTGCGACCGCCGCGGGCGGCGTCGGCGACACGGGAGCGGGACAGGGACAGGCCCCCGGCCCGGTGCAGGGGCGGCCGCAGATTCCCGGGCAGGGGCAGCCGCAGGGGCTCTCGCCCGTGCAGCCGAGCGGCCGGCGGGCGCGCCGGGCGCTGGGGGCGGCGCCGGAGCGCGGCGCGCAGGACGACCACGGCCGGACGCCGGTGCCTCCGAACGGGCAGCAGCCCGCCGCGCGGTCGGCGGAGGCGCTGGCGCCCGCCGGCGCGCGTACCGCCTTTGCGCTGCCGCCCGCCGCGGCCGACCAGGCCCCCCAGCAGGGACCGTCGCTGCCCGCGCTCGCCGCGGCCACCGGGCAGGTGCCCGCGCAGGACTTCGGGCCGCAGGACGGCAGCGGTACGGGGCGGCGCCGGGCGCGGCGGCCGGTTGCCGACGGTGCGGGCGAGATGCCCGGCGCGCGGCCGGGATTCGAACTGGAAGCGGCCGGCTCCGATGCGGAGCAGGGCACTTGGGAGGGCGAGCCGACCGGGCGACGCCGGGCCCGACGGGCCGCGGCCGAGGAGCGGGCGGCGGCCGCGATGGCCGACTCCGAGGCGTCCGGCACGTTCGTGGCGGGCCCGGAGGGGCTGGTGGCGCAGCCGACCGTACCGGCCGAGGAGACCGGTACGGCGACGGGCACGGCCCCCGGCGTCGCCCCGGCGCCGGCCCAGACCCCGGACGGCGCCGCACCGGGGACGCCCGGCGCCGCCGCGGCGCCCACCCCCACGGGCCGCAGGCGCGGCCGCCCCAGCCCCGCCGAGGAACCCCCGGCCCAGGCGGCGGTGCAGGCCCCCGCCGCGCCGCAGGGCCAGGCGCCCGCCCCCGCCTCCCGGCAGCCGCTGCCGCCCGCCGCCGACGACGAGGGCCCCGCGGGGAGCCAGTCCCACGGGCGGGCCTTCAGCGTCCGCACCCTCGGGCAGGGCGTGCCGTTCGCCCAGCAGATCGCCGACCAGCAGCGCCCGCCGGCGCCCCCCGGCAGCACGCCTCCCGGTGGCACCTCCGCCGGCTCGGGCCGCCGCCGGAAGCTCGCCGCGCCCCAGGAGCGGCGCGCCCAGGACGACGCGCGCCCCACGGCCGACGACGCCCGCCCTCAGGGGGCCCCGCCGCCCCAGCAGGCCAAGCCCCCGCAGCCGCCCGCACCGCCCGCGCCGCAGCAGCGCCTGATGGACGTGGGTGAGGGCCGCGCCTTCGCGATCTCCGCGCCCGACGAGGGCAGCGAGGGTCCCGAGCCGCTGGACGGCCCGAACGGCGCCATAGAGGTGCTGGACCGTCAGCCGATGCCGATGGACGACGAGCTGCCGCCGGAGCCGCTGGACAATCCGCGCCGGCTGCTGGTCTGGCCCGCGCCGGACGTCTCGACCCAGCAGGCGCTGAGCGACCGCGGCTACCGGCCGGTGATCGTCAACTCCCGCGAGGAGGTGGACGCGCAGATCGCGGCCTACCCCGCGGCGCTCTTCGTCGACCCGCTGACCGGGCCGATCACCCGTACCGCGCTGCAGTCGCTGCGGCAGGCGGCGGGCGCGGCCCAGGTTCCGGTGCTGGTGACCGCCGGGCTGGGCCAGGCGACCCGCGAGGCCGCGTACGGCGCCGATCCGGCCGTGCTCCTCAAGGCGCTCGCGCCGCGCGACGGCGAGAACCATCCGGCGCGGGTGCTGCTGATCGAGCAGAACGACGCCATCGCGGGCGCCCTGACGACGTCCCTGGAGCGGCGCGGGATGCAGGTCGCGCGGGCCGGCGCGGACACCGACGCGGTCACCCTGGCGACGCAGATGCGGCCGAATCTCGTCGTGATGGACCTGATGCAGGTACGCCGCCGGCGGGCCGGCATCGTCGACTGGCTGCGCGCCAACGGGCACTTGGACCACACCCCGTTGGTCGTCTACACCTCCGCCGACATGGACCCGGCCCAGCTGCCGCGGCTCGCCGCCGGGGAGACGGTGCTCTTCCTGGCCGAGCGGTCCACCAGCGCCGAGGTGCAGGCCCGGATCGTCGACCTGCTGGCCAAGATCGGCACGAACTGACGGTGGATGACGGTGGTGGGGCCCGGCCGGGCCCCACCGCGCGGCCTCACCCCAGCCGCGTCACATTCAGCTCCCCGTCGGCGTACTGCCGCCGCAGCACCTTCTTGTCGAACTTGCCCACGCTGGTCTTGGGCACCGACGGGATCACCGCCCAGCGCTCCGGCAGCTGCCAGCGGGCGATCCGTTCGCCGAGGAACGCCCGCAGCTCCTCGTAGGTGACCGCCGAGCCGTCCGTCACCACCACCGTCGCCAGCGGCCGCTCGCCCCACTTCTCGTCCGGTACGGCGACCACCGCGGCCTCGGCGACGCCCGGGTGGGCCATCAGATGGTTCTCCAGCTCGACGGACGAGATCCATTCCCCGCCCGACTTGATGACGTCCTTGGCGCGGTCGGTGAGCGTCAGATAGCCGTTGGGGGTGATGGTGCCGACGTCGCCGGTGCGCAGCCAGCCGTCGGGGCTGAACTTGTCCTCCGGGCGCAGCGGTTCGCCCCGGCCGCCGAAGTACGCGCCCGCGATCCACGGCCCGCGGACCTCGAGTTCGCCCGCGGACTCGCCGTCCCACGGCAGCTCCTCGCCACCGGGGCCGATCAGCCGCGCCTCCACGGAAGCGGGGAAGCGGCCCTGCGTGGCGCGGTAGGCCCACTCCTCCTCGCCGCTCACCCCGGCCGGCGGATGTCCTACGGAGCCCAGCGGCGAAGTCTCGGTCATGCCCCAGGCGTGGACGACGCGGATACCGTGCCGCTCCTGGAAGCCGCGCATCAGGACGGGCGGACAGGCGGAGCCACCGATGATGACCGTCTTCAGACAGCTGACATCGCGCTTGTTGGCGTCCAGTTCGGCGAGCAGGCCCTGCCAGATGGTGGGGACGGCGGCGCCGATGGTGGGCCGCTGCGACGCGATCATCTCGGCGAGCGGGGCCGGCTGGAGGAAGCGGTCCGGCATCAGCAACGAGGCGCCGGCCATGAAGGCGGCGTGCGGCAGGCCCCAGGCGTTCACATGAAACATGGGGACGACGGGGAGTGCGAGGTCCCGGGAGCTGAGCGCGAATGCCTCGGCGTTGTTGACCTGGAGGGAGTGCAGATAGAGCGAACGGTGGCTGTAGAGCACGCCCTTGGGGTCCCCGGTCGTCCCGGAGGTGTAGCAGAGGGCGGCGGCCTCCCGCTCGTCGATCTCCGGCCAGTCGTAGGTCTCCGGGCGGCCGGCGAGCAGCTCCTCGTACTCGTGCACCTGGGCGGGCGTTCCGGCGAGGAGGGAACGGTCACCGGGGCCCACGACGACGAGGTGCTCCACCGTCGGCAGCTGCGGCAGCAGGGGCGCGAGCAGCGGGAGCAGGGTGCCGTTGACGAGGATGACGCGGTCCTCGGCGTGGTTGACGATCCAGGTCAACTGCTCGGCGGGCAGTCGCAGATTGAGGGTGTGCAGCACCGCCCCCATGGAGGGGATGGCGAGATACGCCTCCAGATGCTCCGCGTTGTTCCACATCAACGTGCCCAGAACACTTTGCTCGGTCACTCCGAGTTCATCGCGTAGGGCATTGGCGAGCTGGGCGGCGCGGCGGCCGACCTCGGCGAAGGTGCGGCGGTGCGGTTCCTCACCTGTCCACGTGGTGACCGTCGATTGGCCGTGCACTGTCCGGCCGTGTTCCAGAATGCGGCTCACCGTAAGTGGTACGTCTTGCATGGTGCTGAACACCGGAGACCTCCCGCGGGTTGTGGTGTGCCGCGATTGTGACGCCATACCGCACGGTATGTCACTACTTACCAGTAGTAGGTTTCGGTCCGCCCCACGCGAAGGATCATGTTCCGTCCGCGCGTGTCGAGCGTCGGCCACTCCTCGACCGTGCCGACGACCAACGGCACAAACTCGGCGCGGTCCGGTAGCGGCTCCGCATCCGGGATGCTTTCGAGCCTGGTCGCCGTCGCTGCCCTCGCCCTATCCGCATCCGCATGGGAAGTCACCCACTGATCACGACGCCCCCGCACCCGGCCACTCACGGCCACGTGCGGGGGCGCGTTCTTGCGTTTCACGCGTGGTACTTGGCGAACTCCACGAGTCCGGCGAAGCCCTCTGGCGTCAGTGTGAGGTGCGGGCCGTTCGGGTCTTTGCTGTCACGGACCTTGACCTCACCAGTGGCCGCCGCGTGCTCCGGTGCCCACTCGATGCACTGTCCGCCGTTGTTGCTGTACGAGGATTTGACCCATCGGAGGGAGGAGTTGATCACGGGGTGCCCTTTCGTAACTGATCGATCAAGGCCACGGACGCCGCCTGAGAGTGCGCGTCGGCCTGTAGCTGATGGTAGGCCGCCAGTATGGGCAACACCGAGGTGCTTTCCCGTTCGAGATGCCCCCGTTGAGCCGACTCGGCGTAGGACATGAGCGAGCGATCCGGCATCGTCAACACGGTGATCGGTAGATCGAATGGCCGACGTTCCCCCATGTCGAACGGGGCGACGTGAAGCACAGTGCTCGGCCGCTCGGCGAACTCGACCAGCCGTGCCAACTGTGCATCCATCACGGCGGGACCGCCGATGGGCCGACGGATACAGCTTTCGTCCAGCACCACGAAGACCAGCGGCGGAGGCGTTCGGGCAAGGGCCGCTTGCCGCTCGGCCACGAGCGACACCCGTTCTTCCGCCTGGTCGGGCGTGATCGACCCGCGCTTGACGGCACTCCCCGCGAGCACGGAGGCATACTCCGGTGTCTGGAGCAGACCAGGGACGACGCCCACCTCGTATAGCCGGACTTCCGCCGCCCGGCCCTCGTGGCCGACGTACTCCGGGAACCCCTCCAACAGGCTGCCATGCCGGATCTCACGCCACTGCCGTTCGAACGTGTCTGCCGTTCCTTCAGTGCCGAAAGCACGATCAGCACCGCGCGAAAAACGCAAAGTTGGAAGCTTACGACCAGTTTCAACCGCCGAGATATGCGTACTGGAATACCCCATCCGCTCGGCCAGATCGTCTTGAGTCCAGCCGCGCGCTTCCCGTGCGCTGCGTAGACGCGCCCCGAAGGCAGCTTGAGGGCTGCTCTCCGGTTGTAACTCCTTGCGATTCAAAGGGTGTTCACCAACCTTTCCGCCTCACCTGACAGGTTGATCGACCCCCGACTGTAGGCCACGCTGAACCGCCCTGGTAGTGGAACCACTACGGAGAGGAGCGGGCCCATGGCTGCCCCGATGATTCGGACACCTCATCAGGCCACCAACGACGTACGTCTACGCCTGGACGATGCACTGCGCCGCGCTGGATTCGACGCCGAGCCGTCGATGGTGACAAGCGACGTGGTCGAGGGCGTCAAGGTCAACCGCGTTCGCATCCCGGCGCTGTCGCTCCCACAAGCCCGGTGGCTTGCAAGGAAGCTGGGAGGCCCTGTGATCAGGAGCGACGAGCCGACGGCGAGCGCCGTCCGGAAGGAACTGGACGGGGCACTGCGGGCGGCCGGAGTGATCGTGCCGCCGTCGTCAGTCGTAGTGGCCACCTTCCCCACCCGTAGGGAAAACCGGCTCATCCCCCCGTCGCTGTCGATTGGTCAGGTGATCCGTATCGCGACGATGCTGGAGGCCGGCAGCACTGACGATGTGAGCGAGAAGAACCGTAAGAAGAACGAGGAATCGTCCAGCGGTTCGGATTCGGGCAAGAACACCGGCCGGAAGTGGTAGAGCCTGTGCGCTGTCCCACCGTGTCCACTCACGACATGCAGCGGCTGTGCAGGTGGGCGTACTACTGCGAGGAGCACGGCGTAACGCTCGTGCTCCACAACAGCCCGTCCCTTGAGTTCCCGCCCCCCGATGGCCCGGTATTCGTCGCCAGAGGCATGGAAGATCGCTACCACGCCAGAGAAAGCTGCTACACCCTCGGCCGAGGTAGCTCCGCGCCGGAGGTGACCGTCGTATCCCGAAGCAAGGCGGAGCGCGACGGCCGGACGTCGTGTCATTCCTGCGTCAACGAGTCCTGACCCCGCCCCCTGCAAGGACGTCCCCTCTCACATAGAAAGTGGACGAACCAGGTATGCGCAGACGCCGAACACCCGTGCAAATTGCAGCTGTTGCGCGACATGTCAATGATCGGCGCGACTAAATCACGGCCCGTGCCGCGGACGACGAAAGCGTAACCAAGCTCGCCCGCGAATTCGAAGTTGATCGGCATTGGCTTGCTCGAACGCTGGATCTCTGGGGCGCAGCAAGGCTACCCGCCATCACCAAGGGAAAGTGCAAGCAAGCGCCGATCCTACGACTCCCGCCCGACGGTGAAGAGAAGGACAGCGACAGTCGGGCGGGCCAGCAAAATGCAGAGCACCACGCCAAATGGAGAGGTACTACCCATGACCGCAGTAGCGAACGACCAACGAACAGGGCGATCGTTAGTCAGCCCTGAACTGTTCGACAGCATCGCGCATTTCGTCGTCACCCACTTCGGGCAGACGCCGGAACACGCGGAGCGTCAGACAGACCACGCGGTTGCATTCGTCGCGACCGTCGCCACTGCCACCGTGCCCATGGTCCCCAGTGACGATGTGGAACACGCGCTCCACGCATTCCTTCTGCACACGAAGGAATACGCGGACTTCTGCAAGAAACACGCCGGCCGCTTCCTGCACCACAACCCGCGCCCCGGTGGAGGCGGCAGGACGCTGGAAGCCGTCAAGTCCAGTGCGCACGCCATGAAGGCGGCTGGCTACATGGTCCTGGACGAACTCTGGACTGTGAACGGCGAGAACGCCGCGCAATGTGACAGCGACTGCGGGCGACCGTACGGCGCGCACGAGGGGGGCGACGAAGATGACGGTAAGGGCGGCAACCCTCCCACAGGCGACAGCGACGACGGCCGCGACTACAACAGCTGAAGGCCCGTAGTCTCCCCTGTCCTACGGGGCCGACCCTCAGACTCCGGGGGTCGGCCCTGTCGCTGAGAGGACCAACGATGCCCGGACGAAGTCCATACGACATCCCAGACCACGTTCAAAGCGCCTTAACGCCGCTGAGCAAACAACTTGTCGTCAACCGGCGTGGATCAACCGTCTGGGACGTACAAACTCCCGGCGGCCGACTCGCGGTCAAGCTGGGCTACCCCACCCCAACGCACGCTTGGACAGCGTTGGCCCCTGCCCGCGAGGCCACCATCCTGCGCCAACTCATTGCACAAGAAGTCCTGTTCGGCGATTGGCAGGAGGGCACTTGGAGCGCGCAACCATGGCGGGAGGGGGAAGCCCTCTTCGACCTGTGGGAGCCCGGCCGTCACCCCACCAAGCCCGCGACACCCAACCTTGATCAAGCCCTCTCATGCGCCGTTGCCCTTGCTGACCTCCACGCGGCCGGATGGACACACGGCGACGTGCAACCGAATCACTTCGTTATCGGGCCGGCTGGATCGTTCCTCATCGACCTGGGTCTAGCCCGGGGCGGTGAAGTACCCGAGGTCTACGACTTTCGGTATCGCGGCTGCCTGGTCCACTACGAGGCACCAGAGATTTCGCGGAGCATCTTGGAGACCGGCACAGCGGTGCCGACGCAAGAAGCTGACGTATACGCCCTCGGCGCATCCCTGTTCATCTCCGCCACCGGATGGCGACATGTGCCCTACCCGGACGACGCCGACCGCAAGGACCAACGTCAAGCCATCGTGGATAGGCCACACCGAAAGATCACCGTGCCGGGAGCACTCGGCAAGCTCATTGAGCACATGATGAGCCGCGAACCGGCCGATCGGCCGACCAGTGCGGAAGTCCGCCAAGAGCTGAAGAATGTGCGCTGAGGACCGCCCCAGCCTCGCCCGTCTGCGTGCCCTGTGGCAGATGGGCGGGGCCGCATCGTGACGTAGGAGACGCCGTATTCCACGGCTAGGGGGTGTGTGAGATGTGGTCACCGCATGGGGCGAGTTGGAGGGACCGGTGGTCTGTCAGGCGACCGTCCCGCCCGCGTTGCGGATCAGCCGCTGGAGGACTTTCACCGTGGTGACGTAGTCCGCGTCGTCGATGCCCTCGTGGAGGGCGGCGCGGATCGCGGGCGCGTTGCGCGCGAGGTCGACGCGAGCCTGTTCGCCCTGCTCGGTGAGCCACAGCCGGTGGTCGGCGTCCCGGGTCAGCCAGCCACGCTCCAGGAGAGCCTCGGCCTCCGCCGCGAGATCGTCCTCGGGGCGGATGTAGGAGGTCATGGCCTCCCGCAGCTCGGGCAGGGTCATCCCCTCGCCGTCGGGGGAGATGTCGTTCTCCGACAGGTTGCGCAGCAGCCAGAACTGGGGCTGGGTGTAGCCCTTTTCGGCCTGCCGGGCCCGTGTGTACGCGATGAGCGCCTCGTAGGCGACACCGGTCCAGTACGCGGCGGGCTGTCCGGCGAGTTCGACATCGGAGATCTGCTGGGTCGTCATGGGAGGTGCCCTCCTGGCGTTTCGGTGCGGAGCCTGCACGCGGTGCAGGTCATGCAGCGAACGTACGACCTCAAGTGCGCTTGAGGGCAAGCAGGCGATCTTCCGAAGGCCGTCGGCGCGAAGGCAAGGAATCCAGTCCCAGGCTCCGAGCTGAGGCATTGCCGAACACCGCTACGCCGCCTCTGCGGTCAGGACATGACCTTGTCCCGCAGGAATCGGGTGGTCTCGGTGACGTCGGCCATGGGGAGGCCTTCGGCGGCGATCAGACCGACCTGGGTGAGCACGGACGCCTGGTCCCAGTAGATCCGTTCGCTCTCCATCAGGTCGCCGCGGAATTTCACGACCACCACCAGCGGCACTTCGATGGTCCGTCCGGTCGCGGCCAGCCCGGGCAGCAGGAACGGCATCTCCTGATCGTGCGGCATCCGCATGATGATCTCCTCGACGAGGGAGTCGCCGCCCACCGACCGATCCGCCGTCTCCATGGTGGTGTTCTGCGGAATGCCGGGAATGAAGATGTCGCGGTAGTAGCCCCGCAGGTATTCCTTGCCGGAACCGCCGCTCATCGTCGGCAGATGCATCACGCTGGCGTCCTCCACCATGGTGGACACCGCCAGGTCGGCGTCCTTGATGACGAACTCGTACGCCGTGTGCTGCTCCCACAGCGCGACCATGTCCTCTTGGTTCACGATGCCTCCTCGGAGATCCGTCCCGTCGGCCGGGGCTCCTCGCCGATCGGCCCCGGCCGACCAACGAGTACCGCCACGGACAGGATGCGACCGGGCCTCCCCCGAACGGACGAGTGCCGTCCCGGTGGCACGGGAGGCAGCCGGGTGCCGGGTGCCGGTTGCCGCACCCTCACCCCCGGCCGTTGCCGCCGCGGACCGCCTGGAGCACCAGCACCGACAGATCGTCCTCCACCGGCCCCGTGCCGAAGTCGTGCGCCGCGCGCCGTACGTGTTCCGCCAGCGCCTTGGCGCCCAGCCCGATCCCGTCCCGGAGGACTTCGGCCAGGCCGTCGTTGTCATCCAACTGCCAGTTGCCGCAACGGCGTTCGGTGACTCCGTCGGTGACGCAGAGGAGGGTTTCGCCGGGGGCGAGGTCGAAGGAGCTGGCCTGGAAATCCGTGCCCTCGTCGATGCCGAGGAGCATCTGGGGTTCGGAGGCCGGCGCCACCCTCCCGTCGCCGAAGAGATGCAGCGGCGGCGGATGGCCGGCGGTGGCGACCGTGCAGTGGGCGCCGGCCACGCCCGGTTCGACCTCCAGTTCGCCGTAGAGCAGGCTCAGGAAGCGGGAACTGGCCTGTTCGCCGCTCAGTTCCACGGCCTCCGCGCTGTCCTCGGCCATCGCGGTGTTCAGCCTGCCGAGCACGGACTCCACGCCATGCCCTTCGCGGGCCAGCAGCCGCACCAGATGGCGGGCCAGTCCGGTGACGGACATCGCCTCCGGGTCCTTGCCCTGGACGTCCCCGAGCAGGAAGCACCAGCGGTGTTCGCCCATCGGGAAGATGTCGTAGAAGTCGCCGCCGACGGTCTGCCCCTCGCCGTGCGGCTCGTAGACGATGGCCGTGTCGACGCCTTCGATGCTGGCCAGCGACGCGGGCAGCTGGCGGCGCTGCAACGCCCGGCTGATGGTCGTCTGCCGGGTGTACTGGCGGGCGGTGAACACGGCCTGGGCCACCCGCCGGGCCACGTCCTCCACCATCCGTACGACGGTGTCGGTCATCTGCAGCTGCCCGGCCCGGCCGAGCAGCAGGACGCCCTGCTCGGTGTCCCGGGCCACCAGGGGGAACGCCAGCGCCGAGCCGCCGGTGTGCTGGGCACCGGCGCTTTCCGGCCAGGGCCAGGGGGTGCCGGCGGTGCGGACGCCGACGGACGGGGTGTCCCGCTCCAGGTCGGCGCGCAGCGGCAGGATGCGACGCTCGTCGACGTGCCAGACCCGCGACAGCTTCATCTCGGCGCCCTCGGTGTCCAGCCAGATGGCGCACCAGTCGGCGAGGCGGGGGACGAGCAGCTGGGCCGCGAGCGCGGTGACCATTTCCTGGTCGAGCTGCCCGGCCAGCAGCTCGCTGGTCTCGGCCAGGAAGGACGGGCCGCCGCGGTCGGCCCATTCGGCGGCGTGCGCGTGGGAAAGGGCGGCGGGGTGGCCGGGCGGGGCCTGCCGGGGGCGCTCGGCGGAGGCCCGGGCGGAAGGTGGCGGGGGGCCGGCGACCTCGGGCTCGCCCTCCCTGGCCACGAGGCGGAACCACACGGTCTTCTCGGACTGCCGGTAGGTCACGCCCCAGGAATCGGCCACCGCGCTGACCAGCTGGAGGCCGTAGCCCGGCTCTCCGCTGCGCGCGTCCACGCCGCCGTGCACGCCCCGCGAGGGGTGGCGGTCGGCCACCTCGACGACGACGCCCATGACCGCGGGGCCGTCGTCCGGGCGGGCGGCTCCGGCTCCGGCTCCGGCGTCGGTGTTGGTGTTGGTGTTGGTGTCCCCGACGCGTTCGTCCGGCTCCCCGCCCGGCTCCAGGCGGCAGGTCACATCGATCTCCGTACCGGCATACATGACGGCGTTGGTGACCAGTTCGCTGACGAGGAGGAGGACGTCGTCGATGAAGCGCTCGGTGAGCGCCGCGGCCCCCGGGGTGACCGGGCGCCGCCGGGCCCGCTCCATGAGCACCGTACGGACGAATTTGCGAGCTCCGGCGGGCGCGAGCTGATTCGCCGGCAGCCCCTTCCGGGACACGGCCTCCGTCGAGGGTGCGGACAACGGCCCCACTGCACCCCCCGGGAGCGCCTGGGAAGAAGTAATTGCGAGCGCTTTATACTATGACATATCTGCCCAAATGGATCACTGGGGGGATGGTGCGCCATGGCCCTCGACCCGGCCCGGCCTGACTCCGCTTCTCCACCTCCACACCCGGGACGCTCCCCATCCCCTGCCCCCTGCCCCACCACGCCTGATGGGCAGGAGAGGGACACCCGCGCCCCGCAGCCGATGCCCGGCGACCTCGAACAGGTCCGCACCGGCGATCTCAGGCTGCTGCTGGCGGCCATGCATGCCCTGTGCGACGGGGATTTCACGGCCCATGCGGACGGCGTCCACGACGGCGTGCTGGCCGATATCGCGGGGGTCTTCAACCAGATCGTGACCCGTAATGCGCATCTGGCCGAGGAGCTCCAGCGGATCCGCCGCGAGATCGTCCGGCAGGGCAGGCTGGACGAACGGGTCACGGCGAGCCCCGGCCAGGGCGGCTGGACGAGCAATGTCGACGCGGCCAATACCGTGCTCGAGGCGCTGGTGGTCCCGGTCTCGAAGGCCACCCGGGTGCTGGACGCGGTGGCCGACGGCGATCTGACCCAGCACGTCGATCTGCACGACGGCAACCGCCAGCTCCGCGGCGATCTGCGCCGCCTGGGCAGCGGCGTCAACCGCATGGTGGACCAGCTGTCGCTGTTCACCGGCGAGGTCACCCGGGTGGCCCGCGAGGTCGGCACCGAGGGACGACTGGGCGGCCGGGCCAAGGCCCAGGGCCTCTCCGGCGACTGGCTGCATGTGACCGAGGCGGTCAACACCATGGCGTCGCGGCTGACGGCGCAGGTGCGGGACATCGCGGTGGTCACCACGGCGGTGGCGCGCGGAGATCTCACCCAGCAGGTGACGGTGGAGGCCACCGGCGAGCTGCTGGAGCTGAAGCTGACCGTGAACAAGATGGTCGACCAGCTGCGGGCGTTCGCGGACGAGGTCACCCGCGTCGCCCGCGAGGTCGGCACCGAGGGCCAGCTGGGCGGCCGGGCGCAGGTCAGGGGCGTGTCCGGGGTCTGGAAGGACCTCACCGACAACGTCAACTTCATGGCGTCCAACCTGACCTGGCAGGTCCGCAACATCGCGCAGGTGACCACGGCGGTGGCCAACGGCGATCTCAGCCAGAAGATCACCGTGGACGCGCAGGGCGAGATCCTCCAGCTCAAGTCGACGATCAACACCATGGTCGACCAGCTCTCCGCCTTCGCCGACGAGGTCACCCGCGTCGCCCGCGAGGTCGGCACCGAAGGTCGGCTCGGCGGCCGGGCGCAGGTCAGGGACGTGTCCGGGGTCTGGAAGGACCTCACCGAGAGCGTCAACTTCATGGCCGACAACCTGACCACCCAGGTCCGCAACATCGCCCTGGTGGCGACCGCCGTCGCGGAGGGCGACCTCGGCAAGACGATCACCGTGGAGGCCAAGGGCGAGATCCTGGAGCTCAAGTCGACGATCAACACCATGGTCGACCAGCTCTCCGCCTTCGCCGACGAGGTCACCCGCGTCGCCCGCGAGGTCGGCACCGAAGGCAACCTCGGCGGTCAGGCGCAGGTCAGGGGCGTATCCGGGGTCTGGAAGGACCTCACCGACAACGTCAACTCCATGGCGCTGAACCTGACCTCCCAGGTCCGCAACATCGCACAGGTGACCACGGCCGTGGCCAACGGCGACCTGTCGAAGAAGATCGATGTGGACGCCCGCGGCGAGATCCTGGAGCTGAAGGACACCGTGAACACCATGGTCCAGCAGCTGCGGGCGTTCGCGGACGAGGTCACCCGCGTCGCCCGCGAGGTCGGCACGGAGGGCCGGCTCGGCGGCCGGGCGCAGGTCCACGGCGTATCGGGGGTCTGGAAGAACCTCACCGACAACGTCAACTTCATGGCCGACAACCTGACCTCCCAGGTCCGCAACATCGCGCAGGTGGCCACGGCCGTGGCGAAGGGCGACCTGTCGAAGAAGATCGACGTGGACGCGCGCGGCGAGATCCTGGAGCTGAAGACCACCATCAACACGATGGTCGACACCCTGTCCTCGTTCTCCTCCGAGGTGACCCGAGTGGCCCGCGAGGTGGGCAGCGAGGGGCAGCTGGGCGGGCAGGCCCGGGTCGAGGGCGTCTACGGCACCTGGAAGAAGCTCACCACCAGCGTCAACGAGCTGGCGCTGAACCTGACGACGCAGGTCCGCGCGATCGCCGAGGTCGCCAGCGCGGTCACCCAGGGCGACATGTCCGGCTCCATCTCCGTGGAGGCCCAGGGCGAGGTCGCCGCGCTGAAGAACAACATCAACCTCATGGTGGCCAACCTCCGCGAGACCACCCGCGCCAAGGACTGGCTGGAGTCCAACCTCACCCGTATCGCCGGTCTGATGCAGGGCCACCGCGACCTGGTCGAGGTCGCCGATCTGATCCTGCGCGAGCTGACGCCGCTGGTGAACGCGCAGTTCGGCGCGTTCTTCCTGGCCGAGGCGGGCGCCGAGCCGGGCGAAGGGCTGGAGTTCATCGCCGGTTACGGAACCGGGCAGGCCGACGGGCGGCGCTCGCTGCCCAGCCCCGGGACCCCCGGCTGGGGCCTGATCACCCAGGCGGCCATGGAGAAGAAGCGCATCCTCGTCGATGCCGTCCCCCAGGACTACATCAAGATCCGCTCCGGACTCGGCGCCGCCGCCCCCGCCAGCGTCGTCATCCTGCCCGTCCTCTTCGAGGACCAGGTGCTCGGCGTGATCGAGCTGGCGTCGTTCAGCCGGTTCAGCGAAGTGCACCTGGCGTTCATCGACCAGTTCGCCAACACCATCGGCGTCTCCATCAACACCATCATCGCCAACTCCCGTACCGAGTCCCTCCTTTCGGAGTCCCAGCGACTGACCGCCGAGCTGCGCCAGCGCTCCGACGAGCTGCAGCTGACCAACGCCGAGCTGGAGGAGAAGGCCGCCCTGCTGGCCACGTCCTCCCAGTACAAGTCCGAATTCCTCGCCAATATGTCGCACGAGCTGCGCACCCCCCTCAATTCCCTGCTCGTGCTCTCCCGCCTCCTCGCCGACAACCCCGACAGCCGACTCTCCGCACAGGAAGTGGAGTTCGCGGTCACCATCCACCGCGCCGGCTCCGACCTCCTCCAGCTCATCAACGACATCCTCGACCTGTCGAAGATCGAGGCCGGCCGGATGGACGTGCACCCCAAGGCCCTGCCGCTGGACAAGCTCCTCGACTACGTACGGGCGACCTTCCGCCCGCTCACCGTCGACCGCGGCCTGTCCTTCGACGTCAAGGTCGGCGCGGATGTCCCCCGCGAGCTGTTCTCCGACGAACAGCGCCTCCAGCAGATCCTGCGCAACCTCCTCTCCAACGCCGTGAAGTTCACCTCCACCGGCGGCGTCGAACTCAGCGTCGAACGCGTACCGTCCGCCGGCTTCACCGAGGAGTCCCTGCACAACGCCGATGTCGTCATCGCCCTCGCGGTCAAGGACACCGGCATCGGCATCCCCCCGGAGAAACTCGACGGCATCTTCGAGGCGTTCCAGCAGTCCGACGGCACCACCAACCGCAAGTACGGCGGCACCGGCCTCGGCCTCTCCATCAGCCGCGACATGGCCGCCCTGCTCGGCGGCCGGATCATCGCCGAGAGCGAGCCCGGCATCGGCTCGACCTTCACCCTCTTCGTCCCCGCCCGCTACACCGCCGCCTCCCCCCTCTCCCCGCCCCCGGCCTCCACACCCTCGACCACTACCCGTGACAACGCGGCCACTCTTCGTGAAGTTCCCGCACCGGGCAAGCAGACCCCGGAGCGCCGGGCCGATGGCGCCGAACCCGCCAAGGACTCGTTCGCCAAGCCTCCGGGGGACACCTCCGCGGCCGCGGAACCCCGCCCCCGCACCGGAATCCAGTCCACCCCCCGGCCCGACGGCTCGGACGTCACCTGGCCGGAGACCACCCGGCTCAGGGAATGGCTGAGCGGCCGCCCCGGCCGGGTGCTGGCCAACCGCCGCATCCTCATCGTCGACGACGACATCCGCAACGTCTTCGCCCTCACGCACGTACTGGGCCGGGTCGGCATCAGCGTGAAGTACGCGGAGAACGGCCGCGAAGGCCTGGAGGTCCTGGACCGCACACCCGATGTGTCGCTGGTCCTGATGGACATCATGATGCCCGAAATGGATGGTTACGAGATGATCAAGGCGATCCGTCACGCACCCCGCTTCGCGGACCTGCCGGTCATCGCGCTCACCGCGAAGGCCATGCCGGGCGACCGCGAGAAGGCGATCGAGAGCGGGGCCGACGACTACATCCCCAAGCCGGTCGACGTCGACCGGCTGCTGGCGGTGATCTGCCGACTCCTCGATCCCCAGGACCGTACCGGGGTCGTACGGCCGGAGCCCGAAGCCGCCGAGGCGACGGACGCGAACACCGATGCGGCGTCCGGCAACGGCGCCCCCGGCACGGCGGCCGGCGAGGCACCGGCCGCCGAGGACCTGGCCGACGGCGCGGCGGGGGAGGCCACATGACCACCACACCCGACAGCACCGCCAGCATCCTCATCGTCGACGACATGGAAGAGAACCTGGTCGCCCTCGAAGCCGTCCTCGGATCGCTCAGCCAGCACGTGGTCCGCGCGCGCTCGGGCGAGGAAGCGCTCAAGGCGATGCTGCGCCAGGAGTTCGCCGTCGTCCTCATCGACGTCCTGATGCCGGGCATGAACGGCTTCGAGACCGCCGCCAACATCAAGGGCCTCGACCAGACCAAGGACGTCCCGATCATCCTCCTGACCGGCGCCTCCGTGGACCCCAACTACGCCTACCGCGGCTACACCGTCGGCGCGGCCGACTTCCTCGTCAAGCCCTTCGATCCCTGGCTGCTGCGCACCAAGGTCAACGTCTTCCTCGAACTGCACCGCAAGAACCGCCAACTCGCCGCCCAGGCAGAGCAGTTGAAGCGGCTGCTGACCTCGGAGGAAGCCGCCGAGCAGTCGGGCCCGGCGCCCGTCGACCACTCCGCACCGGCAGCGGCGCCGCCCGCCTCGTGCCGGCCCGCGCCGCCCGTGGACACCGTGGAACTTCCGGAGCACCCCGTGGCCGCGGAGGCCCCTCCGCCGGACACCGGCATCGCCCCGGGGCAGGACGCCCTGACCGCCACCGGTGCCGGCGAGGCCGCCCGCCTCGCCGAGGTCGTCGGCCAGCTCACCGAGATCGAGGGCATGTTGCGCGACGCACCGGGCGCCGAACCGCCCGGCCTCGCCGACCGCATCGCGGAGCTGGAACAGGCGGTGGGCAGAATGCTGGTGAGCCGGGGGACGTAGCCCGACGCCGCCCCGGGCGCCCCGGCCCTCGCATACGGTCGACGCCCCCGCCCGCCACCGCCGCCCGAGGAACCGTTCGGCTTCCTCGGGCGCCCTCACGGCCGAACGCGGCGGCGCCCGGTCTCACTCGCGGACGGTGGGCCGCTGCCCCCGCGGCCGGATCCGGTACACGACGCTGCGGCGCAGGGGGCCCTCGGGGACGGTCGGGTCGTCGAAGTCGTCGGCGGGGTCGTGGCGCATGCCGATGCGCCGCATCACCGCCCGGGAACGGTGGTTGGTCGCCACCGCCACGGCGAGGATCTCCGGCAGGCCGAGGGAGTTGAAGCCGAAGGACAGGGCGGCCCGGGCGGCCTCGGTGGCATAGCCGTGGCCCCAGGCCGACCGGGCCAGGCGCCAGCCGGTCTCCACCCCCGTGAACGGCATGCCCTCGTCCACCGGATCCAGCCCGGTGAACCCGATGAACTCTCCGGTGGCACGCACCTCCACCGCCCACCACCCCCAGCCCCGCCGTTCGAGAGCGGCCTGGAAGCGGGCCACCGATGCCTCGCTCCGCTCGCGCGTGAGCACGTCCGGGAAGTATCTGCGGACCTCGGGATCGGCGTTCATCGCCGACCAGGGGGCGAGGTCGGACTCCCGCCAGCCGCGGAGGATCAGGCGCTCGGTCCGGAGTGCGGTCGAGGGTTCGACCATCGGGCCAACGTAACGCGGGCCCCCGGGCCCCGCACCCGCATTCCCGGTGGAACTCCTCGCTCCGATTGTCGCGTTGTCCGGGAGCCGTCTCCGTTGCGTCCCGGGAACGTAACCGGCTGAGCCACCCGCGGAACCCGGCCCGTACTGGGTGGCGAGCGGTCCGGGAGGTCCGGAGTGCCAGATCAGGGGGAGAGTTCGATGTTCCGTCAGCGCATGGGATTGATCGCTACGGCCACGGCGGCGGGAGCGGCGCTGCTGCTCACCGCGTGTGGGGGCAACGGCGACGGGTCCGCGTCGGCCGCGGCCGACGCCGCCAAGGACACGGCGGCCGGCGCGGGGCGGTCCGCGGCCCGGCAACTGGACTTTCTGAGCGGTACGGCGAAGAAGCACCACGCGGCACCCCGGACGGGCGACTGGGCCAATGGGCCGGGGAAGCCCGCGGCGCGGCCGGTGGCGAAGAAGTGGGTGCAGCTGAGTGCGTCCGCGGCGGGTGATCTCGACCCGGTGGTGGTCAATGGAGCGGGCTTCACGCTCTACCGGTTCGACAAGGACAGCGCGAACCCGTCCACGTCCCGCTGCAACGGTGCCTGCGCGTCCACCTGGCCGCCGGTCGTCGTCGCACCGGGCGGGAAGATCTTCATCGACGGGGTGAAGAAGTCCGCGGTCGGTGTGATCAAGCGGGACGACGGTGCGCTTCAGGTCACCATCGGCGGCTGGCCCGTCTATCGCTTCAGCAAGGACCTCCGGCCCGGGGACACCAACGGGCAGGGTGTCCAGGGGACGTGGTTCGGGGTGACCCCGGACGGACAGAAGGCCGGACGGCCCGCCGGTGGCGACACCGGTGGCGGGCAGCAGGGGAAGCCGGCGACCAGCGCCACCCTCTTCGACGACGTCGGCTTCGCCGACAACGGCGCCCAGGGGCTGGCCGGGCCCGGCTGCCGGAACGTCGCACGGGACGATGTCGCCTCGTCCCTCCAGGCCGCCGGCTCGCTGAAGATCTGGTCCGGGCCGGACTGCACCGGCAGGTCCAAGGTCATCAAGGGTGACGTCGCCGACCTCGGCACCCTCGGGTTCGACGACGACGTCTCCTCGGTGTTCTTCGGCTGAGGCCCGACCGGCCGATCGCCGATCGCCGGTCACCCTCACCGGCCCCGCCCCCGGCAGACCGCCGTACCCGCCCGCCCTACCCGATCATCGCCAGCTCCGGGTCCTCCCGGAGCTTGGCCAGGGCGCGGGACACGGCGCTCTTGACCGTGCCGACCGAGACCTCCATGACCTCGGCGGTCTGGGCCTCGCTCAGGTCCTCGTAATAGCGCAGGACGACCATGGCCCGCTGCCGGGCGGGCAGCCGCATCACCGCGCGCCACATCGCGTCCCGCAGGCCCTGCAGTTCGGCCGGGTCGGGGACCGGGGCCGTATCGGGCTCGGGGAGCTCGTCGCAGGCGTACTCCTCGACCTTGCGCTTGCGCCACTGGGAGGTGCGGGTGTTGATCAGCGCGCGGCGGACATAGCCGTCCAGGGCGCGGTGGTCCTCGATCCGCTCCCACGCCACGAAGGTCTTGGCGAGCGCGGTCTGGAGCAGGTCCTCGGCATCGTTCGGGTTGGCGGACAGCGACCGCGCGGCGCGCAGCAGGACCGGCCCCCGGGCCCGTACATAGGACGAGAACGACGGGAACACAGCGGCGGCCGAAGCGCCCTTGCACACTGGCGTGGTCATGAGTTCCACGCTAGAAGCGGGGGTGGGGGTGAGGGATCGGCCCCAGGTGCCGAAGACCTCTCCCCCTCAAGTTGTACGGCCGGCCCAGGCTGCACCTCCTTAGGGCGGACTGCCCCGCCGCTACCCCTAGGTGGTCGGCGGGGCAGCCGGCCGGAGCCGGTGCCCACCCTGCGCACCGTCAGCCGTCCCTGCCCAGCACCAGCCCCGAGGTCGGCACCCCGGTCCCCGCGGTCACCAGCACCTGCGCCGCATCCGGTACCTGGTTGACGGACGTGCCGCGCAGCTGCCGCACCGCCTCCGCAATGCCGTTCATGCCGTGCAGATACGCCTCGCCGAGCTGCCCGCCATGGGTGTTGAGCGGCAGCGCGTCCGCGGCGACGAAATCGGCCCCCTCGCCCGGCCCGCAGAAGCCGAACTCCTCCAGCTGCATCAGCACGAACGGCGTGAAGTGGTCGTAGAGGATCGCGACATCGATGCCGTCGGGGGCGAGACCGGAGGTGCGCCACAACTGCCGGGCCACGACGTTCATTTCGGGGAGACCGGTCAGATCGTCGCGGTAGAAGCTGGTCATCTGCTCCTGCGCACGGCCGGCCCCCTGCGCCGCGGCCGTGATCAGCGCGGGCCGGTGGCGCAGATCGCGGGCCCGCTCCGGCGACGTCACGACGATCGCCTGGCCCCCGTCGGTCTCCTGGCAGCAGTCCAGCAGCCGCAGCGGCTCCACGATCCACCGGGAGGCGGCGTGGTCGGCGAGGGTGAGGGGTCTGCCGTGGAAGTACGCGGCGGGGTTACGGGCCGCGTGGCGGCGGCCGGTGACCGCGACATGGCCGAAGGCGTCCGGGGTCAGGCCGTAGGTGTGGAGGTAGCGCTGGGCGGCCATGGCGACCCAGGAGGCGGGGGTGAGCAGCCCGAAGGGGAGGTTCCAGCCGAGCGCCGCCCCTTCGGCGGACGGCTCGCGCTGCTGGACGCCGGAGCCGAAGCGGCGGCCGGAGCGCTCGTTGAAGGCGCGGTAGCAGACGACGACGTCGGCGATGCCGGCGGCGACGGCCAGGGCCGCCTGCTGGACGGTGGCGCAGGCCGCGCCGCCCCCGTAGTGGACGCGCGAGAAGAAGGACAGCTCTTGGATGCCGGCCGCCTGGGCGACGGTGATCTCGGGGTTGGTGTCCATGGTGAAGGTGACCAGGCCGTCGACGTCGGCGGGGGTGAGCCCGGCGTCGTCGAGGGCGGCGTGCACGGCCTCGACGGCGAGCTTGAGTTCGCTGCGGCCGGAGTCCTTGGAGAACTCGGTGGCGCCGATGCCGGCGATGGCGGCCCGGCCGGAGAGGGAGTCGGGGCGGCGCAGGCTCATCGGGCGGCCTCCAGCTGGACGGTGACCGTGCCCGTGACGTGATGGCCGAGCCGGTTGGCGCCGGTGACCCGCACCTGCACCGTACCGCCGTCGACAGCGGTGACCGTACCGCTCAACACCATGGTGTCCCCCGGGCAGTTGGGCGCGCCGAGCCGTATCGCCACCTTGCGGAGCACGGCGGTGGGCCCGAAGTGGTCGGTGATGTAGCGGCCGACCAGGCCGTTGGTGGTGAGGATGTTCATGAAGATGTCGGGCGAGCCCTTCTCCTTGGCGAGCTCGGCGTCATGGTGCACGTCCTGGTAGTCGCGGGAGGCGAGGGCGCCGGCGACGATCAGGGTGCGGGTGATGGGGACGGTGAGCTGCGGCAGCTCGTCACCGGCTCTCATGCCCGGCCTCCTCCTTGGTCAGCAACTCGCCCAGTTCTTCCAGCAGTTGGGCCCCGGATCCCAGATACGCGGCCAGCTGCCGGCCCCAGAGGAAGTGCCGGTGCACGGGATGGTCGACGTCGGCGCCGATGCCGCCGTGCAGATGCTGGCCCGCGTGCACCACCCGGGTGCCCGCCTCGGCGGCCCACCAGGCGGCGGTCAGCGCGTGCGGGCCGGCGTCCAGCCCCGCATCCCGGCGCCAGGCCGCCTCGTACGCGGTGACCCGGATCGCCTCGGTGTCCATGTACGCATCGGCGGCGCGCAGCAGCACGCCCTGGTTGGTGGAGAGCGGCCGTCCGAACTGCTCGCGGGTGGTGGTGTGCGCGACGGCGCGCGCCAGGGAGCCCGCGCACACTCCGGCCTGGAGGGCGGCGCAGGCGGTCCGGGCGGTGGCCAGGACATCGCCGTACGCACCGTCCCCGCCCAGCCGCTCGGCGGGCGCCCCGTCCAGGCCGAGCCGCCCCGCCGACCACGGCGCGGTCGTCTCCACCGCCTCCCGCCGCACCCCGTCGTCATCGGTCCGTACCAGCCACAGCGTCCGCCCGGCGTCCGCCACCAGGACATGGGTGGCCTCGCGCAGCCACGGCACCGCCGGGACCACGCCGGTCAGCCGCCCCGCCGCTCCCGGTCGCCGCTCGGCCCGCACGCCGGGCTGCGCCGGAAACGCTCCGGCCGCCACCCGCGTGCCGTCCCGCAGGCCGGGCAGCAGCCGCGCGCGCTGCTCGTCCGTGCCGTGCCGGGCGACGGCCAGCACGCCGTAGGCGCAGGTCGCGGCGAACGGCACCTGCGCCGTGACCCGCCCCTGCTCCTCCAGCAGCAGTACGAGCCCCAGCAGCCCGATCTCCTCGACCGCACCCGGCAGCCCGGCCGCGCACAGGGCCTTCCACAGCTCGGCGTCCGTGCCCGTACCGGCGGCCGCGAGCCGTTCGTGCGTGGCGAGGTCGCCGAAGATCCGCGCCGCGAGCTCCCGGGCCGCGGCCTGCTCCTCCGTGGGCGTGAAGTCCATCAGCCACCGCTCCCCACCACTGCGCGGAACACCGGAAGCTCCCACTCCCCGTCCGCGTCCCCGGCCACCCGCAGGAACTCCAGCCGCACCGGCATCCCGATGCGCACCTTGTCGTACGGCACCCCGACCACATTGCTGACCATCCGCACCCCTTCGGCGAGCTCGACCAGGGCGACGGCATAGGGAGGGTCGAAGGCCGGGAAGGGCGGATGGTGCATGACGACGTACGAGTAGACGGTGCCCTCGCCGCCCGCCTCGACGGTGTCCCACTCCGGCGACCCGCACGCGGCGCACCCGGGCAGCCAGGGGAAGCGGAGCGTCGCGCAGCCGCCGCACCGCTGGATCAGCAGCCGGTGCGCGCCGACCCCGTCCCAGAACCCGGCGTTGTCCCGGTTGATCACCGGACGCGGCCGTCCGACCCGTGGTTTCTTCGGCGCCGGGGCGTACTTGAGCATCCGGAACCGGTGCGTCCCCACCGGTTCCGGATCCCCTTCCGCCCGGACGTCCATCCGCGTCGTGACGAAGTGCCCGGTCCCCAGCTTGGTCGTCTTGCGCTCCGACACGGACTCGATCACCACGTCGAAGACGATCCGGTCCCCGGGGCGCAGCGGACGCAGATACTCCTGCTCGCAGTCGGTGGCGACGATCGAGGTGTACCCGGCGTCGTCCAGCAGCCCGAACAGCTCGTCGTGCGCGCCCGAGCGGCCCGTGTGCCCCGAGAGCCCGCCCATCGTCCAGGCCTGGAGCATGGTCGGCGGGGCGATCGCGTCGGGGCCCTGGTAGGCGGGGTTGGTGTCGCCCATCGCCTCGCACCAGTGCCTGATCATCGGCTCGTTGACCGGGTCCCGGCCACGGCCGGCGGTGGCCGCCACCCTTCCCTCGAAGGCCTTGAGCCGCTCGTACGGGATCCCGCTCACCGGCGTCCCCTCCGCATCCCCAGCCGCATCGTCGCCACGATCTCCCGCTGGACCTCGCTCACGCCGCCCCCAAAGGTGTTGATCTGCGCCGCACGGTTCATCCGCTCCAGCTCGCCGTGCCCGAAGACGCCCGGCGATCCGGTCCGCACGAGGGCGGCGTCACCCACCGCTTCCTGGCACATCCGGTAGACCTCGACGGTGCTCTCCGTACCGGCGAATTTCACGCCGCTGGCGTCGCCGGGGCCGAGCGTTCCGGCGCCCACGTCCCCGACCAGCCGCCAGTTCAGCAGCCGGGTGGCGGCGAGCCGGGCGTGCGCCTCGGCGAGCCGGGACCGCACCCACGGCCGGTCCGCGGGCCGCTCGCCGGTCTCCGGGTCCGGGGCCCGCGCGTATGCCAGCGCCGCGCCGAAGGCGTCCTCGGCCTGCATGCCGATCGCCGCGAGCGCGACCCGTTCGTGGTTGAGCTGATTGGTGATCAGCTGCCAGCCGGCGTTCTCCTCGCCGACGAGGTTCCCGGCCGGAACGCGCACGCCGTCGTAGTACGTGGCGGTGGTCATCAGCCCGCCGACCGTCTCGATCGGGGTCCAGGAGAAGCCGGGTGCATCGGTGGGCACCAGGATGATGGAGATGCCCTTGTGCTTGGGGGCGTCGGGGTCGGTGCGACAGGCGAGCCAGATCCAGTCGGCCTGGTGGGCGTTGCTGGTGAAGCTCTTGCCCCCGTCGATCAGCCAGTCGTGCTCCTGGTCCTGGTCCTGGTCCTGCTCCTGGCCACCGTCCCGCTCCCGCCCCTGCTCCTGCCCTCGGTTCGCCCTTACGGCCCGGGTACGGAGGGCGGCGAGGTCGGTGCCCGCCTCCGGTTCCGTATAGCCGATCGCGAAGACGATCTCACCGCTGAGGATGCGCGGCAGGAAGAAGTCCTTCTGGGGCCCGGTCCCGTACTTCATCAGGGTCGGGCCGACGGTGTTGAGGGTGACCATGGAGACGGGCGCGCCCGCGCGGTAGGCCTCGTCGAAGAAGACGAACTGTTCGTCGGGGCCGCGCCCCTGGCCGCCGTACGCGGTCGGCCACCCCAGGCCCAGCATGCCGTCGGCGCCGATCCGGCGGAGGACCGCGCGCTGCTCGGCGGCATCCTCGACCGGGCCGTCGGGCAGCACTTCCCGGAAGTAGGCGCGGAGTTCGGTACGCAACTGCTCCTGGCGCGGGGTGGGGGCGAGGTGCACGTCGGCGGCCTCCCCTTCTGGTGGCCGTACGTCCGGTGCACAGGAGATCCGGGCGTACGAACGAGCGAGCGGGTTTCTGACTGTCCGTCAGAAACCCGCTCGCTGTCAAGGTCGGCGCGGTGAACCCCGGGCAGCCCTGCCCGCCACGCCGACCCCGACCGATCACCTGTCGATTCACCTCACGGCCGGCCGCCACTCCCCATGGCGGCACCGGGGCATCCCCTGCTCATTCAGGGCCGCGGAAGGATCAGCCGATGTTGTTTCCGAAGCTGACGGTGGCGTTGGTCTGGTCGATGGCCGTGAAGCCGGAGCCGTTCACGCTCGCGGTGTTGTTCTGGTTGGAGGCACCGGCACCATTGGCGACCTGCTGGCCGGTGGTCGAGTTTCCGTGGTTGTTGCCGGCGACACCGGTCCCCGTCTGGCTCACTGCGGCCGCGCTCGACCCGTTGTTCGCAAGGCCGCCGTTGTCGGCCTGCGCCACACCACTGAAGAGAACGGCCGCGAAGGGCAGGGCGGCGGCGACAGCAATGACGCGGGCGGTACGGGTGCTTGCCATGTCAATTCCTCCTACGGAATACAACTTTGGGATCTGATCTACTTGTCGGACCTGATCGACTTGCCTGCCGGATCCGGCCCGCCGGACCTGGCCCGCCGGATCCGACCCGCTCGGCCTGTTCGACCTGCCGGGTCCGATCCGATCGCCAACTCCGATTGCCGGCTCCGAGTACCCACTCCGTTTGCCAACTCCGTGATTTCACCGGGTAGTTGGCCGACCACCCGGCGCGTGCCTCGACGTCGCGACCTCAGGATTGCCCACCGAATCCCCGGCGAACCCGTCATCAAGGGTCGATTCCCTCGCAAGTATGAGGAACATCGGATAAACCATCTCCGCACCCCAGCGCCCCCACTCACGCCCCCAAGCCCTTCTGACCTGCCCTTTCTCCACCACCCTCCCCTTCCACCCCTTCCCTTCTTCGAACATTTATACGAAAATAGAGCCATGGGCACGCCACGAAGCAACGCCGCCGAACCGCCGCCCACCGGGCCCCCCACCGGACTCCGGCCGACCCGGGGGACACCGTCCTGCCCGCATCCGGACCCGGCCCTCAACCGCGTTCGAGCGGGGAAGACCCCCATTCCGCCGCCCTCGCCCATGCCCTGCACGCCGCCGAGCGCGGTTACGCCGTCATCCCGCTGACCCGCACGAAACACCCCGCCGTCCGCTCACCGCACCGCGGCCACCCCGAGTCGCCGCCCTGCCGTGGCGCCTGCGGCCGGATCGGGCACGGCGTCCACGACGCGAGCACCGACCCGCTCAGCATCCGCCGGATGTTCGCCGCGGCCCCCTGGGCCACCGGATACGGCATCGCCTGCGGCCTGCCCCCGCACCACCTCATCGGCATCGACCTCGACACCAAGAACGGCGCCGACGCGCTCACCGCCCTGCGCTTCCTCGCCGAAGCGCACCGGTTCCCGCTGCCGCCGACGGTGACGGTCCGCACCCCGAGCGGCGGTCACCATCTCTGGTTCACCGGCCCGCCGGCGCCCCCCGTTCCCAACTCCGTCGGACGGCTCGCCCCGGGCATCGACATCCGCGGAGCCGGCGGCTATCTGGTCGGACCCGGCTCCCTCACGGCCCACGGCCGCTATGTACTCGCGCCCGGCGCACCCCGCGTGCCCGCCCCCGTACCGCGCGCCCTGCTCGCCCTCCTCACTCCCCCGCCACCACGCCACGAGGCCCCCTCCGCCATCCCGCCACAGCCCGCCGCGGCCCTCGTACGCTTCGTCCGCACCTCCCCCGACGGCCAGCGCAACGCCCGCCTCTTCTGGGCCGCCTGCCGCGCCCACGAGGCCGGCCTGGCCCAGGAGCTGGCGGCCCGGCTGATCGACGCCGCCTGCCGTACGGGACTGTCCGAACAGGAGGCGCGGGCGACGATCGCCTCGGCGGGACGACGCCAGGCGCACTGAGCGCAAGCGGCTCACCACACCCGCGGGCAGGGCGACGCGAGTCCCCTCGGCACATCCGGTACGGGCCGGCTCACGCGGAATGGGCCGGCTCATCTGAACGGTCGGGCTCACGCAGAACAGTTGGCCTGCGCGGAACGGTCGGGCTCACGCGACACGATCGGGCTTACGCGCCTCGATCAAGAACCGCGTCGTATGGGCCACGAACGCCCCCTCCCGACGGATCAGCCCGTCCAACTCCCGCAACCGCTCGCGATATCCGTCGACGGTGAACCCGGGCACCATCCAGATCACCTTCCGCAGAAAGTAGACGACCGCCCCGATATCGAAGAATTCGGTCCGCAGCGACTCCGCCCGCAGATCCACCACTTCCAGCCCCGCCGCCTCCGCCTCCCGGCGGGCGTCCTCGGGGTGGCGGGCCCGCCGTACGTCCTCCGGCTGCGGCCCCAGGAAGTACTCCACCAGCTCGAACACGCTGGCCGGACCGACCTGTTGGGAGAAATACGTACCCCCGGGCCGGAGCACCCGCGCGATCTCCTCCCACCACACGGTCACCGGATGGCGGCTGGTCACCAGGTCGAAGGCGGCCTCGGCGAACGGCAGCGGCGGCTCGTCCTCATCGGCCACCACAACGGCGCCGAGCGGATGCAGCAGCGCGGTGGCCTTGGCGACATTCGGCGGCCAGGATTCCGTGGCGGCCATCACCGGCGGCAACTTCTCCGCCTCGGCCAGCACCTCACCGCCCCCGGTCTGCACGTCCAACGCCGCCGACGCGCGCGCCAACCGCTCGCTCATCGCCCGCTGATACCGCCACGAAGGCCGCTCCTCCGTGGCCCTGCCCGCCAGCCAGGAAAAGTCCCAGCCCGCCACCGATACGGCGTCGGCCTCGGCCACCAGTTCCTCAAAGGTTCGCGACGTACTCATAGCCACATCATCGCGGCGACGCCCCGCACGCGCCAACGACTTATTCGCCCCGAACACTCCTCAACGAACCGACTCTTTCACCGCACCCCGAAGTCCCCTCACTCCCCGAAGAAACCCCCGCACCCTTAATCAATCCCCACACCCCGAAGAATCCCCACCTGAACCTCCATCACAACTCCTCAGATTTCCCCTCGAAATCCCCCTGGGAATCCCCCTCGGAATTCGCATCAGCTCGAAGATTCCTCAGCGGCCCTATCGGAGTCCACCGCAACCGGGATCACGAGCTCCGGCCGATCCCACATAACCGCCGGCGGCTTCGCCCATTCCGTGCCGATCCGCTGCGCCCCCACGCTCCGGTAAAACCCCTCGGCAGGCGGATGCGCCACCACCCGCACATGATCGATCCCCGCTCGCCGTGCCTCTCCCCGCATGTGAGCGATGAGCAGCCGCCCGATGCCCGCCCCCTGTGCATCGTTCGCGACAAACATCAGATCCAGCTCGGGCGGATCGACGATCAACGAGTAGAACCCGAGCAACCGGCCCTCGCCCGCATCGTCCACCGCCACAAACACCCGATGCGCCGCTATGTAATCGGCCCCCACCCGATACCCGTCGACCATCGAGGCGTACGGCCCCTGATAGGCCCCGGAGTTCTGCACCATACGACTGAGCCGCCGACCGTCCCGCGCCTCTGCCCGCCGAATCGTCACCATCGCCCCCACCCCACCAATCCTCCGCAATGCCCACTCCTATTCCATTACCGCAAACAATACTCCATCGCCCCATCGGGCTGGAATCCCTTTCCCTGTGCCTGCGCCTGTGCGTGGGGCGGGAGAATAGGGTCCGGACGGGTAAAGCGCCGGTGGTCGCGGGCCACAGGCACAGCGACACCCATTCCGCCTACCCCCGAACCGGTAACCTCCGGCGCATTCATTTCGCCCACCCGGCACACCTCAATTCGTGGACACATAGGCGCTTTCCTCTCGCGAGAACCACAGCGCGATGGCCTCGAAGCCTCGCGCCCGCCTACGTCCACTCCGGTAACCGCTGGCACTTCTGGCACTTCGGCCAGTTGAAGGGCCCGATCACCGATCGGAAGGGTGCGACGGGCCGGCCGGGTCTACTCTGCCGCCAAGCAAAAGGGGGAACACACGGATGCCCCGCCGCGGCAACGGCGCTCCGCGAGGCGGGCGCTCTGGTCGAAGTCGGATGGCAGCCGGTGCCACCAGGCCGGAACTGACCCGCACTTGGCGCGGATGCCGGACACCTTCTGAACCGTAGCTCCGTCCGGATCGGTCGGCGACGGTCGAACCGGTCGCCGCACGGCTCCGTAGGGACGCTGCCGGACAGGGGCGGGGCGGTCATGCGAGGGGTACAGCGCCGCCGTACCGCACCGCTGTCACCAGTCGCGCGCCGGTTGCCTGCTGCACGTCCGCCACCACTCGCGGACTTGCCAACCATCACCCATGATGGTAAGAGGACGCCCCTGGCTACAGGAACTGGTCGTCCTGAGAGGGGACCGGGCCGGGGGCACCGGAGAGGTAGTGAGTCATGAGCACACGACGACTGCTCGGCCTCGCCTTTGCCACAGTAACCCTCGCTGCCATGAGCGCCATTGGCGCCGGCGCCGCCCAGGCAGCGACGTCCCCGACCCTCACGTCCCCAGAGTGCACAGCTCAGGGCGGAACGGTCAAAAACAACCCCTACGCCGGAGACTCGTGCGTGCTCCCCAACGGAAGCACGGTAAGGATCGGCTGATCGCGTCGACCTTCCACCAGACACCTGCTGCGAGGCCCTCCAGCGGGCGCGCCGACGGGGCGTGACCCGAGGTCGGTGGAGCAAGCTCTGCCGGCGCCGACCGCAGCCCTCTGATGCAGTCCGGTTCTGCGATCCGCTCGTTGGTGAACCGCCGCGAACCCGTGAACGGCTGCCGTCCGGTGTCGCGAACGCTGGCCCGGCACCCATGCCCGGCTCAGTGAACTCGGAGCCAAGCCGGTCCACTTCGGGGGAAGAGGTGCGATCGCGGCTGCCGTCGAGTGTCAACGAGTTGACGCTCAACTCGGCTTCCTACGTACGCGAAGACGACTTCCACGCGTAGGGCCGGTCGCCGTCTAACGTGAGCGCTTTGATCGGTCGGCGGACAGCCAGACCTTGCTGTGGCGCGCGACCGTGTACACAGACGTGATCTGGCCAGGGGACAGGACGGTCGGCGCTGAAGCGAGAGCCTGATCGATGGTGGCGCCGTCGACCACAAGCACGCGTGACTCGCGCACTTCGAGCTTCAGCGAGCGTGCACCGACTACGCCGATCACGGGGCGAACGGGGACGTCCCTTCCACACCAGCGGCTGAGGAGCCTTGCCGTCCGCTCCGCCTCGGAGAGACTGTTCCGCAGATAATCCGTGCTGTTGCCACCGACCCGCAGCATCACCTCACCGACCCATACGCTGGCGCCCACGTGGTGCTTTGCGTTGACCGTGAAAACGCCAGGTGGACCGATCGCCACATGGTCGATATCGCTACCGCTCGGCCACTTGATCCCGTGCAGAATGCGCCATCCAGCCGAAGCCAAGCGCTCAAGCGCGGCGCCCACGACCGCCTCACCCTCAAGGCCATGTCGAATCGGCTCGGGCACCAAAGTGCCGCGGGTCAGACGCGAGGCCAAGCGGACGAGTCTGCTGTGTTCGCGTTCCTTCTCGCGCGCCATCTGCCGTAAGGCATCCCCTGGGCGGTTACGCGCCAGGTCATCCTCGGGTGTCAGGGGTGGCAGCGTCGGCACAGCGGCCGCACGGGAGTGAGCCGGCGCGGGGGCCTCTGCTGGCTGTCGTGGGGGCGGAAGCTTCTCGGCTCGTAACCATTCCTGGATCTTCGCCGACGCAGCATCGCCGAGTTCGGTGACGAGGACTTCCACCTTCCCGGTCACGCAGTCGTACCAGGCCACGGGTTCGCCGCGCACCCCCGGCCGGTTCACGTAGAGCCGGTCCTTGCCACCTTTGCGCCAGCGTTTGACCACCAACTCATCCATGTGGACTCCCCCGATGCCGACCACTCGGATCGAGGTCATCATGACGCCCACGATCACGCAAGATGGCCATCTCAGCCACGCCCCGGGCAAGTAGAGGCCGTGCCCTATCCGTGCCCGATCGGACGGTGAACAGCGGGGACCACGGGGCAACGACAGGCAGGACGCAGAAAACCGGCTCCTGACCCAACTTGCCGGTCAGAAGCCGGTTTCGTTCCTCATCTGCGGAGGCTGTGGGATGTGAACCCACGGTGAGGGGTTACCTCACGACAGTTCTCAATTCTTCCGATGGATCATGTGGCCGTCTCGCTCCGCCGCAGGTCAGGCGAGTCAGCCTCGCCGTCGTGCACGCCGAGGTGAAAGGCGCCGACCCAGGCCCCAGCCCTCGTTCGTCATCCGCACCTCGTCCTCGACGGACACCCGGTAGTACGCCTACTTCGGTGCCTGGAAGCCGCCGATCTGCTGCTCGAGCAGTTCGGCCAGCCGCAGCGGGGTGCGGTCCTCGAACATCGGACCGATGAGCTGCACTCCCACCGGCAGGCCCTCGGGGGACCGACCCGCGGGTATGGCGGTGGCGGGCAGGCCGGGCATGGTGGCCAGGCCGGCCCAGACGAGCTGGTCGAGGTACGGGTACTCGACGCCGTCGATGTCGATGCGCCGTTCCAGCAGATTGGGGGTGTGGTCGTGCGGGAACGCGGGCGTCGGCGTGATCGGGCACACCACGGCGTCGAACTCGGCGAACAGCTGCCGCCAGCCGTGGCGGTGGAGTTCGCGACGGTTGTTCGCCTCGAGCCAGTCGCTGTGGCTGAGCAGTATGGCGCGCAGCCGCGCAGCGTCCAGGCTCTGGTCGTCTGCGCGCAGTCCGGCGACGCGGGTCTGCAGCTGCTCGTGCGATTCGGTGGGGAAACGCGCGGGGGAGTTCGCGACCAGCAATTGCGTGTAGAGCGTCGCGGCCTCGGTCAGGTCGGGCAGCAGCGGACTGTGCCGTTCGACGCGGGCGCCGCCGTCGACGAGCGCGGCGGCCACCCGGTTCACGCCCGCCCGCACGGCGGTCCCGGTCGGCATGAGCGGATGCTCGTCGAGGACCAAGACCCGGAAGTCGCGGAGCCGCTCGTGGCGCGCGGGAGGCAGCGTCACGTCGTACGCGACGCCGAGCGTCAGCGGGTCCGGCCCGGCCATGACGTCGAGCAGGAGCGTGAGGTCGCGGGCGGTGCGCGCCATCGGACCGACGACGGCGAGGTCGAGGTCGGACGGCAATGCCGGCGCGGGCGGCGGGACCATGCCGCGGGTGGCCGCCAGCCCGAGTGTCGGCTTGTGTGCGTAGACGCCGCAGAATTGCGCGGGGGTGCGCAGCGAGCCGGCGATGTCGGAACCGATGGACAGCGCGCCGAACCCGCACGCCAGGGCCGCCGCCGACCCGCCGGAGGACCCGCCCGCCGTGCGACCGTGATCCCACGGGTTGTTGGTGGTGCCGTAGATCTCGTTGAAGCTCTGTATGTCTTGCAGCCCCAGCGGCACATTGGTCTTACCGAGCACCACCGCGCCGGCAGCCTTGAGCCGCGACACCTGTACCGCGTCCTCGGGCGGCACATAGTCCCGGTACTGCGGCATGCCCCAGGTCGTGGGCAGCTCGGCAATGTTGTAGGACTCCTTGACCGTCACCGGAATACCGAGCAGAGGCCGGTCCTCGCCGCGGGCGCGCGCCTGGTCGGCACGGTGTGCGGCGGCCCGCGCACGGTCGAAGTCCGGCACACAGATCGCGTTGATCACCTTGTCGTCCCGCTCGATACGAGCGATCGCCTCGTCGGTCAGTTCCACCGAGGTCACTTCACCAGCACGCAACGCGGCCGCGGACTCTTCGGCCGACCGAAAATTCAACTCCATGAATCCGACGCTATCGACCTGCCTGAGAGGACATAAAATGCCGCTTCGCACAACGGGAAAGCCGAACGGGCCACCTTCACCGGCAAAGACGCACTCGTTCTGCCATCGAAAACGGCCCACCCCAGGTCACAGTGCCGGCAGTGGGCCAACTCCACTGGCACAGACATCACATGCCGCTTCGCGCAACGCGATGGATGTCTCCATGCTCATCACGTTCCTCTCCGGCCACAGACTGTCCGCCCGACCGCTGGACTTGGCGACGCACCAGCACCTGGCGCCGTTCCGCAAGGAGCCCGCAGCCATCGCGTTCGAGGCACGGCTACGGGCCACGCTGCCGTGACCGTCAGCGAATCGATGCGTCCCTCAGCACGTACGGCGGGCCGACCGGGGAGCCACTGCTGACGACCTCCCGCCGGTCGATCATGGTCCGCACGCGATCCAGCGGTACTCCCTCGATGCGGTCGGACTCGTTCCTTTCCGTCGGTGCGCCGATGTGGGTCGCACCGTCCGCCCGGAACACGTGGTGCGGTGAGTCCGTGATCCCGTTCGCGGGCTCGGCGTAGATCAACGGCTTCATCGGACCAGGCCGCCGGCCGGTCTCTTCCTCCACCTCACGGGCAGCAGCGGCCTCGGGCGACTCGCCCTCCTCCATCAGTCCCATGGGCAGTTCCCAGGCCCACGGGTCGGTGATGAAGCGGTGGAGATCACATACGTCCGGACGAGCCCCTGCACGTGCCAGATCCGTGCCAGATCCGTGCCGGACAGGGCGGTAAAACGTGGTCGAGAACGGTCAGCCGCGGATGTACGGCGATCGGTAACGGAGAAGGCCCCCGACCGGGAAATCCCTGGTCAAGGGCCAACTACCTGCGGAGGCTGTGGGATTTGAACCCACGGTGAGGGGTTACCCCACGACAGTTTTCAAGACTGTTCCCTTAGGCCGCTCGGGCAAGCCTCCCCGCGGCACCGGTGTGCGGTGTCGCGGGATCAGACTAGCGCGTCACTTGTCGCCCGTGCGCTGGCCCAGGGTCACTTGGGCGGTGTGCTCCTTGCCGCCGCGCAGGTACGTCAGGGTGACCTGATCGCCGGGCTTGTGCTGCCAGATTTCGCTGATCAGGGTCGGGCCGCTGTCGATCACCGTGCTGTCGAGCTTGGTGATGGTGTCGCCGGGCCGCAGGCCCGCCTTGTCGGCGGGGCCGTTCGGGGTGACCGAGTCGGTGCCGTTGTTGCCCGCCTGGGCGATGGTGGCGCCGTCGCCGGTGTCCTTCATGCCGACCTGGACGCCTATCTGGGGATAGACCGGCCGGCCGTTCCTGATCAGGTCCTGCGCCACCCGCTTGGCCTGGTCGATGGGGATGGCGAAGCCCAGCCCGATGCTGCCGGACTGCTGCGACTCGCCGCCCATGCCGCCGCCGTTGCCGGCGGACTGGATGGCGGAGTTGATGCCGATCACGTTGCCGCTGGCGTCCATCAGGGGGCCGCCGGAGTTGCCGGGGTTTATCGAGGCGTCGGTCTGGAGGGCGCTCATGTACGAAGCGCTGGTGCCGTCGCCGTCGCTGGAGGCCACCGGGCGGTCCTTGGCGCTGATGATGCCCGTGGTGACCGTGCCGGACAGACCGAACGGGGCGCCGATCGCGATCGTGGCGTCGCCGACCTGGACGTGGGAGGACTTGCCGAGCGGCAGCGGGTTGAGCGGAGCGCCCGAAGCGTTCTTGAGCTTGATCACGGCGACGTCGTAGCCCTGGGCGCGGCCGATGACCTCGGCGTCGTACTTCTTGCCGTTGGAGAACGTGGCGGTGAGCTTGCCGCCGTCGGCCGCGCTGGAGACGACGTGGTTGTTGGTGAGGATGTGGCCCTGCTTGTCGTAGATGAAGCCGGTGCCCGTGCCGCCCTCGCCGGTCGCGCCCTGCGCCTCGATCGTCACCACGCTGGGCAGCGCCTTCTGCGCTATCCCGGAGACCGAGGTCGGCTTGCGGTTCAGCGCCTCGGGATTGCCGCTCGCCGAGACCGTCGTCGAGCCGGTGTCATTGCGGCCCGCGGCCCAGAAGCCGATGCCGCCGCCGATCCCGCCCGCGACCAGCGCGGCCACCAGGAGAGCGGCGATCATGCCACCGTTACGCCGCTTGGGGGGCGGGGCGCCCCAGAAGTCGCTGTCAGCGCCACCCCCGTGGGAACCCCAGCCGCCGCCGGACGAGCCGTGGCCGGCGGTCGCGTACGGGAACTGGGCGGTCCGCTCGGGCTGGGACGGGCCCGGTCCGCCGGGTGCGTGGGACTGCTCCCAGGGGCTGCCGCCCGGTGCGGACGCCCCGGGCGCGGAAGGCATCCCGGCGGTGTCGCCCGGCCGGCCCGCGGCGGCGGTCGGCTCGAATCCCGGCGGCGGGGGTGCCGCGGGGGGCGCGGGCGGTGCCGGTGGGACGTCCGGAGTCTGGGCGCCGGAGGCGGACGCGGGGACGCTGTCCGACGCCTGCGGCCCGGTCGGCGGCGTGGCCTCCGACGGGACGTCGGCTCCCTCGTTCTCGGTGCTCACAGATCTCTCCTCAGCTTCACGACTGTGCCGGTCCACGACCCGTGGGGCCATGAATTCCCGGGCCGGCGATTCCTCGGTCCGGTGTCCGGCAGCTCCTCTTCACCCTGGGGGTACGGATGCCGCGGGATACGGAATCCAAGGCCCAGGCCCCAGCATCAAGGATGCCGCCGATACGGGCCATACGGGCAGGCGGTCCCTACGGGAATGCCGGCCGCACGGGCCGCCGGACCACTACGGCCCCGCATCCAGCTTTTCCCATGGCGCGTCAGGGCACCGTAAGCCGAGGCTGTGACTGTTCCCTCATTCTTTATGCCGGACAATTCGGACGCATCCGCGGCGTCGTCCACCGAGCACCTCGGGACCGGCCGCACGGCGGCGGATGGCACGATAACGCGGTGACCTCAGCACGCCTCGCCAAGGACGCCCGTTCGGGTCCGCCGGCCATTTCCGTCATCGCCCACCGGGGCGCCTCCGAGGACGCTCCGGAGCACACGCTGGCCGCCTACCGCAAGGCGATCGAGGACGGGGCGGACGCCCTGGAGTGCGATGTCCGGCTGACCGCCGACGGCCACCTGGTGTGCGTGCACGACCGGCGGGTGAACCGCACCTCCAACGGGCGGGGCGCCGTCTCCGCCCTGGAGCTGGCCGACCTCGCCAGCCTCGACTTCGGATCCTGGAAGAGCGGTGCGGGCGGCCCGGACGCGCTGGACCCCCTCGAGGCGCCCGACCGGCAGCACGAGGATCCCGAGCGGACGTCCGTGCTGACCCTGGAGCGGCTGCTGGAGCTGGTCGCCGACGCGGACCGCCGGGTCGAGCTGGCCATCGAGACCAAGCACCCGACGCGCTGGGCCGGACAGGTGGAGGAGCGGCTGGTCGAACTGCTCGACCGGTTCGGGCATACAAAACCGGCCACGGCGGGCGCGCGGACGCCGGCGGTCCGGGTGATGAGCTTCTCGGCGCGCTCGCTGCACCGCGTACGGGCCGCCGCGCCGGACATCCCCGGCGTCTACCTCATGCAATTCCTCACCCCGCGGCACCGCGACGGCCGGCTGCCGCCCGGCGTCGGCATCGCGGGCCCCGGCATCCGCATCCTGCGCGCGCACCCGGAGTACGTCGCCAGGGCCCATCGCGCGGGCCATCGCGTCCACGTATGGACCGTCAACGAACCGGCGGATGTCGAGCTGTGCCGCGACCTGGGCGTCGATGCCGTGATTACAAATCGCCCCAAACAGGTGCGAACCCAACTCGGCCTTACCTAAAGCCCTTCACAGGGTGTGCACCGGCGCATTCGACCCGTATTCGAGAGTGTCGAGTGCGTCACTGTATGCCGCTTGGCCGGTTTCCGGTCCAGTCCATTGGGGCATTCAACCCGTGGCGTGGGGCAAAGGAGGTCTCGGGGGTGGCGTTGGTGGTGGCACAAGAGGTGCCGACGTCGTCGATCATGGCCGTACCCCATGGTCCAGCGGGTGTGGGCATGGCCAGGCGGCGCATGCGTGACGAACTGTTGGCAAGTGGAGTTCAGGACACAGTCGTCGATGACGCGGTTCTTATTCTTTCGGAGCTGTTGAGCAATTCGTGTCGGCATGCGCGTCCGATATACGAGAACGGCACGCCGGTTTACGGAAACGGAGCGTCCCGCGGCGCCTCACGGGGCCCCCTGCGGGAATCCGTACGGGCGTCCTGGCGCATCGACACCGAGGGCCGGCTGACCGTCTCGGTCACGGACGGCGGCGGGCCGACCCGACCGCTTCCGGCCACTCCCTCGGTCACCGCACACGGCGGCCGCGGCCTGGCGATCATCCGGTCGCTCGCCAAGGACTGGGGCGTACGCGACACCGCCGACGGCGAGGTGACGGTCTGGGCGGTTCTGCCGCTGCAGGATTCTTTCGCTACGCGCGTGGACCTGCCGCAGACGCTCACGGGGGGACTGGGCAGGGGCCCGGCGCTCGGGCTGACCTTCACGGACTTCGACGAGACGTAGACCGGCCGGCGACGGGCGGCTGACGGGCCGTCGAGGGACGGCTCCGGCGGCGCCCAGGCGACCCCGGCGGCGTGAGCGGCGCAATTTCGGTGGCGCTCCTCTAGGCTCGCGCCGAAGCGCGTCCGCGCATGTCTCTGTAGGACTCCGGGCGCATCCGAACGCCCCGGAACGACCAGGAGACACCGCCGCCATGGCCAAGAAGCGCCGTCCCCAGCCCCAGGCCGCAGCACCGAAGATCAAGGACGGGGAGGTGCCCGTCGTCGGCGCCCGCGAGCCCTGCCCATGCGGCTCCGGCCGCCGGTACAAGGCGTGTCACGGACGGCAGGCGGCGCATGCCGTCACCGAGTTGGTGCAGCGCCCGTTCGAGGGCCTGGCCGGCGAGTGCGACTGGGTGGCGCTGCGCGAGCTGGTGCCCGCCGCCACGGCCGAGTTGACGCTCAAGGGCGGACTGCCCGAGGGGGTCCCGTCGGTGACGCTGGCGACCGTACTGCCGATGGCCTGGCCCGCGCTGCGCCGCGACAACGGAGCGGTCCTGCTCGGCCTGCAGAACGACACCGCCTCCGGCGACATCAGCCGCGACCTGGCGGACACCCTCCAGCGCGCGCTCGAGGCCGAGCCCGGCAACCCGGTCGCCGCCGGACGCCCCGCCTCCGACGGCCCCCGCCTGCAGGATCTGCTCGACCCGCACGCGCCGTTCGAGCCGACCGTCCACACCGGCTTCGAGTTCTGGGTGGAGAACGCCGAGAACGCCACCGGTGAGGTCGCCGCCTCTCTGGAGCGGGCCAACGCCGCGGCCATCCCGACCGCCCGGATCCCCGGCCTGGAGGGCGCCTACTGGTGCGAGGCCCCGGAGAAGAACCATCTGCGCTGGGTCACCGCGCACCCCGAGGAGAAGCTGCTGGACGCGCTGGCCCGGCTGCACGTCGCGGGTACGGCGTCGCTCGGCGAAGGCACCCGACTGGTCGGCTCCTTCCGCGCGCACGGCCTGGTCGTCCCGGTCTGGGACCTGCCGTCCTCGATGGGCGCAGACGAGGTCGCCGGACCGGCCGCGGAATTCGCCGAGCGGCTGACGGCGGCGCTCGCCTCCGACGCCCCGCTGACCCCGGAGGAGCGCCGGGCGCGCGGCGGCCTCACCAACCGGCAGATCACCCTGAGCTGACCGTGGCACCCCGGACGCCCCACGAGTGACGCCGGTCACAACTGCCCCTACGCACGGGTAAATAGGCGTCCGGAAATCCACGATCGAATTTGCGAACCGCCGATCTCTTGTTACGGTTCTAAAAGCCCGGTCGCTGGTGCATCCCCCGTCGCCAGCGACCGGGCGCTTCCATGTCCGGACCCGGACGGCGCTCAGCTCTTCCGCCGCGGGCCCGAAGCCTCGCCCTCCGGGGCCGAGTTGGCGCCCGAGCGCAGCAGCAGCCGCTCCCCGGCCGCATCCGAGACCTCCGCCACCGCGTCGTACCGCAGCCGTCCCCGGTGCCGGGTCGCCCCGATCGGCGTCTCGCACACCCCCGGCACGCCCGCCGCCGGCACCTCGCAGTGCACCTGGACGCTCCGGCCGTCCGGCCGCAGCAGCGTCAGCACGGCCCGCAGCGGGTCGCCGGTGGCATTGCGGTAGTACGTCCGCGCCCAGGTCAGCCCCTTCTCGGCGAGCACGCAGGTCTGCGCCTCGATACCCCGGGGAGAGCCGAGTTCGGGCCCGCAGCGGACGGTGCGGTCGCCGCCGGAGAGGAGCGGCAGGCCGAGACCGGCCAGAGGGCCGCGGAAAGCACGACCGCTACGACCATTTTCGGCCTTGTCGGCGGGTTTTTCGGCCTTGTTGTCCCTCGCGCCATCGGGCCTGCTTCCGGGCCGATTCTCCCGCTTGCTCCCGTGCGTGTTCTCCGGCGCGCTCCCGGCCGCGGCCGCGAGCCGGGCGCCGGACCCGGTGAGCGCGTCATCGACCCATGTGGCGGTGTCCGCCGGACCGGCCGTCGCGGCGGCCAGCGGTACGACGACGGCCAGCACCGCCGTACCCGCGAGAGAGAGCAGGCGGATTTTCGGCGCACGCTGCATGGGACCTACCTGCAAGGCGATTGGGGTGCCGAGGCGATCGACGGCCGCGACGGCTGGACGGTGCGCCGAACCTATCGGGCCACGGGGGTGCCCCCGGGCGCCCGGACACCCGTTTCCCGTAGTCGGCCGCACCGCTCGCACCCGTACGGGTGAATCGCGCGGGCGTTCTTTCCGGCCACCTGCCGGAGGGCCCGCGGCCGCCTAATAGGCGAGCCGACTGCCGCCGTCCGGAGTGCTGGTGCTCGCCGCCACCAGGGCGTCCACGACCGTGGTCACGGTCGGCAGCCAAAGCCCGGCCGGGCCGGCGGCCGGCGGCCGCTCCCAGCGCACCTTGCCGGCGCCGATCCCCGACGGCGGGAGCACCACATAGCCGCCCTCGCCATGGAACCGCAGCGAGCTGGGAACCCAGTCCTGGGAGTGCAGCAGCTCGCCCAACTCCGCGAGGTCATAGGGCGATACGAGCAGCGACCAGCGGGTGGGCGTGGCCACCACCGGGCCGATGCGTACGCCGAAGTGGTCCAGGGCCGCCAGCGCCCGCGCACCGGCGACGGCCGGCAGGCTCACCGCACACGGCGCACGGCCGCCGGTGGCCAGCACGACCGGGGCATCGGGGCGGTTGCCCCACCACCAGCGCACCATCCGCTCATCGGTCGTGGCCGCCAGCAGCCCAGGGTCGAAGGGGTGCGCGCCGGGCACCACACAGTCGGGATCGGGACAGCTGCACCTGCGGGCGCCCCGGCCACCGGACCGCAGGCCGACACCCGGGAGTACGGGCCACCGCCACTCGGTGGCGCACTGGAGCGCCGCACCGAGCGCAGCCGACCTCCCACCGCGCCGAAACAGGAGCTTGCGTCGCCTTCCGAGGATCTCGCGCATGAGCGCTCGTTCCTTTCCGTTAACGCCGAGGGCTATGTCCATCGCACTGCATGCCGCGGCACACCTGCTGCTTCACGCATCTTCACGTGCTGCTTCACGCATGCCGCTGTGTGGCGTTCAAACGGCCGGAACCGATCCGTACGACCCGGTTCCGCTACCCGGTCTCGGGGCCCCGGGGCCGATCACGCCACGTGGATCATTTGTCACCGCGTGTACAAGGCAGCGCATCACGCCGTACGTCGAGCGTGGAACGTGGCGGAGGGTGGCGCACGCATGGCGCTTGCGGTTCTGTGGTGCAATCCCGCCACTTGGGAGTGCGTCGCGGTCGTCGTCGTATGAGACGCCCGCGCTCGCTGGAGGGTTCCGGCGCGGGCTCAACTGGCCCCGCACCTTTCCGAGTACGTACCCGCCATCGTGCATATGACGCGCTGTCGATGGCCGTCAGTCGACCTCAAATTGACGCCAGGGGGGCTATTTTTAGGCCAATCTACAGACCTCGTTGACACCACAAACCCCACCGGGACAATGCTGGACATCACATCGCTGGTGCGTGTACATGTGGAGGCATTGATAGCGGAGCAGCATGACATGGGGGTTTGCGATGCTATTGAGGAAATTGAGCGGCCAAACATACCGCACAGCATCACTCAACAAAATGCCGCACTCCCTAACAAACTGCGGCCTGACCTGGTGTTATAACAAGCCAGATCTGAGTCGTCGGCCATGACCGTCCCTCACGTACCGAAAGTGGCTGGAATCGAACCAGCTCTTCCCGCCCCCGCGCACACTGCCGATCCGCTCACGCCCAAGGCCGCCGCGGACACCGCCTCCGACTCCCCCGAAACCCCCGATTCCCCTCAGAACGCCCTTCCCGACGGCCACCGTTCCGGCTCTCCGGACGCCTCCCCCGTCGACCGCATCGCCGCCGTACAGGACCGGCTCGCCGGCTGGATCTCGGACCTCAGCACGCTGCACGACCTCACCGAACAGCTCGCGCGCACCCGGACGTTGAACGAGGCCCTGCACGAACTCCTGCGGGCCGGCGCCTCTCTCGTCGGCGCGCGCCGCGGCCTGGTCGTGCTGGCACCGGCGGACGGGCTCGGCCCGGAGACCACCATCGGCCTCGGCCTCGGCCACGCCGACATCGGACACATCGAGACCATCCCCCGCCGCGCCCTGTCGTACGCGCGGATACTGGACGGCCTTCCGGAACCGGGCGCCGCCGACGACTCCCGTGCGGAGAAGGACGGGGACCCCCGTACGGAGATCTCCGAGCCCGACATCCCCGGTGAAAAGGATCTCGACCCCCGCCTGCGCGAGGTCGCCGCCCGGCTCGGCTACGCCGCCAGCTACGCCGTCCCGCTCATCGCCGACCCCATCGGCAGAACCGGCGCCGCGGTCTGGCTCTACGACGAACCCGCCGTCCCCACCGACCGCCAGCGCCACCTCATCGGCCTCTACCGCGCCCACGCCGCCGAACATCTCGCCCGGCTCCTCGAACTCCACCGCAGCAAACAGGACACCGCCACCCTCCGCGAGGAGCTGCTGCCCAGCCGGCTGCCAAGGGTCCCCGGCGTACGGCTCGCGGTGCGGCACGGCACCGGTCCGCGCGGCGGCGGCGACTGGTACGACGCGCTGCCGCTGCCCGACGGCGCGCTGGGCCTGGCCGTCGGCTCGGTCACCGGCTCCGGGCCGAGCGCGGTGGCGGCCATGGGGCGGCTGCGCGCCTCGCTCCGCGCCTACGCGGTCATGGAAGGCGAGGACCCGGTCGCGGTCCTCTCCGACCTCGAGCTGCTGCTGCGGCTGACCGAGCCCGCGCGCAGCGCCACCGCGCTGTTCGCCTTCACCGAGCCGCCGCCCGGCGCACCGGGCGGACCTCCCGCGCCCCCGATGCCGGCCGGTCTCGACGATCCGTTCCCCCGCAAACTGCTGCTCGCCGGGGCCGGCCACTGCCCGCCGCTGCTGCTCGGCGACCTGCGGACCGAATTCGTGGAGACCACGCTGTCCGCGCCGCTGGGCATGCTCGCCTGCTGGGAAGCGCCGAGCGTGGAGATCGAGCTGGCGCCCGGCGAGACCCTGCTCCTCTACAGCGACGGGCTGCTGCACCGCACCGGCGAGGCCATGGACCGGGCGTTCGCCCGGCTGCACGCCGCCGCATCGAGCGTCCCGAGGGCGAGCCGTCATGATCCGGAGGCGGTCGTCGATCACATCGTGCGCGCGATGCTGCCGCAGGGCAGGCTCGACGATCCGGCATCGGAGGAGGACGTGGTGCTGATGGCGGCGCGCTTCGAGGAGTAGTCCGGCCCGGGTCCGTCCTCCGTACGCCCCGTCTCCGCGGGGGTCTGCCCTCCGTACGCCCCGGTGTGCCGGAGAGGTCACATCCTCCGCCCTCTGGACCGTTTCCCGTTCGCACATACGATGGATGGCGGTTCACTCTTAAAAGGAGGCATTGTGACCGACGAGCTCACGCCGGAGACCCCGGACGAGGACGAGCAGCCGATCAAGCAGCGCAAGAACGGCCTTTACCCGGGCGTATCGGACGAGCTCGCCGAGAACATGAAGAGCGGCTGGGCCGACACCGAGCTGCGCGATCTCCAGCCGATCGAGCAGGCCCCGAACGCCGCCCGCCGCCGCGCCGCACTGTCCGCGCGCTTCCCCGGCGAGCGGCTGGTGATCCCGGCGGGCAACCTCAAGACCCGCTCCAACGACACCGAGTACACCTTCCGCGCCGCCACGGAGTACGTCTACCTCACCGGCGACCAGACCGACGGCAGCGTGCTGGTCCTGGAGCCCAAGGGCGACTCCCACGAGGCGACGCTCCACCGCCTGCCCCGCTCCAACCGCGAGAACGGCGAGTTCTGGCTCAACGGCATGGGCGAGCTGTGGGTCGGCCGCCGCCACAGCCTGTCCGAGGCCGAGGCGCTGCTCGGCGTCCCCTGCAAGGACGTACGCGACCTCACCGGCACGCTGGCCGAGGCCACCGGGCCGGTCCGGGTGGTCCGCGGTCACGACGCCGCCATAGAGGCCGCGCTGAACGACAAGGTCACCGCCGAGCGCGACGAAGAGCTGCGGGTGTATCTGTCCGAGGCCCGGGTGATCAAGGACGAGTTCGAGATCGGCGAGCTGCAGAAGGCCGTCGACTCGACGGTGCGCGGCTTCGAGGACGTCGTGAAGGTCCTCGACAAGGCCGAAGCCACCAGCGAGCGCTACATCGAGGGCACGTTCTTCCTGCGCGCCCGCGTCGAGGGCTACGACATCGGCTACGGCTCCATCTGCGCCGCGGGCCCGAACGCCACCACCCTGCACTGGGTCCGCAACAACGGCCGGGTCCGCTCCGGCGACCTGCTCCTGCTGGACGCCGGCGTGGAGACCCACACCCTCTACACCGCCGACGTCACCCGCACCCTGCCGATCAACGGCCGCTACACCGACCTCCAGCGCAAGATCTACGACGCGGTGTACGAGGCCCAGGAGGCGGGCATCGCGGCGGTCAAGCCGGGCGCGGCCTTCCGCGACTTCCATGACGCGTCGCAGCGGGTGCTCACCGAGAAGCTGGTCGAGTGGGGCCTGATCGAGGGCCCGGTCGAGCGCGTGCTGGAACTGGGTCTGCAGCGCCGCTGGACGCTGCACGGCACCGGCCACATGCTCGGCCTCGACGTGCACGACTGCGCCGCGGCCCGCACCGAGGCGTACGTCAACGGCACGCTGGAGCCGGGCGTGGTGCTCACCGTCGAGCCCGGGCTGTACTTCCAGGCGGACGACCTGACGGTGCCCGAGGAGTACCGCGGCATCGGCGTCCGGATCGAGGACGACATCCTGGTGACGGAGGACGGCAACCGGAACCTGTCCGCCGGGCTGCCGCGGCGGTCGGACGAGGTCGAGGCATGGATGGCGGGGCTGCTGGCCAAGTAACCGCCGTGTGGCGCTGACGGCCGGTGGGCCCCGAGGGCGGGGTCACCGGCCGTCTCGCGTCTCACGTCTCGCGGGCCTCGGGAGGCTCAGGGGCCCCGGAGGTGTCCGTGGTGGCCGGGGCGTCCGGGGCGGCCGCCTTCGTGTACGCGCCCGCGCGGGCCGCCGCCCAGACCGCGGTGGCGGCGGACTCGCCCAGGGCCATGTCCACGGGGCGCCGGGCTATCAGGATCCGGTAGTAGAAGGGCGCGCCGAGGCCCGTCATCACCATCTCCGGGTCCGTATCGGCGGGCAGTTCACCGCGCTCGATGGCCCGGTCGACCATCCGGCCGGCCAGCGGCAGCCGCTCCGCGAAGAAATTCCGCAGCACCGTGGCGGCCTCCGCGTCGCGCGCCGCGGCCGAGACCACCGCCTCTATGAGGCTGCGCATCCGTTCGTCCGCGTAGAACGCCGCTATCGTGCGGGCCAGCACCCGCAGGTCCCCCTCCAGCGTCCCGGTGTCGGGCAGCGGCACTTCGGCGCTCAGCCCCGTCAGAAGATCGCAGACCAGCCCCTCTACGCAGCGCCAGCGACGGTAGAGCGTCGCAAGGTGAATTCCCGAGGCCTGCGCGATCTTCTCCATGCTCAGCGCGGCGAAGCCGCCCTGGCCCAACTCCTCGAAGACGGCAGCCAGTACGGCCTGCCGGGTGCGCGCAGTACGCCCTCCGGGACGGGACTCGCCCGAGGCCTGGTGCGCAGTGGTCACGGCGCCTCCGTATTGCAGTGCGGGTTCACGCCAAGTATTGTCCAAACCAGATTAACGCGAGCAACTTCGCGTTAATCGTGGTGCACGCCGGTCTCGCAGGGTCAGGGGACGCCGCGGGGGAGGTCCTCACGCTGCGAGACGGCGATGCACAGCGCCCCGTTAGGGCGATTTCCGGCCAGCTAGCCAACTGCCGATGTTCGCCCCGGTTTGACCACGGGGTGTTTGCCCGAACGGACTCCGGTCCCGGCGCTCCACCGACGTCGCTGATCGCCACGTCCGGCAGCCGTCCCCCCTCGCGCCGCAAAGCCGCCCGTAAGCCAGTAACCCCAGCCATCCGGTAACTCCGCACGCCCCGCCCGCCGTTGAGCGCCGGCGGCTCTCCGTCGTTCTGATCGTCACCGTTCTCGCCGCGCCGGCCGCGGCGCTGCTCTCTCCGTCCGCCGCCCTCGGGGCGAGCCGATTGACAAGCCCCTCGGCAGGCCGGCCCGAGGGGGTTGGGGACGGGCGGACGTGACGACCCGCGAGCGCTGTGGGCGGCGGCCCTCACGACGCCATCGGCAGCGCCGCGCCCTCCCGCCACTTGAGGATCTTGTCGAAGCTGACCACGGCGCCGCGTCTGCCGGTGCGGTTGCGGTAGCGGACGTGGTCGGTGAGGGCCTCGATCAGAAAGAGCCCCCGGCCGTCCTCGGCGTCCGCGGGGGCCTGCGCGGGGGCGGGTACGGCGGGCTCAGGAGTGCCGTCCGCCGGGGTGTGGGGCGGGGCGGGGAGGGGCGAGCGGCGGAAGCCGGGGCCGGAGTCGGTGACCTCGATGCGGCAGGTGTCGCCGTCGATGAAGGCCGTGACGCGGTAGTCCCCGGTGGCGGCGTCCCCACCGTGTTCGACGGCGTTGGCGCAGGCTTCGGAGAGGGCGACCGACAGGTCGTAGCAGATATCCGGATCGACGCCGGCTGTCTCCATCGTGCCCAGCAGCAGACGGCGGGCGAGCGGCACGCTCGCAGCCTCGCGTCGCAGTTGGAGGGACCACCAGATGCTCATGCTCCAGCCTCCTGGCCACCGCTAGACATACCGTTACCTATTGCCGCACCGCATGGTCCGTAAGCCTGTCCCGGACGTGACGCCGCTCATTCGGCGGAGGCGGGCAACGAGCGCATGGGCGGAGGTGTACCGACCCCCGCGCGCTCCCGCGCGCCCCGCCGGGCGCCGTTGCCGCCCCCGGGCGCAGCACTGAGCGGCGCCCTGCCGTAGGCGGCCGGTAAAGGCAGTGGGATGATGTCGCCGCCATGTCTGCCCCGCCCGCCCCCACAGCGCGCGCAGCCGCCGATCTGCGGCTGCTGAGGGCCGCGGTCTTCACCGCGGTCTGTGTCGCGCTGTCCGCGGCCGGGCACATGATGGCGTCGTTCGCCGCCGTTCCGCTGTGGACGCTGGGCGTCGCCTGCGCCGCCGTGTTCGCCGTCGCGGCTCCTCTGGCCGGGCGGGAACGCTCGCTGCCGGGGATCGCGACCGGGCTGGCCGTGGGCCAGCTCGCGCTGCACGCACTGTTCGCGACGGGACAGCACCCGATGGCGAGGCCCGCGGCGGCAGGCGGCTCGGGTGGTCTGCGGGGGCTGTCGGACCAGGCCGCGGTCGCCGTCGCGCAGCACGTCAGCTGCGGGCTGGGCAGCGGCCGCCCGGCCGTCGCCGCGGCGCGGCGGATTCTGGGATCCGGTGGCTTCGACACGGCCGTGGCGGGTGGGGTCGTCGCGCCCGCCGGTTCCGGTGGCGGAGCGGTCGGTATGGCCGATTCCGCCGGTGCCGCGGGGCACCTGGCGGCCGATGGTGCCGCCGCCGGCCCGCTGATGTCGCACTGCCTGCTGCCCTCGCTGCCCATGCTGTTGGGGCATCTGCTCGCGGCGCTCGCCGCCGGGTGGCTGCTGCGGCGTGGCGAGGCGGCGCTGTGGCGGCTGGTGCGGTTGTCGACCCCGGCGGCGCGTGAGGTCGCGGCGCAGGCGCTGGTCGGCGCCCTGCGCTCGGCGCTCACCCTCGTGCACGCCCTGCTCTCGGGGCTCGGCGCGGCGCACGACGAGACGCCGCGCGCCCTCGTTTCGTACGGGGATGACAAACCCGGCCCGCGGGACCCCGCGCTCCACCACAGTGTCGTCAGGCGGGGGCCGCCTGCCCTGGCCTCCCTGGCCCTCGCGGCCTGACGTACGCGAAGCACGCTCCCACAGGGGGTACTTCCCCTGCCCTCGAGGCAGTGGGGAGAGTACGGGCTCTCGCGCCGTCGCCGCGTGCGCGCCGGACAGCCGGCACCCGTGTACCCGTTCACCGCACCTGACCGTGCGTTCTCCTTCCTGTGGAGTGTTTCTGTTATGTCGAAGATGTCGCGCCCCGCCTCCGCCCCGGCCCCCCGTCCCGCCCGCCGGCTCGCCCGCCGGCTGCCGCTCGTGGGCGGCATCGCCGCGGGCAGCGTGCTGCTGCTCGCCGGTCCGGCCTTCGCGCACGTCAGCGTGCAGCCCGGCACTGCCGAGAAGGGCGGCTACGCGACCGTCAACTTCAAGGTCCCCAATGAGCGCGACAACGCCTCGACGGTGAAGCTCGAGGTCACCCTGCCCACCGACCACCCGCTGGCGTCCGTGATGCCCGAGCCGGTGCCCGGCTGGAAGGTCGAGGTCGAGAAGGCCAAGCTCGCCAAGCCGCTCGAGATGCACGGCGAGAAGATCACCGAGGCGCCCTCGAAGATCATCTGGACCGCGGACGGCAAGGGCGTCGAGCCCGGCCGGTTCCAGCAGTTCCCGCTCTCCGTCGGGCAGCTTCCCGAGGACGCCGACCAGCTCGTCTTCAAGGCCCTGCAGACGTACGACAACAAGGAGGTCGTGCGCTGGATCGAGCCCACGAAGGAGGGCGCCCCGGAGCCGGAGAACCCGGCGCCGGTGCTCAAGCTCACCGCGGCGACCGAGGACGGCCACGGCGGCGGCGCGGACGCCAAGGACGACGCCAAGCACGGCAGGACCACGGCCGCGGGCCAGGAGAACGCCGCCAGCGACACCACGGCGCGCATCCTGGCCGTCGTCGGCATCGTCGTCGGCATCGCGGGGATCGGCTTCGGCCTCTTCGCCGGCCGCCGCCGCAACGCCTGATCTCCGACCGGGCCGGCGCGCGACCCGCGCCGGCCCCGGCCCCAACCATGTACAGAAGGACCCATGCGTAGAAGGACCCTGCTCGCGTCCGCCCTCGCGGCGGCCGCGGCCCTCTCCCTGACCGCCTGCAACGACGACGACGGCAAGCCCGCCGCCGATGTCTCCGGCTCCACCTCCAAGCCGATCGTCACGCTCGACACCCCGATGGAGAAGCCGGACCTCGTCCTGACCGACACCGCGGGCAAGAAGTACGACCTGCTGGAGAAGACCAAGGGCCATCCGACCCTGGTCTATTTCGGCTACACCAACTGCCCGGACGTGTGCCCGCTGACGATGGCCAACCTGGCCGTCGCGGTGAAGCAGCTGCCGAAGGCCGAGCAGAACGACCTGCGGGTCGTGTTCGTGACCTCCGACCCGGAGCGCGACACCCCGGCCGCCCTCAAGAAGTGGCTCGGCGGCATCAACAAGAACTTCATCGGCCTGACCGGGAAGTTCGACACCATCCAGGCCGGCGCGCGCAGCGTGAACATCGGCATCGAGAAGCCGGTCAAGAAGAAGAACGGCGATGTCGTCTCCACGCACGGCGCGCAGGTGCTGCTGAGCTCGCCCAAGGACGACAAGGTCCACTGGATGGGCATGCAGGAGGCGACCTCCGACAACTACACCAAGGCACTTCCGAAGATCATCAAGGGGCAGAACCCGTGAACCGCCGCACCACCCGCCTCCGCATACCCCTCGCCGCCACCCTCGCCCTCACCGCCGGCCTCGCGCTGGCGGGCTGCGGCCCCGAGGACGGCGGCGCACAGCTCGAGGTCGCCGGCGCGTACATGCCCCGGCCGGTCACCCAGGACATGGCCGGTGCGTTCTTCGTCGTCAAGAACACCGGCGGTACCGCGGACAAGCTGACCTCGGTCACCAGCGACCTGTCCAAGGACATCTCCATCCACCGGACGGTCGGCAACAAGATGGAGCAGGTCAAGTCCCTGGACGTGCCCGCGAACGGTGAGCTCAGGCTCGGCCGCGGCGGCAACCACCTGATGTTCATGGGCCTGAAGAACAAGCCCGTCGAGGGCGACAAGGTCACCATCGAGCTGCACTTCGCCACCTCCGACCCGATCAAGGTGGACGTCCCGGTCAAGGCCACCGACTACGTACCGAAGAAGTAGCGGACGACAAAGAAGCAAGGAAGCAAGACAGCCCCGGTCCCACCGGAATCAAGGAAGCAGGGGAGCGATCACCATGGCTGTGGCCATCACCGGCTCCAGGCCGCGACCCGGCGCCGCGCTGCGCCTGCTGGTCGTCGTGGCGGCGCTGTTCGGCGCGCTGCTCGGCGGCGCCGCGCCGGCCTCGGCGCATGCCGCGCTGACCGGCAGCGACCCCGCGCAGGGGGCGGTGGTGGACCGGGCGCCCGAACAGGTCTCGCTCACCTTCTCCGAGGGCGTGGCGATGGGCGACGACTCCATCCGGGTCCTCGACCCGAAGGGCAAGCGGGTGGACCGCGGCAAGCTGCGCAATCTGTGCAGGGGCAGCGTCGTCCGCTACGGGGCGGGGCTGCCGCCGGGGCTCACCGACGGTACGTACACCGTCGCCTGGCAGGCGGTCTCCGCCGACAGCCACCCGGTCTCCGGCGCCTTCACCTTCTCCGTCGGCGCGCCCTCCAAGACCACCGCCGCGCTCCCTGAGCAGGAGGTCGGCGGCGGCCTGGTGGGCGCGCTCTACGGCATCGCCCGCTATCTGGCCTACGCCGGCTTCGTGCTGCTGGCCGGCGGCGGGGCCTTCGTCGTCGCCTGCCGCCCGGCCGCCGCGCTCGTACGGTCCGTGCAGCGGCTGATCGTCCACGGCTGGGCCGTGCTGACCGGCACCACCCTCGCGATGCTGCTGCTGCGCACCCCGTACACCGGTTCCGGCGAGCTCGCCGACGTCTTCGATCTCGGCGGGCTCCAGCAGGTCCTGCTGACCAAGCCGGGCGCGGCGCTGGTCTCCCGGCTGCTGTTGCTGGCGGCCGCGGCGCTGTTCATCGCGGTGCTGTTCGGGGCGTACGCGCGCACCCAGGAGGCGGAGGACGGCGCGGACCCCGCCGACGACGCCAAGCGGCGCAGGGACCTCACGTTCGGGCTCGGCATCGGCGGGGTGATCGTCGCGGCCGGGCTGGCCGCCACCTGGGCGACGGCCGAGCACGCCTCGACCGGGCTGCAGACCGCCGTCGCGATGCCGGTCGATGTGCTGCATCTGCTCGCCGTCGCCGCCTGGCTCGGCGGACTGGCGGCCCTGGTCGTGTCCCTTTATTGGGGCCCCGCCGTCGAGCGGTCCGCGGTGCACCGCTTCTCGCGGATCGCGTTCGGCTCCGTGCTGGTCCTGGTGGCGACCGGTATCTACCAGTCCTGGCGGCAGGTCGGCACCTGGCGGGCGCTGACCGACACCTCGTACGGGCGGCTGCTGCTGCTCAAGGCGGGACTGGTGGTGGTGCTCGTCGGGATCGCGTGGGTGTCGCGGCGGTGGACGGGGCGGCTGGGGGAGGTCGCCGACGCGCCGGAACCGGAAGCGGGCCCCGAGCCGGAACCCGTGGCCGGGCCGGAAGCCCTGACCGGGCCGGAGCCCGACGGCGGCCCCGACGCCGACCCCGCGCGCGTCGCCCAACTGGCCCGCCAGCAGGTCGCGTTGCGCACCGCCCGCACCAAACGCATCCGGGACGCCGACCCGGAGCGGCTCGGGCTGCGCCGGTCCGTGCTGGCCGAGGCGTCGGTGGCCGTCGTGCTGCTCGCGGTGACGACCGTGCTGACCGCCACCGAACCGGCCCGTACGGCGGAGGCGGTCAAGGCCGGTGACGCCGCCGGGCGGTCCGCCGCGGCCAACCGGCCGCAGGTGCTGACCCTCCCCTTCGACACCGGTGGCCCGCACGGCAAGGGCACCGCCCGGCTCGACCTCGACCCGGGACGCAGCGGCAGCGGCAACGCGCTGCGGCTGCGCATCTCGGACCCGTCGGGCAGGACCAGGGACGTCCCCGAGGTGAAGGTGTCCTTCACCCTGAAGGCCAAGAAGCTGGGGCCGCTCGCGGTCGTCCCGAAGCACGTCGGCAGGGGCCACTGGAGCGCGGACGGCGTCCAGCTGCCGGTCCCCGGGCGGTGGCAGCTCTCGCTGCTCGTACGGACCTCCGACATCGACCAGGTGACCGTGATCAGGAACGTGAAGATCGGCTGATGAGCAAGCAGACCTCGGGCAAGCAGTCCCCCAAGGGCGCCAGGGTCCCCCGGGCCACCCGGAACCCTGAGGCCGCCGGAACGGCCTCAGGGAAGGCCCCCGCCGAACCCGCAGCCACCGCCGGCCCCGCCGCCCCCACCGTCGAGCTCTCCCGGCGCCGCCTCCTCGGCACCGTCGGGGCGGCGGGCGCGGCCGGGCTCGTCGTCGGCGGGGCGGGCGGCGCCCTCGCGGCCTCCGCCACCGGGGACGACGCCCCGGACGCGCTCACCACCATCGGCTCGACCGAGGTCGCCTTCCGCCCGGCGCGGGCCGGGCACCAGGCGGGGATCACCACCCCGCTCCAGGCCAACGGGCATCTCGTCGCCTTCGACCTGGCACCGGGCGGCGGCCGCAAGGAGGCCGCCGCGCTGCTGCGCCGCTGGTCGCGGACGGCCGAGCAGCTGATGGCCGGGCGGGCGCCGGACGCCGACACCGGGGTGGCCCTGGACGCGGGCCCGTCCTCGCTGACCGTCACCTTCGGCTTCGGCCACAGCTTCTTCGGCCGTACGGGCCTGACGAAGCGGCGCCCCGCACAGCTCGACCCGCTGCCCGACTTCTCCGCCGACGCCCTGGACCCCCGGCGCAGCAACGGCGATCTGTGGATCCAGATCGGCGCCGACGACGCACTGGTCGCCTTCCATGCGCTGCGGGCGCTGCAGAAGGAGGCCGGCGACGCCGCCCGGCTGCGCTGGCAGATGAACGGCTTCAACCGCACCCCGGGCGCCACCGCGCACCCGATGACCGCCCGCAATCTCATGGGGCAGGTCGACGGCACCAACAACCCCAAACCCTCCGACGAGGACTTCGACGAGCGGATCTTCGTGGGGCGGGACGCCGACCAGGAGTGGATGCGCGGCGGGTCGTACGCCGTCGTCCGGCGGATCCGGATGCTGCTGGACGCGTGGGAGAAGCGGTCGCTGCACGAACAGGAGAAGGTCATAGGGCGGCGCAAGGCCAACGGGGCGCCGCTGACCGGCGGTTCGGAGACCACGCCGATGCGGCTGGATGCGAACGGCGCCGACGGACTGCCGGTCATCCCCGCCAACGCGCACGCCCGGGTCGCGGCCCCGGAGTCCAACCAGGGCGCGGCGATGCTGCGCCGCCCGTTCTCCTTCCACGACGGGTTCCGCGACGACGGGGCCCCGGACGCGGGGCTGCTCTTCGTCTGCTGGCAGGCCGATCCGCTGCGCGCCTTCACCCAGATCCAGCGCAAGCTGGACCGCGGGGACGCGCTGTCGGCGTTCCTGCGGCACGAGGCCAGTGGGCTGTACGCGGTGCCGCCCGCGGCGACGGAGGCCGGGGACTACGTGGGCCGGCCGCTGCTGGAGGGCTGAGCGGGGGCCCGCCCGCCCTGTGGAACGGCCCTCCGGCACCCGTGCGGGCTCGGTATCGTGGCAGAACAGGGAGAGATCGGCGGGGCGCCCCCGCACCTTCGCGAGGAGTCCTTTGCATGTCGGCCAGCCGCTATACGTACCTCGGGCCCGCGGGCACGTTCACCGAGGCCGCTTTGCGCACTCTCCCGGAAGCGGCGACCCGCGAGCTGGTGCCGATGGTGTCGGTGCCGGCCGCCCTGGACGCGGTGCGCGCCGGTGAGGCGGCCGCCGCCCTGGTGCCGATCGAGAACTCCGTCGAGGGCGGGGTGACCACCACCCTCGACGAGCTGGCCGCCGGCGAACCGCTGATGATCTACCGCGAGGTGCTGCTGCCGATCGCCTTCGCGCTGCTCGTGCGCCCCGGCACGGCGCTGAGCGATGTGAAGACGGTCACCGGGCACCCGGTCGCCCAGCCGCAGGTGCGCAAGTGGCTGGCGGCCCAACTCCCCGAATCCGTCTGGGAGTCGGCGGCCTCCAACGCCGATGGCGCGCGGCTGGTGCAGGAGGGGCGGTACGACGGCGCCTTCGCGGGCGAGTTCGCGGCGGCGACGTACGGCCTGGAGCCGCTGGTCACCGACATCCACGACGCGCAGAACGCCGCCACCCGCTTCGTGCTGGTCGGCCGCCCGGCCCGGCCGGCCGCGCCGACCGGGGCGGACAAGACCTCGGTGGTGCTGTGGCTGGCCGAGGACCACCCCGGTGCGCTGCTGGAGCTGCTCCAGGAGTACGCGGTCCGCGGCGTCAACATGATGCGGATCGAGTCCCGGCCGACCGGCGAGGGCATCGGCCGCTACTGCTTCTCGGTCGACTGCGAGGGGCACGTCACCGACCGCCGGGTCAGCGAGGTCCTGATGGGACTCAAGCGGGTCTGCCGCGATGTGCGGTTCCTCGGCTCGTATCCGCGGGCGGACGAGGTGACGGCGACCGTGCGGCCGACGATGACGGATTCGGCGTTCACCGAGGCGTCGGACTGGCTGGCGCGCTGCCTCGACGGGCGCGGCTGACACGCGCATTCCCCGGCGTCACCGGCACCATTCCACCGGGCGCCGCACTGTCCACAAAGTTATCCACAGGCCCGGTTCTCGACCTGTGGGTAAGTCGACATGAGGCGCATGCCGATTCGGGCAGAGTCGACAAATCCCTCTACCGATCCCACGTCGTTCCACAGCACTCCACATCGCTTCACGACACCCCAACTCGGGCCGCGTCAGCACAATTCGCGCGATCAATCCTTTAGAGCGAGGCAATCCCACACGAAAGAGCGTGGGAAGGGGGTTTGGACGAAGAATCCATAGCCGAACATTCCGGAAACGGAATGATCACTTCCGACTTCCACAGATCTCACACACAGCCTGTGGATAAAGGCCTTCAAGCCCCCAACCCCTGTGGACAAACGCGATGACAAAGAATTGCGGGACACCTTCGGGGCGCCCCGCGGCGCACATTCCGGCACGGAATAAACAACCCCAAACCGGACAAATTGCAACGCGGGGCAATATCACGTCGAACGGCCGGGCACGGCCCCGGTAGCCTGGTGGGGTGATTGACCTTCGCCTGCTCCGTGAGGACCCCGACCGTGTGCGCGCCTCCCAGCGCGCCCGTGGAGAGGACGTCGCACTCGTCGACGCGCTTCTCTCCGCCGACGAGCGGCGCAGGTCGTCCGGCGTCCGCTTCGACGAGCTGCGCGCCGAACAGAAGGCGCTCGGCAAGCTCATCCCCAAGGCCTCCGGCGACGAGAAGGCCGTGCTGCTGAAGAAGGCCGGCGAACTGTCCGCCGCCGTCAAGGCCGCCGACGCCGCGCAGGACGAGGCCAAGGAAGAGACCCAGCAGCTGCTGCTCAAGCTCGGCAACCTCGTCCACCCGGACGTGCCCGTGGGCGGCGAGGAGGACTTCACGGTCCTCGAGACGCACGGCACCATCCGCGACTTCGCCGCCGAGGGCTTCGAGCCCAAGGACCACCTGGAGATCGGCGAGCTGCTCGGCGCGATCGACGTCGAGCGCGGCGCCAAGGTGTCCGGCTCGCGCTTCTACTACCTGACGGGCATCGGCGCCCTGCTGGAGCTCGCCCTCGTCAACGCCGCCATCGCCCAGGCCACCGCGGCCGGCTTCACGCCGATGCTGACCCCCGCCCTGGTCCGCCCGCGCGCCATGGAGGGCACGGGCTTCCTCGGCCAGGCCGCCGAGAACGTCTACCACCTGGAGAAGGACGACTTCTACCTGGTCGGCACCTCCGAGGTCCCGCTCGCCGCGTACCACATGGACGAGATCGTGGACGCGGCCAAGCTCCCGCTGCGCTACGCCGGTTTCTCGCCGTGCTTCCGCCGCGAGGCCGGCACGTACGGCAAGGACACCCGCGGCATCTTCCGGGTCCACCAGTTCGACAAGGTGGAGATGTTCACCTACGTCGCCCCGGAGGACGCGCAGGCCGAGCACCAGCGCCTGCTGGAGTGGGAGAAGCAGTGGCTCAACGCACTGGAGCTGCCGTTCCAGGTGATCGACGTCGCCACCGGTGACCTCGGCGCCTCCGCCTCCCGCAAGTTCGACTGCGAGGCGTGGATCCCGACCCAGGGCAAGTACCGCGAGCTGACCTCCGCCTCCAACTGCGACGAGTTCCAGGCGCGGCGGCTGTCGATCCGGATGCGCGACACCTCCGAGGGCAAGCCGAAGGTCCAGCCGCTGGCGACGCTGAACGGCACGCTGTGCGCCGTACCGCGCACCATCGTGGCGATCTTCGAGAACCACCAGCAGCCGGACGGTTCGGTACGGGTCCCCGAAGTGCTCCGTCCCTACCTGGGCGGCCGCGAGCTCCTCGAGCCCGTCGACCGGTGAGCGCACAGCCCCTGCCCTACAAGCTCATCGCGACGGATCTCGACGGGACGCTGCTGCGCCACGACGAGACCGTCTCCGAGCGCACCCGTGCGGCGCTCACCGCGGCCACCGCGGCGGGCGCGGCGCACATCGTCGTCACCGGCCGGTCCGTGCCCTGGACCCGGCACATCCTCGACGCCCTGGACTACCGGGGCCTGGCGGTGTGCGGGCAGGGCGCGCAGGTCTACCACGCCGGCGAGCACCGGCTGCTGACGTCCGTCACGCTCGACCGCCAGCTGGCCGGCCTCGCGCTGTCCAAGATCGAGGCGGAGACCGGCCCGCTGTATCTGGCGGCGAGCCGGGACGGCCTGGAGGGCGAGGTGCTGGTCGGCCCCGGCTACCGCGTCCAGGAAGGCCCGCTGCCGAACGTCATGATCGACGACCCGGCCGAGCTGTGGAGCGCCCCGCTCAACAAGGTCTACCTCCAGCACCCGACCCTCGACGACGACTCCCTGGCGCGGAGCGCACGCGAGGTCGCCGGGGATCTGGTGGGCGTGGTGGTGGCCGGACACGGCATAGTCGAACTGCTGCCGCTGGGCCTGACGAAGGCCACCGGCCTGTCGCTGGCCGCCCGCCGCCTGGGCGTCAAGGCCGCCGACACGATCGCCTTCGGCGATATGCCCAACGACCTCGCGATGTTCGCCTGGGCCGCGCGCGGCGTGGCGATGGGCAACGCCCATGACGAGCTGAAGGCCGTCGCGGACGAGATCACCGCCTCCAACGAGGACGACGGCATCGCGGTCGTCCTGGAGCGGCTCTACCTGTCCTGAGGGGCGCCCCGGGAGCTGTCCCGAGGGCCGCTCCGGCCGGGTGGTGGCCCGGCCCCGTCGCCCTCGCCGGGCCCGGCCTCGTCCGACTCGTACGGCAGCGCCCTCCCGGCCGGCGTCAGCGGCCAGGCCACCAGCCCCAGGACGAGGGAGATGGCGTGCCCGAAGTCGGTGAACGTCGCCCCGGTCAGCAGCGGGACGCCGAAGAACAGCAGCACGCCGAGGAGCCATCCGTAGCACCAGGGCGGCAGCAGACGGTACGTCAGCACACCGGCGGCGGCCGCCAGCCCGTAGGAGACCCCGATGTCCACGACATGGGTCATCGAGCGCGGCAGCCGGTGGCCCTCGATGGCCAGCAGGACGAGTTCCTGGCTGGCGAGCGTGGCGGCGCAGTGCGCCGCGCCGACGATCAGCAGCCAGCGCCAGGTGCCCAGCCAGCGCTCGACGTTGGCGTGCAGCAGCTCGAACATCACCACGTACAGCAGGAACGACTCCGGGCGCTCGATCCAGAAGCCGCTGATCAGGAGCGAGGGGAGCGGATGCTCGTTCAGCTCGTGGATGTTGCTGCTGGTGCGGTGGAGCAGGAACTGCCCCAGACCCTCGGAGGCGGAGGCGACGACGAGGCTGGTGATGCCGATGATCAGCAGCCAGATGTGGGTGCCGGGGGCGCTCCGCACCCAGGCCCGCGCCCAGGCCGCCGACCGGCCCAGGGCGTTGGCGGGCCACCGCAGCAGCCTTCCGGGGAGCACGGGTTTCATCGGCGGCGCCCCGCCGCCCGCCCGGTGGCCCTGACCGGTCCGGCGCCTTTGACGTGGCGGATGTGCGGCGCGCTCTCCATCGTCCGTACGCCGGGCAGCGCCGCGACCCGCGTCGTCAGATAGCTGTAGAGCGCGCCGACGTCCTTGCACAGCACGGAGGCGAAGAGATTGTTCGGCCCCGTGGTGGCACAGGCGAAAGCGACCTCCGGGTGGGCGGCCAGCGCCCGGCCGGTGGCGGCCAGCGCGGCCGGTTCGACCGACAGCCACAGGGCGACCATCACGCCGTACCCGAAGAGCCGCAGGTCGTAGTCGACGTCGGAGTAGAGGACGCCGTCGGCGCGCAGTTCGGCGAGGCGGCGGCGGACGGTGGTGGGCGACCAACCGGTGGCGGCGGCCAGTTCGGCCAGCGGGGTACGGCCGTCGCGGCCGAGGGCGTCGAAGAGGCGGCGGTCGGCGTCGGTGAGCGCGACCGGGGCGGCGGCCGGGTCCGGTGGCGGCGGACTCAGCCGGGCGATCTGTTCGTCGCTCAGCGCGCCCGACTTGCTGACCAGGCCCTGCGGGCCGCCGAAGAACTCGTGCAGCATGCAGTGTGCGGTGACGCCGACGACGCTGGGCGTACGGGGCAGTTTCTGCAGCAGCAGGGCATCGCTGTGCGCGCTGCTCGCCGCGCGGCAGACCGCGCCGATCTCCGTCCCCCCGGACATCAGGTTCACCCAGGCGGTGTCCGGCCGGCGGGCCAGCGCCTCGGCCACGGACACCGCGGCATCCGGGGTGCACTGCACCCGCACCAGCCACTCGGTCTCGCCCAGCGCCCGTGCATCGGCCAGCCCCAGCACCCGTAGCGCCCCGCTGCCCCGGTGCCGGGTGTAGCGGCGGGCGACGGTCTGGTCGGAGACGCCGAGTACATCGGCGACGCGGCTGAAGGGCGCCCGGCCGTCGAGCTGGAGGGCGTGGATGAGCTGCCGGTCGAGGACGTCGAACCCGGGGGCGGGGGCGGCGGCGTCGGATTTCACCGTTCGAGGCTAACGCGCGTCGGATTGCGCCGCCGGGAATCCGGTGGCTGCGACAACGGGTGCCGGGCAACGGACCGTGGGCCGACCCCCTTGCAGACACCGACGGAGGAGTGATCATGAGCGAGAGAGCTTCGCGCGGGAAGTACGGGAAATGGTGGCCGCTGGTCGCCATCACCCTCGGTAATTTCATGCTGCTGGTCGACGTGACCATCGTGGTCTCCGCGCTGCCGCGGATATCCGACGGCCTGGGCGCCTCCTTCACCTCACTCCAGTGGGTGATGGACATCTACGCGCTGGCGCTGGCCGCGCTGCTGATGGTGGCGGGCTCGGCCGCGGACCTCTTCGGGCGGCGCCGGCTGTACGTGGCCGGGCTGGCCGTCTTCGCGCTCGCCTCGCTCGCCTGCGGGCTGGCCCCCGGCCCGGGCGTCCTGATCGCGGCCCGCGCCGTCCAGGGCATCGGCGCGGCGGCGATGTTCGCCACCAACACCCCGCTGCTGATGGCCGCCTATCAGGGCCGCGACCGCGGCGTGGCGTTCGGCGTCTGGGGCGGCACGAGCGGCGCCGCGGCCGCGGTGGGCCCCGTACTCGGCGGGCTGCTCACCGAGTACCTGAACTGGCGGGCGATCTTCCTCGTCAATCTGCCGCTGACCGCTCTCGCCGTCCACCTGACGGTGCGCCACGTCCGCGAGTCGCACGGCGCCCTCCCCCGGCCCCGAACGAACGCGGCCGGGGGGACCCCCATGGCGCGCATCGACTGGCCGGGCGCCGCGTCCTTCACGGTGTCCGCGGGCGCCCTGACGTACGGGCTGATGCGCGGCGGCGAGCGCGGCTGGACGGAAGGCGGGACGCTCGCCTCGCTCGCGGGCGCGGCGGTGGCGCTGCTCGCCTTCGTCATCGTCGAGCGGCGGGTGCCGCAGCCCCTGCTGGACCTGCGGCTGCTGCGCCGCCCCTCGTTCGCCGTCCTGATGGCGGCGGCCCTGCTGATGCAGGCGGCGGCCTTCCCGCAACTGACGTTCGTGGGGCTGTGGGCGCAGGACGTCCTGGGCCTGAGCCCGGTCCGGGCGGGGCTGGCCGTGCTGCCGCTGGCCCTGATGTCCCTGCTGGTCGGCGCGCTCGGCGGCCGGCTGCTCCAGCGGCTGGCGCCGCAGCTCCCGGTCGGCATCGGCCTGTTGCTGGTGGGCGCGGGTTCGCTGCTGCACGCCGTACTGCTCGGTGACGGCGCGGGCTGGGCCACGCTGGTCCCCGGGCTCGCGGTGAGCGGGCTGGGCGTCGGTGCGGCCATGCCGGTGCTGGTCTCGGCGGCGCTCGGCGCCGCGCCACCGCAGCGGGCGGGCATGGCGAGCGGCGCGGTGAACACCTGCCGGCAGCTGGGCTTCGCCTTCGGCATCGCGATCCTCGGCACGGTCTTCGCCGATGCGCTGCACACCCTCACGCCCGGCGCCCCGCTCTCGGCGGTCCGGGCCGCGTATGTGTCGGGGCTGACGCGCATCACGGCGGTCTCCGGGCTGGTGGCGGTGGCGACCGGGGCGCTGGTGCTGGCGGTCGTACGGCGGCCGGAGCGGGAGGCGGCGACGGCGGCCCCGGCGGACTCGGAGTCCGGTACGGGGACGGGGGCGGCTTCGGTGCCGGCGGGGGTGTAGGGGACGCGGGGGCGGGGGTTTCGTCGGAGGCCGCACGGTGCCCGACGGCGGACCCGACGCCCGCCGGTGGAACCCGTTCCGCGGCGTCAAGGCCGGGCACCGCGGTACTCGGACGGGCGGCCACCGGCGCGCACCGCCCCCGACCGGCCACCCAACGGCAGCATCGCGTCAAGTCCCGTCCGCAAACCGTCAATGATGCGTCAGCGGCCGGGGAAGTGCCCCGCTCACCGGGCATAGCGTCGTCAGAGCCGAGCCCCGGCGTCAGCGTTTCCCCATCGGTCCGGGGCCGTCGATGTGCAGTCCGAGGAGCAACGCCGTGTCCCATCACCTTTACGCGGAAGACCCCGAGCCCTCCGATCGGGTCCCGGCCGGGCCTTTGTTCGTTCCCGTCCGGTCGGGCCCCGCGGGCTGCACGGCCCGCCTGTTCCGCACCCCGCTCGGCGGCCGCACCGCCGTCGCCTTCACCTCGCCCCAGCGGCTCGCCGCGGCCCTCGGCGGCGGCCAGCCCTGGGTGCGGCTCGCCGAACCCGCGCTGCGCGCGCTGGCCGAACCGGTAGGAGCGACCGGCCTGACCGTCGACCCCCGGTTCGCCCCCGAGATCCCCCTTGCCCAGTCCCGTACGCAGTCCCTGACACCACCCCTGACACAGGCCCGGACACAGGCCCGTACGCAAAGCCTGGCGCAGCCCCGTACCCAGCCTCGTACGCAACCCCGTACGCAGCCGCTGCCGGCCGTCTGAGGGAGGGCAACCGATCATGAGCGACACCATGAGCGACACCGCGCTCCCGCTGACCGCCGTACCGGAGCCCGTCCGGCACTCCGCCCCGCCGGCCTCCTCGCTGGCCATATGGCCCTCGTCCACCGTCCCCCTGGTGGACGACGATCTCGCCGTCGGCGGCGTTCCGCTCAGCGACCTCGCCGAGCGCTTCGGGACGCCCGCGTACATCCTGGACGAGGACGAGGTACGCCGCCGCTGCCGCGCCTACCTGCGGGCCTTCCCCGACACCGATGTCTTCTACGCGGCCAAGGCATTCCTGTGCCGCGCCATGGCGCACTGGGTGCGGGAGGAGGGCCTGGGCCTGGACGTCTGCTCGGCGGGCGAGCTGGAGCTGGCCGTCACCACCGGCTTCCCGCCGGAGCGGATCGTGCTGCACGGCAACGCCAAGAGCCCGGACGACCTGCGGACCGCGCTGCGGCTCGGCGTCGGGCGGATCGTCATCGACAGCACCTCGGAGATCGCCCGGCTGGCCGCCGCGGTTCCGGCCGGCAGCCGGCAGAAGGTGCTGATCCGGGTCGTCCCGGGGATCGCCGCCGGCGGCCACGCCAAGATCCGTACCGGGACCGACGGGCAGAAGTTCGGGCTGTCGCTGGCGGACGGTTCCGCGCAGCACGCCGTCACCCGGGTCCTGGGCCAGCCCCGCCTCCAGCTGGTCGGGCTGCACTGCCACCTGGGATCGCAGATCACCGCCGTCAAGCCGTATCTGTCGGCCGTACGGCGACTGGTCGGGCTGCTGGCCCGCATCCATGAGCAGCACGGCATCACGCTGCCCGAACTGGACCTCGGCGGCGGCCACGGCGTCGCCTACCGGCCCGGCGAGCCCGCCCTCGACATCGTCGGCCTCGGCGCCAAGATCCGCGCCGAACTGGCCGGGAGCTGTGCGGCGGCCGGCCTGCCGGTGCCGCGGCTCGCCATCGAACCCGGCCGCGCCATCGCGGGCCCCGCCGGCGTCGTCCTCTACCGGGTGCTGGCCGTCAAACAGACCGGCGGGCACACCTTCGTGGCGGTGGACGGCGGAATGAGCGACAACCCGCGGCCCGCGCTGTACGGGGTGCGCTACGCGCCCCGCCTGGTCGGCCGTCGCTCGGCCGCCGCGACGGAGCCGGTCACGGTCGTCGGCCGCCATTGCGAGGCGGGCGACATCCTCGCCTCGGACGTCCGCCTGCCGGGCGACATCCGCCCCGGCGACCTGCTGGCCGTCCCCGTAGCGGGCGCCTACCACCTCTCGATGGCCTCCGGCTACAACCTGGTCGGACGGCCCCCCGTGGTCGCGGTGACCAAGGGCCACGCCCGGCTTCTGGTGCGACGGGAGATGCTGGCGGACATTCAGGGGCGGGACGTGGGGCTTTGAGGGCTTGGGGTTGCTTGGGGTTGCTTGGGGTGTGAGGGCGCGCTTGGGGCGTTAGGGCCTGCGGGGCGTTGGGGCGCTGGGCGTGACGGGGGGCCTGAGGGCGCCTGCGGGTGCGGCTCCGCCGGTGGGCGGCCCGGCGGCTCCGCCGGTGGGCGGTGGCCCCGGGCCGGTCAATCCGCACCCTCGACCGGCGGCATGGGCGCCCCGCCCGGATTCCAGGCCTCCAGGAAGGCAGGCTGCCGGGCCAGATCGACCAGTTCGACGCGGGCGCCGATGCTGTCCATCCGGTGATAGGCGAAGGGGCGCCCGTACGGACAGCCGGAGAAGTCCGTGGGAAAGCCCTGGTCCGCCAGGTGCCGGGAGCCTGCCTCTATGGACCGCGTCCAGAATCCGAGGTGATCGAACCGGGCACCCGCCGACGCGTCCCAGGGACTGCCCGGCGGACCCTCGATGAGCTCGATGTGCGGCGGGTCCCCCCGGGTGAAGGTGATCCGGTAGTCCCAGCCACCGAGCCGGTCCGCCTTGGGCTCACGGAACTCGGCTCCGGCAGCCGTCCCAAGGTCCCGTATCGCCGCCTCGATCTCCGGGACGACGAAACACACGTGGTAGAAGCCCGTCACCGGGCCACCTCCTCCCAGCACCTTCTGCTGTCCGCGCACCGCCGGAATGCCGCCCGCACCCTTCCTGGGTCCTGACGTCCGGCTGGGGTCTGCCCAGGGCCTGCCTGGGGCCTGCCTGCACCCCGCCCGGGTTCCTTCCCGCACCCTGCCTGCCCGGCTTCTGTCTTCATGACGGAACGGCTGCCGGGCGGCGGGCGTTCCCGGGACGCTACCGCAGCCATGTACGTGTACAGTGAAATCATCAGTTGTAGGATGACTGGGCAACTGGCGATGACCTGGTGAATGACGGCGAAGGGCGAGCGGACGGACATGGCGCTGCAGGCGGCGGGACGACAATCCCTGGTGGACACCGTCGTCGAGGCCCTGCGGAGCCAGCTGACCGCCGGAGAGTGGCAGGTCGGGGCCCGTATCCCTGCGGAGCACGCCCTGGCCGAACAGCTCCAGGTCGGCCGTAACACCGTCCGCGAGGCGATCCGGGTACTCGTACACGCCGGAATGCTGCGCTCACGTCAGGGCGAGGGCACCTTCGTCGTCTCCGCGTCGGACCCCGGCGAAATCATGCGCGGCGTCCAGCGGGCCGGCATCCGCGACGTTCTGGAGCTGCGGATCGCGCTGGAGGCCGAGGCCGCCCGACTGGCCGCGCTCCGGCACGAACCCGCCGACCTGGAGCGGATGCAGGCGGCCCTGGACGCCCAGACCGAGCTGGCGGACGCCGAGGGACAGCCCGACGCCAGCAGCCTCGAGCTGTACGCCGACCACGACATCGCCTTCCACAAGGCCGTCGTCGAGGCCGCGCACAACGCCGCGCTGACCGCGACCTACGGATGGTTCAGCAGTTCGGTGCGGGAGGCGTTGGTCAGCGCGCTCGGCGATCACGAGATGCCGAAAATCGTGCACGGCGATCACCGCGCGGTGCTGGACGCCATCGCAACGGGCGATCCGGAGGGCGCGGAGCGCGCCACCCGCGCCCTGCTGGAGAAGCCGAAGCGCGCCGTGGAGGCGCTGCTCGCCGCCCGCTGAGGGCCCGGCCGAAGCCGTCCCCCCTTCCTCAACTCCCTTGTAACGCAACGATCTTGGCGAGGTACGCACGCATGTCCGGGCCCCTGTCCGAAGCACCCTTGATCGACGCCGAGGAGGACCTGGCAGCGACGCCGCCGGTCGCCGAGGCCCGCCGTCGCCTGCGCACTCACCCGGCCCTCCTCCTCGCCGGGATCGTCCTTGCCGCGCTCAACATGCGGGCGGCGCTCGCCGGGGTCTCGCCGCTGCTCGGCGAGATCGGCGACCACTTCCACCTCGCCGCGACCGCCAGCAGCCTGGTGACGACCATCCCGCTGATCTTCATGGGCCTCGGCTCCCTAGCCGCCCCGAAGCTGGCCCGCCGCTGGGGCACCGAGGCGACGCTGTGCGGCGCGCTGGTCCTGCTCTGCGGCGGCATCGCGCTCCGGATCGCCCCGCCCGTGAGTGCGCTGTTCATCGGCTGCGCGGTGGTCGGCACCTCCATAGCCCTGCTGAACGTCCTGATGCCGGGGCTGATCAAGCGGGACTTCCCGGAGCGGGCGGCGAGCATGACGGCGCTGTACTCGACCGCGATGATCCTCGGCGCCACGGTCTCGGCGGCCTCCGCCGTCCCGCTGGAGAACGCCCTCGGCGGCTGGCAGGGCTCCCTGGTCTCCTGGTCGCTGCTGGCCGCCGTCGCCGCGGTGGTCTGGATCCCGCAGGCGGTCATCGCCCGTCGCGGCACGAGGGCGGGCACGGCCGCGGCGAAGCCCGTCCATGCCGTCGAGGACGGGCCGAAGCTCAGCCGCTCCCCGCTGGCCTGGCAGGTCACGCTCTTCATGGGCTCGCAGTCGCTGATCGCGTACGTGGTCATCGCCTGGATGCCGACGATCTTCACCGATCACGGGATGAGCAAGGGCACGGCGGGGCTGGTCTTCGCCTTCAGCACATTGGTGCAGATGGTGGGGTCGTTCGTGGTGCCGATGCTCGCGGGACGGATGCGCCGACAGCGGCTGCTGGGCGTCGCCGTCTCCACGCTGATGGCCGGCGGCGTCGTCGGACTGCTGGTGGCCCCGGTGGCCGGTGCCTGGCTGTGGGCGGCGCTGCTCGGGGTCGGCCAGGGCGGCGCCCTGGGGCTGGCCCTGACGATGATGGTCCTCCGCTCCCGCGACACCCACACCGCCGCCCGCCTCTCCGGCATGGCCCAAACCGGCGGCTATCTCCTCGCCGCGGCCGGCCCCCTGGTTTTCGGCGCCGTCCACCAGACCACCGGTGGCTGGACCGTCCCGATCCTGCTGCTCCTGGCCGTGTGCGCGGGGCTCGCCCTGCTGGGCCTGGGCGCGGGACGCGATCGACGCATCGGGGACGGGGCGTAGGGGCTCGGGGACGTAGGGGCTCAAAAACGTAGGGGCTCGGGGACGTAGGGGCTCAGTGGCTTCAGCGGCTCACGGGTTCGACGACTCAAGGGCCTGGCGGCTCAGGGGCTTCAGCTGCTCAGGGGCTTCGTACCTTCATGAGGTGGCTGCCGGGGGCGTAGGGTCCGCGGCCGCCCGACCCCCTGTTTCCCCTGCGGTGGCCCGACCCGCCGAACCGCCGCAGGGCGAAACGCCGGGTCACCCTCCCGGCTCCGCAACCACGCGGTGAACGCCGGGCAACCCACCCGCATCCGGAACCCGCCATCGGTAGCGATCCCGGGGAGGTCGTCCCCGTATCGCCGCCGCCTGGCTTACGGTGCCCCCATGAGCGATGTTCAGCGCACCGTTCGCCGGTCCGGACCGCGGCTTTCCCGGGTCGGCTGGCTGATTCTCATTGCCGTTTTGTGCGTTTTTGTCATTCTTGCGGTGCTCTTCGTGCCGCGGCTGCTGCGCGGGCCTCAGCCCGAGGCAAAGCTGACCGTGCCGGAGGGGCAACGGGCGGCGCAGGTTTACGCCGCCGCCGACAAGGCGCTGCACCTGGCCAAGGGCAGCACCGCGAAGGCCGCCAAGGCCGCGCACCTCAACCTGCCGACCGAGGCGAAGGGCAACCCGGAGGGCTACCTCTTCCCGGCCACGTATCCGATCCGCAAGGACACCACCGCGGCGTCCCTGCTCGCCTACATGGTCGACACGGCCAACCAGCGGCTCGCCGACGACCGTATCGCCGCCTACCGGACGGTGGTGATCGCCAGCATCGTGCAGGCCGAGGCGGACCGGCCGTCCGATATGGGCAGGGTCGCCCGGGTCATCGACAACCGGATCGCCAGGAACATGCCGCTGCAGATGGATTCGACGATCAACTACGCGCTGGGCCGCAGCACCCTCGCCACCACGCACGCCGACACCAAGACCGACAGCCCGTACAACACCTACAAGCACCAGGGCCTGCCGCCCACCCCGATCGACAACCCCGGGGCGGACGCGCTCAAGGCGGCCGGCGCGCCGCCCAAGGGCGACTGGCTGTACTTCGTCACCGTCAAACCGGGCGACACCCGCTTCACCGCCGATTTCCAGGAGCATCTGCGCAACGTCCGGGAGTTCAACGAGCACCAGAAGAACGGCACCGGCGGCGGTCAGGCACAGAGCGGCTGAGCGAGCGGCCACCGGGGTACGTACGCCCATGGCCCCGCATCCCACGCCGCTCCGCCCCTCCGCATTACTCCTCTCCGGCCAGGGTCAGCGACTTCAGGCGACGTCCGGCGTACCACGTGGCGCCGACCGTGACCACCACCAACAGGCATGCGGCCAGCGGGAGTTGAACGTCGGAGGTGAGCGCCCCCTCCGCACCCAGTTTCTGGCCGACGGCCAGCGCCCACTGCTGGACGCTGAGGGTCCGGGCGCCGGGGACGAGCGTTCCGAAGAGCGCCTCCCAGACCAGGGCGTAGACCAGGCCGAAGACGACGGCATGCCGGGTGATGGTGCCGAGGAGGAGGAACAGCGCGCTGTAGGCGACCGATGCGACGGCCGCCGCCACGGCGTACGCCACCGCTATCTGCTGGCTGTTGCCGTTGAGGATGAAGCCGGCGAGCAGGACGGGGACGGCGGAGAAGGTGACCGTGACGCCTATCGCCACGAGGAGTTTGGTGAGGATGATCGTCGGCCGCGGCACCGGCTTGGACAGGAGATAGACCACGGACCCGTCGTCGATCTCGGGGCCGATCGCGCCCGTACCGGCGATGACACCGATCAGCGGGACCATGGTGCCCAGCGCGAATCCGCCCAGGATGCCGCTCGCGGTGGTGTCATCGGCACCGGCCAGCACGCGGACGGCGACGGCGAGGACCACCAGAAGGGCGGGCAGCGCGAAGAGGATCAGCGCGCGGCGCCGGCCGAGCAGGGCTCGGTAGGTGAGCCGGGCGACGGTGGGGTTGAACAGCGTGGCCCGGGGCGCGCCGGAGGGTGCGGGTGCGGCCGTCGGAGTGGTCGTGGACATGCGTCGGGCTCCTTTCCGGCCTCAGGCCGCTACGAGGTAGGAGAAGACGGATTCCAGCGACTCGTCGGAGGGCGAGACCGTCAGCAGGCGGATGCCGTGGTCACGGGCGACCCGCGGCAGGAGTTCGGTGAAGCGGCCGAAGTCGATGGCCTGGATGCGCAGCGCGCCCTCGACGAGATCCACTTCGATGCCGGCGGTGGAGGGGTCGGCGATCAGCGCACCGGCCAGTGCACGGTCGTTGTCGGACCGGACGAGGTAGCGGTGCGGGCGGTCGGTCATCAGCCGGCGGATCTTGCGGAAATCGCCGGATGCGGCATGCCGGCCGGCCACCACCACCTCGATGTGGGAGGCCAGTTGCTCGACCTCTTCGAGGATGTGCGAGGAGAACAGGACCGTACGCCCCTGGTCGCCCATCCGCCGCAGCAGCTCCATCAGCTGCATCCGCTGCCGCGGGTCCATGCCGTTGAACGGCTCGTCCAGCAGCAGCACGGACGGGTCATGAACCAGCGCGGACGCCATCTTCACCCGCTGCCGCATGCCCTTGCTGTACGTCGAGATCTTGCGGTCCTGGGCGTACTCCATCTGCACCGTGGCCAGCGCCCTGGCCGCCTCGGCCCGGCCGAGGCCGTGCAACTCGGCATTGGCGAGGACGAATTCACGGCCGGTGAGGAAGTCGTACATCGCCTCGCGCTCGGGGACGATGCCGATGTGGCGGTAGATACCGGCGTTGCGCCAGATCGTGCGCTCGTCGAGGGTGACGGTGCCGTTGGAGGGAGCCAGGAATCCGCCCATCATGTTGATGAGGGTGGACTTGCCGGCGCCGTTGGGGCCGAGCAGGCCGGTGACGCCGGGGGCGATGGTCATGGTGATGTCGTTGACCGCCACGACGTTTCCGAACCAGCGGGAGACATGGTCGATGTGGAGCGTTGTCACAGGCCGGCCTTCCGGTAGCGGCGCATCAGCAGGGCGTAGGAACCGGCGATGGCTATCAGCGTGACGAGGAGATAGACGAACCCGGCGGCGGTCGACGGCGCCAGGCCGTTGGGGAAGGAACTGGTCCCGCCGAGGAAGGTCGTCTGTACCCCGTCGATGAGGGTGATGGGGGAGAAGAGCCCCAGCCAGCCGACGGCGGACTCGCTGCCCTGGACGGAGGCGATGTTCTGGACGGCGCTCACGGCACCATACGGAATCGTGAGGACGGCGATCACGGCGGCGACGCCGAAGCCGCGGCGCGGGGTGAGCGCCGAGATGACCAGGCCGATCCCGGCGAACAGGAGCGAGAGCAGCGCCACGGAGACCAGCCCCTGACCCAGGCCCTTGGTCTGGTCGAGGAAGTCCAGCTTCGCCAGCAGCGCCCCGACATAGAGGACCAGCAGGGGCGCCGCGGTGAGGATGAACAGGGCGCTCGCCAGGGCCGCGAACTTCGCCGCCACATAGTCGGCGCGCTCGATCGGGCGGGAGAAATACAGCGGGACGGACTTGAAGCGCAGATCGCGGGAGACGGACTGCGGAGCCTGTGCGGCGAGATAGAGACCGATGACGGCCTGGAGGTAGATGGCGTAGCGGGTATAGCCGACCGGGAGGCTGGCCGCCTTGGTGAACACCGCCACCGCGACCATGATCGCTGCGGGCAGGCACATCACCGCGAAGAGCAGCATCGGCAGCACCTTGGTCTTGGCCGAGCGGCCGAGTCCGTAGGCACCACGCAGGCTCTGCGAGAAGAGCGACCGACGGGCGTAGGCACGGCCCAGGCGGGGGCCGTCGTAGTGGCGGTAGCCGATGTTGTGGATATAGGCCCCGCCGGCGGTGGCGGGGGAGCGGGTCGGGGAATCGGTCGGCATCGGAGACTCAGCGGGCATCGGATGCGCCTCCGTCCTGGATGGCGTGCGGGGCGTCGGGGGTGGCGGGCGGCGAGGCAGTGGTGGCGGGCGGCGCGGCGGCGGTTGCCGCGTCCGCGTCGCGGAAGACCTCCGCTATCCGGTGCCGGCGCTGTTCCATCCGGATCAGGCCGAGGCCGAGGTCGGCGACGGTGTCGCGCAGGAGGTCGTAGGTCTCCTCGCCGGGCGCCTCGACGTACAGCAGCCGCCCCGAGGAGGCCAGGCCCTCGGCACCGGACGCATCGGTCACCACGGCCCCGGCGGCGACCAGCGCCGCACGCAGCGCCGCGGTGCCGTCCGGGCAGCGGTCGGTGTCCGTGACCTCCACCGCCAGCGAGGCCGTGGCCTGCGTGAACTCATCGGTGGCGGAGGAGCGCAGCAGCTTGCCGCCGTCGATGACAACGACATGGTCGCAGGTGCGCTCCAGCTCGCCGAGGAGGTGGGAGGTCACCAGGACGGAGATCCCGAAGTCGGTGTGCACGCGCCGGATCAGGCCGAGCATCTCGTCCCGGCCGACCGGGTCCAGGCCGTTGGTCGGCTCGTCCAGGAACACCAGCTGCGGGTCGTGGACCAGCGCCTGGGCCAGCTTCACGCGCTGCTTCATGCCCGTCGAATAGCCGCCGATGGGACGGTATCGCTCCTCGTAGAGGCCGACATGGCGCAAGGTGTCCGCGGTGCGCTCGCGGGCCGCGGTCGGCGGCAGGCCGGACATCCGGGCCATGTGCACCACGAACTCGGTGGCCGAGACGTCCGGCGGCAGGCAGTCGTGCTCGGGCATATAGCCGACCCGCTCACGGATGGCGGCGCCGTCCTTGGTCACGTCCAGGCCCAGGACATGCGCGGTCCCTTCGGTGGCCGGGGCCAGGCCGAGGAGGATCTTGATCAGGGTGGACTTTCCGGCGCCGTTGGCACCCACCAGGCCGGTCACGCCGGGGGCGATGTCAACGGAGAGCCGGTCCAAGGCGGTCACCCGCGGGAACCGCTTGCTCAGGCTTTCGGTCACGATCACAGTCACGTCTTCGACGGTAGAGGCCGCTCGCGCGCCGGTCGTCAACCCACATGGTGGTCTCTGCCCACCCCTCGCATACCTCTCCGGTACTACGGACCCGTAGGGGACCTCATGCCTGAAGGGGACCTGGAGTCAGGGTCGCGCCGCACAGCGGGGGGTACAGAGCGCGATGCCGTGGGCCACGCCGTATGCGCACCCCTTGACGCAGCCGCCGAGCATTGTCACATTCATCAGTGTCAAGTTACGGGCGCGTACCGCGATGAACCGCTTACGGACGGACGGTTGGCGATGGCCTCAGTCACCTCAGCGACCTCAGCAGGACCCGCAGAACTCACCGCCGAACTCCGGGGATTCAGAGAGGTCCAGCGGCTCGCGTACGACTGCGCGGAGGCGGTGGCCGCCCAGCTCAAGCCCGGGATCACCGAGCGCGCGGCGGCGCGGATGCAGCGCGAGTGGCTGCGCGAGCGCGGCGTACGGGACTGGTTCCATCTGCCGTTCGCCTGGTTCGGCGACCGCACGGCCTTCGCCGATTTCCGCATCCCGCTGCAGTTCTTCCCCACCAACCGCGAGCTGGAACCGGGCATGGCCTTCATCCTCGACATGGCCCCGGTCCACCAAGGCTTCACCGCCGACATCGGCTACTCCGGCTGTCTCGGCCTCAACCCCGTACACGACCGGCTGCTCGCCGACCTCGAAGCACACCGGGAGCTCATCCTGCGCGAGGTGCGCGAGCGGCGCTCACTGCGCGAGATCTACGAGGACGTGGAGCGGCTGATGGTGCGGCAGGGCCACACCAACCGCCACCGCGCCTACCCCTTCGGCGTCATCGCCCACAAGATCGACCGGGTCAAGCAGCGCCGCTGGTCCCCCACCCTCTTCGGGTTCGGCACGCAGTCCCTCAAGGGCCTCGCCTCCGATGCGCTGCACGGCCACCGGGACGGCTGGTCCCCCCTGTGGAGCCCGTACACCTTCTCCGACCATCCGCCGCAGCCCGGACTGTGGGCGGTCGAACCTCACCTCGGATTCCGGGGTACCGGCGCCAAATTCGAGGAGATCCTGGTCGTCACCGACTCCAAGGACCCGCAGGAAAGCGCCTTTTGGCTGGACGACGATCTGCCGCATGTGCGGCGCTGGCAGGAGGAGAAGGCCGCATGAACACGCGACGGGCTCAGGGGCAAGGACAGGGGCCGGAGCGCGGGCTCCGGGCGGCGCGGGAGCGCGTGGTGCGTACCGGCGGCGTCGAGCTGTGTGTCGCCGAGCTGGGGGACGCCGAGCGGCCCACGGTGATGCTGGTGCACGGCTATCCCGACAGCAAGGAGGTGTGGTCCGAGGTCGCGCAGCGGCTGGCCGAACGCTTCCATGTGGTGCTCTACGACGTACGGGGCTGCGGCCGCTCGACGGCGCCGAAGCCGCTGCGCGGCGGGTTCACCCTGGAGAAGCTGACCGACGACTTCCTGGCCGTCGCGGACGCCGTCAGCCCCGACCGGCCGGTCCACCTCGTGGGCCATGACTGGGGCTCCGTACAGGCCTGGGAATTCGCCACGGTCCGGCGCACGGAGGGCCGGATCGCGTCCTTCACCTCCATGTCGGGCCCGTCGCTGGACCACTTCGGCCACTGGATCAAGAAGCGGATGAGGCGCCCCACCCCGCGGCGCGCCGCCCAGCTCCTCAACCAGAGCGCCAAGTCCTGGTACGTCTACATGCTGCACACCCCCGTACTGCCCGAGCTGGCGTGGAAGGGCCCGCTCGGCAAGCGCTGGCCAAGGATCCTGCAGCGGGTGGAGAAGGTCCCCGCCGGCGGCTATCCGACCCCGTCGCTGCCGACCGACGCCGCCCACGGCGCCTGGCTCTACCGCGACAACGTCCTCCCCCGGCTGCGCCGCCCGCGCACCGACGCCTATGCGCACTGCCCGGTCCAGCTGATCACCCCGACCGGCGACGCGTTCCTCTCCCAGCGGCTGTACGACGACCTGGAGCAATGGGCGCCCCAGCTGGTACGCCGCACCCTCCCCGCCAAGCACTGGGTGCCGCGCACCCGGCCCGACCAGCTGACCTCCTGGATCACCGAGTTCATCACGGCCAAGGAGGAGGGCGACCCGGCGAAGAAGGTGCTGGCCTCCGGTCCGTATGCCGATCGCTTCGGCGGGCAGCTGGTGCTGGTGACCGGCGCGGCCAGCGGCATAGGGCGGGCCACGGCGTTCGCCTTCGCCGAGGCCGGCGCGCGGATCGTCGCCGTCGACCGGGACGCGGAGGGCGCGGCGCGGACCGCCGACATGGCGCGGCTGATCGGCGCCCCGCAGGCCTGGGGCGAGACCGTCGACGTCACGGACGAAGCGGCGATGGAGAAGCTCGCCGACAAGGTGGATGCCGCATACGGCACCGTCGACGTCCTGGTGAACAACGCCGGCATCGGCCTGTGCGGCTCCTTCCTCGACACCACCGTCGAAGACTGGAAGAAGGTCCTGGACGTCAATCTGTGGGGCGTCATCCACGGCTGCCGGATCTTCGGCAGGCGGATGGCGGAGCGCGGGCAGGGCGGCCATATCGTCAACACCGCCTCGGCCGCCGCCTTCCAGCCGTCCAAGGTCCTGCCCGCCTACAGCACGTCCAAGGCGGCCGTCCTGATGCTCAGCGAGTGCCTGCGCGCCGAGCTGGCGGGCCGGGGCATCGGCGTCTCGGCCATCTGCCCGGGACTGGTCAACACCAACATCACCGCCACCTCGCACTTCGCCGGCGTCCCGGCGGACGAGGAGAAGCGCCGCCAGGCCAAGGCCTCCCGGATGTATGGGATGCGCAACTACCCGCCGGAGAAAGTCGCCGACGCCGTGCTGCGAGCGGTGGTGCGTAACCAGGCGGTGGTGCCCGTCACCCCCGAGGCGCGCGGCGCCCAGCTGATGTCCCGCTTCACCCCGCGCGCCCTGCGTGCCATCGCCCGCATCGCGCCACCGCTCTAGCCACCGCTGTCGCCACCGTTCGTCGCCTCCAGGAGATCTGCGCACGTCAGGAGCCGCGCATGAGCACCTCACACCCACCGGAGCACCACCCGATAGCGCCGCGCCGGGTCTCGTTCGACTGGCGCGGGACGCCGCTGCACTGGATACCGGACGAACCCACCGCCACGCACGTCATCAATGTGCTGCATCTGCTGCTGCCCGCGGGCGAGCGGTGGTTCGTCAAGGTCTTCAAGGAAGCCCTGCCGCTGGTCCGGGACGAGGAACTCCTCAAGGACGTCAAGGGCTTCATGGGCCAGGAGGCCACCCACAGCGTCCAACACGCCTACGTCCTTGAACACCTGGCCCACCAGGGCCTGGACACCGGCCCGTACACCCGGCACGTCGACTTCCTCTTCGCATACCTCCTGGGCGAGAGGCCGCCCTTCGGCATACCGCTTCCCGCACGGGAATGGCTGCGCTTCCGGCTCTCCCTCATCGCCGCCATCGAGCAGTTCACCGCGGTGCTCGGCAATTGGGTGCTGGCTGCCGAGGGACTCGACCGCGCCGCCCCCGACCCGGTCATGCTCGACCTGCTGCGCTGGCACGGCGCCGAGGAGGTCGAGCACCGTGCCGTCGCCTTCGACATGTACCAGCACACCGGCGGCGAAGACCCCGCCCGCTACCTCCGCCGCATTCTGGGGATGTCCGTCACGGCACCCGTCCTCCTCTACCTCTGGGGCTGGGGCGCCGCCTACCTCCTCCGGCACGATCCCCAGCTCGCCACCCGCTCCCGCTACGCGCTGCGCGAGCACAACCGCGCCGTACGCAAGGGCCTGCTGCCCACCTGGCGGGAGCTGGGCACGGCGATACCGCGCTATCTGCGGCGGTCGTACCATCCCTCGCAGGAAGGGTCGCTGCGCACGGCCGTCGCCTACCTGGCATCCTCCCCGGCCGCACGGGCGGCGGCGGGTGCGGTGGGCCGCGCGGCACTCTCGTAACGCGCAACCAGCCACGCGCTCATGAGGAGCACCGCAGTGACCGAGCAGCCGCCGACGGCCGAATACCGCATCGAGGATCTGGCCCATCTCAGCGGCGCCACGGTCCGCACGATCCGCGCCTACCAGGACCGCGGCCTGCTCCCACGCCCCGAACGCCGCGGCCGGGCCAATGTGTACGGCGATGCCCATCTGGCCCGGCTGCGCCGGATCGCCGACCTTCTCGACCGCGGCTACACCCTCGCCAGCATCAAGGAACTCCTCGAGGCCTGGGACGCGGGACTCGGCCTCGGCGGGGTGCTCGGCCTGGTCGCCGAGATCGACGGGCCGTGGACCGACGAGAAGGCGGCCCGCATCAGCCGCGCCGATCTGGACACCGCCTTCGGCGGCACGTCCGACGAGGCGGCGGTGGCCGAGGCCGTCGAGCTCGGCGTCCTCGAACGCGTCCCGGGCCACGAGGACGAGTTTCTCGTCCCCAGCCCACAGGAGCTCGCCGTCGCCGCCGAACTCCACTCCGCCGGCGTCCCGCTCATGGCCATCTCCGGCCATCTGCGAGAGGTACGGGGCCAGGTCGAACACATCGCCGCCCGCTTCCTCGACTTCACCACCGAACACGTCTTCCGCCCCTTCCTGGACCACACGCCCACCGAATCCGAAGCCGCCGAGGCAGCCGCCCTCGTACGGCGCCTCCGCCCGCTGGCCCAGCAGACCGTCGACGCCGAACTTGCCCGCGCCATGCGCACCCTGGCCACTCGCTACCTTCGGCGCCATCTCGCCGAGGCTCTACCGGAGGCACCGTCGGCGGATCCGCGGGCCCTGAGCGGGCGGGCACCGGCGTCGGTTCCGGAGCGGCAGCCACGTCCCCTGCCCGGTCCGGAGCTTGCGCCGGGGGCTCCGCCCGCCCCCGGGACGGCTGGGGCCCCCCGTCCCCCGGCGGTCCCGGAGCCGGTGGCGCTGCCCGCCGACACCGTCCAGGCCGTACGAGACCTGGTCGGCCCGGACAATGCGGCCGCCTTCATCGCCGCCGCCGCCCATCGCGAGGTCCAGGCCCGCACCATGGATGCGCTGGCGTCCTCGGCCGTGCGGAATACGCCGACCGGCGACGCCGCACCCGGCCGCTGAGCGAGCCGCGTCCCCCAGCCCCCAGCTCCCAGACCTCAGACCTCAGACCTCAACTGGCCTCATCCGCAAGCCAGTTTGCGTGGAATCCGTACGGCACCCGCTGCGGGAGATGGACCGTCGCCACCGGGTCGGCGGATATGTCCTCCGCGTCCAGGATGACGAGATCGCTGGTGTCGGTGGACGCGTCATAGACGTAGGTCATCAGCCAGCCCGGCCCGCCCGGACGGTCGTCCGCGGGGGCGAAGACCGCCTCCGACGGGGTGCGGCCGGGGCCGAAGTCGTGCCGGACCACCGCGCCGGACCGCAGGTCGTAGCGGAGCAGCGTGCCCGGCATCGGGCCCGAGCCGGGCAGCTCACCGGAGATGACGTGCCCGAAGCGGGCGGGCTGCCCGGCCAGGCGGTCGTCGATCCGCGGGAACTCGCCGAACCGGTCGTCGAGCTGCTCCTCCGCCACGGTGCCGGAGGCCAGGTCGATGCTCCAGCGCCACAGATGGGCTCCGCTGTCGGTGCCGTACTCGGCGTAGCGGGAGACATGGAGGACTATGCGCTGCGCGCCGTCGTCATGGGCATTGAGGCTGTGGAAGACATAACAGGGGTCGATGGAGAACCAGCGGACCTCGCCGTACGGGTCGTCGCGGCGCAGCACGCCCAGCCGGGCGCCGTAGTCCGGGTCCCAGCCGTACGGCATGCCGGGGTGACTGCGGTCGAAGACGACGGGGAGGTCCATGAAGATGACGTGGGCGGCGGTGAGATGGAAGTCGTGCATCATCGTCGGCGCCGGTACGTCGATGGGGCGGCTGACCGCCAACTCCCCGGCCGCATCGGCGCGGTGGTAGGTGAGGTAAGGCGGTTCGGAGCCGCCGTACCCGAAGAAGTGGAGCTCGCCCGTCGTGGGGCAGGTCTTGGGGTGGGCGGTCATGGCGGTGCCGAGCCGGCCGCCGAAGTCATGGACTCCGATGGTCTCCAGCTCGTGGCCGGGTCGGCAGTCGACCTCGTAAGGGAAGGACGATTCGACCAGCGCCAGGGTGCGGCCGGCGTGCCGGACGACATGGGTGTTGGCCACTCCCGCCCGGAGGTTGCGGTGGCCCTGCTCGTCCACGGGCCGCACGCCGTCGGTGAAGGTGCTGGTCCGGACCCAGCGGTTGCGGTAGGAGACGGCGCGGCCGCCCTCCAGACGCAGGCCGTGCACCATACCGTCACCGAAGAACCAGTGCGGCGAGGCGGCGTCACGCGGGTTGGGGCCGTTGCGCAGGAACCAGCCGGTGAGCTCCGGCGGGACGGTGCCCGTTACGGGCAGGTCGTAGGCGGTCACCTCGTCCGGCACCGGCGCGAAGTTGCCGGCCATATGGGGCGCGGGGACCGAGGATTCGGTGGGAGCGCTGGGAGTCGTGGCGGTCATGGCGTCATGCCTCCTGGAGACCGGGCTGCGCGCCGGACTGCTCCTGCAGGAACCGGGCACGGGCCCGGTCCGGGTACCAAGCAGTGAAGCGGGCGGGAAGGACGAATCCGGCGATCTGGATGGGGATGGAGACGAGCAGGCTCAGATGCTCGGCGGCGACGACCGCCTGCGCTGCCGCACCGAGAGTGAAGGACACCGCCCAGGCCGTGGTGAGCACCATGTTGATGCGCCGGAAGAGCGGGGTGTGCCAGACCTCCGGCGGGGCCATCCGACGCGCGATGGCCATGGTGAAGGGGCGGCGGACAGCGAGGGACAGCCAGGCGATCAGCGCGAGCCAGCCATGGGACAAGGCGCCGCTGTAGAGCCGGAGACCACTGTGGGGCTGGGCGAAGGCCAGCATCGCCAGGGCCGCGAAGAACACGATCGTGCCGTACTCCAGCAACCGGAACTCCAGCGACAGGCCCCCGGCGCGGTCGGCAACGAGCAGCCCCGCAGCGACCACCAGCGCCGCCAGCGCCCCCCACTGCCAGCCGAACGACGCCACTCCCGCGAACACCAGCCACGGAATGAAGCTCCGCAGGTAGCCCATGATCCCCCTCTTCCCCGGCGCTTCCGGCCCGCCGGGCCGGACAAGCGCATATGTTCCGGCTCCGGCTTACGCCGCCCGAGCCATATTCCAATCTCGACATGTCGAATGTAGAAGGTCCATCTTTGACATGTCAACAGTGGAAGGTAATCTGTGTGTCATGAGCCTGAGACACGCCGTGCTGGGCCTGCTGGCAGAAGCCCCCGCCAGCGGCTACGACCTGATGAAGACGTTCAACGCCTCGCTCGCGAACGTCTGGCCCGCCACTCAGAGTCAGGTCTATGGAGAACTGTCCAAGCTCACCGCCGCGGGCATGGTCGAGGTCGCCGCCGAAGGCCCCCGCGGCCGCAAGGAATACGCGATCACCGACAGTGGCGTGAGCGAACTGCGGCACTGGCTCATCGAGGTCGAGCCCAGCGGCCCCCCGCGCTTCGACGGCCTGTTGCGCGTCTTCTTCCTCGGCGTGCTCACCCCGCTCGAGGCCGGCGCCTACCTCCTGTCCCGGGCCGAGGAAGCGTCGCGCAGGCACGAGGCGCTGGAGCATATCGACGAGGCGACCCCGTGGGACGACGACATGATCTCCGTCTACGGGCGGCTCGCGCTGGAGTACGGCCTGCGCCAGACGGCGATGCAGGAGGAATGGGCCCGCTGGGCCGCCGAGGAGGTCGGCCGCGAGAGGGCCAGGCCGGCGGGCGAACGCGTCAGGGAGAAGGCCGACAGGGGCGACGCCTAGACCGGGAATTCAGATGCCGCCGGACGCCAAGGGCGGCACCCTGAAGCCATGAACAGTCAGCGCTCCGTGCGCATTTCCAAATATCTGGCGAAGCATCTTCGGCATGAGCCGGAACGGATCGGCATCACCCTCGACGCCCAGGGCTGGGTGGCGGTGCCGGAACTGATCGAGGCGGCCGCGCGGCACGGGTTCCGGTTCACCCGGGCCGAGTTGGAAGCGGTGGTGGCCCAGAACGACAAGCGGCGCTACGCCATCGAGCATGGCCGTATCCGCGCCAACCAGGGCCATTCGATCCGCGTCGACCTCGACCTGCCGTTGGCCGACCCGCCCGAGTGCCTCTTTCACGGCACGGTGGCCCGCAGCGTTGCTGCCATCCGGGACGAGGGGCTGCTGCCGATGTCCCGGCACGCCGTCCATCTCTCACCGGACCGCGAGACCGCGACCCGGGTGGGCGCCCGACGCGGCAAGGCCGTCGTACTGGCCGTCGATGCGGCCGCGATGCACCGGGCCGGCCATGTCTTCCAGGTCAGCGCCAACGGCGTCTGGCTCACCGCCCACGTGCCGCCGGAATTCCTCCGGTTCCCGGACTGAGCGGCCACCGCGCTCAGCGGCCCCGGTCCCGTGGCCCGCCGGCCCCGCAGAGCAGCGCGCCGCGGACGAGCCGATCCCCCGCCCGTCCGCCCCCGCAGGACCGTCGCCCCGGCTCACAGCCCAGGTGCCCCCCACACCGGGAACCACCGCGCCAGATCCTTCTCGATCGTCAGATCGTCCCCGAGCATCGCCCGCGCCTGGAGCTCCAGCGGGTTGTCCCGCTTCTCGCCACCGCCCGGCTGCGGTGCGAACGGATAGAACGTCCCGCGCTTGTAGAGGTAGACCAGCGCCAGCGGCCGGTCCCGCCCGTCGCGGAAGCCGATCAGCGAGCACAGCAGCTGCGGCCCGAATCCCGCCTCCTCCAGCGACGTATTGACCGCGTGCAGGTCGTTGACCAAGCCCGCCACGTCGTCCGGCGCATGCCGAGCCAGCAGCCACGTATAGCCGTAGGCGTCCTGTGTGAACTCCACCGAGCCGTCCAGCAGCCCCTGCGCCTCCTCCTGGATCCGCGAGAACGCCCCGCCCTCGACGCTCGCGAAGCACACCGATCCCAGGCCGGTGGGCCGAAAGTCGGCCGCGGCCTCCAGCGTCACGGCGGCGGACGGCAGCGCGAACAGCTGGTCGAGGTCGGGGCGTACCGGCTTGCTACGGCCCAGAATGGCGTCCAGAAATCCCATGCGCGACCCTCTCTCCTTCACTCACTGATGCATTCCCCCGCCGGTCCCTTCCGGTCCGGGACGCCTCACGGCCGCCCCAGCTGCGCCGCGATCCGGCCGAGCTGGTCCAGCCGCTGCTCCAGCGTCGGGTGCGAGGACAGCAGCCTGCTGAAGCTCTCCTTGTTGAACGCCGGGGCGAAGTAGAACGCATTGAACGGCTCGGCCTTGCGCAGATCCTCGGTCGGGATCTTCGCAATCTGCCCGGTGACCTTGGTCAGCGCCGAGGCCAGCGCCGACGGGCGGCCGGTGAGCATCGCGGCGGCACGGTCCGCGGACAGCTCCCGGTAGCGGGACAGCAGCCGGGTCAGCAGGAAGCTGATGGCGTAGACGACGACGCTGACGGCAGTGACGATCAGTACGGCGATGGCCGCGTTCTGATCGCGATTGTTACGCCCGACGCCGCTCCACAGAGCGGCCCGGGTGATGATTCCGGCCAGTACGCCGAGGAACGACGCGATGGTCATCACGGCCACATCGCGGTGCGCGACGTGCGAGAGCTCGTGCGCGAGCACCCCCTCCAGCTCCTCCGGCTCCAGCCGCCGCAGCAGCCCCGTCGTCGCGCACACCATCGAATTCTTCTGATTACGGCCAGTCGCAAACGCATTCGGCACGTCCGAATTCGCGATCGCGACCCGCGGCTTGGGCATATCGGCCAGCGCGCACAGCCGGTCGACGGCACCGTGCAGCTCGGGTGCCTGCTCCGGCGTCACCTCGCGCGCGCCCATGCTGAACGCCGCGATCCGGTCGCTGAACCAGAACTGCGCGACGAACAGACCCCCCGCAATGATCAACACCACTACCCAGGCGCCCTTGAGCAGCACCACCAGCACGCCTACGACCACGACGTACAGCAGTCCGATGAAGAACATCGTCGTGACCATGCGCGAGGTCAGCCCGCGGTCGGGGGCGAATCGGGTCTGTGCCATGGCTCCTCCACATCGCACCACTCTTCGCGCAGCCCGGACGCTCCGCGCGCTGCCCTGCCTCGCGCGCCGCGCCCTGCACACTGCGCCGCTGTCCCGATTCTCCCTCTTCGCCGCTATATGCGGGGTAAAGCGCGGGCCGATCTGTTTCACGTGAAACAGACGCACGAGGACCGTCGGCCGACGAGCGGCCCCGTAACCGACGTCACCCCGGGCTTTCCGGGCCTCCCCGTACGCTTTACGGCATGAGCGCCTCTCTCCATCTGAGCACCGTCATCCTTCCCGTCCGCCGCTGGCACGACGGCGGCCGCGAACAGTGGCAGCGGGCCGAAGATCTCGGATTCCACACCGCGTACACCTACGACCACCTGTCCTGGCGGTCCTTCCGCGACCAGACGTGGTTCGGCGCCGTGCCCACACTGACCGCCGCCGCGGCGGTCACCTCCCGGATGCGCCTGGGCACGCTGGTGACCTCGCCCAACTTCCGGCACCCGGTCACCCTCGCCAAGGAACTGATCACCGTCGATGACGTCTCCGGCGGCCGCATAACCCTGGGCATCGGCGCCGGCGGCAACGGCTTCGACGCGACCGCGCTCGGCCAGGACTCCTGGTCACCGCGCGAACGGGCGGACCGCTTCGGCGAGTTCGTACCGCTGCTCGACCGGCTGCTCACCGAGGACGTGGTCTCCCACCAGGGAACCCATTACTCGGCCGACGAGGTCCGCAACATTCCCGGCTGTGTGCAGCGGCCCCGCATCCCCTTCGCGGTCGCCGCCACCGGCCCGCGCGGGCTGCGCCTCGCCGCCCGCCACGGCCAGGCGTGGGTGACGACCGGCGACCCCAAGATCGCCGCGACCGGCACCCCCGAGGACTCGGTGGCCGCCATCAAGGACCAGCTGGAGAAGCTGGAGAAGGCCTGCTCGGACGTCGGCCGGGACATCGCCCAGCTGGACAAGGTCTTTCTCACCGGCTTCACGCCGGACGGCGGCCGTCCGCTGGAGTCCCTCGACGCGTTCGTGGACTTCGCGGGCCGGCACCGCGCACTCGGATTCACCGAGATCGTCGTGCACGCACCGATACCGGACTCCGTCTTCGCCGCGGACCAGAAGGTGTTCGAACAGATCGCCACCGAGGCGGCCGCGCAGCTCGGGTGACCGGAGGAGCACTCACCCCAGGAGCTCAGGCGGGCGCCCCAGCGCACGCCTGTGCGCCGCCGTACGCGAAGATGACCCCGTGACTGATGCCTCCGCCACGCCGCCCGAGCCGGTCGTTCCCTCCCGGCCGACCCGGCTGATCGCCACCGACCTCGACGGCACGCTGCTGCGCGACGACAAGACGGTCTCCGACCGCACGATCGCCGCGCTCGCCGCCGCCGAGGAGGCCGGCATCGAGGTCTTCTTCGTCACCGGCCGCCCGGCCCGTTGGATGGACGTGGTCAGCGACCATGTGCACGGCCACGGCCTGGCGATCTGCGCGAACGGCGCGGCCGTCGTCGACCTGCACCGCGGCCGCCGCATCGTCGAGGTCAGCCCCCTGGAACCCACGGTCGCGCTGAACGTCGTCGCCGCGCTGCGCAGCGCCGCCCCCGGCACCACCTTCGCGGTGGAGCGGACCGGCAGTTTCCACCACGAACCCGGGTACCCGCCCCTCCGCCTGGACCCGACCGCGAACGTCGCCCCGGCGGAAAAGCTCCTGGCCGAGGACTTCGCGGCATCCGTGGACCCGGAAGGCAAGGGCCAGCCCGTACTCAAGCTCCTCGCACACCACACCGACCTCGACCCCGACGCCTTCCTGGCGCTGGCCCGTACGGCCGCGGGCGATCTCGCGTCCTTCACCCGGTCCAGCCCCACCGCTCTCCTGGAGATCAGCGGTCCCGGCGTCAGCAAGGCCGGCACCCTGGCCCGCTGCTGCAAGGAGCGCGGCATCTCGCCCGCGGAAGTCGTCGCCTTCGGCGATATGCCCAACGACATAGAGATGCTCAGCTGGGCCGGCACCTCGTACGCGATGGCCAACGCCCACCCCGACGTGCTGGCCGCCACCACCCGCCGTACGGAATCCAACAACGCGGACGGCGTCGCTGTCGTCATCGAGCGCATCCTGAACGCCCGGTAGCGCCTCACACCCGTACGGCCGGCCACCCGAGACCGCCGTCACGGCCGACACACGGCGCACTGCGGCTCACACCCGACAGCACCTCACAACGTGACGCCGTGCTGCCGCAGCCACGGCACGGGATCGACACCCGACCCCAGGTAGGGCGTCCGCCGCACCTCGAAGTGCAGATGCGGCCCGGTGGAATTTCCGGTGTCGCCCGACAGCGCGATCCGCTCCCCTGGGACGACCCGCTGCCCGGGGCTCACCAGCGCCGCCGACAGATGCGCGTATTCCGTGTACAGGCCCGCGCGATGCCGTACGACCACGCTGATACCGAGGCCGTCACCGCAGGTCACGCTCTCGATACGGCCTCCCCCGGCGGACCGCACGGGAGTACCGACCGGCACCGCGAAGTCCTGGCCCGTATGGCCGGCGGCCCAGTGGGAGCCCGCACCGCCGAAGGGGGCCGACAGCACATAGCGCTCCACCGGGCGCATCCAGGCTGCACCCGGGGCGACCACCGGAGCGACGGCCCGGGCCGCTCTGGTCACCGCCTTCGGCAACGTGCCGCAGTTCCCGCTGCGGGACGCCTGCGACGCCAGCCGCCGCAGCGCGACGCGCGCCGAATCCAGACCGCGGTCGGCCTGCGCCCGCGCCTCCCGGAGCCGGTCGCGGTCCGCGGCCAGCGCGGCCGCACGGGCGATCGCCGTCGCGCTGTCGCCCGCCAGCATGCGGCCCGCGCGCTGCACGGTACCCACCCGCAGCACCAGCGCCCGCTCCCGCCGCGCCGCCTCCTCGTACGCGCTGACCAGCGGCTTCCGGCCGTCGAAGGCCGCCGAGCGCAAGGTGTAGGCGACGCGGCTGCCGGTGCGGTACTGCGCATCGGCGATCGCGCCGACCCGGCGCCGCAACGCATCGGCCAGCCGCCGGGCCCGGTCCACTTCCGTCCGCAGCCGGTCGCTCTCCGCCCGCTGCTCCAGCACCGCACGGCGCCTCGCCTCGTACGAGCGGCCCGCCCGGCGCGCCGCCTCGCCCAGCCGGATCACCTCCAGGCTCACCTCGGCCAGCCGCGGCCGGGGCGAGTATCCGGGCGCGGCACGCGGACCGACGGGGCGGTCACCGACGGCGTGCCACCCGCGGGCGACCGCCCTCGCGACCGGGGGGTTCGGCACTGCGGTCCCCACGGCCACCGACACCACCAGGGCGAACGCGCACGCTCCGCACGCCCTCGCCCGACCTGCCCCCCGCTCCTTCCAGCACGCCCATGAACGCATAGGGCGAGATTGGCCCCAAGGAAATTGAAATCTCCGCATCTGAGGCCCTCATGGCCCGTCCAACGCCCCGAACGGGCGAGCGCCGCCCCCTCACAGCGGCGCCTCCCACGTCACTTTCGTCCCACTGCCCCCCTCGCCCAGCCCGGGCCCGTACGTACTGGAACCGCCGAGCGCCTCCGCACGCCTGGCGAGATTCTTCAGGCCGCTGCGGCGACCGCCCTCCGGGATCCCGATGCCGTCGTCGGCGACCGTCAGACGGACCCCCTCGGACCCGTCCGGCAAGGTGATCGTCGAGTCGACGACCACCTCGATCCGCGAGGCCTGCGCGTGCCGGAAGGCGTTCGAGAGCGCCTCGCGCAGCGCGGCGATGAGGTTCTTGCCGGTCCGCTCGCCGACCAAGGAGTCGACCGGCCCGACGAAGTTCGCCGACGGCTGGAAGCCGAGCGGCACGGCGGCGGTGCCGATCTCGCGCAGCACCCGGGTGCGCAGCCCGGACGGCGCCTCGGCCGGGCCCTGCTGGAGCGCGAAGATCGCGGTCCGGATTTCCTGGATGGTCACGTCCAGCTCGTCGACGGCCTTGCCGACGCCCCGCGTCACCTCCGGCACCATGGCCTTGCGATGCGCGCTCTCCAGCATCATCCCGGTCGCGAACAGCCGCTGGATGACCAGATCGTGCAGGTCACGGGCGATACGGTCGCGGTCCTCGAAGACCGCCAGCCGCTCGCGGTCGCGCTGGGCGTCGGCGAGCACCAGCGCCAGCGCGGCCTGCGCCGCGAACTGGGTGGCCAGCGTCCGCTCGGCGGCCGTGTACTGACGGGCGCCGCGTTTGCGCGGGATCGCGAGCGTGCCCAGTACCCGGCCGCCGCTCTTGAGCGGCAGCATCATGCTCGGGCCGAAGCGCGGCGCGATATCCGTCACCATGCGCGGATCGGTGGCCGAATCGTCCACGAACACCGGCTCTCCGGCGAGGAGTTGCTCCGCCACCGGGCTGTCCGGCGGGATCTGCGTGCCCATGATGCCGACCGGGTCGTCCGCCGAGACCGCGACGATCTCCAGCCCGCCTTCGTCGTCGGGCAGCAGCACGATGCCGGCCGCCGAGTCCGCCAGCCGCCGCGCCTGCTCGGCGACCACCGCGAGGGCATCGTCGACATCGCTGCCCGCCAGGAGTGCGGTGGTCACCGCGACCGAGCCGTCGATCCAGCGCTCGCGCTGCCGGGTCGCCGCATACATCCGGGCGTTGCCGATCGCGATACCGGCCTCGGTGGCCAGCACCCGCACCATGTGCAGGTCCTCCTCGCTGAATTCCCCGCCGCCGCGCTTCTCCGTCAGATAGAGATTTCCGAAGATCTCCTTCTGGACGCGGATCGGCACCCCCAGGAACGTCCGCATCGGCGGGTGCTCCGGGGGAAAGCCCGCCGAGCGCGGGTCCTGGGTGAGGTCGGCCAGGCGCAGCGGCTTCGGGTCGTGGATCAGCGCGCCGAGCAGGCCCTTGTGGCCGTCGGGCAGCGCGCCGATCTGCCGGTGCTGCCGGGCGGTCACACCGTAGGTGACAAAGTCCGACAGGCCCTCGCGGGTTTCGTCGATGATCCCGATCGCGGCATAGCGGGCGTCGGCGAGCTCGGCCGCGGTCTCCACGATCCGGTCGAGGGTGATGTGCAGATCGAGCCCCGCGCCGACCGTGCGCATCGCCTCCAGCAGCTGCGGGATCCGGGCGGTCAGCTCGGACGACAGGCCCTGCAGACTGCGGGTGGCCTCGGTGGCCGCGTCCATGGGGTCGCCGGCCGGGGACGCGTCCGGTTCCCCGGTGTCCATCGAGCCGGCGTCCATAGGGTCCGAGGGTCCTGCCGTGGCTGCCATGCCATGAGCCTAATAAGGGCCCATTTCCGGGGAAAGTCCGGTTATGCGGCGCGCAGGCCTGCCGAAGTGCGGACCCTATGCGGGGACGGGGGCCACCGCAGGTCCCGCTCCGTACGCCGCGTCGACCGCCCGCTCGCGCTCCAGCATCCGCCGGAACGGGCCGTCGGCCGCCGCCAGCTCCGCGTACCCGCCGTGCTGGACGGCCCGGCCCCGGTCCAGCACCAGCACCTCGTCGACCGCGTCAAGACCGGTGAGCCGGTGCGTGATCAGGACCGTCGTACGGCCCTCGGTCGCGGCCAGCAGATCGGCGGTCAGCGCATCGGCGGTGGCCAGGTCGAGGTGCTCGGCGGGCTCGTCCAGCACGAGCACCGGGAAGTCCGCGAGCAGCGCGCGGGCCAGCGCCAGCCGCTGGCGCTGGCCGCCCGACAGCCGGGCGCCGTGCTCGCCGACCATGGTGTCCAGCCCGTCCGGCAGGCCCCGCACCCAGTCCGCCAGCCGCGCCCGCTCGAGCGCGTCCCACAGGTCCCGGTCGCCGGATTCCGCCACGTCCGGGCCGCCCCGGCGGGCGAGCCTGAGGTTCTCCCGCAGCGAGCTGTCGAAGAGATGCGCGTCCTGCGCGCACAGCCCCACCAGTCGCCGGACCGCGTCGCCGTCCATCTCCTGGGCGTCTGTCCCGGCCAGCGTGTACGCGCCGGCCTCCCGGTCCAGGAAACGCAGCAGCACCTGCGCCAGCGTGGTCTTGCCGGAGCCGGACGGGCCGACCACGGCCAGCCGCCGGCCGGCCGTCAGCGTGAACCCGACGCCGTCCAGCGCGAGTCCGGCCTGTCCCGGGTGGCGCGCACTCAGATCCCGTACGACCAGCGGGAACGGCGCCTCGGGGGCGGCGGCCGGCGCGGCCGGCTCCTGCACCGGCGCGGGGGCGTCCAGCACCTCGAAGACCCGCTCGGCGGCGCGTCGGGTGCGCTGGCGGTACTGCACGGCGAGCGGCAGCCCGGCCACCGCCTCGAACGCGGCCAGCGGGGTGAGCACGACCACGGCCAGCGCCACTCCGTGCAGCCGGCCGGCGTGCACGGCCTGGACACCGGCCACCGCGGCCGCGGCGACGGTCAGCCCGCACAGCAGCGCCGAGAGCCCGGCGCCGATACCGGCCGCGGTCGCGGAGCGGGAGGCGATCCGGGTCAGGTCGCGGTCCGCGCGGCGGGCCGCATCCGTACGGGCCGCCAAGGCGCCGGCGACGGTCAACTCGGCTGTACCGGTGAGCAGATCGACGACGCGGGTGGACAGCGCACCGCGGGCCGGCGCCAGCTGCCGCTCCGCCCGCCGGGCCAGCGCGCCCGAGAGCAGCGGCACGCCGGCGCCCGCGAGCAGCAGCCCGACGGCAAGGATCGCGCCGGCCTCCGGCAGCAGCCAGCCGGTGAACCCGACGGCGCCCGCGCCGACCAGCACCGCGGCCCCTACGGGCAGCAGCCAGCGCAGGAAGTAGTCCTGCACCGCATCGACATCGGCGACAAGCCGGGAGAGCAGATCGCCGCGGCTGCGCTCCTTCAGACCGGCCGGCGCCAGCCGCTCCAGGCGTCGGAAGACCGCAACACGTACGTCGGCGAGCATCCGGAACACCGCGTCGTGCGCGACCAACCGCTCGGCGTAGCGGAAGACGGCCCGCCCGATGCCGAACGCCCGGGTCGCGGTCACGGCCACCATCAAATACAGCACCGGCGGCTGCTGCGCGGCCCGCGAGATCAGCCAGCCGGAGGTCGCCATCAGCCCGACCGCGCTGCCCACCGCAAGGCTCCCGAGCAGGAGGGCCAGCGCGAAGCGCGCCCGGCGGGCGCGGGCAAGGCGGCGGAGGCGGGTGAGCGCAGCGGTCGGGGCGGAGTCGAGGTCGGTGGCGCCGTCGGTCGCCATGGGGGACGGGGACGCGGACGGCGCGGGAGGCATGGCGCCTGTTTCACGTGAAACCGAATCCGCGTCCGAATACGCGCCAGAGGCCGCGGACGGCCCCGCCAGCCGCACCACCCGGTCCGCCACCGCCAGCAGCGCCGGCCGGTGGACGACCAGCAGGACCGTCCGGCCGACCGCCAGGCGGCGGACCGCGGCCACGATGGCCTCCTCGGTCTCGCCGTCGAGGTTCGCGGTCGGCTCGTCCAGCAGCAGGATCGGGCGGTCGGCGAGGAAGGCACGGGCGAGCGCGATGCGCTGGCGCTGGCCCGCGGAGAGTCCGGCGCCCAACTCGCCGAGGCGGCTGGCCGCGCCGTGGGGGAGCGCGTCGACGAAGTCCAGTGCCCCGGCATCGCGCAGGGCGGCCCGTACCGCCGCGTCGTCCGCGTCCGGGCGCGCCAGCCGTACGTTCTCGGCAAGGGTGCCGGCGAAGAGATGCGGGTGCTGCGGGACCCAGGCGATCCGCCGCCGCCAGCTGTCGGGGTCGAGGGAGGCGATGTCCCGGCCGTCGGCCAGCGCGCGGCCCTCGGCCGGTTCGGTGAAGCCGAGCAGCACGCTCAGCAGCGTGGACTTGCCGGCGCCCGAGGGGCCGACCAGGGCGACGGTCTCGCCGGGCCGGACCTCGAACGAGGTCGCGGGGAGAGAGTCGGCGGTGCGCCCGGGGTGCCGGACGACCAGGTTTTCGACCGCCAGCGCGGTGCCTTCGGGCGCGGGCGCGGTGCCGGGCGCGGGCAGCGGCGTCTCCAGCACCGCGAAGATCTCCTCCGCGGCCGACAGCCCCTCGGCCGCGGCGTGATACTGCGCGCCCACCTGCCGCAGCGGCAGATAGGCCTCGGGCGCCAGGACCAGCACCAACAGGCCGGTGTAGAGATCGAGTTCGCCGTGCACCAGCCGCATGCCGATGCCGACCGCGACCAGCGCGACGGAGATGGTGGCAAGCAGTTCGAGGGCGAAGGAAGAGAGAAAGGCGATCCGCAGGGTGCGCAGCGTGGCGCGGCGGTATTCGCTGGTGATGGCGCGGATCGAGGCGGCCTGGGCCTTGGCGCGGCCGAACACCTTGAGCGTGGGCAGGCCCTCGACGACATCGAGGAAGTGGCCGGAGAGCCGGGCGAGCAGCCGCCACTGGCGGTCCATCCGCGACTGGGTCGCCCAGCCGATCAGGATCATGAACAGCGGGATCAGCGGGAGGGTGAGGACGATCGTGAGCGCGGAGATCCAGTCGCCCAGGACGATCCGGGCGAGTACGGCGACGGGGACGACGACCGCCAGACCCAGCTGCGGCAGATAGCGCGCGAAGTAGTCGTCCAGGGCGTCGATGCCGCGGGTGGCGAGGGTGGCGAGCTCGCCGGTACGCATCTGAAGCGTGCCGGCGTCTTCCGCGTCCGCTCCGCCCTCGTCCGGGGCCTTCCCGCCGGCGTCCGTACGGCGGATCGTGGCGCCGGGCCCCAGCCGCGCCGCCCGTTCGATCAGCCGCATCCGCAGCTCGGACTTGACCGCGGCGCTTGCGCGGTGAGCGGCCAGTTCGGTGAGCCAGGAGACCAGCCCGCGGCCGGCCGAGACCGCGGCGAGCAACGCGATCGGTGTGGTCAGAGCGCCGAGATCGAGATGGTGCTGGAAGGCACCGACCACGATCTCGGCGATCAGCATGGCCTGTCCGACGACCAGCCCCGCCCCGGCAAGCCCGAGGACCACCACCGCAACGAGGAAGTGGCGGGTGGCGCGGGCGAATTGGAGCAGGCGCGGGTCGATCGGTTTCACGTGAAACCTCCGTCAGCTGGTGGGCGTCGGAGTGGGGGCGTCGGCGGTCGGCGTATGGGCGTCGGCGATGTGTTGAGTGCCGATCCGCTTGCGGAAGACCCAGTACGTCCACGCCTGGTAGGCCATCACGATGGGTGCGGCGATCCCGGCACACCAGGTCATGATCTTCAGGGTGTAGGGGCTGGACGAGGCGTTGGTGACCGTAAGGCTCCAGCTCTCGTTCAGCGTCGACGGCATGACGTTGGGGAACAGCGTCAGGAACAGCATGGCGACCGCGGCCGCGATGGTGATCCCGGAGAACGCGAACGCCCATCCCTCGCGGCCGAGCCGGTTGGCTCCGAGAGCCGCGACCAGCGCCGCCACCGCGACGATCATGGCGATCAGGCTGCTGCCGTCCCCCTTGCTGACCTGGGTCCAGGCCAGGAAGGCGACCGCGGCCACGGCCGCGAGCAGTCCAAGGACGCTCGCCATTCGGCGCGCCCGCTCCCGGATGTCGCCCACGGTCTTGAGCGAGGCGAACACCGCGCCGTGGAAGGTGAACAGCGTCAGGGTGACCAGTCCGCCGAGGATCGCGTACGGGTTCAGCAGGTCGAGGACGCCACCGACGTACTCCTTGTGCGCGTCGATCTTCACTCCGCCCACGATGTTGCCGAACGCGATGCCCCACAGGACGGCGGGCAGCAGCGAGGTCCAGAAGATCGCCGTCTCCCAGTTGCGCTGCCACTTCTCCTCCGGCCGCTTGGCGCGGTACTCGAAGGCGACGCCGCGCACGATCAGGCAGACGAGGATCAGCAGCAGCGGCAGGTAGAAGCCGGAGAAGAGGGTGGCGTACCACTCGGGGAAGGCGGCGAAGGTCGCGCCACCCGCGCTGAGCAGCCAGACCTCGTTGCCGTCCCAGACCGGGCCGATGGTGTTGATCAGTACGCGCTTCTCGCTCCGGTTACGGGCGAGGAGCTTGGTGAGGACGCCGATCCCGAAGTCGAATCCTTCGAGGAAGAAGTACCCGGTCCACAGGAAGGCGATGAGGACGAACCAGACGTCGTGGAGTTGCACAGCCGCCTCCTAGTACGAGAAGGCCATCGGCCGGTCGGCGTCCGCGGGGTCGCCGCCGATCTTGGTGGGCGGGTTGAGGTCGGAGTCGGTGAGTTCCTGGGGTCCGGCCTTGATGTACTTCACCAGCAGCTTGACCTCGACCACGGCGAGGATCGCGTAGAGCGTGGTGAAGACGATCAGCGAGGTGAGCACCTCGCCCTGCGAGACGCCCGGGGAGACCGCGTCGGAGGTGCGCAGCACGCCGTAGACGACCCAGGGCTGGCGGCCCATCTCGGTGAAGATCCAGCCCCAGGAGTTCGCGATCAGCGGGAAGCCGAGGGTGACGAAGGCGAGCGACCAGTACCACTTGCTCAGCCGGGCGCCGAGAACCTTGTTCTTGGTGAGCGCGAGATGCGGTGGCTCCTCGTCCCCCGTACGCAGCCCCGGCGACAGCCAGAACTTCTTCCGGGTGAGCCAGAGGCCGGCCAGGCCGATGGCGAAGGACGACATGCCGAAGCCGATCATCCAGCGGAATCCCCAGTAGGCGACCGGGATGTTGGGCCGGTAGTCGCCGGGCCCGAACTTCTGCTGCTCGGCCTTGTTGACGTCGTTGATGCCGGGGACCGGCGAGGTGAAGTCGTTGTGCGCGAGGAAGGAGAGCAGGCCGGGCACCTCGATGGCGACCGTGTTGTGGCCCTTTTCCACATCGCCGTAGGCGAAGACGGAGAACGGCGCGGGCTCTTCCTTGTCCCACAGCGCCTCGGCGGCGGCCATCTTCATCGGCTGCTGCTTGAACATGACCTTGCCCAGCTCGTCGCCGCTGATCGCGGTGAGCAGGCCGGATATGACCAGGGTGACCAGGCCGAGGCGCAGCGAGGTACGCATCACCTTGATGTGCTCCTTGCGCATCAGGTGGTACGCGGAGATACCGACCATGAACGCGGCACCGGTCAGGAACGCGGCGGTCAGCGTGTGGAAGGCCACGACCAGGGTGGTGTCCTGGGTGAGCACCTTGAGGAAGTCGGTGAGCTCGGCGCGGCCGGTGACGGCGTTGTACTTGTAGCCGACCGGGTGCTGCATCCAGGAGTTGGCGGCGAGGATGAAGTACGCGGACAGGATCGTGCCGATCGAGACCATCCACATGCAGAAGCAGTGGATCTTCTTGGGCAGCTTGTCCCAGCCGAAGATCCACAGTCCGATGAAGGTGGACTCGAAGAAGAACGCGATCAGCGCCTCGAAGGCGAGCGGGGCACCGAAGATGTCACCGACGAACCGCGAGTAGTCGGACCAGTTCATGCCGAACTGGAACTCCTGGACGATGCCGGTGACGACACCCATCGCGATGTTGATCAGGAACAGCTTGCCCCAGAACTTGGTGGCCTTGAGGTACTTCTGCTTCGCCGTTCGCACCCATGCGGTCTCCAGTCCGGCCACCAGAGCGGCGAGGGAGATCGTCAGAGGGACGAACAGGAAGTGGTAGACGGTGGTGATGCCGAATTGCCATCGCGCCAGAGTCTCTGGCGCCAACGCCAGTTCCACGTCGCTTCCTCCTTGCGTCGCCGTTGCACGTCGGTCATGTCCCGTTTGCGTCCCAGGACCGACACGGACCGAGTGCGCTTGTGAACGCGTTCACATTCACAAGCATTATTACCCATGAGCCTCCGACCTTCGATAAGGGGGGTACGTGACCGCCGTCACGCCAAAATCCATGGCACGTGAATCCTTATTCCAGGCTTATTACGCGCCCCCACGCACCCCTTCCGCTGATCTTCAACATATTGTTGAATTCGTCGCCATGAAGATCCGAATCTCCTGGCCCGCAGGGCACGTCACCGCCACCCTCGACGACACCCCGACCGCCGCCGCGCTCCTCGCGGCACTCCCGATGGACGGCACCGCCCACACCTGGGGCGAAGAGGTCTACTTCGACACCGGCCTCGCGCCCGCACTCGAAGCCGATGCCCGCCAGGTCGTCGAACCCGGCACGGTCGCCTTCTGGACCGAGGGCAACGCCCTGGCACTGCCGTACGGACCTACGCCGATCTCCCGGGGCGAGGAGTCCCGCCTCGCCTCCCCCTGCAATGTGCTCGGCCGCATCGACGGCGACCCCCGCGCGCTGGCCACCGTCCGCGGCGGCGACACGATCCACGTACACAAAGCCTGAGGCCGCGAGTCAACCGACCCACGGCCTCGATGCAACGCCTTACGGCGCCTTGCAACACCCCGCAATGCGTTACAGCGCCTTGCGGAACTCCTCCGCTGCCTGCAGGAACAGATCCATCGCCGCGCTCTCACCGATGGTCACCCGCACCCCCTCACCCGGGAAGGGCCGCACGACCACCCCGGCGCGCTCACACGCCGCCGCGAAGTCGACGGTACGGTCCCCCAGCCGCAGCCAGACGAAGTTGGCGTGCGACTCGGGGACCGTCCACCCCTGCCCGGCCAGCCCGTCGACCACCCGGGCCCGCTCCGCCACCAGCGCATCGACCCGCTCCAGCAGCGCCGCCTCGCTGCGCAGCGAGGCCACCGCCGCCTCCTGCGCCAGCTGGCTCACCCCGAACGGCACGGCCGTCTTGCGCAGCGCCGCGGCCACCGGCTCGTGCGCCACCGCGAACCCGACCCGCAGCCCCGCCAGGCCGTACGCCTTGGAGAAGGTCCGCAGCACGCAGACGTTCGGCCGGTCGCGGTAGAGCTCGATGCCGTCCGGCACCTGCTCGTCCCGGTTGAATTCGCGGTACGCCTCGTCGAGCACCACCAGGACGTCGCCCGGCACGCGGTCCAGGAACGACTCCAGCTCGGCACGGCGGACGACGGTGCCGGTGGGGTTGTTGGGGTTGCAGACGAAGATCAGCCGGGTCCGGTCGGTGACCGCGGCGAGCATCGCGTCCAGGTCGTGCACCTCGCCGGAGGTCAGCGGCACCTGTACGGGAGTGGCGCCGGAGACCTGGGTGACGATCGGGTACGCCTCGAACGACCGCCAGGCGTAGATCACTTCATCGCCGGGCCCGGCCGTCGACTGCACCAGCTGCTGGGCCACGCCCACCGAGCCGGTCCCGGTCGCCAGGTGCGCGAGCGGCACCGAGAACCGCTCGGACAGCTCCGCCATGAGACCCGTACAGGCCATGTCCGGGTACCGGTTGAAGGACCCGGCGGCGGTCACCGCGCTCTCCAGGACCCCCGGCAGCGGCGGATAGGGATTCTCGTTGGAGGACAGCTTGTAGGCCACGGGACCGTCGGCCGCGGCGGGCCGGCCCGGCTTGTACGTGGGGATGCCGTCCAGCGCAGCACGCAGCTTCGGGGTCTTCTCGCTCACCGCAGGTCCTCCTCGACCGTCCCACTCGACTCCAATACTGCACACCTTATGAGGATTGCCCCGTCCGGCGGCAGTCCCCGATTCCTGAGGCACGCCCCGCGCACAGGCTCTGGGGAGCGCTCCCCGCTCTGTTACGCGCCGGTGGCTTGCGCCGTGGCGCGCGTCCCTCGTGAAGGTGACTTGAGACCTCTTCGAGACCTGGACCGACCGACAGGCGAAGAGGGCCGAAATCCCCTCGTATGATCACTGCGAGACTCAACTACCTTTTTTTCAAAGGAGATTGATGGTCCATCACCATGCAGAAACGTACCTTTTAGCGACCCTCGGCGGGGCCCCGCGAATGGCTCTGCCGAGCCCTACTATCGGCTCGCCATGACAGCAGCAGGGAAGCACCAGGTGAGCCGGTCGACCGGTCGCCGGCTGGGACGGGCGGGCATCCGGGACGTGGCCGCCGCAGCCGGTGTGTCCATCACGACTGTCTCCGACGCGCTCAACGGCAAGGGCCGGCTTCCGGATGCCACCCGTAGCCACGTCCGCGAGGTGGCCGACCGGCTGGGCTACCGCCCGTCCGCCGCCGCCCGCACCCTCCGTACCGGCAAGTCCGGCCTCCTCGGCCTGACCGTGACCACGTACGGGGATGAACCTTTCACCTTCACCGAATTCGCTTACTTCGCCGAGATGGCCAGAGCCGCCACCTCCGCGGCGTTGGCCCGCGGGTACGCACTGGTCATCCTGCCGGCGACCTCGCGCCACGACGTGTGGTCCAACGTCGCACTGGACGGCACCGTCGTCATCGACCCCGCCGACGGCGACCCCGTCGTCACCGAACTCGTCCGGCACGGCATCCCCGTCGTCTCCGACGGCCGCCCCGGTGGCGCGCTGCCGGTCACCGGCTGGGTCGACAACGACCACGAAGCCGCCGTGCTCGGCCTACTCGACCACCTGGCCGACGCCGGCGCCCGCCGCATCGGCCTTCTCACGGGCAACACCACCGACACCTACACCCGGCTGTCGACCACCGCCTATCTGAGCTGGTGCGAGCGGGTCGGCCAGGATCCGGTCTACGAGTCCTACCCGGCCCACGACCCCTGCGCGGGCGCCGTCGCCGCCGACCGGCTGCTGGCCCGCCCGGACCGGCCCGACGCCGTCTACGGACTCTTCGACCCCAACGGCACGGACCTGCTCGCCGCCGCCCGGCGCTACGGCCTGCGCGTCCCCGAGGATCTGCTGCTGGTCTGCTGCAGCGAGTCCACCGTCTACGCCACCACCGAGCCGCCCATCACCACCCTCTCCCTCAAACCCCGCCGCATCGGCACGGCCGTCGTCCAGATCCTCATCGACGCCATCGAAGGCCTCGACAACGGCCGGCCCATCGAACAGGTGATACCGACCGATCTGATCGTGCGGACCTCGTCCCAGCGACGTTCCCCCCGCACGACCGTGAGCCCGCCGCGGGGACCGGCCGGTGCCTGAGCGCGTGCCGTCACACGACGAATCACGCGTAACATCGCCGCCCACACGCCTCCTTCGGTCAGGAAAAAACAGGGCGATCCCGGGAGAAATCAGCCGCGAACGCCGGGCTCCGGCCGATTGACCACCCCCGGGTGCGTCACAACCCGCGAGCAGCATTCCTATGATGGGCGCACGACACCGCGGACCGCCGTCGACCAGGCAAGGTCCGAGAGGTGCACGGCGGCGCGACGGTGGAGGGGTCAATGACTCAGGGGGCCAGTCAGGGACCCATGGTGTGGACCATGGCGGAGCAAGCACCGGCGTCTCCTGTGCCGCCCGGACCGCACTCCGGCGCGCCCGCAGGGCCGCCGCCGATGCCGCCGGCCGCACCGCCGGTCCATCTGCCCGCCGGGCCCCCGGCCGCACCGCCGTTGGTACCGACCCCCGCCGCGCCGGTCGAGCTGCCCGAGGAGTACACGCCGACCGCGCGCGACCTCCCGGTCATCGGCGCGGCCCGCACGGACACCCTCATCGACCGCCCGGCTGCCGACCTCATGCCGTCGGCCGAACCGGCCGTCGACCAGGACGCGCCCGACGGCATGGGCCCGCTGTACGTCGTCGGCGACGTCCACGGCTACTACGACGAGCTGCGCGAGGCGCTGGCCGCCGAAGGGCTGATCGACGCCGACGGCAACTGGGCGGCCGGCAACGCCCGCCTCTGGTTCCTCGGCGACTTCACCGACCGCGGCCCGGACGGCATCGGCGTCATCGACCTGGTCATGCAGCTCTCCGCCGAGGCCGCGGCGGCCGGCGGCTACTGCAAGGCCCTGATGGGCAACCACGAGCTGCTGCTGCTGGGCGCCAAGCGGTTCGGCGACACCCCCATCCAGTCCGGCGCCGGCACCGCCTCCTTCCAGGCCGCCTGGCTCCTCAACGGCGGCCAGAAGTCCGACATGGACCGCCTGCAGGACCACCACCTGCAGTGGATGGCCCGCCTGGACGCCGTGATGGAGGAGGACGGGCACCTGCTCGTGCACTCCGACACCACCGCCTACCTCGAATACGGCGACTCCATCGAGGCCGTCAACGACACCGTCCACGACGTGCTGACCCGCAGCGACGCCGGCGAAGTCTGGGACCTGTTCCGCAAGTTCACCAAGCGCTTCGCCTTCCGCGACGAGTCCGGCTCACAAGCCGTACGCGAACTCCTGGACGCCTACGGCGGCGAGCGCGTGGTGCACGGCCACAGCCCGATCCCGTACCTGCTCGGCGAGGTCGGCACCGAGGACGGCGACAACGACGGCATCGCCGTCGACGGTCCACATGTCTACGCCGACGGTCTCGCCATCGCGATGGACGGCGGCGTCACCATGGCCGGAAAACTGCTGGTGGTCCAGCTCCCCCTGACTGACTGAGCCATCTCCGGGCAGATGTACGCCGGGCCGGCGGGCGGACGGCGGGCCTTCGGTCAGGGCGGAAACCGGTCGCGGCATTACTCAAATTCCGCAAACTCACTGTCACCCCCCGCCGGAGGCGCTCTACCATCGGGCTATCCGTAGCAGGCTCTCCTCCGTTTCCGCCCACTGCCCGGCCCAGCCGGCACGTACGGCCCTACGGAGCATCGGGGGATGCACATGAACAGCGCTCCGCACCTGCTGAACGAGGACCGCGCGGAATTCGCGCGGCTCCTCGATGAGGCACTGCGCACCGCCGAACACCGCCCGGACGGCCTCGCCGCCGCCGCGGGACCGCACCTCAGCGCCGAGCAGTTGCGCACGATGGCTCTCAGCGCCACCACCGCTATCGCCGCCTGCGCCACGGCCGAATACCAACGCTATGTCCAGCTCCGCACCGCCCTGCGGACCCCCGCGACCGTCCCGTCCGGGGACGGGGCGGGGGACTCGGAGCGGGATGGGACGACCGACGAGGCAACAGGTTTGGCCACCGGTACGCACCCGGCCGACGCCACGCCCCCACCCGAGGCCACGGAGGCCGGCGCCGGGCTGGCCGCCATGATCGCCGTCCTCGTCCCGGTCCTCGCCGGCATCGCCGCCGTCCTCTTCCTCCTGATCGGCTACGTCCTGCGCGCCGTCAGCCCCGACAAGTCCATGGCGCAGCCGCTGATCAGCGTCGGCTGGATATTCGCCGCCCTGACGGCGGCGGGCGCCCTCGTCGCCATGGCGGGCCTCGTCATCACGGCCCTGCGCAACGGTTCGACGTCCTCCCGCGCCTCCAGAGCGGAGGCGCTCCTGGCCGTGGACCTCGACCGCGCCCACGACGCCTGGTGCCACGCCCTCCTCGAACGCGGCCTTCTCCCCTTTCTCCGCGAGGCCCTCACCGGCCCTTCCCCGGATCCAGACCCGGACCCGGACACCGCCAAGTACGTCCCCCGCCCCGCCCCCCAACCCCGCATCCCGACCCTCGGCTACACCCGCCCCACGTTCTCGAGCCCCGACAGTGGCTCGTCGGGGTCGCGTCCGCGCTATTCCAGCCCGGATTTCACGAGCCCGGAGTACGGGGGATCGGCCGGGGGACCGCCGGAATAGGCCGGTGGCGACGGTGCTGTTGCCGGGCCCCCACGCCCCGCAACAGCACCGGTCAGCCCACCGACTCTCCTGCGCCCCCGCACACCGGCGCCGCCCCAGGGGATTCCGCCCTCGGAGCGGCGCCCGCCGCGCAGCGCTGGTCGACGACCGCCTACGAGCGTCAGTCCGCGAGCGGCAGATACACCCGGTTCCCGCTTGCCGCGAACTCCTTGGACTTCTCCAGCATCCCCGCCTCGATCTCCTGGGGGGTGGCGTCCTTCTCGCCGCCGAACTGCTCGGTGATACTCCGGCTGATCTTCATCGAGCAGAACTTCGGACCGCACATCGAGCAGAAGTGAGCCGTCTTCGCCGGTTCGGCGGGCAACGTCTCGTCGTGGAAGGCACGGGCGGTGTCCGGGTCGAGGGCCAGATTGAACTGGTCCTCCCAGCGGAACTCGAAGCGCGCGTCGGAGAGGGCGTCGTCCCAGTCCTGGGCGCCCGGGTGGCCCTTGGCGAGGTCCGCCGCATGGGCCGCGATCTTGTACGTGATGACGCCGGTCTTGACGTCGTCACGGTCGGGCAGGCCCAGGTGCTCCTTCGGCGTGACGTAGCAGAGCATCGCGGTGCCCCACCAGGCGATCATCGCGGCACCGATACCGGACGTGATGTGGTCGTACGCAGGCGCGATGTCGGTGGTCAGCGGGCCGAGCGTGTAGAACGGGGCCTCCTCGCAGATCTCCTGCTGGAGGTCGATGTTCTCCTTGATCTTGTGCATCGGGACGTGTCCCGGACCCTCGATCATCGTCTGGACGCCGTGCCGCTTGGCGATGGTGTTGAGCTCGCCCAGCGTCCGCAGCTCGGCGAACTGGGCCTCGTCGTTGGCATCCGCGATGGAGCCGGGGCGCAGGCCGTCGCCCAGCGAGTAGGTGACGTCGTAGGAGGCGAGGATCTCGCAGAGCTCCTCGAAGTGCGTGTAGAGGAACGACTCCTGATGGTGGGCCAGACACCAGGCGGCCATGATCGAACCGCCGCGGGAGACGATGCCGGTCTTACGGCGGGCCGTGAGCGGCACGTAGCGGAGCAGCACACCGGCGTGCACCGTCATGTAGTCGACGCCCTGTTCGGCCTGCTCGATGACGGTGTCCTTGTAGATCTCCCAGGTCAGCTCCTCGGCCTTGCCGTCGACCTTCTCCAGAGCCTGGTAGAGCGGGACGGTGCCGATGGGGACGGGGGAGTTGCGCAGCACCCACTCGCGGGTGGTGTGGATGTTGCGGCCGGTGGAAAGGTCCATGACCGTGTCGGCGCCCCACTTGGTGGCCCAGGTCATCTTGTCGACCTCCTCCTCGATCGAGGAGGTGACGGCCGAGTTGCCGATGTTGGCGTTGACCTTCACCAGGAAGTTCTTGCCGATGATCATCGGCTCGATCTCCGGGTGGTTGATGTTGGCCGGCAGTACGGCGCGGCCGGCCGCGATCTCGTCCCGCACGAACTCGGGGCTGACGTTCTCGCGGAGGGCGACGTACTCCATCTCCGCGGTGATCTCGCCGCGCCGGGCGTAGGCGAGCTGGGTCACCGCGGCGCCGCCCCGGCCGCGGCGCGGCTGGCGCGGCCGGCCGGGGAAGACCGCGTCGAGGTTCTTGAGGCCGCCGCGCGGCGAGGTGTGCTTGAGGCCGTCGTCCTCCGGCCGCATGGGGCGGCCCGCGTACTCCTCGGTGTCGCCGCGGGCGATGATCCAGTTCTCCCGGAGCGGCGCGAGGCCCCGGCGGACGTCGGTGTCGATGTTCGGGTCGGTGTACGGCCCGGACGTGTCGTAGAGCGTCACGTCCTTGCCGTTGGTGAGGTGCACCTTCCGGACGGGGACCCGTAGATCGGGCCGCGAACCGGAGACATAGCCCTTGTGCCAGCCGATCAGCGGTTGGCTGCTGTCGGGGGCACCGTTCTGGCTGCCGTCCTGAGCGTTTTCAGGCGTGCGTGCATCCTGCAGAGTCATAAAGACCCAACTCCCTACGCCGGCATTACCCGGTAACAGGTTCGGCGGTCGACGCAGCGGCTTCCGTCCGCCGACGTTTCACGTGAAACGTCGCTGGGACGAAGGTCAGCGCCCTCTCAGCCCGGTGCTCCGAGCTCCCGCGATTGCAAAGGTGCCACCAAGGTAGCGGCCGGTGCGCCGAGGTGAACAGGGGGCCCCGAAGTTCTTGCAATGATCGGGGGGTGAGTTCTCCCGAGCCGCGTCACCGTTCCGCAGCGCACTCGCATGCGCACGGCCATGGGCCCGCCGCGCCCGTCTCCCGTCATCTGCGCAAGGTCATCGCGGCGGTTCTGATCCCGTTCGCGGCCGCGGTGGCGGTCGGCCTGGTGGTGCTGTGGCCGGGCGGCGCCCCGCCGCACAAGCCGTCCGGCGTCGGCTTCGACCAGCCCACGGAGCAGGCCCGGGTGATCAAAGTGGAGGAGGTGAACTGCGCGGATGTGCATGCCGAGCCACAGTCCCAGCCACCGGGAGCGCAGGGGCAGCCGCCGTCCGGGGGAGCGCCGAAGGGCAAAGAATGCCAGCAGGCGACCATCAAGGTCACTACGGGAGAGAACGCCGGGCGCACCTTCCGGACGGTGGTGACGCCGGACGCCTTGCGGCACTACACGGCCGGCCAGGGCGTGGTGGTGGCGTACTCCCCCAAGGCCCCGAAGGATCTGCAGTACTCGGTCAGCGATGTCGACCGGACGCTCCCGATGTGGGTACTGGCCGCCATCTTTGCGCTTGCGGTCGTGCTCGTCGGCCGGTTGCGCGGGGTGCTCGCGCTGGTCGCGCTGATGGCGAGCTTCCTGGTGCTGACGCTGTTCATCCTGCCGGCCATCCTCCAGGGCTCCAATCCGCTGGTGGTGGCGGTGGTCGGCGGCAGCGCGATCATGCTGATCGCGCTCTATCTGTGCCACGGTCTGACGGCCCGCACATCGGTGGCCGTGCTCGGCACGCTCGCCTCGCTGCTGCTGATCAGCCTGCTCGGCTCGGTGTTCACCGGGTGGGCGCTGCTGACCGGCAATACGGACGACACGACCGGACTGGTGCACGGCCTCTACCCGGGCATCGAGATCCGCGGCCTGCTGCTGGCGGGGATCATCATCGGGTCGCTGGGCGTGCTCGATGATGTGACGGTGACCCAGACCGCCGCGGTCTGGGAGCTGAAGGAGGCGGATCCGTCGGCGAGTTGGCGCACGTTGTACGGCGCCGCGATGCGGATCGGACGGGATCACATCGCGTCGGTCGTGAACACCCTCGTACTGGCCTATGCGGGTGCGGCGCTGCCGTTGCTCTTGCTGTTCTCGATCGCACAGAGCAGCGTCGGAACGGTCGCCACGAGTGAGGTCGTCGCTCAGGAGATCGTGCGCACGCTGGTGGGCAGCATCGGGCTGGTCGCCTCAGTGCCGCTGACGACACTGCTGGCGGCGCTGGTGGTCTCCGCGGACCGCCCGGAACAGGGCATGCCGAGGCCCGCGTCGGGGATGTCGCCGGCCGCTGCGGACGGTCGGTCCGGGCGGCGCGGTTCGCGCGGCAGGCGCCGTAAGCGATGACCGCCGCGTATGCGATGACCACCGTGAGGGCCGACCGCCGTAACGGGTGACGCCGTGAACGACGGTGCGTGCGGGAGGCGGTGAACGCGGACGGCGCTCAGCGCGCAGGACGGTGACGGGTGGGGGACCGGCGGACGGGCCGGTCCGAGGTCAGCCCGCCGGCGCTTCCGTGAGGATCCGGTCCAGTACGGCCTCCAGGGTGTCGCACACCTCCTCCTCGCCGAGCGGGACCAGACGGTCGGTTCGGTCCAGGAAGGCGACCAGCGGCGGCGCGCCGGCCCGGAACAGGGCCCGCTCGACGCCCACTTGGAGGCTGATGAAGACATCGCCGAGACGCTCGGGAGACGACGGCTCGATGCGTACATCCCCCTCGCCGGCCGGCCGGCTCAGCCCATCCAGCAGGAGCTCACGACTGAATACCCAGGTAACGGGCATATCGCCGGGGAGATCAAAGGTGAAACGGACGGCAAACGGATCGGCGATGTCGAAATCCAGCTGTACCGGGATCCGAAACGCGAGCTCCTCGGAGACGAGGAAGCTCATGATCACTTCTGCCTGAACTGTGTCGGTCATCAACCACTGCCCCGCAATTGATCGGAGATGGCCGGGAATCATCCCCCGCAGCCCTATGGACGCCATCGTCTGCCAGGCGCAAGCAGATCACAAGGAGTGAGTTTTCAGATACTGATAGAGAACGCGAGTGTCGTTAGAGTCGCCTCCGCCATTGTTCGTAGTTGTTCCGTCACGTTACGCAATCGATGCAGTTCGTCGGCGGGAAGAGAGAGCGCCAGCGCCGCGGCCGCCGAACCGACCTGGATGGGGATGGCCGAGCACACGGTGCCCAAGGCATATTCCTGTTGCTCGTATGCGGCATGGCCGCGACGCACCGTGTCCAGGCGATGCAGCAGGTCGTCCTCGGTCCGCACCGAGAACGGGGTCACGGACTGCACGGGATGGCGCGCCAGATGATCCTTCCTGGTCGCGTCGTCGAGCTGCGCGAGCAGACACTGGCCGATCGCATGGGCGTGCGCGGTCGTGCGGAAGTCCACCCACTCCTCGACCGGGGGGCGTTCCGGGTCGTCGGTGACGGCCACCACTTCCACCTCGCCCTCGCGGTAGACGCCGAAGTAGACGGCGGCCCTCAGCTCCCGGCCCGCCAGGGCCAGCGCCTCGGAGATATGAGTACGCTGCCGGCGCCGCGCCCCCGCCTGCCCGATGATCTCGGCGGCCTCGCCCAGGACGAAGACTCCGCTCTCCCGCCGCAGATAGCCCTCGTGTGTCAGGGTCCGCAGCAGGTGATACGTCGTCGGAAGCGGCAGTCCGGCCTCCCTGGCGAGCTGCTTGGCCGGCGCCCCGTCGGCGTGCGCGCCGACCGCCTCCAAGAGCCGCAGTGCGCGCTGCACCGATCCGATCAGGGTGGGGTGAGCAGCGGAATCGCCGTTCTCGATCGCCAAGGCCAACCCCCCAGGACCCACTGCTTTCCGGAACGTCAGAATCCGGAAGACGACTGCGAACCGCACTCTAGCCGGGGCGGTCCGGGCCATACGGCGAAAGCCGATGAGTTAACCCACCTGGGCGCACGTCGCGCCCGGTCCGGCGTGACATGACGCTGTGTCCGCCCCCGGCGAACGAGCGATGCCCCGCTCCGGGCCGGAGCGGGGCATCGTCGGACGGGGTGCAGGGAGATCGCGCGTCGATCGGACGATCCGGCCGGATCAGTGAGGGCTGACCCGTAGCCGGTGGCCGACGAGTTACCAGTCGCCCTTCGACGAGGACGACGACGATCCGGTGAACCTGCGCACCAGATAGATGACTCCGGCGATCAGGGCCGCCGCTATCAGGACCTTGAACAGCAGGCCGATCAGAAACCCGACCGCCGTGGCGATCAGCCCGCCGAACACCACGATCAGGATGACGGGCAGCACGACCCAGGTGACCCACCACGGAAGCCCTGCGAATATCCCCTTACCAGCCACTGCTCTGCCCTGCTTTCTTTCGTCTGTCGCGTCGGTCTGTCGCGTCGATGGCACCGTCCGCACACGTCACATCTGCCGCGTCGCGTCTCCGGTCCCCCTTCACCATCGATGCTAGGTCGCCGAAAGGGGCTGTGGGGGCTCCGCAGCCCCGGCACTCCCCTGAACCGACCCTTACGGGTTCGGGGGCCCGGCCCTCAGCTCTCAGGCGGAGAAAAGACCACCATCACCCGTAGGTCCTCGCTGATGTGGTGGAACTTATGGGGCAAACCAGCCGGCACATAGACCACGCTGCCGCGCGCCACCGACTGCGTCTCCGTCCCGACGGTGATCGCCCCCCGGCCGCTGACCACCAGATACACCTCGTCCTGGGCATGCGGCTGCTGCGGATCGACACTGCCGGCATCCAGCGCATACAGGCCCACCGACATGTGGCGCTCCTGGAGGAACTGCAGATACGCACCGTCATTGGCGGCCCGCTCCGCTTCCAGCTCATCCAGTCTGAAGGACTTCATGCCGTTCGCACCCCTCGAGGATTCAGAGTCGTCTGCGACGATCTCACCATGAAGCATTTTCTGGTCAAGACGATCGCCAACGCCGCGGCGCTTGCCGTGGCCATCTGGCTGCTCAAGGACATCACGCTCACCGGCGACAACACCGGCCGCAAGATACTCACGCTGGTCCTCGTCGCGCTGATCTTCGGGTTGGTCAACTTCATCGTCAAGCCGGTGGTGAAGCTGCTGTCCCTGCCCCTGTTCATCCTGACGCTCGGCCTGATCACCCTGGTCGTCAACGCGCTGATGCTGCTGCTGACGTCCTTCCTGGCCGGCAAATTCGACCTGGCCTTCCACGTGAACGGCTTCTGGACCGCGGTGCTCGGCGGCGTGATCGTCTCCATCGCCTCCTGGGCGATGCACATGATCCTTCCCGAAGACGACTGAACGCAGGCCCGCTGGGCCAACAACCGGCCAACACTCGGCCGACGACCGAACCCTCCGACGACGACCGACCGCCCGACAAGGACTGCCCCCGTGAACCGCCCCTTCCGCATCTGCTTCGTCTGCACCGGCAACATATGCCGCTCGCCAATGGCCGAGTCCGTCATCCGCTCCCTCATCGCGGAGGAAGGGCTCGACGGCCTCGTCGAGGTCGACAGTGCGGGCACCGGCGGCTGGCACGAGGGCGACGGAGCCGACCCGCGCACGGTCGCCGTACTGCGCGCGGGCGGCTACGGATCCACCCACACCGCCCGGCAGTTCCACTCCTCCTGGTTCGCCGACCGCGACCTGGTCATCGCGCTCGACTCCGGCCATCTGCGCGAGCTGCGCCTACTGGCCCCCACCCCACAGGACGCCGCCAAGGTCCGCCTACTGCGCTCGTACGCGGCCGATCCGGCGCCCGCCGGGGAGCCCGGTCTCGATGTGCCGGACCCGTACTACGGCGGATTCGAGGGTTTCGAGGAATGCCTGGCAATGATCGAGGACGCCGGCGACGGCCTCCTGGAAGCGGTCCGCGCCGCCGTCACCACCGACGTATCGGACACCCCACTCCCCCGCAGCACCACCTCAGGGACGAAGGAGCACGCATGACGGGCGACGGCACGCGCGTCGTACGGGCCGGGCTTCCGGAGCCCACGGCCTACGAACCCTCCCTCCCAGGGCCGGTCTTCGCGGCCCATTTCCACCTCCCCGGCGATGCCACCGGCCCCTACACCTACGGCCGCGACGCCAACCCGACCTGGTCCCACCTGGAACAGGCCATCGGCGAGCTCGAATCACCCGAGGAGCCCGCTCACACCATCGCCTTCGCCTCCGGCATGGCGGCGATCACCGCGGTCCTCTTCTCCCAACTGCGCACCGGCGACGCGGTGGTGCTGCCCAACGACGGCTACCAGCTGCTGCCGGCCGTCCGCGACCGCCTGGAGAGCTACGGCATCGAGGTCCGCACCGCGCCGACCGCGGGCGACGCACAGCTCGGCGTGCTGGACGGCGCCCGGCTGCTGTGGATCGAAACGCCCTCCAACCCCGGCCTCGACGTCTGCGACATCCGGCGGCTGGCCGATGCCGCGCACGCCCGCGGCACCCTGGTCGCCGTCGACAACACCCTCGCCACTCCGCTCGGTCAGCGCCCACTGGACCTCGGTGCCGACTTCTCGGTCGCCAGCGGGACCAAGGCGCTGACCGGCCACGGCGACGTCCTGCTCGGGTATGTCAGCACCCGCGACGCCGCGCTGGCCGATGGCGTACGGCTGTGGCGCAAGACGGTCGGCGCGATCCCCGGCCCGATGGAGAGCTGGCTCGCCCACCGCTCGCTCGCCACCCTCGCGCTACGCGTCCGCCAGCAGGCGGCCGGCGCGCTGGCACTCGCCGAGGCACTGGCCGACCGCCCCGAGATCACCGGCCTGCGCCACCCCGGCCTGCCCTCCGACCCGTCCCATGCGCTCGCCGCAGCGCAGATGCGCCCCGGCCGCTTCGGCTCCGTGGTGTCCTTCACTCTGCCGGACAAGTCACATGCGGAACGGTTCTTGGCCGAGCTGACCTTGGTGGACGACGCGACGAGCTTCGGCGGCGTACGGTCCACCGCCGAGCGTCGCGGCCGCTGGGGCGGCGATGCCGTGCCCGACGGGTTCATCCGATTCTCGGTCGGCATCGAGGAGCCGGAGGATCTGGTCGCGGACGTCGTACGGGCGCTGGATGCGGCACAGAAGGCCGGCTGAACGACGCGGAATTGGCCGGCAGGATATCCCCCCTCGTCACCCTGCCGGCCGCGGTGTTTCACGTGAAACCACCGTCGCGGTGTTTCACGTGAAACTACCCGCTTCAACAAGGCTAGTTGACTGAGCGTCAGTGTCCAATCACGCTAGCGACACATCCCTATCGACAAATTTATAGTTGGCCCGCGACCAGGCTTCCGAGGGGCGCAGGAGGTACGCGATGGATCTGACCCTGCTGCGTACCTTCGTCACGGTGCACCGGGCCGGTTCCCTCACCCGCGCCGCGGCACTGCTCGGCCTCTCCCAACCCGCCGTGACCAGCCAGATCCAGGCGCTGGAACGCCAGTTGGGCCGCCCGCTCTTCCTGCGTACCGCCCGCGGCGTCACCGCCACCACCGTCGGCGACGAACTCGCCCACAAGGTGGCCCCGCACCTCGACGCGCTCACCGAGATCACCGAAGCCGGTCTGGATGCGGATTCCGTCACCCGCACCGTGCATCTCGCGGGCCCGCCGGAGTTCACCGCCGAACGCGCGCTCCCCGCACTGACCCCGCTCATCGCCCAGGGCTTGTCCATACGCGCCGCCTTCGGACCCGCCGAAGAGCTACTGAGCGGCCTCGCCGCCGGCCACCACGACCTGACCGTCACCACCGTCCGCCCACGCGGTGGCCTGCTGACCTCGACGCCGCTGTGCGACGAGGAACATGTACTGGTCGCCGCGGCGCGCTGGGTGGCCCGGCTGGGCGGCCCGGCGGTCCTCCAGGCCAGCGGGGTGCGCGCGCTGGATCCCGTACCGCTGGTCGAGGTTCATGAGAGCCTCCCGCTGATCACCCGCTACTGGTCAGCGGTCTTCGACGCCAAGCCCGCGTCCTCCGCCGCCGTCATCGCGGCCGACCTCCGCGCGGTACTGGGCTGCGTCGCGGCGGGCGCGGGGCTCGCGGTCCTGCCCCGCTATCTGTGCGCCGAAGCGCTGGACAGCGGCGAGATCGTCGCCCTGCTCGACCCACCGGTGCCCCCGCTCCGCACCTACTTCCTCGCCGCTCGAACCGGAACGCTCGGCCTGCCGCATATCGCGCGGACGCATGAGTGGCTGCTGCGAGCGGCGGCGCGCTGGTGAACCGGGGGAGCGCCGCCTGGGAGGGCACGCACAGGAGAGCGTTCGGGAGAGGAAACGGGACGCGTCCAGGGGGCACTCACAGGAGCGCGCCCGTGGTGTCAGCGGCAGCGCGTCCGGGGCCGCGGGTTTCACGGGCCCATGACTGCGGCATCTGTCCCCTATGACCGTACGGCCAGTCGTCAAACGCACCGCCCGCGCGATTCTGCTCGACGGCGCGGACCTCGTTCTGATCAAGCGCACCAAGCCGGGCCGAGCCCCGTACTGGATCACTCCGGGCGGCGGCGTGGAGCCCGAGGACGCCACCGTCATCGACGCCCTCCACCGTGAACTGGACGAAGAGCTGGGCGCGAAGGTCAAGGACGTGGTGCCGGTCTTCGTCGACACCGTCGAGCACTTCAGCGACGGCGGGGTGGATGGGGTGAAGGTGCAGCACTTCTTTGTCTGCCGACTGGACTCGATGGACCTCTCGCGGCGGCACGGCCCCGAGGTCGAAGAGCCATGCGGGGAATACGAGATCGTGCGGGTGCCCTTCACCCGGGTCGGGATCGCATCCGTCGAGGTCGTACCGCTGTCGCTGCGCCACTACCTCGACGGCAACATCGAGGGCGTACGGGCGATGCACGCACCGGATCTGGGCTGAGGCCGGCGCTCGACCGAGGTTGCGGAGAGTGAGCGGGGTTCCAGCCGCCCTCTCACTCACGTCTCACGCGAACCAGCCACGGAATTCGGGGTCCTCCTCCGCAGGCCGCCTCGGCTGCGCCCGCGCCAGCACCTGCTCCACCCGGTCGAGGAATTCCCCGTTCAGCTGCTCCGCAAAGCTGGGCCGCATCGGCCCGACCGCCGGCCGCTCGGGCCCGACCTCGCCCTCGAAGACGTCCTCGTGGCGTTCGTACGCGCCGACGCGCCGTTCGTAGGGATCAGCGTGGCGTTCGTAAGCGACCGGGTGCCGGTCGTATGTGTCTGCGTGCCCTTCGTACGTGTCTGCGCGTCGTTCGTACGTGTCCTCGTGCAGCCCGCCCCGCAAGTGCGGGTTCTTGTGCTCCGCGCGCTGGAAGGGTGGGCGCTCCGTCGCCTCGGCCGCGGCGTCGAAGAAGTCGCCGCCCTTGCGCTTGAAGTCGTCCGTTCCCCAGGCCCGCGCCCCACGCGCCTGTGCCGGAACCTTCTGCAGATGCGGGATGTGTTTGGCGCAGTGGATGTACGCCTCTTCGACCTCAACCGTCACCCACAGCTGCGCGCGCCGGCCGGGTACCGGGTCGACCGGCAGGCCGGGGCGGGCGGCCCGCATCTCCTCGTCCAGCACCACCCGGGCCCGACCGTTGATGTGCAGCCCGATGCGGTCCCGGGTGAAGTCGATCATCAGGATGCCCAGCTGCGGATTCTCCGAGATGTTGCCGATGGACGCCATGACGCCGTTGCCCCGGTATTCCGGGTAGGCCAGCGTCCGCTCGTCCAGCACCTGGATGAATCCGGGCGGCCCGGCGCGAAAGGTGGAGTCGCATTCGCCGTGGCGGTCGGCCGTGGCCAGGAAGAACATCTCCTGCCGAACCACGAACTCCCGCATCCGGACGTTGAGATGGTCCAGGACCTGGTCCCCGTAGAAGCGGTCGGCACGCTCCGTCGTACCGAGTCTTTGCTGCACCAAGTGCTCGCCGTCGCTCCCGGGACGCTCCCCACGCATGCCCGGTTCGTCCCCTGTCCGACCGTATTCGCCCTGTGCTGCCAAGACTTCAATCTCCTGCCGGGACCAGCTCTTCTATGGAGTCATGCCGTATGCGGTCGGATGGAATGCCGACCCCTATCAACGCGTCCACGCCGCTGCGGATCAGTCCGGGCGGCCCGGAAAGGTAGGCGTCGTATTCCCGGAACGGGCCGTGCTGGCGGACGGCGTCGGGAAGTTGCCCGGTGACGCCGTTCGACGCGCCGCGCACCGACCCGGTGGCGACCACCGGGCGCACCGAGAGCCAGGGGTGACTCTGTTCCAGGCGCAGCATGGTGTCGAGGTCGTAGAGGCCATGGTCGCTTCGGGCGCCGTAGAAGACCTCGACGGGGCGTCGGCTGCCGCGCTGGGCGACATCCTCGATCAGCGCCTTGATGGGCGCGATGCCGGTACCGCCGCCGACGCACAGCAGGCCGTTGCTGGTGGAGTGGTCGACGGTCATCGAGCCGGCCGGGGCGCCGAGGCGGATGACGTCACCGGGGCGGGCGCGGTGCACCATCGCATTGGAGACCCAGCCCGCCGGAACCGCCTTCACGTGGAACGACAGCAGACCGTCGGAGCGGGGCGCCGAGGCGAACGAGTAGTGCCGCCAGACCCGAGGCCACCAGGGAGTTTCCAGGCTGGTGTACTGCCCGGCGAGGAACGGGTACGGCTGGTCGGGACGGACCGTCACCACGGCGGTGTCGGGCGTCCGCAGCTCGTGCGAGACAACTTCGGCCTGCCACCAGGCGGGGGCGATCGCCTCGTTCTCGGCGGCCGCGTCGATCATGATCTGCGAGATCGCGGTGTACGCGCGCACCCACGCGGCCTCGGTCTCCTCGCTCCAACTGGACGTCGCATACCGCGAGAGCGCGTTGAGCAGGCACTCGCCGACCGCGGGGTAGTGGTCGGGCAGGGTGCCGTATCTACGGTGGCCCCGCCCGAGGTGGGAGAGGTACTCGGTGAGGATGTCGGCGTCGTCGACGTGCTTGGCGGCCGTGAGAAGCGCCTTGAACAGCCGGTCGCGCTGAGTGTCCATCGAGGCGGGGAACAGCGCCCGCAGATCGGGGTGCTGGACGAAAAGCAGCGCATAGAAGTACGAGGTCACCTTGTCGGCGACCGGCTCGATCTCCGCCATGGTGCGACGGATGAGAATCGCGTCGGGGGAGGCGGGAGGTGCGGTGGAGGCGGCCGCTTCCACCGCGTCGAGGGTGGGTTCCGCGGCGGGGCGGGGCTCGGGGTCCTGCCGTTCCTCCTGCCGCTCGGCCTGGCGCGCCGGGGGAGTGAAGAAGGAGCGGGGGGCGGGCTCGGCGGCCGGTTCCGCGGTGGCGTGTGCGGCGTGTGTGGCGTGCGCCGACTCGTGTACGGGCTCGGGCTCCCGGTAGGACCGTGGCTCCTGGTGCGGCTGCGTCCCCGGGTACGGCTGCGATCCTGGGAACGGCCGCGGCTCCGGGTACGGCTGCGACCCCGGAAACGGACGCGGCTCCGGGAACGACTGCGACCCGGGAAACGGCCGCGGCTCCGGGAACGACTGCGGCTCCTGGCTCGTGGGTGCCTCGTGGAGCGGCTGTGCCATCTGGAGCGGCTGGGAGTCCTGCGGCGCTTGCGGCTCCTGGCGTGCCTGCGGCTCCTGCCGCGGCTCGGGGACGCGCTCACGTTCGGCGGCGGTGCCTACCGGTCTGATCGGATTGACCGGCCGACTGGGTATCCGGCCGTCCCGCTCCTCCCGACCACCGGTATCGCCCTGCGTGCCGTGACCGCTTCGGTCGTCCTGGCCGCCCGGACCGTCCTGATGGTGCTGCGGATCCTGCGCTTCTTCGTGGGATTTCTTCGACGGCGGAGTGAACCAACCCCAATTGCCACTGCTGCCGCCAGAAGAGCCGTTGTCGGCCGATGTGGTGGTCGGAGCGTCCATGGTTTGCCTCGCCTCGAACGTCTTTCGGTTGTCTTCGCACTTCCGTTGATCGGAACTGCCCGGAATTCCCCCGCCCTGCCCCGGAATCCTTCATCAGTTCAAGCTATTCCGGCAACACCCTCCAAAGCGGACAAGTTTCACTTCCCTGCAACAATCGACGCGGATACCGTCTCAGCAGCATGGCACCCCGGCTCACCACAACGGACAAATAGCCGGAAGTTCGGTCGTCGCGGGCCGCTTAGCCGGTAGGCTGGCGGGCTTGCACGCCCCTCGCGGGCCCGCGGAAGCCCTCACCCCCGCCAAGCCGGACTCGACCATACCGGCACCGGTTGAAACCACAAGCCCCGATCTGGGAACACTCAGCGCGCCCCCCTCGATAACAGTGACACTCCCCACAGAGGGCATTTTCCGCACATACCACGGACGAATGCCGCCGTAGAAAGCTCCGAATTACTGGCCAGTACGCACCAGTTCGTATGCCTCGCGCAGATCGCGACCCACATACGCATATGAGGCGACGTCACCGACATGGTGATCCGCATTTACGGCCACCGATACCGGAACCGCCGCGAACAGGTCGGTGTCCGACACCGAATCGCCGTATGCCACGCAGTCGGCACGGGTCAGCCCGTACTCCGCACAGAGTTCATCCGCGACCCGCACCTTCGCCTCCGGGGTGAGGATGCCGGCCGGCTCCACCGGCTGACGGATCGGCACCGCGGGCCAGCGCGAACCGCGCGCCGCATCGGTGCCCCAGGGCAACAGCCGCTCGACGAAGAAGTCCGGGGACAGCGAAATCACCGCGCATCGTTCGCCACGTGAACGAATGTCCGCCCAGACCTCCCGAATTCCGGCCAGCCAGGGCGCGTTGTCGAATGCCGCCGCGAGGCGAGGTTCGGTCAGCTCGGCGGCCCAGAGATCGGCCGCCAGCTGCGCGAACCGCGCCGGTGCCAGCTCGCCCGCCGCGAAGCCGCGCTCCAGCTCGGCTATCTCCCGGTCCAGCCCGAGCTGCCGGGAGATCTCGACGGCGGCCGCGGACCCGTACAGCAGGGTCCCGTCCATGTCGAACAGGTGCAGCTTGGTCATGCGTGGGAGGGTACGTCGGCGGTGATCCCGTGCGACGGCCGGGCTCACCGCTCACGCGAAGGTGAACCCGCACGGGCAACAGGCGCAGGCCCCGACGCGCGGGCGCGGGACGGCACACGTGCAGGCCACACGTGCAGGCCACACGTGCACGGCCACCCGCGCACCGGCCACAGGGCGCAAGGTCACACGCACACGGCGGCCACAGGCGCCGTACTCAACGCCGCGTACCCGGGGATACTCCCGCCGCCAGATGTGACGCGCGGTCCCGCCCGCCACCGTGGAAGGCATGCCACAGCTCCGCCGGCCTGCGCGCCGGGCCCTCCTCGTCGTCCATGTCGCCGTCTCCGTCGGCTGGCTCGGGCTCACGCTCGGCCTGCTCGCCCTGAGCATCACCGGCTACACGACCGCCTCCCCCGATCTGGCCGCGGTCTCCTACCGTGCGATGAAGATCTTCGGCGACTGGCTGGTCCTCCCGGTCGCGCTGATTGCCCTGGTCAGCGGGCTGGTGCTGTCCCTCGGTACGCCATGGGGGCTGGCCCGGCACCGCTGGGTCTATGTCAAGTTCTGGCTGACCCTCATCACCGTGCTGCTGTCAGTGTTCTCGCTCCGGCCGGGCATCGACCACCTTGCGGCGCAGGCCGCCGCGGGCACCCCGACGCCCGACATCGGCCTCCTCGTCGCACCGTCGGTCGCCACGGCCACGTACGTCTTCATCACCGCCATCTCCGTCCTCAAGCCCTGGGGGCCGACCAAGCGCGGCGGCCGACTACGCCGTCGGGCGCAGTCGGCCTAGTGGAACCCCGGCCCTCAGGCGAGCGCCGCCTCCGCCGTCGCCGCAACGGCGATCCGGTGGTCCTGCTCCGGGGCGCCGCCGCCGAAGCCGAGCGCGCCGATCAGCCGGCCGTCCCGGTGGAGCGGCACCCCGCCCGCGATGAAGAGCAGCGGTCGGTCCAGTGCGGTGGGCAGCGTGTGAAAGAGCCCGTCGGGCCGTACGAGATCTATGAGGTCTGCGGTCGGCGTGTCCAACTGGAGCGCGGTGTACGCCTTGCGGGTGCTGGTCTCCCCGGAGATCAACACCGCCTGGTCGTCCCGCCGGAAGCCGAGCAGGTGGCCGCCCGCGTCCAGCACGGTGACGCTGCCCTGTACGCCGAGGCCGCCGGCGGCCCGTACGGCGGCCTCGATGAGCGCATCGGCGTCGCGGGTGGTGAGGGGGCGGACGGTGGGGACGGGGGTGGGGGTGCTCATGGGGTGGTGCTCCTTGAGAGGTGTGCGGTGACGCGGTGTGGTGGGTGGTTTGGTGGGATTGAGGAACTATGGGCTCTTCGAGGGGCTCGTCAAGGGCCTCGCTGACGGCCTCGAGTTCCTCAAGTGCCGGATGTGTTTTCGGTGTATCTCGTCGGCTAGACCGCCTGGTTGGCCACCGGCCGGTCGGCGACGCCGGCGGTCCCGCCGGCGGCCACCACCTGGCCGCGGTTCCCCGTGCGCCGCTCCAGCGCGGAGGCGAAGATCGCCACGCCGAGCGCCGCGACGGTCATCAGCGCGCCGACCCAGTTGGGGGCGGTGTAGCCGAGTCCGGCCGAGATGACGATCCCGCCGAGCCAAGAGGCCAGCGCATTGCCGAAGTTGAAGGCGGCGATGTTGCCCGCCGAGGCGAGGGTGGGGGCGGAGGCTGCCTGGTCCATCACCCGCTTCTGCAGCGGCGGTACGGTCGCGAAGCCGAAGAAGCCGATCAGCGCGACGGTGATGGTGGCGGCCACCTTGTCGTGCGCGGTGAAGGTGAACGCGGCCAGCACCAGCGCCAGGCCCGTCAGCGCGACGTACAGCATCGGCATCATGGCGCGATCGGTGAAGCGGCCGGAGATCAGGTTTCCGCCGACCATGCCGAGGCCGAAGACGGCCGTCAGCAAGATGACGGAGGACGGGGCGAAGCCGGTGACCTCGGTCATCATCGAGGCGAGGTAGGTGACGGCCGCGAAGACGCCGCCGAAGCCGAGGACCGTCATCAGCATCGCGAGGCCGACCTGCGGGTTACGGAAGACCGCGAGCTCGCTGCCGATGCGCGAGGCCGCCTTCGCCGAGTGCGCGGGGACGAGCTTGACGACGCCCAGAAGGGCGAGCACGCCGAGTGCGGCGATGGCGTAGAACGTGGTCCTCCAGTCGAACTGCTGGCTGAGCATGGTGCCCGCCGGTACGCCGACGACATTGGCGATGGTGAGGCCGCTGAACATCATCGAGATGGCGGCGGCACGCTTCTGCGGCGCGACGAGGTCGGCGGCCACCAGGGCGCCGATGCCGAAGAATGCGCCGTGCGTGAATGCGGCGACGATCCGCCCGGCCAGCATGAGTCCGAAGTTCGGGGCCAGGCCCGTCAGCAGGTTGCCCACGATGAACAGGCCCATCAGCAGCGTCAGCATCTGCTTGCGGGTGAACCGCGTGCCGAGCGCGGTCATCAGCGGCGCTCCGACCACCACGCCCATGGCGTAGAGGGTGGTCGCATAACCGGCGAGCGGGATGGAGACGCCGAAGCCGGCCGCCATGTCGGGCAGCAGGCCCATGACCGCGAACTCGGTCGTTCCGATCCCGAAGGCGCCGATGGCGAGCGCCAGGAGTGCGAGAGGCATGACGGATCCCTTCAAATGATTGCGTCCGTCCCTTACGAGCGTCGACAATAATTGCAGACGCGGGCTACTTGCAAGCGCGGGCTATTTCGCACGTGTCCTATCCTGGTTCGTACGACCCATGAGGAGGTCTCCGATGACGCAGCAGACGCACGCGATGCCGCAGGCAGCGGCCGACGGGGCGCCCGGCGGCTCGCTCGCCCAGGGCTGGTGCGCGCTCTCCGCCCTGCATGGCCGTATCGAGTCGCACATCGAGCGCGCGCTCCAGGCCAAGCACGACCTCAGCGTCCGTGAGTTCTCGGTGATCAATGTGCTCAGCGAGCAGCACAGCGGACCGGGCGGCCATCTGCGGATGCACCAGGTCGCGGACGCCGTCGTACTCAGCCAGAGCGCCACCACCCGGCTGGTCACCCGGCTCGAGGAGCGGGGGCTGCTGGAGCGCTATCTGTGCGCGGACGATCGGCGCGGCATCTACACCAACGTCACTCCGGACGGCCTCGCGCTCCTGGAAGAGGCCCGGCCGACGCACGACAGCGCGCTGCGCGAGGCCCTCCAGGACGCGGCGAAGCGCCCCGAGCTGGCGCCGCTGGTCACGGCCGTGGAGACGCTCGCGCCGTCGGCGTAACGCGGACTCGCACAACAGCCGCCGGATGGGCGCGCATAGGGTCGCGCCCATGAGCGATATCGAGATACGCCGTGCGACCGAGGCGGACCTGCCCGCCATCATCGCGATGCTGGCCGACGACCCGCTGGGCGCCGCCCGTGAGTCGCCGGACGACCTGACTCCGTACCGCGCCGCGTACGAGGCGATCGCCGCGGATCCCCAGCAGCAGCTGCTGGTCGCGGTCCGCGGCGGCCGAACGGTCGGCACCCTCCAGCTCACCGTCATTCCCGGCCTCTCCCGGCGCGGCGCGACCCGCTCGATCGTCGAGGGCGTACGGATCCACGCCGACGAGCGGGGCGGCGGCCTGGGCACCCGGCTCATCGAGTGGGCGATCGAGGAGTCCCGGGCACAGGGCTGCTCCCTGGTGCAGCTCACCTCCGACGCGACCCGTATCGACGCCCACCGCTTCTACGAGCGCCTCGGCTTCGAAGCCTCCCACCTGGGCTTCAAGCTGGTGCTCTGAGACGCTCTCGGGTCGAGAAGCTCCGGCCGAGAGGCTCTTCTGGGCCGGAGCTTCTGGACCGCAGGACGGCGCGGCGCTACCGGGAGCGGGCGGCGCGCTCCCGTGCCCGTGCCCGGTGCGCCTTCTGTCGGCAGGCGGCACCGCAGTAGCGCGCGGGCCGGCCGGTCGGGGCCGCCGCGACCGGCCCCGCACACATCTCGCACCGCGTTTCGTTACGTCCGGGCGCCACCGTCGGCAGTTTCGTTACGGTACGGCTCGCCCGCAACCCGTCACACATCAACGCCGCCATCCGGCCCGGCGCCCCCGCCGCACCCCCTGCGCCGGACCGCCTGCGCTCCATCGCCATGCACCCGACCAGCACCGCACGGACATCGCCCAATTCCACGTCTGGCCTTACGGCTCCCGCCTGTTGAGCGCGCACCACCAGGACGCCCAGGGCCTCCGCGAAGTCCCGCTCGGGCCCCGGCGGCACCTCCGAACCCGAGGCGCCCGACGCCTCCAGCGCGTCGCACAGCGCTTTGTTCTGCGCAGCGAGCCGCACCACCGACGCCAAGTAGCGAAAGAACACCCCGCCCGGGTCCTCGGCATCGGCCAAGTCCCTTGCCGTATCGGTGAAGAGCTGCATCCGGTCCACGATCGACGCCCTGAACAAGGCTTCCTTGGACGGGAAATGGCGGTACACGGTCCCTGCGCCCACACCGGCACGGCGTGCGATCTCCCCGATCGGGACGCCCAACCCCTGTTCCTCGAAGGCGGATCGGGCCGCTTGGAGCACCAGCGCGCGATTGCGCCGGGCATCCGCACGCGAGGGAGCCGCCCCGGCGTCCGTCATCCGTCAGTCTCCTCGGATCGCCCGGGTCCGGCGTCGAGCACGCCGGGACGTCAACCGGGCCGTTCATTCCGATTCTATGAGGGGCCTGGAAGGTGGGGTGTGGAGGGCCGCGCCGGGTCGCGGGGCGGGGCGCGGCGCCGGCCAAAGCGAAGGGGCCCTGTTTCACGTGAAACGCTCGGTTTCACGTGAAACAGGGCCCCAACCGCCGCCTCCGTCGGCCCGGGCCGACGTCAGCTACGCCCCACGCCCCTCAGCGCACGGCGACCGCCTCGTCCCATGCCGCGCCCGCTGCCCCGGCGGCCGCCGCCTCGTCCACGTCGGCGCCCAGCGCCCGCAGACCGACGGCCAGCGCCGCGAGTGACGCCAGCACCACGCCCCGGTCCGCGGCGCGACCGTAGTGATTCACCCGGATCATCTCCTTGGCCAGCGCGCCCGCGGCGGCCTGCACCGGAACAGAGCGGTCGGCCGCGAGCGCGGCGGACACCACCTCGCGGGCATCCAGGCTCTGCGGCGCGCGCAGCGTCGTCGCGGCCGGTGCCGCATCCTCGTCCCGGATCACATACGGCACCGGACCGCCCAGCGCCTGTACGCCCGCCCGGACCGCCGCGGCCGCCGCGCGGTGCCGCGCGATGACCGCTTCCAGTCCCTCCGCCTCGATACGGTCCACGGCCTGCTCGAGGGCGAGCATCTCCAGCTGCGCCGGGGCGTGCGGCAGGGCGGTACGGCCGCCATCGATCCAGCGCTCCTTCCAGTCCCGCAACGAGAGGTAGGAGCGCCGCGGCGCCTGCTCATTGGCCACGATCCGCTCCCAGGCACGGGCGCTGACCGACGCCACGGAGACCCCGGCCGGTCCGGCCAGCGCCTTCTGCCCACCGATCACGCACAGGTCCACGCCCCACTCATCGGTGAGCAGCGGCTCGGCACCGACCGAGGCGACCGCGTCGAGCATCAGCAGCGCCCCGTGCTCACGCACCACGGCACCGATCTCGGCGACCGGGTTGGTGTTGCCGGTCGCCGCCTCGGCGTGCACCAGACTCACAAAGTCGATCTCGGGGTGCTCGTACAGCGCGTCCGCCACCTGCTGGGGGCTCACCGCGCCCGTGAACGGCGCCGTGATGGTGACGACCTCGGCGCCGCAGGAGCGCAGCCATCCGCCGAAGGTCTCGCCGTACGGGCCGGTGATGATGTTGAGCGCGGTGCTGCCGGGCCGTACGGCCGAGCGGATGCAGGCCTCCAGGGGCAGCAACGCTTCTCCCTGCATCGCCACGACATCGCAACGGGTGCCCATCAGTCCGGCGACCTTGTCCTCGATCCGCGCGAAGTGGGCGGCGGTGAGCGGCGGCAGGTCGAGCAGGTCCGGGGCAGCGGGGTTCGCGGTCGGGTCAGACACGGCAGTCACAGGGCCTTCCAGCGGTAGCGAGCCGCGCGATCCGGTGCGGCTCCTGACATCTCGCTCGACTGTACGTCCGCCCGTCACACCCCCGCTGAAGGGCCCCGGGCCCGCAGCCCGGTCCCGCCATCCCGCTCAGACCCGCCAGCCCTCCTCATCGACCCCGCCCGGCACGGGCCCGGCGGGCTCGTACGGCCCACGGGTAAAGACAAAGGTCCCCAGGTCCAGATGGCTGACCGAGCCGTCCGACGCCCGCACCGCGCGCAGCGTCTCGCCCGCGTAGTAGCCGTCCAAGCCGGTCCAACTGCCGTCCGGCTCCGGCCGGAAGCGCGAGCCGCGGCCGGGGCCCGACAGCGGCGCCAGCTCCAGTCCGCGCCCCGCCGTCAGCCTCAGCACGAACGGACGCGCACCCCAGTACCAGGGCCCGGTCAGCGCCAGCAGATCGTGGTCGAGCGGTCCGGTCAACGGGCGCCAGGGCTCCGGAATCCGCGGTTCGCGCTCGGCCACGATCTCCAGGAGGTCGGCCGCGATCCCGCCGACTGCGGGCCCCGAGGTGCAGTTGGCCAGTGCGATGCCGGCGACGTCCTCCTCGACGTCCACCCACAGGGCCGCCAGAAATCCCGGCATCGATCCCGTGTGCCCCGCCAGCAGACGCCCGCCGGGCACCCCCGCGCCGCCGCCCGTCCGCCGCGGATTCGTCCGTACGAGCTGCAGCCCCAGGCCGTAGCCCGCCTCCCAGCCGTCCCCCTCGGGCGGCACCGCCGGGGCCCGCATCTCGGCCACGCTCGACGCGCTCAGCACCCGCTCATCGCCCCGCAGCAGAAACGCCGCCCACCGGCACAGGTCCTCCAGCGTGGACCACAGCTGGCCTGCCGGGCCCATCAGCCCGGTGTCCTGGGCCGGTTCGGGCAGCATCGCATCGGCCCACGGGTGCACCGCCCAGCCGCCCGCGTGCGGCATCTGCGGCAGCAGCGTCGTCCGCGCCATTCCGAGCGGCTCCAGCACCTCGCGCCGCAGCACCTCACCCCACGGCTCGTCGCCCCGCAGCCGTTCGACGAGCGCACCGAGCAGGGCGTAGCCGGGGTTGGAGTAGTGATGCCGCCGTCCGGCCGGCAGGCGCTGCGGCCGTTCGCCGAAGAGATCCGCCGGCTCGGGCCGCACTTCACCCGCGGTCCGCTCCCACCACGGCCCCCGCGCCTCCGCCGCCAGCCCCGAACTGTGCGCCAGCAGTTGAGCGACCGTCGCCTCCGGCACCGGGGTGCCTTCCAGGTGCCGACCGATCGGGTCCGCCAGATCCAGCAGCCCTTCGTCCCGCAGCCGCAGCACCATCACCGCGACGAACGTCTTGGTGAGGGAACCGATCCGGTACTGCACATCGGCGTGCGGGACCTCCCCGGGCACCGAGGTCCGGGCCCCCGTCCACACCGCCCGCCCCTCGCGGACGACCGCGCCCATCATCGACGGTGCCCGCCCCTCGGCCTGCCCGACCGCCAGCCGGCGCAGCAACGCCCGCCGCGTCTGCGGCATCAGCTCGGCATACGCCTCGCCGGTGTCGGCCGTCCCCGCCCGGATTGCCGCCGGTCCCGGCTCGCCGGCGCGCGGTTCGGGCAGGGCTTCGGTCTCCTGGGTTTCCGGGTCATTGCTCCCGGACTCCCGCGACTCGGGCTGCTGGGACGTGGCGGACGCGGCGGTGGTCATCGTGCTCCTCAACGGCCGGTGCGGCTGATGCGGCTGGGCGGCGGGCTCCTGCCCACCGTCGCTCACCCTCTCGCGATCACCGCCCGACACGCGAGACCATTGCGACCCCGTCGCTCGTCGTCACCGCAGTGCAGCCGCCCCGATCACCGCACCGAGCGCCGCCTGTTCCTCCTCCGGCAGCCGGCGCGCCGAATGGACCATGTGCAGCGCGGCCCGCAGCCGTATCCGGTCCTCGTCCGTCCCCAGGTATCCGAGGTAGGCCGGCAGCGTCAGTCCCAGCGCCATGAGATCGGCCCGCGCACACCACCGCGACAGCAGCTCCCGGATACGCGTATCGACGTCTTCCCCGAGTGACCGCAGTGCCGGAGAAGTGCCCTCCGAGGGGCCGTTCCCCGTCTCGATATTTGCCGCCTCCGGCGCCGTATCACGTATCCCCTCGCCGATCGCGAACCGATTCCAGTCGCCGTACTGCCCCTCAGGCAGCTCACCCACCCGCTCGGCGGCCCGTACGAAGTACCCGTACGCCAGGGCCGGTTGTCCCTGCTCCTGGTGCGCCCGCCCCATGTTCACGTACAGCGAGGGGTAGAACCCCCGCACCCGCTCGTCCGCCACCAGGTCGGCCCGGTCCAGACACTCCTGGTTCCAGCGGAGCGTCTCCTCGGGCGAGCTCTGGTGCCGGGCGAGGTAGTGCGCGGCGATACACGCCTCGTAGTCGTCACGGGCCACGTCCCAGGCCTGCCGAAAGAGTTCGTACGCCGCATCGGCGCGCCCGTCCGCCTCGGCCTCCATTCCCGCCACACACAGCCGCACGACCGGCAGATCCGGATCCATTCCCCGGTTCCCTTCGTCAGCCATCGGTGCGACCTCCATGCGTACGGACACCGGCCCGCTCGCTCACCGGCATCACCAACGTCGTAAAGCTCCCCTGGTCGGCTGAACGGACCACGACGGGCCGGTCCGCCGAGACGATCTCCAGCAGCACATCGGGCCCCACCCCGACCTCCAGCGCGGGCACAAGAACCGCCGGATCAAAGGCGATCCGCGGCACCACGCCATGTTTCACGGCCCCATGTTTCACGTGAAACACCGCCGGCAGCCGGACCGGCTCCCGTTCCCCGCCCGTCACCTCGAGCTCCTGCTGGCCGCCGCACACCGTGCCCGCCACGAGAGTTACCGCACCGCTCCGTCCGGCAACCGCATCCCTCAGCCGGCTCCGGTCGACGATGACCCGGTACCGCCCGGTCTCCAGCCCCTCCAGCATCAGCCGGTAGTCCGGGAAAGCATCGGGATCCGGGGCCGGGTGCCGACCTTGCTCCCGCGGTGGCTCCCAGAGCTCGCCCCCGACGGCGCTCCGAAGCCTGAACCCCGCCGCCTCCGCCGCCCCCTCCGTAGGCACCGCATCCGCCCCGCACTCCACCTCGACCGTCATCTGCCGTACGGCCCACTCCGCCAGGCCCCGCGCCGCCTCCGCTTCGATCAGCATCGTGCGCGGCCCGCCCTCGAAGGCCGCGGCCCGCAGCACCCGCACGGCCAGTCGATAGCGGTCCGTGGCCACCAGCCGCACCTCGCCATCGACGAGTTCGAGCAGCACACACCCCAGCACCGGGAACTCCTCGTGCGCCGCCCCCACCGCCGCGGCGGGCGCCACCTGCCGCACCGCACCGGCCAGTTCGGCCCCATCGACCCGGGCCCGCGCCCAGCGTCCCCCCGCCTCCCCCGCCGCTTCCCGCAGGAAGCCCTCCACCACCGCCTGCGCCTCGTCCGCCGTACGCCGCGTCCGCTCCAGATGCGCCCGCAGCACGTCCCGCGCCGCGTCCTGAGCACCGTCCAGCACCACCGCGACATCCACCAACGGCAGTCCCGCCGCCCGCAGCCGGCGCAGCCGCACAGCGCGGGCCGCCTGGCCCGCCGCGTAGTACCGGTACCCCGTCGCCGCATCCACCCGGGCCGGCCGCAGCGCGCCGCAGTCGTCGTAGAACCGCAGCGCGCTCGGCGTCAGCCCCACCCGCCGCGCGAATGCGCCGATGCCCAACAGCTCTTCGTCCTCGTCCATGAGCGGGATTGTCGGGCTTCAACCTGCCTGAAGGTCAAAGGCCCAGCCGCGGAAGACCGTTTACGGCATGGGGGAGGCACGCCCCGGGTCCGGCGAACACCGGGCGTCCCCTCACGGGCCGCTTGCCCCGAGCCCCACCAGCCCCGTCTCATACGCCAGGATGACCGCCTGGGTACGGTTCTGGGCCCCGAGCTTGGCCAGCACATTGCCCACATGCGTCTTCACGGTCTCCACGCTCACGATCAGCTCGGTGGAGATCTCCTGGTTCGTCAGGCCCTTCGCCATCCGCCGCAGGATGTCGGTCTCCCGGTGGGTGAGCGCGTCCACCTTCCGGGCGGATTCGCGGCGCACGGGCCGGCTGGTGGCCAGCCGCCGCACGGCCTCGGGGAACAGCACGCTGTCGCTCGTGGCGACCAGCCGGATGGCCTGCGCGATCTGCCGTGCCGGGGCGCGCTTGAGGACAAAGCCGCTGGCTCCGGCCTGCAGGGCGTCGTAGACATACTCATCGTTCTCGAACGTGGTGATCACGATGATCTTGGGCGGGTCGGACAGCTCGGACCGCAAACGCCGGGTGGCCTCGATCCCGTCCAGCCGGGGCATCCGTACGTCCATCAGCACCACGTCCGGCCGCAGCCGCACGACCAGGGGAAGCACCTCCGCCCCATCGGCGGCCTCGCCGACGACCTCCAGGTCGGGTTTGGCGGACAGCAGAGCCCGCAGCCCGGTACGGGTGAGCTCCTCGTCGTCGGCGATGAGCACGTTCAGCAGCGCGTCCGGGGCCGTATCCGGGCCGGCCGGGGCGCCATTCGCGGTGCCGGCGGTGTGCGCGCTGCTCATGGCGCCGACGGTAGCGGAATCCGCACCAGGAGCCGCCAGCGTCCGCCGCCCTGTTCCTCCCCCTCGTCGCCCTTGCCCGGCACCATTCCGGTGAATGCCTCGCCGCGCAGCAACCGCACCCGCTCCGCGATCCCGGCCAGGCCGAGCCCCTTCCCCCGACGCTCACCCGGCCGAAGGCAACCGGCATCCGCATCAACGGGGTTGGTGAGTTCCACCACCAGCCAGCCGTCCTGGACGGTGACGCTCAGTGCGATCCCCTTCTTCGTCCCGTAGCGCAGGGCGTTGGTCAGCCCCTCCTGGACGATCCGGTACGCCTCCCGCGAGGCGGTGGCAGGTATCCGGTCCACCGCACCCAGGGTCTCGACGCACACCTCGGCTCCGGCCCGCCGCACCCGCTCCACCAGAGAGTCCAGCTCGCCGAGCGAGGGCTGCGGTGCTCTGGGCGATTGGGCCTCCCGCAGGACTCCGAGCACATGGTCGAGGTCGTCCATCGCGGCCCGGGAAGTCTCCTCGATGCTGGTGAGGGCCCGGCGTGCCGCAACCGGGTCGCGCTCCATCAACTCTCCCGCCACGGCCGCCTGGATCGTGGACGCCGTAAGGGTGTGGCCGATGGAGTCGTGCAGTTCCTGAGCCAGTCGATTGCGCTGGGCCAGCTGCTGCATCTGCTCCTCGACGGCGGCCAGCCGCTCTGCGGGGTGGTGGTCGAGGAAGACCGGCGCGAGCAGCCGGAGCACGGCCGCCGCCCCGGTGGGGACCGCCACCGCCATCGCCAGACACCCGACGGCCGCGCCCCAGGCCCACAGGCCCGACAGGCCCGAGTCCACCTTGAGGTGCCACCCGAAGGCGTCGAGAGCGCCCCCGCCCCGCAGCCGGACCGAAGCGCACATCACCGCGGTGAACAGCAGCAGACCGGTCAGCGCCGTGACCACGCCGCCCAGCGCCATATGCGGCACCAGCCACCCCGCCGTACGGAGCCGGTTGGTCCAGGGTTTCCAGGGCCGTTCGCCCGGCGCGGACTTCATCGGAGCGGGCAGATCAGTCCCCAGCAGCCGATTGGCCAGCTGCACACTGCCCCGCCGCGCCGCACGGGGGCAGGCCATGGCCACGATCACCGCAGCGAGCGCAAGCGTGAAGCCCACGATTCGCAGTACCGACGGCCACTTCGGCGGCGCGAACAGCATCGCGGTCGCCAACGGCAGCACGCCCAGCATCGCGCCGAGGAACGCATGGCTCCAGCCCGTTATGCCTTGTCTCGCGGCCCGGGCGAAGCGCGGGCTCATCCTTCTGCGCACGGCTTGATGATGGCACCCGACCAAGCCGTAGCCCTCCCCCGAAAGAGCCAGAACGACGTCCCGATTTCGCGGCAGTCCCCTGTCCCAGCGATGCGCACCCCCGACACGCGGTGCGACGGCTACTGATACCGACGCCACCACCAGCGCCGACAATTCGCCGCAAAGATCTCGGCCCGCCCGATTAGCCAGGGAGGGATTGCCGGCCGGAATCCCTGGACGGGCGGCGGTGGCTCTCCTGATGCCGAGGGCTCCCGTCCTCATACGGGTGCACCGGAGCGAGGAATGCGGCTGGCCCAGCCATCTCCGGCCGCGCCTGCACGCGGGCGGGACTGCATCGCCCCTCATCACAACCGCTCTCACCTGTCTGCGACGTCGAGGAGAGCCCCCTTCTGGGTCAGCGGTTCGCCCGATCGGAGAGCCGCTTCGACGGCTCGTCAGTAAGTGCTGGAGCACCGGGCGGGACGCCCCGGCCGTCCGCACCGCTCTCCCGGTAGCGCCGCGCCGCCGAGCCGACGGTAGAGGTGAGCCGGCGGGCGGTGACGTCGGTAGCCGGAATGGCCGTACCACCAGTTCGGCCCCAGGCAAGCACTACACACTCGCTTGCCGACTTCTTCTCCGTGGTGGGCCCGGAAAGCCGAATCCCGGAAGGGCGGGTCGACGGCGTGAAGGGCGTCCTTCGGGCAGGCATGGGCTGTTGGGAATTCGATTCGCCCAAGTGGGCCCCGGCAGCTTCAAGATCAATGTGGAGCGCTGCGGCAGGTCGGCACATGCGGCGGTTGCGGAGCCCTCGGAGCAACGACACCTCGACCCCACCCGCACTCATGGCCGTAGGACCGCACCAGACTTTCCGACCCCGAAGGATTCATCACCAACCACAACTGGCAGCACACACACGGTTGTTGCTCGCCGCCCCCGCTTCCGCTCATCACGCACCCAGCATCCGACCGCATCGCTCAGGGCCCGCGCGGACCCCACAACACAGCGCCGAATAGGCGGCATTCACTGCACGAACTCACCGCCTTGCCCACCGCGCCCTCTCGAATCGCGCTGCCCAGCGGTGGCCCACCACGACACCTCGCGTCCAATACCCCGCCCCTTCCAGGCCGTTGGCATTTCCTACGACCAACGCCGCCCTCCCTCTCCTCACCCGAGCGTCCAGCCGAAAGCATCACAAACCGGCCAGGTAAGCCACCCGCGCAGCCCGGCCCGACCGACAACTCCCCAAGCCCTCCAGCCCTCCACCCTCGACGGTGAGCGACGGCGAGAAACGGAAGGACGCGGCGGGCGATCGCTTCACCCGCCGCGACGGCAACACGCGACGTGACCGTTGGCGGCCTCGGCGCACTGAGGGTCCGAGCTCGGCGCGTTGCGCGCCACGAGCCGGCCGGCTCCGGAGGACCCGTATGCCAGCGCCGATGAGCGGTGCGGGATTTTTCGTATTAGCTTCCAGTAACTGTACGAAGTGGATCTCTTGCAGATCGCATCCGCTCAATCAATGGAGGAGATATGCGCAAGCTTCGCAAGGTCGCCGTTGTGGCAGCCGTCCTCGGCAGCGTCAGCTTCCTCGGCGCCGGCACCGCCAACGCCGCCGGTGGCGGGGGAGGTGGGTGTGGGGCACACGTCTTGGATGTCAATGTCCTCGGCGAGGTCGGGATCCTCAACGGACTGCTGGGCAACGCGCTCAACGGCGAGGGCGCTCCTGGCGGGCAGATCACCGGGATGGGCTCGTCCATGGGCTGCAACGGCCACGGTTGGTGATCGCCAGAAAGTCGCGCAGGTAACGAAAATGGGCCTCGGTGTCCGAGCCGCAGGCTCGGCGCCGCGGCCCATTTTCTGCCCTCCTTCTGAGCCCGGGCGTAGGCCCGTTCGCGGTTGCGTGGCGTCCGGGCATCAACTCGCAAGGAACGCAACACCTGTTCAGCCGGAAGAAGACGGCAGCCGCCCCCGGCTCCCGAGCGGCCTCCCCGTGACACCACGTGGCATGGTCTGAAAGCGGCCCGTCGAGCGGGAGCACAAAGACCGGGCTCCCCGTGAACCGCTTCAACGCCAGGCGAGTTGAGACCCCACAAAGCTGTAGGGCACCGATTCATCTCACCGACGCGGTTGCTCTGGCCTCGGGGCCCTTCCGTCCATCTCAGCACATGTCGCAGGGGAAACGTCCGAGCAGACCGACCATTCAGGTGCCGGCCCCGTCCCCCTGCGGCCCAGGTCCCAGATGGTGCCCCAACCGGATGGTGCCGGCGGCAGGACGAGGCCCCGAGCCGCCGCTCGGGATGGCTCGGCAGGCATCGAGTTGTCCGGGTCCGAAGATTCATCCGTCGGACAGTGGTCACGGCGATCCGGCAGATGGCGTCAGAACCCGGACGCCACAGAAGCCTCGCTCACGTCTGCGCCATATCCACAAACCGCGAGTAGTGGCCCTGGAACGCCACCGTGATCGTCGCCGTAGGACCGTTACGGTGCTTCGCCACGATCAGGTCGGCCTCGCCGGCGCGCGGGGACTCCTTCTCGTAGGCGTCCTCGCGGTGCAGCAGGATGACCATGTCGGCGTCCTGCTCGATCGAGCCGGATTCACGCAGGTCGGAGACCATCGGCTTCTTGTCCGTGCGCTGCTCGGGGCCACGGTTGAGCTGGGAGAGCGCGATGACCGGGAGCTCGAGCTCCTTCGCCAGGAGCTTGAGGTTTCGGGACATGTCCGAGACCTCCTGCTGGCGGCTCTCGGCGCGCTTCGAGCCACCGGACTGCATCAGCTGGAGATAGTCGATGACGACCAGCTTCAGCTCGTTGCGCTGCTTGAGCCGACGGCACTTGGCGCGGATCTCCATCATCGACAGGTTGGGCGAATCGTCGATGTACAGCGGCGCGGCCGACACGTCCGGCATCCGGCGCGCCAGGCGCGTCCAGTCCTCGTCCGTCATGCTGCCGGAACGCATGTGGTGCAGCGCGACCCGGGCCTCGGCGGACAGCAGACGCATCGCGATCTCGTTGCGCCCCATTTCCAGGGAGAAGATCACGCTCGGCAGATTGCTCTTGATCGAGCAGGCCCGTGCGAAGTCCAGCGCGAGGGTCGACTTACCCATGGCCGGACGGGCCGCGATCACGATCATCTGGCCCGGGTGCAGGCCGTTCGTCAGGGAATCGAGGTCGGTGAAGCCGGTGGGCACGCCCGTCATCTGTCCCTGGCGCGAGCCGATCGCCTCGATCTCGTCGAGGGCGCCCTCCATGATGTCGCCGAGCGGCAGGTAGTCCTCACTGGTCCGCTGCTCGGTGACGGCGTAGATCTCCGCCTGGGCGCTGTTGACGATCTCGTCGACGTCGCCGTCCGCGGCGTATCCCATCTGCGTGATCCGCGTGCCGGCCTCGACGAGCCGACGCAGTACGGCGCGCTCGTGGACGATCTCGGCGTAGTACTCGGCGTTGGCGGCCGTCGGTACCGACTGGACGAGGGTGTGCAGATACGAGGCGCCGCCGACCCGGCCGATCTCGCCGCGCTTGGTCAGCTCCGCCGCGATGGTGATCGGGTCGGCCGGCTCGCCCTTGGCGTACAGGTCGAGGATCGCCTGGAAGACCAGCTCGTGGGCGGGGCGGTAGAAGTCTTCGCCCTTCAGGACCTCGACGACGTCGGCGATGGCGTCCTTCGACAGCAGCATGCCGCCGAGCACCGATTGCTCCGCGTCCAGATCCTGCGGCGGAACCCGCTCGAAGCCGCCCGCCCAGGAACCGCCGTCATCGTCGCCGCGGTCCTGGCGGTCGCCGCGGCCGCGGCCCTTTCCCTCGCCTCGACGGGAGCGGGGGGCCGGCAGCCGGTCGCTCGGACCGGAGTCCGCCCAGGGGTCCTCCATGGGCTCGGGCATGCTCACCCCGGCACCTCCTCCCGTCCGCGACGCGGACCTTGCTGTGCTCTTCTTTCTTACGGCACAGCTCTGACAATCGAGTCGCCCGACTCCGGTTACGGCGCGTCGAGTTCGGACGAGGTCTCGGACCGGAACAGGCGGCGGGTGCCGGACCACGGTAGGCCCGCGGGCACCGTCCGCCAATCTGGTTATCCACAGGCCATGTGGATGACGAGCCTCTAGCTGTGGAGAAGTCCCCGGATCCTGTGCACGGCCCGGGGGAAACTACTGTGGACAAGCACACAATCACCCCATCCACACGCCTCTGACCTGGCCTTTTCTCATCCATAGGCTGTGGGGGAGAAAAACTTCGGCGACCCGCCCAAGATCACGGCAAACGGTACGGAGATGACGACTCCGCACAGCGGAAAGTAAGGATCACTGATGGGTTGCATCTCTTACCTGTGGAAGATTAGATTGCCCGCATGACACAGGCTCCCGCGACGCCACGGCGCGCCAACCGCCGCCATGACCGCGAGATCATCGCCCTCGCCCTGCCGGCCTTCGGCGCACTGGTCGCGGAACCGCTCTTCGTCATGGTCGACAGCGCCGTCGTCGGCCACCTCGGTACCTCCCAGCTGGCCGGTCTCGGCGTCGCCGCCGCCCTGCTGACCACCGCGGTATCCGTCTTCGTCTTCCTCGCGTATGCCACCACCGCTGCGGTCGCCCGCAGGGTCGGCGCCGGCGATCTTCCCGCCGCCATCCGCCAGGGCATGGACGGCATCTGGCTCGCCCTCCTCCTCGGCGCCGCGGTCATCACGGCCGTACTGCCCACCGCCCCCTGGCTCGTCGAAGCCTTCGGCGCATCCGGCACCGCAGCACCGTACGCCACGGACTACCTTCGCATCAGCGCCCTCGGCATCCCCGCGATGCTCGTCGTGCTGGCCGCCACCGGTGTGCTCCGCGGCCTCCAGGACACCAGGACCCCGCTGTACGTCGCCGTCGGCGGCTTCTCCGCCAACGCCGCACTCAACATCGGCCTGGTCTACGGCGCCGGCCTCGGCATCGCCGGCTCCGCCTGGGGCACCGTCATCGCCCAGTGCGGCATGGCAGCCGTCTACCTCACCGTCGTGATCCGTGGCGCACGCCGCAACGGCGCCTCGCTCCGCCCCGATGCGGCGGGGATACGCGCCTGTGCACAGGCCGGCGTCCCACTGCTGGTTCGCACCCTCTCGCTGCGCGCGGTGCTGATGATCGCCACCGCCGTCGCCGCCCGGCTCGGCGACGCCGAGATAGCCGCGCACCAGATCGTGCTCACCCTCTGGCAGCTGCTGGCCTTCGCCCTGGATGCGATAGCGATAGCCGGGCAGGCCATCATCGGCCGCTACCTCGGCGCGGGCGACCGCGACGGCGCCAAAGCAGCCTGCCGCCGCATGGTCCAGTGGGGCATCGCCTCCGGCCTCCTCCTGGGAATACTGGTCGCTCTCGCCCGACCGGTGTTCATCCCCCTGTTCACCGCCGATCCCGCCGTCCGCGGCCCGCTGATGACCACACTCCTGGTCGTGGCCGTCACTCAGCCGATATCCGGCGTCGTCTTCATACTCGACGGCGTCCTGATGGGCGCCGGCGACGGCCCGTATCTCGCCTGGGCGATGGTCGTGACGCTGGCCCTGTTCGCCCCGGTGGCGCTCGCCGTACCCGCCCTTGGCGGCGGGCTTGTCGCCCTGTGGTGGGCGATGGCGCTGATGATGACCGTGCGGATGCTGACGCTCCAGCTCCGTACCCGATCGGGCCGGTGGATTGTGACCGGGGCCTCCCGCTGAACTGTCCCGTAACCGCGAGTGGCTGTCGATAATGACCCTGTGCGCGCCCTCACCAGGAAATCCGTCCTGCCCCTGACGTTCATCGTCATCGTGGCAGCCGCTGTGGTGGGTTACTCCGCGGAGGACGCCGATATCGGCAACATCGTCAGCGGCCGCAGCAGTTTCGGCAAGTCCGGCGAGCCGGGACAGGATCCCCAGGACCAGGATCCCGCCGCGACGGCCCCGGCCGACGACGGCAACGCCTACACCCCGCGCAGAACCGAGCAGAACGCCCGGGTCGGCGCGGTCTTCGAGAAGGACGAATCCGGCGACCACTTCTGCACCGCCAGCGTGGTCCAGAGCCCCGGCCGGAACATGCTCATCACGGCGGCGCACTGCGCCTTCGACGCCGAAGCCGGGACCACGGTGAACGATCTCGTCTTCGCCCCCGACTACCGCGACGGCGATGGACCCACCGGCCTGTGGAAGATCAGGAAGGTGGTCCTCGACGACCGCTGGGCCAAATCGCAGGACGAGGATCTCGACGTCGCCTTCCTGATACTCGACAAGAAGGACGGCAAGCAGATCCAGGACGTCCTGGGCGGCAACACCCTCGGCATCGACCGCGGCTTCGACAACGAGGTCAAAATCACCGGCTATCCCACCAGCCGCAACACACCGATCTCCTGCCAGAACCGCACCACGAAGTTCAGCGACACGCAGCTACGCATCCAGTGCACCGACTTCGAAGGCGGCACCAGCGGCAGTCCCTGGCTGGCCGACTACGACCCCAAGAGCCACACCGGCACGGTCATCGGCGTCCTGGGCGGTCATGAAGGAGGCGGCGACGAGGACGACATCTCCTATGCCGCGTACTTCGACGACGATGTCGCCGAGCTGTACAAGCACGCCCAGGACGTGGACTGAGCCCCGCGCCCGCGGCGCCCGAGACGGCGAAGGGCCGTACCCCGGTGAGGGGGTACGGCCCTTCAGCGTTGTGCTGTGCGGTGCTGCTGCGATTAAGCGGCAACGACCTCGACGCCGAGCTTCGCAACGACCTCGGCGTGCAGACGCACGGAGATCTGGTGCGCGCCCAGGGTCTTGATCGGCGAACCGAGCTCGACGCGACGCTTGTCGACGTCCGGGCCACCGGCAGCCTTGATCGCCGAGGCGATGTCGGCCGGGGTGACGGAGCCGAACAGACGGCCCGCGTCGCCGGCACGAACGGCCAGCTTCACGTTGACGCCCTCGAGCTGGCCCTTGACCTCGTTGGCCTGCTCGATCGTGGCGATCTCGCGGATCTTGCGACCGCGACGGATCTGCTCGACGTCCTTCTCGCCACCCTTGGTCCAGCGGATCGCGAAACCACGCGGGACCAGGTAGTTACGGGCGTACCCGTCCTTGACGTCAACGACGTCGCCGGCGGTGCCGAGGCCGGAGACCTCGTGGGTGAGGATGATCTTCATTTGTCGGTCACCCTTCCCTTATCGCGCGGTGGACGTGTAGGGCAGCAGCGCCATCTCACGGCTGTTCTTCACGGCCGTGGCGACGTCACGCTGGTGCTGAGTGCAGTTGCCGGTGACCCGGCGGGCACGGATCTTGCCGCGGTCGGAGATGAACTTCCGCAGCAGGTTCGTGTCCTTGTAGTCGACGTAGGAGATCTTCTCCTTGCAGAACACGCAAACCTTCTTCTTAGGCTTGCGAGCAGGCGGCTTCGCCATTGTCTCTCTCCAGTGAGTTCAAGAAGTTTGTGCTGACGCCCTCAAGGCCCCCGGCCGTTCCCCGGCGTTGTTTCACGTGAAACAACGCCTCGGACGGACCGGCTGTACGGACCTAGAAGGGCGGCTCGTCCGAGTAGCCGCCACCGGAACCGCCGGAGCCACCGCCCCAGCCACCGCCGCCGCCACCCTGCTGGCCACCGCCGGCAGGAGCACCGGTCGCCCACGGGTCGTCGGCGGGAGCACCGCCGCCGCCCTGCTGGCCGCCACCGGAGCCGCCGCCCCAGTTGCCGCCACCCTGGCCACCGCCACCCTGCTGGCCGCCGCCGAAGCCGCCACCCTGGCCACCGCGACCACCGGTCTTGGTGATCTTGGCCGTGGCGTTCTTCAGGCTCGCGCCGACTTCCTCGACGTCGAGCTCGTAGACCGTGCGCTTCACGCCCTCGCGGTCCTCGTACGACCGCTGCTTAAGGCGGCCCTGCACGACCACGCGGGTACCCCGCGTAAGGGACTCGGCGACGTTCTCCGCCGCCTGACGCCACACCGAGCAGGTCAGGAACAGGCTCTCGCCGTCCTTCCACTCATTGGTCTGACGGTCGAAGGTGCGGGGGGTGGACGCGACGCGGAACTTCGCGACCGCCGCACCGGACGGGGTGAAGCGCAGCTCGGGGTCGTCGACAAGATTGCCGACAACCGTGATGACGGTCTCGCCTGCCATTAGGGGAACCTCTCGGCGGGTGTGCTGCTGGCTGCTGGTGTTGCTGCTACTCGAACCCGGTTACCGCTGGACGCTTGCGCGCTCAGTGGGTCTCGGGACGGAGGACCTTGGTCCGAAGGACCGACTCATTCAGGTTCATCTGACGGTCGAGCTCCTTGACGACCGCAGGCTCGGCCTGCAGGTCGATGACCGAGTAGATGCCCTCGGGCTTCTTGTTGATCTCGTACGAGAGACGACGACGGCCCCAGGTGTCGACCTTCTCGACCTTTCCGTTGCCCTCACGGACGACGGAGAGGAAGTTCTCGATCAGCGGGGAGACAGCGCGCTCCTCGAGATCGGGGTCGAGGATGACCATCACCTCGTAGTGACGCATGTAGAACCCACCTCCTTTGGACTCAGCGGCCACGGTCGTTCCGTGGCAGGAGGGTCATGATGCGTTCCGCACCCGGCCCGGCCGGAGTATCCGGACAGACATGGGCGCAGACCGTACAGCGTACCCGCCTCAGGCCTTCCGGTTGAAATCCGAGCGCCACACCCCTCAATCTGGAACACAACGGGTGTGAGCGGCGTTACAGTGCGCCGCCCTGTCATCGGAGGTGCCGCATGGCACAGGCAGTAAGGACCCAGCGCAGCCTGATCTCGCTGCTCAACAGCGACGGCCAGGCTCATCCCGTCGAGAACACCCTCGCCATCGTGACCGTAGTCCTCGGCGCGATCGCCGCCTTCGCCACTTTCTCCCCCGGCCTGCACCTGCTCAGTTCCTGGGTAGGCCTGGTGGGAATCGGCACCGGCCTCTGGGGCCAGTTCATCTCGTCGACGACAGGTGAACGCTTTCTGTTGATCATCGGGCTCGGGGCATCGGCCTTCGGCTTCTACCTCGGCCTGGCACACGGCGGCCTCTTCGGCGGCGTCATCGGTTAGCACCACAGATCGGGGGCCGTACGGGCCCGTGCCCGCACGGCCAAGTCGGGGCGCTCCCCGGTCACAGTAGGCTTCGGCGCGAGAGCCGGAGCCCCGACAATGGGGACACACCTGCCGAGGAGCGCCCCGCATGACCTTGACCCTGAGGACCATCAGTCGAGAGCAGCATCTGGCATACATCCAGAACCTGCCCGCGGCCAGCCACATGCAGGTCCCTGCCTGGGCGGATGTCAAGGCCGAATGGCGGTCGGAGAGCCTGGGCTGGTTCGACGCGAGCGGCGAGCTGGTCGGCGCCGGCCTCGTCCTGTACCGCCAGGTGCCCCGGGTCAAGCGCTACCTCGCGTATCTGCCCGAGGGCCCGGTCATCAACTGGTTCACGCCGAACCTCAAGGACTGGCTGCAGCCGATGCTGGCGCATCTCAAGCAGCAGGGTGCCTTCACCGTGAAGATGGGCCCGCCGGTCGTCATCCGCCGCTGGGACGCCGCGGCGATCAAGTCCGGCATCCAGAACCAGGACGTCAAGCGCCTGCGCGAGGTGGAGGCGACCCACATCGAGCCCCGCGCCTTCGAGGTGGCCGACCAGCTGCGCCGTATGGGCTGGCAGCAGGGCGAGGACGGCGGCGCCGGCTTCGCCGACGTCCAGCCCCGCTATGTCTTCCAGGTGCCGCTCGCCGACCGGTCCCTCGAGGAAGTCCACAAGGGCTTCAACCAGCTGTGGCGCCGCAACATCAAGAAGGCCGAGAAGGCCGGTGTCGAGGTCGTCCAGGGCGGCTACGACGATCTGGCCGAATGGCAGCGGCTCTACGAGATCACCGCGGTCCGCGACAAGTTCCGGCCGCGGCCGCTCAGCTACTTCCAGCGCATGTGGACCGCCCTCAACTCCGAGGACCCCAACCGCATGCGCCTGTACTTCGCGCGGCACGACGGTGTGAACCTCTCCGCCGCGACGATGCTCGTCGTCGGCGGGCACGTCTGGTATTCCTACGGCGCCTCCGACAACATCGGCCGGGAAGTCCGCCCGTCCAACGCCATGCAGTGGCAGATGCTGCAGGACGCCTACAAGCTCGGCGCCTCGGTCTACGACCTGCGCGGCATCAGCGACTCTCTGGACGAGAACGACCACCTCTTCGGCCTGATCCAGTTCAAGGTCGGCACGGGTGGGCAGGCAGCGGAGTACCTCGGCGAGTGGGACTTCCCGCTCAACAAGCTCATGCAGAAGGCGTTCGACATCGCGATGTCGCTCCGCGGATAGCCCGCGCACCGCCGACAGCTCCACCGCACCGTTCGTACCCTGAGTCACCCAGCTACGAGAAAGGTCCCGGGCCCGGCCATGGCGCTCACTCTCTACGTCGACACCGCGCGCTGGCGGGCACACCAGCAGAGCGTGCTCCAGCAGTTCCCCGGGCTGGTCCCGGTCTGCAAAGGCAACGGATACGGCTTCGGCCATGAGCGCCTCGCCGAGGAGGCAACCCGCCTCGGTTCCGACATCCTCGCGGTCGGGACGACCTACGAAGCGGCGCGCATCAAGGACTTCTTCAGCGGCGACCTGCTCGTCCTGACCCCCTTCCGGCACGGTGAGGAGCCGGTGCCGCTGCCGGACCGGGCGATCCGTTCGGTCTCCTCGGTCGAGGGGGTGGGTGGCCTGGTCGGCGCCCGGGTCGTCATCGAGGTCATGAGCAGCATGAAGCGGCACGGCGTCAAGCCGGAGGACCTGCCGAAGCTGGCCACGGCCATCGAGGACGTCCGGCTCGAAGGGTTCGCGATCCATCTGCCGCTCGACCGCGCCGACGGGTCCGACGCCGTCGAGGAGGTCATCGGCTGGATGGACCGGCTGCGCGCCGCCCGGCTGCCGCTCCACACCATGTTCGTCAGCCACCTCAAGGCGCAGGAGCTCGCCCGTCTCCAGCAGCAGTTCCCGCAGACCCGCTTCCGGGCGCGGATCGGCACGTACCTGTGGCTCGGCGACCACGAGGCCACCGAATACCGCGGCTCGGTACTCGATGTGACCCGTGTCGCGAAGGGGGAGCGCTTCGGCTACCGCCAGCAGAAGGCGGCCTCCGACGGCTACTTGGTCGTGGTGGCCGGCGGCACCTCCCACGGCGTCGGTCTGGAGTCCCCCAAGGCGCTGCACGGTGTGATGCCACGCGCCAAGGGCGTGGCGCGAGCGGGCCTCGCGACCGTCAATCGAAACCTGGCGCCGTATGTGTGGGCCGGTAAGCAGCGCTGGTTCGCGGAGCCGCCGCACATGCAGGTGTCGATCCTGTTCGTTCCGGGGGATGCGCCCGAGCCCCAGGTCGGCGAGGAGCTGGTGGCCCACCTGCGGCACACCACCACCCAGTTCGACCGCATCGTGGACCGCTGACCAGGCCTCCATCACGCCAAGGGCCCGGTTCCGCAGACATCCTCTGCGCAACCGGGCCCGATGCGTACCCGCGGCGATGCCGGGGTCACTTCCGTACGGCGCCCCAGCGCACCTTCGGAGCCTCTACGAAGTGCGCCGCGTGCCGCGGCTCGTGGGCTGCCCGCCCGAGCACGAACACATCGGGCGCCCGGTCCAAGACGCCGCCCGACGGGTCATCGTCCCCGTCCCTGCGCACCACATCGCGCTCCGGCATCAGGATGTCCCGTACGACCACAGCGCACAGGTAGAGCGTGCCCAAGAGGTGGAGCACGATGGCGAGTTGATAGCCCTCGGGCGGCAGCCCCTGATGCTTGTCGCCGTTGCTCGTGTAGGCGAGGTACATCCAGATCCCCAGGTAGTACATGACCTCGCAGCCCTGCCAGATCAGGTAGTCCCGCCAGCGCGGGCGGGCCAGTGCGGCGAGCGGGATCAGCCACAGGACGTACTGCGGCGAGTAGACCTTGTTCGTGAGGATGAACAGCGCCACGACGAGAAACGCGAGTTGCGCGAAGCGCGGCCGGCGCGGGGCGTAGAGGGTGAGCAGACCGATGACGCCGCAGCCGACGATCATCAGCAGCGTGGCGTAGGTGTTGGCGTTCTCCAGGGGGTTTCCGGTCCGCTGTGAGATCAGTAGCCAGAGCGAGCCGAAGTCGATCGGCCGCTCCTGGCTGAAGGTGTAGAACTTGGCCCAGCCCTCCCGGATGTGGAACCCGACCGCATCGTGCGTGATCATCACCGGCAGATTCACCACGAGCCAGGCCGCCACGGCGCCGGCGAGGGCTCTGCCGTACGCCCGCCAGGCTCCCGCGCGCCAGCACAGCACCAGCAACGGACCCAGCAACAGCACCGGGTACAGCTTTGCCGCGGTCGCCAGGCCGATCAGTACGCCGGCCGCCAGCGGGCGGCTGCGCGACCACATCAGCATCCCTGCAGCGGTCAGAGCGACCGCGAGCAGATCCCAGTTGATGGTGGCAGTAAGGGCGAAGGCGGGCGCCAGGGCGACCAGCAGTCCGTCCCAGGGGCGGCGGCGGTGGGTACGGGCCACACAGACCGCCATGATGGCGGCACACGCCATCAGCATCCCGGCGTTGACCAACCAGTAGATCTGCTCACTGGGTACGCGGTCCTGAATCGTTCCCGGGCGGGGGGTCATCCACGAGGCGACCTCCATGAAGAGACCGGTCAGGACGGGGTACTCGAGATACTCCATGTCGCCGGGCAGCCGTTGGAAATACGGGATCAGCCCATCGGCGAAACCCCGCCCCGCGTAGAGATGGGGAATGTCGGAGTAGCAGGCATGGGTGTACTGGGTCGTGGCGCCGAAGAACCATCCGCCGTTGTAGCAGGGCAGCTTCTGAACCATGCCGAGCGCGAACACGCCGATCGCGACCAGCGCGATGACCCGCACCGGCGTCAGCCAACTCGTCCCGAGCAGCACGCGCCGGCCGATCGGCCCGCCGATCAGCTCGCTCCCGGCCGCCGCCACCTCATCCCGCTTCGTCGGCCGTACAGGCTCGTCCTGTCGCACGCTCGTCATGGCCCCATCCTGCCGTACCGCCCTGGGCCGAATACGGCGAAGCCCCCGCCCGGTCATCCCGGGTCGGGGGCTTCGTGACTCCATGTTTCACGTGAAACGGTTGCCGTGTTTCACGTGAAACATCGCGCGGTCATTGCCGCTAGCTGCCGTTGGGGCCACCGAAGATGCCACCACCGTCTGTGGGGTCGGGCGTCGGACTTGTGCCGCCTCCGGGGCCACCCCCCGGTCCGCCGCCGCTGCCGCCGCCATTGCCCGTACCGCCGCCGTTGCCGCCGCAGCCGATGTCCCACCTGGAGCAGGTGTCGCTCGGGGTGGGGGTCGGCGAGCCGCCCGGGGAGGCGGACTCACTCGGCGTCTCGGAGGGGGATTCCGAAGGCGTCTCCGACGGCGTGGGGGTCGGCGTCGGAGCGGGCATGCCCGGCTCGTCCACGCGCTTGCCGATGGGCACGGCCGTCGGGAACGGGACCGGGCTGACGCCCTTCATCGCCTGCATCATGTACTCGGTCCAGACCTCGGTGGGCAGTGCACCACCGTGGATCGAGTCGAAGCCACCGACACCATTCATCGACAGCTGACGCGGATTTTGCGCGTCCTCACGGAACATCGTGATGGCCGTCGAAAGCTGCTTGGTGTAGCCGACGAACCAGGCCGACTTGTTCTCGTCGGTGGTGCCGGTCTTGCCCGCAGCGGGCATCCCCAGCCGGAGGGCCTTCTTCGCCGTTCCGTTCTTGATGACGTTTTCCAGCACATTGGTCACGTTGTCGGCGATGTCGGAGCTCATCGCCTGAGCCGCCCGGGGCTTCTCGAAGCCGCTCATCTTTTCGCCCTTGTACGTCAGCTCGGTCACCGAGTACGGCTCGTACTGGGTGCCGCGGTTGGCGAAGGTCGCATAGGCGTCGGCCATCCGAATCGCGCTCGGCGTGGAGGTACCCAGGGCAAAAGACGGGTTGAGGTTCTTGTCGAAGCTGTCCTCCGAGATCCCCGCCCGGCGTGCCATGTCCCGCACGTTGTTCATCCCAACGTCCATCGCGAGCTGGACGAAGGGCGTGTTGACGGATTGCTCCATCGCCTTGGTCAAGGAGATATAACCCCAGGGATAGGCGCTCTCGTTCTCCTGGTAGAAGGGCGAGTCGTCCTGCTTCCGGACGAAGTCGCCTTCCGCGTCTTTCACCTTGAGATGGTCATCACCGTTGTACCGGCTGGCCTGTGAGATCGGCTGGTGGTTGCTCTCACTGGTGCCCTTCTCCAGCGCTGCTGCGAGCACGAAGGGCTTCCACGTCGAGCCGACCGGCACACCATAGGTGTCGGCGTTGTTGCTGAAGTGCCCCTTGTCGTAGCCCGCACCGCCGTAGAGCGCGACGATCTTGCCATCACCCGGCACCACAGAAGCGCCACCGAACTGGACGTATTTGTCCTTGGCGCGCCTCTTCTCGTCGATGTAACGCTTGTTGACCTTCTTCACCGCGGCCGTGAGCTGGGTGGTCTTCTTCTCGTCGAAGGTCGTATGGATCGTGTAGCCGCCCTTGTCGAACTTGGCCTCGCTCAGATCCTGCGAATGCTTCAGCACGTACTTCTTCGCGGTGTCCATCAAGTAGCCGATCTGGCCGCTCTTACTGGCCACCGGCTTCGGCTGCTTGGGCTTGGGGAACTTGCTGATCGGGTACGTGCGCCGCTGCGCCTGCGTCATATGGCCGTTGTCGACTTCCCGGTCGAGGATCCAGGCCCACCGCGCCTTCGCACGCTTGGTGTTCTCCTCCCGGGTGGCATGCGGCCCTGTACCACCGGCCGGGTCGTACAGGTTGGCCCCCTTGAGCACGGTCGCCAGGAAAGCGCCCTCGTCCGGTTCGAGGTCCTTTGCGTCCTTGCCGTAGTACGCCTGAGCGGCTGCCTGGATGCCGTAGGCACCGCGACCGTAGTAGCTGGTGTTCAGGTAACCCTGGAGGATCTCGTTCTTGGTCATGCGCCAGCCGACCTTGATCGAGATGAACAGCTCCTTGAACTTTCGGTCAAGAGTCTGGTCCTGGCTCAGCATGGCGTTCTTGACGTACTGCTGCGTGATGGTCGAACCACCCTGGGTCTCGCCGCCCTTGGCCATGTTGACCAAGGCACGCGCGATGCCCATGGGGTCGACACCCGAGTCGTCGTAGAACGACGCATTTTCCGCGGAAATCGCCGCATACCGCATGGATTTGGGAATTTCAGCTATCGTGACGTTCTGTCGGTTCGTCTCACCGTCACGCGCCATCACCGAGCCGTCGGCCCAGAGATAGACGTTGTTCTGCGCCTGGGCGGCCTTGTTTTCGTCCGGGACATTCACCAGGGCCAGCGCGACCCCGGCCGCTCCGACGATCAGGCCGGCGAAGCCGACGCACAGACTGGCGACCTGCTTCCAGGACGGCACAAAGCGGCGCCAACCGCTGCGATGGGCACGCGGGTAGTCGATGAAGCGCTTCTTGCCAGGCTTCTCGTTACCGCGACCACGCCCTCGCCCTCCCTCGGGGCCGTTCCCGCCGCCACCGGCGCGGCGGCCTCCACGGCCTCCACCGCCATGGCCACCGGAGCCACCACCGGCGGCCGTCGCAGCGGGATCTGCACCCCGCCGGCGACCACCGCGCTGCGCGGCCCTGCGGGCTTCGGCACGTCCACCGTACGGCCGTTCATGGCCATGCGGATCGGAGGTGGGCGGAGGACCGGCAGCCGAGTCTCGTGAGGGCGCGGCACGACGCCCTGTTGACTGCTGCGCGGCACGTCGGGCCGCGGCACGTCCGCCACCTTGCGGCTGTGGCGGTTTGCGACGGTGCTCGCTCATGGAACGATTACTCCTCGGGCAGGCGCGCTTTCTCGTCGCCTGAAGGCGGCAGTTGTCTTCAGGTCCCCCCGATGCACGGCCCACCACTGAGGCATGGGCCGCACTACACCGAGGACGGGGACGCCAGATATCGGCCCACGGTTCCCGGCAGTCTGCATGCCGCACAGACTACGCACCGCCAAAACCTGCCCAGTGTTGAAATTCACTCCAAATCAGTCAGGTTGAGTAGAGCGAATTGGTGATGTGACGCCGTTCACCGTGCCTCCACTTGTTCCATTCGGGGCACCGTTCTATCGTCTGGATGTATCGAGTCGATACATCAGCACGAGATAAAGAACGCACCGGGCCAAGGAGGCGGAGGATGAGCAGACGTTCCGGCATCCTCGAGTTCGCCGTCCTCGGCCTGCTCCGCGAGTCTCCGATGCACGGCTATGAGCTGCGAAAACGGCTCAACACCTCGCTCGGGGTCTTCCGCGCGTTCAGCTACGGCACCCTCTACCCCTGCCTCAAGGCGCTGGTCGCGAGCGGCTGGCTCGTCGAGGAGACGGGTGACGCCCCGGAGGGTGCGCCCGCCGCGGCACTGTCAGGGCGCCGGGCAAAAATCGTCTACCGATTGACCGCAGAGGGCAAAGAGCACTTCGAAGAGTTGCTGGCCCACTCCGGACCGGATGCGTGGGAGGACGAGCACTTCGGCGTCCGCTTCGCTTTCTTCGGTCAGACGTCGCGGGACGTTCGGATGCGCGTGCTGGAAGGCCGCCGCAGTCGGCTGGAGGAGCGCCTCGAGAAGATGCGCACCTCTCTGGCCAGGACCCGCGAGCGGCTGGACGACTACACCCTCGAACTGCAGCGTCACGGCATGGAGTCCGTGGAGCGCGAAGTCCGTTGGTTGAACGAGCTCATCGAGAGTGAGCGCACCGGGCGCGATCAGCGCGCACCGGATCCCGCAGAGCAGGACAAGAAGTCAGAAGATGCGGACGGCCTGCCCCGGCACCGGGGTGGTTCCCGGCCGGATCCGTCCGATGACACCACCACATGAGGCCCTGCGGTGCCAGGTCCTCATCGAGAACACAGGGAGCAACCGGAATGGGTTCGGTTCGCGTAGCCATCGTCGGCGTGGGCAACTGCGCCGCCTCGCTGGTACAGGGCGTCGAGTACTACAAGGACGCCGACCCGAAGAGCCGCGTGCCCGGCCTCATGCACGTGCAGTTCGGCGACTACCACGTGCGTGACATCGAGTTCGTGGCGGCTTTCGACGTCGACGCCAAGAAGGTCGGCCTCGACCTCTCGGACGCCATCGGCGCCAGCGAGAACAACACCATCAAGATCTGCGATGTGCCGAACGCCGGCGTGACGGTCCAGCGCGGTCACACCCTCGACGGTCTGGGCAAGTACTACCGCCAGACCATCGAGGAGTCCGCGGAGACCCCGGTCGACATCGTCCAGGTCCTCAAGGACAAGCAGGTCGACGTTCTGGTCTGCTACCTCCCTGTCGGCTCCGAGGACGCCGCGAAGTACTACGCGCAGTGCGCCATCGACGCCAAGGTCGGCTTCGTCAACGCCCTCCCGGTGTTCATCGCCGGCACCAAGGAGTGGGCGGACAAGTTCACCGAGGCCGGTGTCCCGATCGTCGGCGACGACATCAAGTCCCAGGTCGGCGCAACCATCACGCACCGCGTGATGGCCAAGCTCTTCGAGGACCGGGGCGTCATCCTGGACCGCACGATGCAGCTGAACGTCGGCGGCAACATGGACTTCAAGAACATGCTCGAGCGCGAGCGGCTGGAGTCCAAGAAGATCTCCAAGACGCAGGCCGTCACCTCCCAGATCCGGGACCGTGAGCTGGGCGAGGACAACGTCCACATCGGCCCTTCGGACTACGTGGCCTGGCTGGACGACCGCAAGTGGGCCTACGTCCGCCTCGAGGGACGCGCCTTCGGCGACGTCCCGCTGAACCTCGAGTACAAGCTCGAGGTCTGGGACTCCCCGAACTCCGCGGGTGTCATCATCGACGCCCTGCGTGCCGCGAAGATCGCAAAGGACCGGGGCATCGGCGGCCCGATCCTCTCCGCTTCCTCGTACTTCATGAAGTCGCCGCCGGTGCAGTACTTCGACGACGAGGCGCGGGAGAACGTCGAGAAGTTCATCCGGGGCGAGGTCGAGCGCTAAAGCGTTCGCCGCACCCTCCTGCGCAGGCCCCCGGGAATTCCCCCCGGGGGCCTGCGGGCTGTGTGAGGCTGGGCGCCATGCATGCAGTGCGCGACCTCCGCGTATTACTCCGGCTACGCGACTTCCGTTCGCTCCTTGCCGTGCGGCTCCAGTCCCAGGCCGCGGACGGCGTCTTCCAGGTCGCGCTCGCCACGTACGTCGTCTTCTCACCCGAGAAACAGGCCTCGCCGGCGGACATCGCTTCCGCCATGGCGATCCTGCTACTGCCGTACTCTCTTCTCGGGCCGTTCACGGGCGTGCTGCTCGACCGCTGGCGCCGCCGCCAGGTCCTGCTGTACGGAAATCTGCTGCGCACCGTGCTGGCCGCCGCGACCGCCGCTTTGATCGTGGTCCATGTCCCGGACTGGCTCTTCTACGCTTCGGCCCTCTCCGTGACGGCCGTGAACCGCTTTGTCCTGGCCGGAATTTCGGCCGCGCTGCCCCGTGTCGTCGACGGTGAGCAGCAGCTGGTGATGGCCAACTCCCTTGCTCCCACGGCCGGAACGCTCGCCGCGACGGCCGGCGGCGGGCTCGCATTCGCCGTCCGGCTCGCCGGCTCGCATGTCGACGCCTTCGTCGTGCTGCTTGCCGCGGCCCTCTATCTCTGTTCAGCCCTCACGGCCCTGCGCATGGCACCGGCGCTCCTCGGGCCCGATCCTTCCCGCCTCCAACCGCACCTGTGGGAAGCCCTGTTGAGCACCGTGCGGGGACTTGTGGATGGTCTGCGTCATCTCAAGGAGCGGCGCCCGCCCACCCACGCCCTGGCGGCAATGACCTTGATCCGCTTCTGCTACGGAGCTCTGACGGTCATGGTGCTGATGCTGTGCCGCTACTCGTGGGCCGACACCGAGCCCGAGGGTCTGGCTCTGCTCGGAATCACCGTCGTGGTGTCGGGGGTGGGCTTCTTCGCGGCCGCTCTCGTCACGCCCTGGGCTGTCGAGCGGCTCAACCCGTTCGGATGGATCGCCTGCTGCGCGGCCATGGGAGCCGTGCTGGTACCGGCCCTCGGGCTGTTCTTCACCCCCGAGCCGATGCTGACCGCCGCGTTTATCCTCGGCCTCAGTACCCAGGGGACCAAGATCTCCACGGATACGGTGGTGCAGTTCTCGGTCGACGACGCGTTCCGCGGCCGGATCTTCGCCATCTACGACGTTCTGTTCAACGTTGCCTTCGTCGGCGCGGCGGCGGTCGCGGCGCTCATGCTGCCGCCGAGTGGACGGTCCGTCGTGCTGCTTGTCGTGGTGACCGTTCTCTACGTGATCGTCGCCACGGCATTGGTCCGCCCCTGGCGACGATGGGCCAAGCGTCCCCTCGGATGAAGCTGCCTCAGGAGTGAGAGAGCTTCCCTGCCCTCACCGCCCCATGCCCGTGGCCAGAATCCCTCGACCGCATCGAGTACAGCGGCGCCGGCATCGGCGGCGGTAGCGCATGGGGCGATGTTTCACGTGAAACATCGCCCCATGTTTCACGTGAAACATGGCGGTTCATCGACCGCCCGTTTCACGTGAAACATTCAGTCCTGCGCGGCGGCCCACCACTCCTTGAGCGCGGCAACCGCCTCATCCCGATCCATGGGGCCGCGCTCCAGTCGAAGTTCCAGCATCGCCTTGTAGGCCTTGCCGACCTCTGGCCCCGGAGCAATCTCCAGGATCTGCATGATGTCGTTGCCGTCCAGGTCCGGACGGATCGCATCCAGCTCTTCCTGCTCCTGGAGCCGTGCGATGCGCTCCTCGAGCCCGTCGTACGCCCGCGACAGGGCATTGGCCTTGCGCTTGTTCCGGGTGGTGCAGTCCGATCGAGTCAGCTTGTGCAGCCGCTTCAGCTCTGGGCCGGCATCCCGTACGTAGCGACGGACCGCCGAGTCCGTCCACTCGCCCGTCCCGTATCCGTGGAAGCGCAGATGCAGCTCCACCAGACGCGAAACATCCTTGATCATGTCGTTTGAGTACTTCAGCGCAGTCATCCGCTTTTTGGTCATCTTCGCCCCCACCACCTCGTGGTGATGGAAGGAGACCCGGCCGTCCGACTCGAAACGCCTCGTCCTGGGCTTGCCGATGTCATGCAGCAGAGCCGCCAGCCGCAGCACCAGATCGGGCCCGTCCTCTTCCAGATCGATGGCCTGCTCCAGGACGGTCAGCGAGTGCTCGTAGACGTCCTTGTGGCGGTGATGCTCGTCACTTTCCAGCTGCAGCGCGGGCAGCTCGGGCAGCACTCGATCGGCCAGCCCCGAATCGACGAGCAGCCGGAGTCCCTTGCGCGGGTGCGCCCCAAGGATCAGCTTGTTCAGCTCGTCCCGTACGCGCTCCGCGGAGACGATCTCGATCCGCTCCGACATCGCCTTCATTGCGGAGACCACCTCGGGGGCGACCTCGAAGTCCAGCTGAGCGGCGAAGCGGGCCGCACGCATCATCCGCAGCGGATCGTCGGAGAACGACTCCTCCGGCGTACCCGGCGTTCGCAGCACGCGCGATGCCAGATCCTCCAGCCCACCGTGCGGGTCGACGAACTCCTTCTGCGGCAACAGCACCGCCATGGCGTTCACCGTGAAGTCCCGACGGACCAGGTCCTCCTCGATGGAGTCGCCGTACGACACCTCGGGCTTGCGCGAGGTGCGGTCGTACGCCTCCGAGCGGTAGGTAGTGACCTCGATGTCGAACGAGCTCTTCTTGCAGCCCACCGTGCCGAAGGCGATGCCGACCTCCCAGACGGCGTCCGCCCACGGCCTGACGATCTTCAGGACGTCCTCGGGGCGAGCATCGGTGGTGAAGTCCAGATCGTTGCCGAGCCGGCCGAGCAGCGCATCCCGTACCGAACCACCGACCAGGGCAAGCGTGAACCCGGCCTCCTGGAATCGGCGGGCCAGATCGTCCGCAACGGGGGAGACCCGCAGCAGCTCACTCACGGCACGGCGCTGGACATGGTTCAACGCGTCCGTCGACTGCGGCATCCGCTCGGACGGCGGGGTGGGGAGGTCATTGTTGGCGTTCGGCACAACAGAACAGGGTACGTGGCTGCGCTGTAGGAAGCGTCACGTTAATAGAGGGGACGCGGCCTCCGGCCTGTCCCGGCGATCATGTGGAGCAGTCCCCGGCACTACGACACAGCGGGCCTCGTTACCATTCGTGGACGCACATTCCGACGACCACTGACGACGACGAGGGACGGGCGAGCGCGTGGCCGAGGCGGCAGGGTTCCAGGGGACTGAACGGCCGCGCGGCCGATGGCTGCGCAGAACCGTGGCACTGTTCACCGGAACACCCCTGCTCACAGGCCTGCTGCTGGCCCCGCAAGCCCCCTCGGCACAAGCCGCCCCGACGGGCTCCCGCACGGTCGAAGTCACCATCGAGTCGATGACGCCGTCCGCTCCCACCAAGGCGGATACGGTCACGGTCTCCGGCACGCTGACCAACGACGGCAGCAGCGCCATCACCAACGCGCATGTCGGTATGCACCGTGGCGCATCTCTCGGCGGCCGCAGCTCCATCGACACCGCTTCCCAGCGCACCGGCTATGTACCCGGCGTCGATGGGCCGGAGGTCAAGGGGCACAAGGAGAAGATCGACAAGCTGGATCCCGGTGCCAGACGCTCCTTCTCTCTCAGCGTGCCGGTGAAGGATCTCGACCTCGGTGACGACGGTGTGTATCGGCTCGGTGTCTCGCTGTCAGGGCGCACCCAGACCGCGCCCATCGAGCAGGTGCTCGGCATCGACCGGACCTTCCTGCCCTGGCAGGACGGGGAAGCCGGCAAGAAGACCCAGCTCACCTACCTGTGGCCGCTGATCTCCTCCACCCATCTCACCGCCGAGACCGACGCCGCGCAGACGCCGGTGTTCCGCAACGACGATCTCGCCGCGGAGCTCGCGCCCGGCGGCCGGCTGCAGCAGATGCTGGCGCTCGCCAAGAACCTTCCGGTGACTTTCGTCATCGACCCCGACCTGCTCGCCAGCGTCGATGCGATGACCAGGGCGTACAAGGTCGGCGGCCCGGACGGCCCCGCGGGCAAGAACCAGGCCGTCGCCAAGCAGTGGCTGAACGACCTCGGAAAGGCGGTGAAGACGCACGAAATCATCGCGCTGCCCTTCGCCGACCCCGACCTCGCCTCGCTCGCGCACCACGGCAAGAGCGTCCCCAGCGCGCTCAGCCACCTCGGGCCGGCCACCGACCTCGCTGCCAGAACCGTGGACACGGTCCTGGGCGTCACACCGCGTACGGACTTCGCCTGGCCCGTCGACGGCGCCATCGACTCCTCCACCGTCGACGTCGCCACCTCGGCCGGTGCGCACAACGTCATCACCCGCAGCGACAGCCTGCGCGAGACCGGTGGACTGCCCTACACGCCGACCGCGGCCCGGCCCATCGGCGGAGGCAACACCGCCGTCGTCGCGGACGCGCGGCTGTCCCGGGCGTTCGAGGGCGATATGTCGAAGGCGAACAACGCCTCCCGCGCAGTCCAGCAATTCCTCGCCCAGACCCAGATGATCAACCTCCAGGCCCCGGACCGGCAGCGCAGCATCGTCGTCGCCCCCCAGCGCATGCCGTCGGCCGCCCAGGCCCGCGCAATGGCCACCGCCCTGCGGGGCCTGGAGGACGCGGGGCGGTGGACGCAGCCGCTGGACCTCAGCGATGCGACCAACGCCAAGCCCGACCCCGCGGCCACCCGCCAGGTACCGAGCAGCGCCGCCTACCCGCGCTCGCTGCGCAGGGAAGAACTCCCCACCGATGCCTTCCGACAGATCCAGGAAACCCAGGCCGCACTGGACGACTACCGCGTGATCCTGGCCCAGCCGGAACGCGTGGTGACCCCGTTCGGCACCGCCATACTGCGCGAGATGTCGACCGAGTGGCGGGGCGACCCGACGGGCGCCGGGGCCTTCCGTAACTCCGTGCGCGGCTATCTCGACGGCCTGACCAAGAAGGTCCATCTGATCCAGAAGTCGGATGCGACACTTTCCGGGCGCAGCGCGACGATCCCGGTGACGGTGCAGAACAACCTGGTCCAGGGCGTCGAGGGCATGACGCTGAAGCTCACTTCGTCCCAGCCCAACCGCCTGGACGTGGGGAAGTCACAGCAGATCAAGGTGGACGGCGGGCACAGTCAGTCGTTCAAGTTCGACACCACGGCGAACGCCAACGGACGTGCCTGGGTGACCGCCCAGCTCTACACGGCGGACGGAAAGCCCTACGGTGAGCCGATGACGTTCCAGGTGAACGTCACCGAGATCACCGCGACCGTGATGCTCGTCATCGCCGGCGGCGTGCTGCTACTGGTCCTCGCAGGCGTCCGGATCTACCTCCAGCGCAAGCGGATGGCCGCGGCGCCCACCGAGGACGGACCCGACGGCGAAGGCCCGGACGGCGAGGAGGGCACGAACGGCGACAACGGCGGCACGGACGGCGACCAGCCCGAGCAGCCGAGTGACCCCACGCCGGACACCGGATCGGAAAGCACCGACCCATCCGGCTCAGGTGAGAAAGTGGACCGTTGATAGATGGCGGGGCCGGACGGCCCGCGACGGATGAGATGGGGCAGCGATGAACGCGCCGTACGACGGTGACCGCAGCCGGGACGCCCATGGCGACCCCGCTGGGCCGGTCCCTGCGACGCCCCAGGTGCCCGCAGCTCCCGGCCCCTACGCCCAGGACGCCTACCGCAACGACCCGCACCCGACGCATCACGGTCCGGTCGCCGGAGCGCCGTACGACAGCGCCGCGCACCCCCCGTCGCCGCTGGGCCACACCCAGCCGCTCTACCAGCAGCCTCCCGCGGCTCAGCACACCCCCGATCCGCAGTTCTGGCCGACGCCTGCGCCGGCCGACTCCCGTGGCGGCAGAACCGACGCCCCATACGATGACGCCGCGACCACGCAGTTCGTGGGTGTCGACGACCTGATCACCCAGGCCTCCGACGAGCGCTCGGAGCCCGACGCCTTCGCGCATCTCTTCCGGGACCAGCAGCCCTACGAGCCCCAGCGCCCTGCCCCGGCCCCGGCAGTCGCCGCGGCCGGGGGAGCGGGTGCACCGGGGCCGGAGGCCGTATCGCTAAAGCCCGCGGCGACGCCGGAGCCCGCCCCCGCGGCCGTCGGCAAGCCGTCCGGCGGCAAGGCCTCCGGACTGCTCAAGTCCAGCGCCGTGATGGCCGCCGGCACCATGGTGTCCCGGCTCACCGGCTTCATCCGCTCCGCGCTGATCGTCGCTGCACTTGGCGGCGCGGTCCTCGGTGACTCCTGGCAGGTCGCCTACCAGCTGCCGACGATGATCTTCATCCTGACCATCGGCGGCGGTCTGAACTCCGTCTTCGTCCCGCAGCTCGTCCGCGCGATGAAGGAGGACGACGACGGCGGCGAGGCCTACGCCAACCGCCTGCTCACGCTCGTCGTCGTGATCCTCGGAGCGCTGACCGTCCTGGCCGTGGTCGCCGCACCGGTCCTGGTGAAGTTGGTCTCGCTCGACATCTCGCGCGATCCGGCGGCCAACGAGGTTGCCGTCGCCTTCACCCGCTACTGCGTGCCCACGATCTTCTTCATGGGCATTCACGTCGTGATGGGGCAGATCCTCAACGCCCGCGGCCGCTTCGGCGCGATGATGTGGACCCCGGTCCTCAACAACATCGTCATGATCGCCACCTTCGGCCTGTTCATCTGGGTCTACGGCTCGGCCAAAACGTCCCACATCGGCGTCACGACCATCCCCACCGAGGGCATCCGGCTGCTGGGCATCGGAACCCTCCTCGGCCTCGTCGTCCAGGCGCTGGCGATGATCCCGTACCTGCGGGACGCCGACTTCAAGCTCCAGCTCCGATTCGACTGGCGCGGCCATGGCCTGGGCAAGGCCGCCAAGCTCGCCAAGTGGACGGTGCTGTTCGTTCTCGCCAACCAGGCGGGCGTCCTCGTCGTCACCCAGCTCTCCACATGGGCCGGTAACACCGCCGGCCAGCAGGGCCACCCCGGCACCGGTTTCATCTCCTACGCCAGCGCGCAGCTGATCTGGAACATGCCGCAGGCGATCATCACGGTCTCCGTGATGGCGGCGCTGCTGCCACGCCTGGCGCGCTCCGCGCACGACGGCGACACCGCGGCCGTCCGCGACGACATGTCCCAGGGACTGCGTACCTCCGCCGTCGCCATCGTCCCGATCTCGTTCGGCTTCCTGTCCCTCGGCATCCCGCTGTGCACCCTGGTGTACGGCTCGTCCGGCGCCGGTATCCCGATGGGCTACATGCTGATGGCCTTCGGCGTAGGCCTGATCCCGTTCTCGGTGCAGTACGTCGTCCTGCGCGCCTTCTACGCGTACGAGGACACCCGCACCCCCTTCTACAACACGGTGATCGTCGCCGCCGTGAACGCCGCCGCCTCCGCCCTCTGCTTCCTGATCCTTCCCGCGCGCTGGGCAGTGATCGGCATGGCGGCCTCCTACGGTCTGGCGTACATCATCGGCGTGGGCGTGGCCTGGCGCCGCCTGAGCAAGCGGATGGGCGGCGACCTCGACACCGCGCATGTCGTGCGCACCTACGCGCGACTGGCCGGCGCCAGCATTCCGGCCACGATCGTCTCCGGGGCCGCGGTGTACGGCATCATGCAGGCACTCGGCAGCGGGTTCACCGGTTCGCTCGCCGCCCTCGTCGGCGGCAGCGCCGCACTTCTGGCGGTCTTCTACGCGGCCGCCCGGAAGATGCGGATCCAGGAGCTGAATGCCCTGGTCGGGATGGTCCGCGCCAAGCTGGGGCGCTGACCGGGCACAACCATCGACCGCCACCGTGTGTCGTGCATAGTGGCGGACTGTGGGCACAATTGTCTTGGCTCATTGAGCCTGCAACGGATGGGGAGGCAGGAACGACGGTGGCGGAACGGAGCACGGCTGCCGTCGACGTGGCCGACACGAGCGGTGAGGAACCGCTGACCGCCAAGGCGGGTCAGGCCACGGACGACGGAGCGGAGGCCGAGAAGGTATCCGGCGGGGACAAGGACACCGCACGCACTGACGAAGACGGTGCCGCGGCGGCCGAAGCCCAGCCACCGGAACTGCACAGTGGCCACAAGCTCGCCAGACGCTACCGCCTCGAGGAGTGCGTCACCCGTCTGGACGGATTCAGCAGCTGGCGTGCGGTCGACGAAATGCTGCGCAGAGCCGTCGGCGTGCACATCCTGCCCGCCGACCATCCGCGGGCCCGCCCGGTGCTGTCCGCCGCCCGCTCCTCCGCGCTCCTCGGAGACCCCCGGTTCGTCCAGGTCCTCGATGCCGTGGAGGAGAACGACCTCGTCTACGTCGTCCATGAATGGCTGCCGGACGCCACCGAGCTCACCACCGTTCTCGCGAACGGCCCGCTCGAAGCGCACGACGCCTACCAGCTCGTCAGCCAGGTCTCGCAGGCCATGGCCGCCGCGCACCGCGAGGGTCTGGCACATCTGCGGATCACTCCCGGCTCGGTGCTGCGGACGGAGTCCGGCCAGTACCGCATCCGCGGCCTGGCCGTCATGGCCGCGCTGCGCGGCATCACCTGCGAGCACCCTCAGCGCACGGACACCGAAGCCATCGGCGCACTGCTGTATGCGGCGCTGACCCAGCGCTGGCCTTACGAGAACGACGCCTACGGTCTCACCGGTCTACCGAAGGGCGTCGGGCTCATCGCGCCCGACCAGGTGCGTGCAGGGGTTCACCGCGGGCTGTCCGAACTCGCCATGCGTGCGGTTGTGAACAATGGCGCTACGGCTTCCCGGCAGGAGCAGCCCTGCACCACCCCGGAGGAGCTGGCCAAGGCCGTCGCGGCGATGCCGCGCATCCGGCCACCGGAGACCGCCTTCACCACGCCGCCGCCCTACCAGCGCACCGGATACCAGCAGGGCACCTACCGCCAGGCGTCGGCCCACAACGGCCAGCCCGGCCGTCCGACGCAGCCCATTCCCGCTCCGCCTCCCCCGCTGCAGAGCCGTACCGGCAAGGTGCTGAAGTGGTCCGTCTCCGCGTTGCTCATCGCGGCGCTGGGACTGGGCAGCTGGCAGCTCGCGGACACGCTGCTCAAGCTGGAAGGCGACCAGGACGACCCGGGCAGCTCGCAGACCACCGGCGGCAAGGCCAAGACACCGGCCAGCAAGCCGATCAAGATCGCAAACGCCGGGGAGTACTACCCCGACGGCAAGCCGCAGCACCCCGACCAGGCCCAGGACTCCCACGACGGGGACCCCAGCACCTACTGGCGCAGCAAGACCTTCAAGGACGGGCCGAACATGAACCCGGCCTTCAAGCAGGGCGTCGGACTCGTCTACGACCTGGGCTCGAAGCAACGGATAAGCAGCACGTCGATCGGGCTTCACTTCGGCGGCAAGCACACCACCGTGACGCTGTACGCAGCCAACTCCCTCTCGTCGTCGGAGCCGCTGAGCTCCATGAAGCAGCTCGGCACCGCCACGACGTCGCAGAAGACGGCCGAGATCAAGCTCAAGAAGCCCGCGAAGGCTCAGTTCGTCCTGATCTGGATCACCGCCATGCCGTACTCCCCGATGGAGGGCTACAGCGAACCCGGCTTCAAGCAGGGCGTGACGGAGGTTTCGTTCGCCGGCTGAGTTGATGGACGCTCAGCAGCCGACGAGAAAAATTGCGGGCCCCGGCCGGATGGAACGGCCGGGGCCCCGATTCCGTCGGCATTTACTTTCCTGACCTGGCGGGCTTCAATGGGATTCGAGATCAGGCAGCTACGGCCGGGGGGCCCGTGTCCACCGACAGCGACGAGGCTTCGACACCAACCGACGCCGATCTCCTTGCCCTGCATGTGAAGGGCGACCCCGATGCATTCGGGGAGATCGTCCGACGCCACCGCGATCGTCTCTGGGCCGTGGCATTGCGCACCCTCGGCGATCGCGAAGAAGCCGCTGACGCCGTCCAGGACGCCCTGGTCTCCGCCTACCGAGCGGCCCACACCTTCCGTGGTCAGTCCGCCGTGACGACCTGGCTGCACCGGATCACGGTGAATGCCTGTCTGGACCGGGCCCGCAAAGCCGCCTCTCGCCGCACCTCACCCGTAGCCGAGACCGAGCGGCTGGAACAGCTCCTCGAACCGCAAGAATCCGCCGCCGTCCCCGCCGAGCGGCAGGATCTGCACCGGCAACTGCTCGGCGCACTGCGCACCCTCCCCGAAGAACAGCGCGCCGCGCTCGTCCTCGTCGATATGCAGGGCTACCCCGTCGCCGAGGCCGCCGCGGTCCTCGGTGTGCCGACGGGAACGGTCAAGAGCCGCTGCGCACGGGGCCGTGCCCGGCTCCTTCCCATGGTCACCCATCTGCGCGCCGACGGCGGGGATAGCCGGCCTTCGAGCGGGGGAAGGAACCGGGCGCAGGGGACATCCGTCCCACCGACGGCAGGACCGAAGGGCACAGGTGCCGTGAAGGGCGGAGGTGGGCGAGCGTGACGTCGACGACCGGCTCGGATGAGCACCCGGAGGTCTCCGAGATCTCCGACCTCACGGACGGACTACTGTCCCCGTCCCGTACCGCGGAGCTTCGCGGTCATCTCACCGGCTGCGCGCTGTGCGCGGACGTCTACGCGTCACTGGAGGAAATTCGGGGGCTGCTCGGCACGCTCCCCGGCCCGTCGAGGATGCCTGCCGATGTCGCGGGGCGCATCGATGCCGCGCTGGCAGCCGAGGCGCTGCTGAACTCCACGACGCCCGCCACGGGGACTCTTGTTTCACGTGAAACATCCACCACCGCCCCTTCGGTTTCACGTGAAACCAATGTGGAATCGCCCACACACGGCGCGCCCTCGGACCGGCCGGCGGGTCGCCCCAGGGGCGCCTCCGGGCCCGGCCGCCAGACACCCGGCAGCCGCTCGCCCCGTACGCGGCGCTGGCCCCGCATCCTGCTCGGCACGGCAGCGGCCGCCGCGGCCATCAGCCTCGGTGGACTCCTGCTCCAGAACGCCGCCACCGACAGCACCCGGGCCACCCATCAGGACCGGCCGAGCGCATCCGCCGGGCAGAGCCCTCGCGGGTCGGCTCTGACCTCGGCGTCCCTCGGAGCGCATGTCCACAGCCTGCTCGCGGCGAAACACGGAGCCAAGACTCCGGAGATCGGCACCCGCAGCTCCCCCGCAACACCACTGCGTGGTGACGCTGGCACCGTCCCCTCGTGTGTGCGCCAAGGCATCGGCCGTACGGAGACCCCGGTCGCCTCCAGCCACAACACCTACAACGGCAAGGACGCCTACCTCGTGGTGCTGCCACACCCGTCCGACCCGTCACGCGTCTCGGCCTATGTCGTGTCTGCCTCCTGCGTCTCCGCCACCCCGCCGGCTCCCGGCAAGGTTCTGCTGACCCACTCGTACCAGCGAGACTGAAACCACGGAAAGTGCGCTGTGACACTCCGGGAATGCTCGCCCCGTAGGATCCGTTGGGTGGGGTGAGAGTTCCGAGACCCCAGCAAGCAGTCGGCAGAGACAAGGAAGACACCCGTGAGCGACGTCCGCAACGTGATCATCATCGGCTCCGGGCCCGCGGGCTACACCGCAGCGCTCTACACGGCCCGCGCGTCCCTGAAGCCGCTGGTATTCGAAGGTGCCGTCACCGCCGGCGGCGCGCTGATGAACACCACCGACGTGGAGAACTTCCCCGGTTTCCGCGACGGCATCATGGGGCCGGACCTCATGGACAACATGCGCGCCCAGGCCGAGCGCTTCGGTGCGGAGCTCGTACCGGATGACATCGTTGCGGTCGATCTCTCCGAGGAGATCAAGACCGTCACCGACTCCGCGGGCACCGTCCACCGGGCCAAGGCCGTCATCGTCAGCACCGGCTCCCAGCACCGCAAGCTCGGACTGCCCCGTGAGGACGAGCTGTCCGGCCGCGGCGTCTCCTGGTGCGCGACCTGTGACGGGTTCTTCTTCAAGGGCCAGGACATCGCCGTCATCGGCGGTGGCGACACCGCGATGGAAGAGGCCACCTTCCTCTCCCGCTTCGCCAACTCCGTCACGGTCGTCCACCGCCGCGACACCCTGCGGGCGAGCAAGGCGATGCAGGATCGTGCCTTCGCCGACCCGAAGATCAAGTTCGTGTGGGACAGCGAGATCGCCGAGATCCACGGCGAGAACAAGCTCACCGGTCTGACGCTGCGCAACGTCAAGACCGGCGAGACCTCCGAGCTCCCGGCGACCGGCCTGTTCATCGCGATCGGCCACGACCCGCGGACCGAGCTGTTCAAGGGCCAGCTGAATCTGGACGACGAGGGTTACCTCAAGGTCGAGGCACCCAGCACCCGCACGAACCTGAAGGGTGTCTTCGCCGCCGGTGACGTCGTCGACCACACCTACCGTCAGGCGATCACCGCGGCCGGCACGGGTTGCTCCGCCGCCCTGGACGCCGAGCGGTTCCTCGCAGCGCTGTCGGACGGCGAGGCCACGGCCGAGCCGGAGAAGACCGCCGCCGCCTGACCCTCGCCACCCCCCAGCTTTTCACCACCCACCCAGTAAGGAGACTGCCATGGCCGGCGCCACGGTGACCGTGACGGACGACAACTTCGAGGAGGTCGTCCTCAAGAGCGACAAGCCCGTCCTCGTCGACTTCTGGGCCACCTGGTGCGGCCCGTGCCGCCAGGTCGCCCCGTCCTTGGAGGCCATTGCCGCCGAGCACGACGAGATCGTCATCGCCAAGCTGAACACCGACGAGAACCCGGCGACCACCGCCAAGTACGGCGTCATGTCGATTCCGACCATGAACGTCTACCAGGGCGGCGAGGTCGTGAAGACCATCGTCGGCGCCAAGCCGAAGGCCGGGATCGAGCGCGAGCTGGCGGACTTCCTCGCCTGAGTCACGCGGTCACGTTTCACGTGAAACATGGGCCCGTCCCCTTCCCGGGGGCGGGCCCATTCGCTGTACTGAGCCGGTCTCGGCTTTCCGGGCCGACAGGACTTACAGCGGCCGCAGGGCAGGTTCCTTCTGGACGGCCCCGAGCAAACGGTCGAGGGCCAGCTCCACGTCTTCCTTCCACGAAATGGTGGCCCGCAGTTCAAGCCGCAGCCGAGGAAAGCGCGGGTGTGGGCGTACGGTCTTGAATCCCACCGCGAGGAGATGGTCTGCGGGCAGCACACACGCCGGCTCGGTCCAGCGGGCATCACCGAAGGCCTCGATCGCCTTGAACCCACGCTGAATCAGGTCCTTGGCAACCGTCTGCACCATCACCCGGCCCAGTCCCTGCCCCTGGTAACCCGGCATCAGCCACGCCGTGAGCAGCTGCACGGCATCCGCCGACACCGGGCTGGTGGGAAACGCCATGGACCGCGGTACATAGGCAGGCGGGGCATACATCACGAACCCGACCGGGACATCGTCGACGTAGACCACCCGCCCGCACGATCCCCACTCCAGCAGTACCGCCGAGATCCAGGCTTCCTTCTCCAGCTCGGGCCTGCCCGCCTTTACTGCGGCTTCACCGCTGACGGGGTCGAGCTCCCAGAAGACACAGGAGCGGCAACGCTTGGGGAGATCCGGAAGGTTGTCCAGCGTGAGCGGTACGAGCCGACGGCCCATGAAGCCAGATCCTCACTTCCCTCGCCTGCCGCACCGCGCAGCGCCGTCAGCGCCGCCTGCTCCCTGAGCAGACCGCCGACGAACCCTCCGACGGCAGCAAGGCCGAACCCCGCTGCCAACAGTCCGGTGCGGCTCACTGATCGCATGGCCTCTCCTCGTTGTGAGGTCTCTCCATGTGGATGCGTGCCATACCCGATCGCATCGTATCCACCCTTTACGGGCGCGGGTACCGCCAGAGAGCAAAGGACGGGCCGTGTTCCGGTATGGACTCCGGAACACGGCCCGCCCGGCAGAGCCGAAGCCTGTCAGCTCATTCCTTGTCGTCGCTCTCCTCGGAGAGCGACGAGCCCAGGACCGGACCTTCGCCCGGAGCCAGCGTGCCGAGAATGCGCTCCAGATCGTCCATTGAGGCGAACTCGACGACGATCTTTCCCTTCTTCTGGCCGAGGTCGACCTTCACCCGGGTCTCGAAGCGATCGGACAGCCGCGTGGCGAGGCCGGTGAGCGCGGGGGACACCCGGGTTCCCGCGCGCGGCTTCTTGGCCTTGGTCGTGCTCTTGGGGTCCGACCCCAGCAGCTTCACGATCTCTTCGAGGCTGCGCACCGACAGCCCCTCCCGCACCGTGCGGCTCGCGAGGTGCTCCTGCTCCTCGTGATCCTCCACAGCAAGCAGGGAACGGGCGTGTCCCGCGGACAGCACGCCCGCCGCGAGTTTGCTCTGGACGGACGGTGCCAGCTTCAGCAGCCGCAGCGTGTTGGTGACCTGCGGACGCGATCGCCCGATCCGGTCGGCCAGCTCGTCATGCGTGCACTTGAAGTCCTTGAGCAGCTGGTCGTAGGCGGCCGCCTCTTCCAGTGGATTGAGCTGTGCCCGGTGCAGGTTCTCCAGAAGCGCATCGAGCAGCAGCTTCTCGTCTTCCGTGGCCCGGACGATGGCAGGAATCTTCTCCAGCCCGGCCTCACGGCACGCCCGCCAGCGGCGCTCGCCCATGATGAGCTCATACCGCTCCGGGGCGGTCTGACGGACCACCACCGGCTGGAGCAGGCCGACCTCCTTGATGGAGACCACCAGCTCGGCGAGCGCGTCCTCGTTGAACACCTCCCGCGGCTGCCGCGGGTTCGGCGTGATCGCATCCAGCGGCACCTCGGCGAAATGCGCGCCCGTGACCTCTGCTACGGCCTGAGGCATCCGCTCCGGCTCGGTCGGCGCCTCTGTTTCACGTGAAACACCGCTCGCCGGCAGCCCGGCGACCTTGGCCGCCGCCACGCCCCGGTCGGGTGTCAGTACCGGTACGGCCGACGGTGACGTCGCCCCCCGTCCCACCACAGGCCCGGCGTTGTCCGTGCTCTGCGGTGCCGCGGGGATCAGCGCACCGAGCCCTCGGCCCAGCCCTCTACGTCGTTCGCTCACTGAGTCCCCTCCGACATGCTGTGCTTTCCTTCATAGTTGACCGCGAGGCCCTGACCACCGGTCTGCGGAGCCCCACGCAACGCGATCTCTCTGGCCGCTTCGAGGTACGAGAGCGAACCGCTGGATCCCGGGTCATAGGTGAGCACCGTCTGCCCATAGCTGGGTGCCTCGGAGATGCGAACCGAGCGGGGGATGCTCGTACGGAGCACCTCGTTACCGAAGTGGCTGCGCACCTCATCGGCGACCTGAGAAGCCAGCCGGGTGCGCCCGTCGTACATGGTGAGCAGGATCGTGGAGACATGGAGCTTGGGGTTGAGATGCCCCCGCACCAGGTCGACGTTCCGCAGCAACTGCCCCAAGCCCTCCAGTGCGTAGTACTCGCACTGGATCGGGATCAGCACCTCGGCGCCGGCGACCAGCGCGTTCACGGTGAGCAGGCCCAGCGAGGGCGGGCAGTCGATGAGGATGTAGTCCAGCGGCTGCTCATACGCCTTGATGGCCCGCTCCAGCCGGCTCTCCCGGGCCACCAGCGAGACCAGCTCGATCTCCGCACCGGCCAGGTCGATCGTGGCGGGCGCACAGAACAGCCCCTCCACATCGACCACGGGCTGGACCACGTCGGAGAGCGGCTTGCTGTCCACCAGCACGTCATAGATCGATGGCACTTCGGCGTGATGGTCGATTCCCAGCGCCGTCGAAGCATTGCCCTGGGGGTCGAGGTCGACCACCAGAACCCGTGCCCCGTGCAGGGCCAGCGAGGCCGCAAGGTTCACCGTGGTCGTGGTCTTACCGACCCCGCCCTTCTGGTTGGCGACCACCATGACCCTGGTCTGCTCGGGCCGGGGAAGCCCGTCGCCCGCGCGGCCAAATGCCTCTACCGCCAGCTGAGCTGCACGACCGATCGGGGTGTCGTCCATCGGGGGCGGCGTTTCACGTGAAACGTCGTCCCCGAACGACTCGTTACGGGGACCGGGGACCGGATCGGTCATCGGTCCCGCGATGTTTGCGTCGGACCGCACGGATTCACTCTCCTCGACATCAGGCTCGCAATGGTCAGAGCCTGCCATGCTTTCGGTGTCGCGAACCAGTGAGGTCCGTTCTCCTGTGGACGAATCCACTTCTGTGGATACTTCCGTGACCCTTGTGGGTTTACGGTCGCGCGGCGCAGCGGCCGCGCGACCACGGTCAATGATCCCTTGCAGCAGAGAACGACGTTTCACGTGAAACACGATGCCAGCGCCGCGCCCGATTAAGCCGCGACACTCCGTCCTATGCCGTTTTGATGGCGTCTATAGAATTTGCCCCATTCATCGCCGTACATACGACACGCGCAGGGCAGCGATGCCGGCCTGGGAGTCTCCGGCATCAAGGCATCAACGCCGACGCCCCTTCGACGCACGGCTGGCGCGCGCCGCCTTCGCCCGCTTGGCCGCAAAGCGCACGCCACCAGGGCTCTCGCCCACCTCGACCCGCACCACCGTCGACGGGGGATCGACGATTCCCTCGCCCACGTGCACCACCGACGTCTCCACCACGCCGAGCTTGCTCAGTGCCGCCCGAGCTCCCTTGAGCTCCTCCTCCGCGGCGTCGCCCTTGAGCGCCAGCATTTCGCCGTATGGACGCAGCAGCGGCACGCCCCAGCCCGCCAGCCGGTCGAGCGGAGCAACGGCCCGAGCCGTCACCACATGCACCTGCGGCAGCTTGCCCATGACCTCTTCGGCCCGCCCCCGCACCACGGTCACGTGATCCAGGCCCAGCAGCTCGACGACTTCCTGCAGGAAGTTCGTGCGGCGCAGCAGCGGCTCCAGCAACGTGATCTTCAGATCCGGGCGCACCAGCGCCAGCGGGATACCGGGCAGCCCGGCCCCCGACCCGACATCGCAGACCGAGACTCCCTCCGGAACCACCTCGGAGAGCACCGCACAGTTCAACAGATGCCGCTCCCACAACCGCGGCACCTCGCGCGGGCCGATCAGCCCGCGCCGCACTCCCGCGTCGGCGAGCAGTTCGCCGTACCGCACGGCCTCCGGAAAGCGCTCACCGAATACCTCCTGCGCCGCCTTCGGCGCGGGAGGGAGCTCCGCTGCTGCCTCCGTCACGGGAACCGCCCTTCCTCTGGACTGCTTTTCCTGCCGGGAACCCGGGGATACGCCCCGGGGTAACACAGAACGCTGACAACATTTGGCCCCGCCTGCGAGCAGACGGGGCCAAAGACAAGCGAAGCGCTGAAAGGTCAGGCCGGGAGGACGACCACTCGGCGCTGCGGCTCCTCGCCCTCGGACTCGCTGCTCAGCCCCGCCGCGGCCACCGCGTCGTGCACAACCTTGCGCTCGAACGGCGTCATCGGGTCGAGCTTCACCGGCTGGCCGGTGCCCTTCGCCTCCTCCGCCGCCTTCGCACCGATCTCCGTGAGCTGCTCACGCTTACGCGCACGGAAGCCGGCGATGTCCAGCATCAGCCGGCTGCGGTCACCGGTCTCGCGGTGCACGGCAAGCCGGGTCAGCTCCTGCAGCGCCTCCAGCACCTCACCGTCACGGCCCACCAGCTTCTGCAGATCGCGGCTGGTCGAGTCGCTGATGATCGACACCGCGGCGCGGTCGGCCTCGACGTCCATGTCGATGTCACCGTCGAGGTCGGCGATGTCCAGCAGGCCCTCGAGGTAGTCGGCCGCGATCTCGCCTTCCTGCTCCAGGCGGGTCAGGGTGTCGGTGCCCTTGGTGCCAGCAGGGGTCGTGTCCGTCACGAAAGGACTCCTTCTTACTTCTTGGACGGGTGCTTGGGGCGCTGCTGGCCCTTGCGCTGTCCGGACTTGGTGTTACGGGACCCGGAGGCGGAGGCGCCCTTCGCGGACGCGCCACCCTTCTGCTCGCTGTCCTGCGGGGCCTTCTTCTCCAGCGACTGCTTCTTCACAGCACCCTGATCGGAGGAGGCGCCATTGTCCGCAGAGCCCGCCCGCGTACGGTTCTGCGTACCGCTGGAAGCACCGGTGGCGGAGGCGGTGTGCTGGCGCTTGGCCTTCGTCTGGCGCTTGGGCTGCTGGCGGTTCTGGCGCGCCTCCTCGGCGGCCCTCTTCGCCTCGACCTCGGCCGGGTCCTCGACCAGCTTGCCCTGGGCGCGCAGCCGCTCCTGGCGCTCGTTGAAGGCCTTGCTGCCCGGAGTGGGGTTACGACGGATGACGAACATCTGCTGACCCATGGTCCACACGTTGGTGGTCAGCCAGTAGACGAGAACACCGACGGGGAAGTTGATACCGAAGACGGCGAACATGATCGGGAAGACGTACATCAGCATCTTCTGCTGCTGCATGAACGGCGTCTTCACCGTGAGGTCGACGTTCTTGGTCATCAGCTGGCGCTGCGTGTAGAACTGCGACGCCGACATCAGAACGATCATGATGACCGTGACCACACGGACGTTGGTGACCGAAGCGCCGAGGCTCTCGATCTTCGCCGCGCTGTCCATGAACTTCGCAGCCAGCGGCGCACCGAAGATGTGCGCCTTCTGCGCGCTCTCCAGCAGCGCCTGGTCGATGACGCCGACCGTCTTGCCGTTCGCGATGTGGCTGAGGACCTGGTAGAGCGAGATGAAGAACGGCGACTGGGCCAGAATCGGGAGACAGCTCGAGAGCGGGTTGGTGCCCGTCTCCTTGTAGAGCTTCATCATCTCTTCGGACTGGCGCTGCTTGTCGCTCTTGTAGCGCTCCTGGATCGCCTTCATCTTCGGCTGGAGCGCCTGCATGTTCCGCGTCGACTTGATCTGCTTCACAAAGAGCGGGATCAGGCAGATACGGATCAGCACCACCAGCGAGACGATGGACAGACCCCACGCCGCGCCACTGTTCGCATCAAAGATCAAGCTGTAGAACGAGTGGAACTGGACGATGATCCAGGAAACGGCGTAATAGAGAGGATTCAGGATCGTGTCCACGAATCAGGCTCCTTGGGCGTTGGGCTGAGTCTCGGGCTGGGCGACAGGCTCAGGGACGGTGGGCCCGCCCAGGCGGCTCCTCAGCCGCTGATGCCAAACCGGACGCTTCCGGGGAGGGACGTGGTCGACCCCACCAAGCGACCACGGGTTGCAGCGCAGGATGCGCCAGGCAGTCAGCGCAGTCCCTTTCACCGCGCCGTGCCGGTCGATGGCCGTATAGCCATAGTGCGAGCACGACGGGTAGTACTTGCAGACCGGGCCCAGCAGGGGGCTGATGGTCCACTGATAGATCTTGATCAAAAGCAGCAGCGGGTACTTCACTGTGCGCTCCCTCCCGGGTCCCGTCCGGGGTTCCGGGGGCCCGCGGCGTAGCCGCCGCCGGTCATGGTCCCGGTGGGATTGCAGCCTTTCGGCACCCCTCCCAGCAGCCGCTGAAGCGCGGCGTCCAGGTCGCGGGCCAGCTGGTCGTGCTCCGCCGCACCCGCGCCGGGCAGGGCCCGTACGACAACCAGGCTACCGGCGGGCAGCCGGTCCAGCCGATCACGCATGAGGTGGCGAAGCCTTCGCTTGACCTTGTTGCGTACGACGGCGACGCCAACGGCCTTGCTCACGACGAAACCCGCACGCGCCGGGGGAACACGTTCCCCCGCTGCGTGCGGGTCCGTTGCACCGCTACGAAAATGAACGACAAGGAGCGGGCGCCCGGCCCTGCGTCCCCGGCGTACCGCGGTCGCAAAGTCCTCGCGCCGCCTCAGCCGATACTCGGTAGGCAGCACGTCATGGACCTAGGGTCAGGCTGCTCAGGCCGACAGGCGGGCGCGACCCTTGCCACGGCGGGACGCGAGAATCGCGCGGCCGGCGCGGGTCCGCATGCGCAGACGGAAGCCGTGGGTCTTCGCACGACGGCGGTTGTTCGGCTGGAAGGTGCGCTTGCTCACTCGGGGGCTCCAGGAATGCTTGTTGTCTCAAGGTTGAGACAGATGTGGGGCGTCGTTGGCTGTCACCGTGCGCCCACGAGTAACTCGCAACGCCTAAGTGCACCGCTTCTCGATCACCAGAGCGCGATCTTTGCCCATCGGAGGCAGGCGGCAGCAGCCATCGACAACTCGACCTGGTCACGGTACGCGCGGCTACGCCATCCGGTCAAACCGGCTCCGGGCCGACCCGCGAGGCCCCTTGTCAGGACACACTATGCACAGCCTGTGGACAACGACTTGAATCCGCAGGCCCGGCCTGACTACCGTTGCTGAACTCCGATTCCTTCCCGCCCGTCCTGAGAATCACACATTCGTGGGACTGTGAGAGAGCGTGCCTTGTGGCTGAAGTCCCTGCCGATCTTGCCGCAGTGTGGCCGCGCGTACTCGACCACCTCCTGCGCGCCGAGGCCGATGGCCTCAAGCCCAAGGACCAGGACTGGCTCAAGCGCACCCAGCCGCTGGCACTGGTCGCCGATACCGCACTGCTCGCCGTCCCCAATGAATTCGCCAAGGGCGTGCTCGAGGGGCGGCTCGCACCGCTGATCGGGGAGGCGCTCAGTCACGAATGCGGGCGGCCGATCCGGATCGCGATCACCGTTGACGACTCCTCCGAGGAGCCGCCGCCGTCCGCGCCCCCCGCACCGCAGCAGCAACAGCACGTACAGCAGCACCCGCAACATCAGCAGCCGCAGCGCGACGCGTACGACGGCTACGACAACCGGCACGACAACCGGCACGACGGCCGCCAGGGCTACGGTCACCAGGGCGACGAGCTGCCCAGTGTCCGGCCCGCCTACCCCGATTACCAGCAGCCCCGGCACGAGCCCGGATCCTGGCCGCAGCACCCCTCCACCATGGCCGGCGGCCCCGGCCCGCGCGACGACTACGGCTGGCAGCAGCAGCACCTCGGCGGCTTCCCCGATCGCGACCCGTCCACGGAGCAGTGGCGTGAGCCGTACGGCTCCCGGCCGCCCTCCCACGGACAGCAGCAGAACGACTACCGCTCGCCGCGCCGCGACCTGTCCGAGCACCAGCCGCCGGGCCGGTCCGGCGGCCCCGCGCTGCCCGCTTCCAGCGGTGCGCCCAGCCCGCTCGCCGCCCAGCCCGCGCCGGCCACCGGCCCCGGTGAGCCGACCGCGCGGCTGAACCCGAAGTACCTCTTCGACACCTTCGTCATCGGCGCCTCCAACCGCTTCGCGCACGCCGCCGCGGTCGCCGTCGCCGAGGCGCCGGCCAAGGCGTACAACCCGCTGTTCATCTACGGGGAATCGGGCCTGGGCAAGACCCACCTGCTGCACGCCATCGGGCACTACGCGCGGAGCCTGTACCCGGGTACCCGGGTGCGGTACGTGAGCTCGGAGGAGTTCACCAACGAGTTCATCAACTCCATCCGCGACGGCAAGGCGGATGCGTTCCGCAAGCGCTATCGCGACATGGACATCCTGCTCGTCGACGACATCCAGTTCCTGGCGAGCAAGGAGTCGACGCAGGAGGAGTTCTTCCACACCTTCAATACGCTGCACAACGCCAACAAGCAGATCGTGCTGTCCTCGGACCGGCCGCCCAAGCAGCTGGTCACCCTGGAGGACCGGCTGCGCAACCGCTTCGAGTGGGGCCTGATCACCGACGTCCAGCCGCCCGAGCTGGAGACCCGGATCGCGATCCTGCGCAAGAAGGCGGTGCAGGAGCAGCTGAACGCACCGCCCGAGGTGCTGGAGTTCATCGCGTCCCGCATCTCGCGCAACATCCGCGAGCTGGAGGGCGCGCTGATCCGGGTCACGGCGTTCGCCTCGCTCAACCGGCAGCCGGTGGACCTGGGGCTGACCGAGATCGTGCTCAAGGACCTGATCCCTGGTGGCGAGGACGCTGCGCCAGAGATCACGGCGACCGCGATCATGGCGTCGACCGCGGACTACTTCGGGCTGACCATCGACGATCTGTGCGGCTCCTCGCGCAGCCGGGTGCTGGTGACCGCCCGCCAGATCGCCATGTATCTGTGCCGCGAGCTGACCGATCTCTCGCTGCCGAAGATCGGCGCGCAGTTCGGCGGCCGGGACCATACGACCGTGATGCACGCCGACCGCAAGATCCGCGCGCTGATGGCCGAGCGGCGCTCCATCTACAACCAGGTCACCGAGCTGACCAACCGCATCAAGAACGGCTGACGCCGGCCACGGCCGGTCGCCACAGGCGCGCTCAGGGCGCTCCGGAGACATCCTCCCGGGGCGCCCTTCGTCGTACGGGAACGCCTGACGAAGCGCCCGTGGACGACGGCGAGCCGCCCCTGAGCCCCTCCTGAGGCCTCTCCGGTACGCCGCCCTGCGCGCTTCGCCGTCATCCCAAACCTGTGGAGCGCGCCGAGCGTGTTCGATTCCGTGGCAGGTCACTGCCTCCCTCCACAGATTGGGCAAGAATCTTCCATCCACATCCTGGGGAGAGCAGAGTTATCCCTGGGGAATCCACAGGGCCCCGTCCTGAGGGAGCATCGGGGGAGGTCAGCAGGGTGTGGAATTGTGGTCAATCGCCATCCACAGGCTGTGGACGAAGATTTCGTCCACAGCGGCGGCCCCGGCTTGTCCACCGGCTGCCCACAGGAGAGGCCACGTTGTCCCCAGTGATCCCCAGCTTCTCCACACCCCTGTCCACTGTTCGGCAACCCAACACCCGCCCTCACCGCACCGAGTGAAAGCCGTCACATCAAGTTGGTTGGTTGGGCTGTGGGGAACCGGGGTAAAGCTGGGGATGGCACTGGGGAGAACTACCCCTCCCCTGTGCATCGGGTGTGCAGAACTTTCGGCGGTCCACAGATCCGCTCGCTTATCCACGGCGGCCGCCCACAGGGCCGGTGGACAAAAAAGCCGCGTTGACCTGCGCAAAAGCAGTTGTCCACGGTTTCCACAGCCCCTACTACTACGACCACGGATATCTACCGGGGACTTCGCTTGAAAGCGGGGGCTGTGCACAAGTTGGCCGCCGAGCGCCCCGACCGGGTCGAGCCGACTTGACCCCGAGCCGCACCGACTGTCGGCGGCGTGCGTCAGACTGGTCTCCGGCAACCCAGCCGACGAAGAAGGCCAGCAGGGCGCAAGCCAGCAACAGCAGGAGGCGGTTTCCGGTGAAGATCCGGGTGGAGCGCGATGTACTCGCGGAGGCAGTGGCCTGGGCCGCCAAGAGCCTCCCGGCCCGTCCGCCGGTGCCCGTCCTCGCGGGCCTGCTGCTGAAGGCGGAGGACGGCGCACTGAGCCTCTCCGGCTTCGACTACGAGGTGTCCGCGCGCGTCTCGGTGGACGCCGAGGTCGAGGAAGAGGGCACGGTCCTTGTCTCCGGCCGGCTCCTCGCCGACATCTGCCGCGCGCTTCCCAACCGGCCGGTGGAGATTTCCACCGACGGTGTACGAGCGACCGTGGTCTGCGGCTCGTCCCGCTTCACCCTCCACACACTGCCTGTGGAGGAGTACCCGTCGCTGCCGACGATGCCCACCGCCACCGGCACCGTGCCCGGTGAGGTCTTCGCCTCGGCCGCCGCCCAGGTGGCCATCGCCGCCGGCCGTGACGACACGCTCCCGGTGCTCACCGGCGTACGGATCGAGATCGAGGGCGACACCGTCACCCTGGCCTCCACCGACCGCTACCGCTTCGCGGTCCGTGAGTTCCTGTGGAAGCCGGAGAGCCCGGACGCTTCCGCGGTCGCGCTGGTCCCCGCCAAGACGCTGCTGGACACCGCCAAGTCGCTGAGCAGCGGCGACACCGTCACGCTGGCGCTGTCCGGCTCGGGTGCGGGCGAGGGGCTGATCGGCTTCGAGGGCGCCGGGCGCCGGACGACCACGCGGCTGCTGGAAGGCGATCTGCCGAAGTACCGCACGCTCTTCCCGACGGAGTTCAACTCGGTCGCCGTGATCGAGACCGCCCCGTTCGTCGAGGCCGTCAAGCGTGTGGCGCTGGTGGCCGAGCGGAACACCCCGGTGCGGCTGAGCTTCGAGCAGGGAGTGCTGATCCTGGAGGCCGGCTCCAGCGACGATGCACAGGCTGTGGAGAGGGTGGACGCCGACCTGGACGGCGACGACATCTCGATCGCCTTCAACCCGGGCTTCCTCCTGGAGGGGCTGTCGGCCATCGACTCCCCGGTGGCGCAGCTGTCCTTCACGACGTCGACCAAGCCCGCGCTGCTGAGCGGCCGGCCCGCCAAGGACGCCGAGGCGGACGACGCGTACAAGTACCTGATCATGCCGGTGCGGCTGAGCGGCTGACCCGTCCGGCGGCAGCTGGACCGAGCGTCCGGCCGCTCATCGGAGCCCTTGCGGCGACTGGCCGACAGGCCCCCGATGAGCGGCTGAGCCCACAGCTGTGCACGGGGTCGCGGGCGTAGGCTCGGACTCGGGTACAACAGCAACGACTACGTGCAAAGAGGGTCTCTGATGGAGCTCGGTCTCGTCGGTCTCGGCAAGATGGGCGGCAATATGCGCGAGCGCATTCGCCGCGCCGGCCACACCGTCGTCGGATACGACCGCAACCCTGACCTGGCTGATGTCAACAGCCTCAAGGAGCTGGTGGACCGGCTCAAGGGTCCGCGGGTCGTGTGGGTCATGGTGCCGGCCGGCGCCGCCACCCAGTCGACGATCGATGAGCTGGCCGAGCTGCTCTCACCCGGCGACATCGTCGTGGACGGCGGCAACTCCCGCTGGACCGACGACGAGAAGCACGCCGAGGAGCTCAAGGCAAAGGGCATCGGCTTTGTCGACTGCGGCGTCTCCGGTGGCGTGTGGGGCCTGGAGAACGGCTACGCGCTGATGTACGGCGGCGACAAGGACGACGTCGCCAAGGTGCAGCCGATCTTCGACGCGCTCAAGCCCGAGGGTGCGTACGGCTCGGTGCACGCCGGCAAGGTCGGCGCCGGCCACTTCGCCAAGATGGTCCACAACGGCATCGAGTACGCGATGATGCAGGCCTACGCCGAGGGCTGGGAGCTGCTGGAGAAGGTCGACTCCGTCACGGACGTGCGCGAGGTCTTCCGCTCCTGGCAGGAGGGCACGGTCATCCGTTCCTGGCTGCTGGACCTGGCCGTCAACGCCCTCGACGACGACGAGCACCTGGAGAAGCTGCGCGGCTTCGCCGCCGACTCCGGTGAGGGGCGCTGGACGGTCGAGGCCGCGATCGACAACGCCGTGCCGCTGCCCGCCATCACGGCCTCGCTCTTCGCACGCTTCGCGTCGCGCCAGGACGACTCCCCGCAGATGAAGATGATCGCCGCGCTGCGCAACCAGTTCGGCGGCCACGCGGTCGAGAACAAGAAGTAACTCTCAGCAACAGCCTGAGCAGTCAGCCGGGGAGGTCGGCGCACCAAGCTATGCACGTCACGCATCTCTCGCTCGCCGACTTCCGCTCGTACGCCCGGGTCGAGGTCCCACTCGACCCGGGCGTCACGGCTTTCGTGGGCCCCAACGGACAGGGCAAGACCAATCTGGTGGAGGCGGTCGGCTACTTGGCGACGCTCGGCAGCCACCGGGTCTCCTCGGACGCCCCGCTGGTGCGGATGGGCGCCGAACGGGCGGTGATCCGGGCCGCGGTCGTCCAGGGCGAGCGACAGCAGCTGGTGGAGCTGGAGCTCAATCCGGGCAAGGCGAATCGCGCCAGGATCAACCGGTCCTCGCAGGTCAGGCCGCGGGATGTGCTGGGGATCATACGGACGGTGCTGTTCGCGCCGGAGGACTTGGCGCTGGTCAAGGGCGATCCCGGGGAACGGCGGCGATTCCTGGACGAGCTGATCACTGCGCGCTCGCCACGGATGGCGGGGGTGCGCTCCGACTACGACCGCGTGCTCAAGCAGCGCAACACCCTGCTGAAGACGGCCGCGCTGGCGCGGCGGCACGGCGGGCGGCAGATGGACCTGTCGACGCTGGATGTGTGGGACCAGCATCTGGCACGCGCGGGTGCCGAGTTGCTGGCGCAGCGGTTGGACCTGATCGGCGCGCTGCAGCCGCTGGCCGACAAGGCGTACGAGCAGTTGGCGCCCGGTGGCGGACCGCTGGCCCTGGAGTACCGCGGGTCGGCGGGCGAGGCGATGGCCGCCGCGTCCACCCGTGAGGAGCTGTACGGCGTGCTGCTGGCGGCGCTGGGCGAGGCCCGTAAGGGAGAGATCGAGCGCGGAGTGACGCTGGTCGGCCCGCACCGCGACGATCTGGTGCTGAAGCTGGGGCAGCTCCCGGCGAAGGGCTACGCGAGCCATGGCGAATCCTGGTCGTATGCGCTGGCGCTGCGGCTGGCCTCGTACGACCTGCTGCGCGCCGAGGGCAATGAGCCGGTGCTGGTCCTGGACGACGTCTTCGCGGAGCTGGACGCCCGGCGGCGGGAGAGGCTGGCCGAGCTGGTGGCGCCGGGCGAGCAGGTGCTGGTGACGGCGGCGGTGGACGACGATGTGCCAGGGATGCTGGCCGGGGCGCGCTACGCGGTGTCCGACGGCGCCGTGGAGAAGGTGACGTCGTGAGTGAGGAACAGCCCGACCGGCCCAGAACTCCGGAGCTGTCCGGCGTGGATCTGGCCCGTCAGGCCTTGGTAGCCGCCAAGGAACAGGCGCGTGCGCGGGGCGCGGCCGCGCAGCAGAAGAAGCAGGCCAGGCGTGGCGGACTGCGTTCGGGTGCGCGGGCGGACGGCCGCGATCCGCTGCCGCTGGGTGCGGCGATCAACCGGCTGATCACCGAGCGCGGCTGGGAGACCCCGGCGGCGGTCGGCGGGGTGATGGGGCGCTGGCCGCAGCTGGTCGGGCCCGAGGTGGCGCAGCACTGCGAGCCGCAGCGGTACGACGAGGACGCCCGGGTGCTGACGGTGCAGTGCGATTCGACGGCATGGGCGACGCAGCTGCGGCTGCTGGCGCCGCAGCTGGTGGCCCGCCTCAACCAGGACCTGGGCCAGGGCACCGTCAAGCTGATCAAGGTACTGGGGCCCGGTGGTCCCGCGCGGCGCTACGGGTCGCTGCGGGCGCCCGGCAGCAAGGGTCCCGGCGATACCTACGGCTAGGTCCCGGCCGGTCAACGGATGCGATGTTTCACGTGAAACAGCCGCTCTGCCCTGCTTGCGGACCGTTTCACGTGAAACACCGCACTGCCGTACGACCCCTGTAAACACCTGAGGCGGGTGAGACTCCGCTCACGGTAGCGGCTGGTTGACAGCCCGAAGCGCTGAGTGCCCGTGTGAGCGTCCTGAGGCCCCTTCTCGAATATGGGGAGTCGGCGGACGTCGGTGCAGGGCGGCACATGACGACTCAGGTGCCTGCAAACCCCCATGAGTGTCAGCGCTACCGGTAGACTGGTGGCAATCCCGCCCACTCGCGGAACATGTCGAACGACGCAGCCGTTCTCGCCTGTCTTTTCTGGGGTTGCCCCGCAGGCGCGGAAGGGCTTGTGCTGTGCCAGAAAGGGCGCTTCGTGGCCGACTCCGGCGACCTCAACGAGAACAACACGGCTTCTACTGAAGAGGGGGTTCCTGCCGGCGTCATGGGCGACTCCTCGGTGGAGAAGTCGTACGACGCCAGCGCGATCACCGTCCTCGAAGGCCTGGACGCGGTCCGCAAGCGCCCCGGCATGTACATCGGCTCGACCGGCGAGCGCGGGCTGCACCACCTCGTGCAAGAGGTGGTCGACAACTCCGTCGACGAGGCGATGGCCGGGCACGCGGACACCATCGAGGTGACGATCCTGCCCGACGGCGGCGTCCGCGTCGTCGACAACGGCCGCGGTATCCCGGTCGGCATCGTGCCGTCGGAGAACAAGCCGGCCGTCGAGGTCGTGATGACGGTGCTGCACGCCGGCGGCAAGTTCGGCGGCGGCGGCTACGCGGTCTCCGGTGGTCTGCACGGCGTGGGTGTCTCGGTCGTGAACGCGCTGTCGCAGCGGGTGGCGGTCGAGGTCCGCACGGACGGCCACCGCTGGACCCAGGACTACAAGCTCGGTGTGCCGACCGCGCCGCTCGCCAAGCACGAGGCCACCGAGGAATCCGGTACGTCGGTGACGTTCTGGGCCGACGGCGACATCTTCGAGACCACCGAGTACAGCTTCGAGACGCTCTCCCGGCGCTTCCAGGAGATGGCCTTCCTCAACAAGGGCCTCTCGATCGCGCTGCGCGACGAGCGCCCGGCCCATGTGGACGAGGAGGGCAACCCCCTCTCGGTGCGGTACCACTACGAGGGCGGCATCGTCGACTTCGTGAAGTACCTCAACTCGCGCAAGGGCGAGCTGGTGCACCCGACCGTCATCAGCGTGGAGGCCGAGGACAAGGAGCGGCTGCTCTCGGTCGAGATCGCGATGCAGTGGAACACCCAGTACAGCGAGGGTGTCTACAGCTTTGCGAACACCATCCACACCCATGAGGGCGGCACCCACGAAGAGGGCTTCCGGGCGGCGCTGACGGGTCTGATCAACCGTTACGCGCGCGACAAGAAGCTGCTGCGCGAGAAGGACGACAACCTCACGGGTGAGGACATCCGCGAGGGTCTGACCGCGATCATCTCGGTCAAGCTCGGTGAGCCGCAGTTCGAGGGTCAGACCAAGACCAAGCTGGGCAACACCGAGGCCAAGACCTTTGTGCAGAAGGTCGTCCACGAGCACCTCACCGACTGGCTGGACCGCAACCCCAACGAGGCCGCGGACATCATCCGCAAGGGCATCCAGGCGGCCACCGCCCGCGTCGCCGCCCGCAAGGCGCGCGATCTGACCCGCCGCAAGGGTCTGCTGGAGACCGCGTCGCTGCCGGGCAAGCTGAGTGACTGCCAGTCCAACGACCCGACCCAGTGCGAGATCTTCATCGTCGAGGGTGACTCCGCCGGCGGCTCGGCCAAGTCCGGCCGTAACCCGCAGTACCAGGCGATCCTCCCGATCCGCGGCAAGATCCTCAATGTCGAGAAGGCCCGGGTCGACAAGATCCTGCAGAACAACGAGGTCCAGGCGCTGATCTCGGCGTTCGGCACGGGTGTGCACGAGGACTTCGACATCGAGAAGCTCCGGTATCACAAGATCATCTTGATGGCGGACGCCGACGTCGATGGCCAGCACATCAACACCCTGCTGCTCACCTTCCTCTTCCGGTTCATGCGGCCGCTGGTCGAGGCCGGGCACGTCTACCTCTCCCGCCCGCCGCTGTACAAAATCAAGTGGGGCCGGGACGACTTCGAGTACGCCTACTCCGACCCCGAGCGCGACACCCTGATCGAGCGCGGCAAGCAGGCCGGCAAGCGGATCAAGGACGACTCGGTCCAGCGCTTCAAGGGTCTGGGCGAGATGAACGCCGAGGAACTGCGGGTGACCACGATGGACATCGACCACCGGGTCCTCGGTCAGGTCTCGCTGGACGACGCGGCCCGCGCGGACGACCTGTTCTCGGTGCTGATGGGTGAGGACGTCGAGGCACGCCGCTCCTTCATCCAGCGCAACGCCAAGGACGTCCGCTTCCTCGACATCTGAGCCCGGTCGGCCCTCACAACAGCCGCCGCTCGAAAGGACTTTGAACAGCAATGGCCGACGAGAACCCCCCTGTGACCCCGGACGGCGTGACCCCCGAGGGCGCGCCCGCCGCCATCGAAGGCGTAGGCATGCGCGTCGAGCCCGTCGGGCTCGAGACGGAGATGCAGCGCTCCTACCTCGACTACGCGATGTCCGTCATCGTCTCGCGCGCGCTGCCGGACGTACGGGACGGCCTCAAGCCCGTGCACCGCCGCGTCCTGTACGCGATGTACGACGGCGGCTACCGCCCCGAGAAGGGCTTCTACAAGTGCGCCCGCGTCGTCGGTGACGTCATGGGTACGTACCACCCGCACGGCGACTCCTCGATCTACGACGCCCTGGTGCGCCTGGCACAGCCGTGGTCGATGCGGATGCCGCTGGTGGACTCCAACGGCAACTTCGGTTCCCCGGGCAACGACCCGGCCGCGGCCATGCGGTACACCGAGTGCAAGATGAAGCAGCTGTCGATGGAGATGCTCCGGGACATCGACGAGGACACCGTCGACTTCCAGGACAACTACGACGGCCGCAACCAGGAGCCGACGGTCCTGCCGGCGCGCTTCCCGAACCTGCTGATCAACGGCTCGGCCGGTATCGCGGTTGGTATGGCCACGAACATCCCGCCGCACAACCTCCGCGAGGTCGCGGCCGGTGCCCAGTGGGCGCTGGAGAACCCCGAGGCCTCCAGCGAGGAGCTGCTGGACGCGCTGATCGAGCGCATCAAGGGCCCGGACTTCCCCACCGGCGCACTGGTCGTGGGCCGCAAGGGCATCGAGGAGGCGTACCGCACCGGCCGCGGCTCCATCACGATGCGCGCGGTGGTCGCCGTCGAGGAGATCCAGAACCGCCAGTGCCTGGTGGTCACCGAGCTGCCCTACCAGGTCAACCCGGACAACCTCGCGCAGAAGATCGCCGACCTGGTCAAGGACGGCAAGATCGGCGGCATCGCGGACGTCCGCGACGAGACGTCCTCGCGTACGGGCCAGCGGCTGGTCATCGTCCTCAAGCGGGACGCGGTCGCCAAGGTCGTCCTCAACAACCTCTACAAGCACACCGACCTCCAGACCAACTTCGGCGCGAACATGCTCGCCCTGGTGGACGGCGTGCCGCGCACGCTGTCGCTGGACGCGTTCATCCGCAACTGGGTCAACCACCAGATCGAGGTCATCGTCCGCCGGACGAAGTTCCGGCTGCGCAAGGCCGAGGAGCGGGCGCACATCCTGCGCGGTCTGCTCAAGGCCCTGGACGCGATCGACGAGGTCATCGCGCTGATCCGCCGCAGCGAGACGGTCGAGGTGGCGCGCGAGGGCCTGATGGGCCTGCTGACCATCGACGAGATCCAGGCGAACGCGATCCTGGAGATGCAGTTGCGCCGGCTGGCCGCCCTGGAGCGGCAGAAGATCACCGCCGAGCACGACGAGCTGCAGCGCAAGATCAGCGAGTACAACGCGATCCTGGCCTCGCCGGAGCGGCAGCGCCAGATCATCAGCGAGGAACTGGCCGCAATCGTCGAGAAGTTCGGCGACGACCGGCGCTCCAAGCTGGTGCCCTTCGAGGGTGACATGTCCATCGAGGACCTGATTGCCGAGGAGGACATCGTCGTCACGATCAGCCGTGGCGGCTATGTGAAGCGCACCAAGACCGACGACTACCGCTCGCAGAAGCGCGGCGGCAAGGGCGTCCGGGGCACGAAGCTGAAGGAAGACGACATCGTCGACCACTTCTTCGTCTCCACCACCCACCACTGGCTGCTGTTCTTCACGAACAAGGGCCGGGTCTACCGCGCCAAGGCCTACGAGCTGCCGGACGCGGGCCGCGATGCGCGCGGTCAGCACGTGGCCAACCTGCTCGCCTTCCAGCCGGATGAGCAGATCGCACAGATCCTGGCGATCCGCGACTACGAGGCCGTGCCGTACCTGGTGCTCGCCACCAAGGCCGGCCTGGTCAAGAAGACGCCGCTCAAGGACTACGACTCGCCCCGCTCCGGCGGTGTCATCGCGATCAACCTGCGCGAGCAGGAGGACGGCAGCGACGACGAGCTGATCGGCGCCGAGCTGGTGTCGGAAACCGACGATCTGCTGCTGATCAGCAAGAAGGCGCAGTCGATCCGGTTCACGGCGACGGACGAGGCGCTGCGGCCGATGGGCCGGGCCACCTCCGGCGTCAAGGGCATGAGTTTCCGTGAGGGCGACGAACTGCTCTCGCTGAATGTGGTGCGCGAGGGTACGTTCGTGTTCACCGCGACGGATGGCGGCTACGCCAAGCGCACGGCGGTGGACGAGTACCGCGTCCAGGGCCGCGGCGGCCTCGGCATCAAGGCCGCCAAGATCGTCGAGGACCGGGGTTCGCTGGTCGGCGCCCTGGTGGTCGAGGGGACCGACGAGATCCTGGCGATCACTCTGAGCGGTGGCGTGATTCGTACGCGGGTCAACGAGGTCAGGGAGACCGGCCGTGACACGATGGGCGTCCAACTGATCAACCTGGGCAAGCGAGATGCCGTTGTCGGCATCGCACGGAACGCCGAGGCCGGTCGTGAGGCCGAAGAGGTCGACGGGGTCGAGGACCCTGAGGAGACCGAAGCGGCCGCAGGGGCCGAGCCGGCGGCGGCCGAGGGCGAGCAGCCCGCGGCGGAGTAGCACGAGGAGTAGGTCGTGAGTGGAGCCACGGGCGCTGCAGCGGGTGGATCGGGAGTCAAGAAGGGCTTCCCGTCCGGACCCGCCACCGTGACGGAAAACGGCGCCCGTGGCTCTGCCGCGTCCGAAGGCCCCCGAGACGAGGGCTCCAACCAGGGGGGAATCGTGACCGATACGCGTCAGCCGCAACCGCAACCGCAGCAGCAACCGCAGTCCCATCAGCCCCCGCAGCAGTCCCAGGGCGGCCAGGGACAGCCGTATCAGCCGCCCCAGGCCTACCGCACCGGCGGCGGCTCCGGCGGCGGCCAGGCGGTACGCAAGCCCCGTACGGGCGCCGGCACGGTGCCGCGGACCCGCAAGGCCCGGCTGCGGGTGGCGCGCGCCGATCCCTGGTCGGTGATGAAGGTCAGCTTCCTGCTGTCCATCGCGCTGGGGATCTGCACGGTGGTGGCCGTCTCGGTGCTGTGGATGGTGATGAACGCGATGGGCGTCTTCTCCACCGTCGGCAGCACCATCAGTGAGGCGACCGGCTCCGGCGACGGCGGCGGATTCGATCTGCAGTCATTCCTGTCGCTGCCGCGGGTGCTGCTGTTCACCGGGGTCATCGCGGTGATCGACGTGGTGCTGGCGACGGCGCTGGCCACGCTGGGTGCGTTCATCTACAACCTGTCCGCGGGCTTCGTGGGCGGGGTGGAGCTCACCCTCGCCGAGGACGAGTAGCGCCCCTGGTGACGGGCCCATCGGGTGTCCTTCGGAACCGATTTTGGGAACGCCTCTGAAGTGCGCTAATCTTTCGTTGCAGCGAGCGCGCGGCTATAGCTCAGACGGTTAGAGCGCTTCCCTGATAAGGAAGAGGCCCCAGGTTCAAGTCCTGGTAGCCGCACTGCACACTCGGCCCGGTCGGAGATTTCTCCGGCCGGGCCGAGTGCGTTGTGCCGTGCGGGAGATCCGCGGCGCCGGACCGATTCGCCGTACGGAAACCGGAAGTTGAGCCTCCTGCGAGGTCAGGGCGCCGGTTGCAGCCGAGCTCGGCCTAGATAACCGAACGGTATCGGTCGGTGTGTATCATCGGCCGACATAGGTCCCCTACGTCAACGAAAGACGAGGTCGCGCGGTGAAGAAGCTTCTCCTGGTCGCACTGGCCGCCATCGGCGGGCTCCTCGTGTACCGCCAGATCCAGGCGGATCGCGCCGAGCAGGATCTGTGGACGGAGGCGACCGACTCCGTGCCCGCAGGTTCGGGTGTGTGAGACCCCAACGCACAGCAGTTTGTACGGACCCCGGTTGCCCTTGGGCGGCCGGGGTTTCGTGCGTCGTGGGCGGGCCGGGCGTGAGGGTGGGCGCGGGTGCGCCGCGGCGGACCGCTGTTGTTGCAGGGCCGTGACGCCGGACCCCTTGAATTTGCGTTAGCACATTATTAACTTGCAGTAGCAAAGTTGAAGTGCGTGGCATCGCGGAATGCGTTGACGTGCGGGTGTGCGGGTGCGTTGATGTGCGGAAAGTGGCACGCGGTACGCAAGGGGGACGAGGGACATGGCACGACGACGCCGCAGGGGGGCGGTGGCCTTGCTCGGCGGACTGCTGCTGGCTCTTGCCGCCGCGCCGCTGCAGACAACGCCGGCCGTGGCGACGGCACCGGCCCCGCCGCCCGCCGAGGGCAGCGGCATGGTGATGGTGCTGGACTCCTCCGGCTCCATGGCCGAGAAGGACGGTTCCGGCAGCACCCGGATCGCGGCCGCCGGTAAGGCCGTCGGCACGGTCGTCGACGCGCTGCCCGCCGGCTATCCGACCGGACTCCGGCTCTACGGCGCCGACAAACCCAAGGGCTGCGACGACACCCGGCTCGCCCAGCCCGTGTCCCCGCTCGACCGGGCGGCCCTCAAACGGGCCGTCGCGGGCGTCCGGCCCAAGGGTGACACTCCGATCGGGCTGTCCCTGGAAAAGGCCGCCCAGGACCTGCCCAAGGCCTCCGGCGGGCCGATCGGCAAGCGCACGATCCTGCTGATTTCCGACGGCGAGGACAACTGCCAGGCGCCGCCGCCCTGCAAGGTCGCCGCCCAACTCGCCGCGTCCAACGTCGATCTGCACATCGACGCCATCGGCTTCCAGGTCGCCGGCAAGGCCCGGCAGCAGCTGGAATGCATCGCCAGGTCCGGCAAGGGCCAGTACTTCGACGCCCCCGACGCCAAGGCGCTCGCGCGACAGCTCCAGCGGGCCGGTCAACTCTCCGCGAACGGCTACCGGTTCAAGGGGCAGAAGGTCCGGGGCACCCTCGCGCAGTCCGATGCGCCCACCCTCGCTCCGGGGCAGTACCTGGACAGCATCGGCCCCAACGAGAAGCGCTACTACGCCGTCGACCTGGACGCGGCCGCCACGGCCGACTTCTCGGCGACCGTGGTGCCGCAGCCCGGCGCGAAGGTCGGCCTCCTCGACTCGCTGCACACCGAGATCGTCCACGGCACCGACAGCGCCTGCGATTCCACCTACGAACTGTTCGGGCAGCGGCAAAGCGCCATTCCGCTCACCTCCGGCGTCAGCCGGATCCCCTCGCAGGAGGGCACCGACGGCTGCGACAAGGCGGGCAGTTACTGGTTTGTCGTCGAGCGCAAGGCAGCCAAGGACTCGGATGCCTCGCGCTGGCCGCTGGAGGCGATGTTTCACGTGGAACATCCGCTGAAAAAGGGCGTCACGCCCGCGCAGTCGGAGCCGGAGTACGGGGCGGGTGGCAAAACCGCCACACTGCCCACCGGCGTCCCGAAGGCAGTTACCGGCGGCACCGGCTTCAACGACGCCCGGGCCCTGACCCAGGGAGTCTGGCGGGACAAGATCCTGCCCTCGCAGACCCTCTGGTACAAGGTGCCGGTCGGCTGGGGCCAGCAGCTGCGCTATGACGTGGAATTCTCCAACGAGCCCAGGGTCGGGGACGGCCACAGCGCGGTCACCGCTTACGGCGGCACCCAGGTCTACACCCCCGCGCGTGCGCCGGTCGGCAGTGGTACGTCCGAGTTCACCCCACAGGTGCCGTACAACGGGCAGCCGGCCTCGCTCAGCATGGGGACGGTGCCCGTTGCCTGGACCAACCGCTACGAGAGCGACAGCAACGTCACGCCCGTGCACGACAAGGGCGCCTTCTACATCGCCGTCTCGCTGAGCTCCCAGGCCGCCGAGATCGCGCGGGACCCGCAGATCGGCGTGGTGCTGCGGGTCGCCGTACTGGGCAAGGCGAAGTCGGGTCCGCAGGCCGGTGCCGGCGTCGTCAAGAGCGACGCCGCGGGCGCTCCCCGGGCCTCGGCGGCCGGCAGGCAGGACGTCAGTGGAGGATGGGCGGCGGGCCCGGTGGTCGCGGCCGTCTTCGGCGGCATCGGCGTACTGCTGCTGGCCGGACTCGCGGTCGCCTTCCTGCGGGCTCGGGGGAAACAGCGGACCGGCGGGGGCGATTCGGATGCGATGAGGGGTGGCTCGTGGTGACGCGGCGCGGGACGAACACAGGGCTCGTCATGCTGGCGGCGCTCGCCATGGTGGCGGTCATGCCGGGCGCGGTGGGGGTGGCCTCAGCCGACGACGTGCCCGCCTACAAGACGGCGGACGGCGCTACCCGGATCAAGGGAGCCACCACGACGTTGGACGCCCCGCCGCTCAAACCGGGCCTGTATGCCGACAGCATCGGGCGCGGCCAGCGGAAGATCTACACCGTCAGGCTGGACGCCAGGTCCAGCGCCTACTTCTCGGTGGTCGCCGCGCCCAAGCCCGGCACCAAGGTCGAGGAGTACAAGGACAAGCTGACCGTCAGGGTCCAGGACACCAGCAGCAACCCCTGCAGTACGGAGACTTCGCCGACCTTTCACGCCGGCGAGACGCCCTATCCCATCGGCGACTACGCCAGCCGTAACGTCGGCCGCGGCGAGACGGCGTGCAAGGACGCCGGTCCGTACTACGTCGTGGTCTCCCGAGAGGGATCGGCCACGTCCGGTCCCGACGCCTGGCCGATCGAACTGAGCTATACCGATGAGCCCCCGCTGAAGGGCCGCACTCCTGCCGCGCCGGTCGACGGCAGCTGGAGCACCAAGCCCCCCGAGCCGCGCACCGACTCCACCAAGCGCAGGGCCAGGGGCGGCACCGGCTTCAACGACGCGGGCTCGGTCGGCACCGGCGTCTGGACGGACCGGATCAGGCCCGGTGAGACCCGCTTCTACCGGGTGCCGGTCAGCTGGGGCCAGCGCCTCAACCTGCGCGCGGAACTGCCGAACGCGCCCTCGTCCGCCAGTGGCACGTTCCTCTCGAACGCCCTCGGGCTGAATGTCTTCAACCCCGCGCGCGGTGTCGTGGACGACGACAACTTCGTCTACTACAACGGCGAAGGCGCCACCGCCAAGGAGTTCACCGCTCCCGTCGACTACGGGAACCGCTTCAACACCACCAGTGCGGTCAAGGCGATGCGGTTCGCGGGCTGGTACTACCTCGAAGTGACCCTGAACGCCGGTGCGGCGAAGTTCTTCCCCAAGGGCACCGGCCTCACCCTGCGGGTCGACGTAAAGGGCGAAGCGAAGGCCGGACCGGCCTACTCCGAGCCCGCCGACCAGTTCACCGTCACCGACGAGGAACGGGAGATGGCCAGGAAGGGCCAGACCGAGCAGGCGGCGGAGAAGAGCGGCACCCTGCGGACGGTGGCCTACGCCGGGATCGGCACGGGTGTGGTGCTGCTGCTGGGACTGGGCGTGTGGACGCTGGTGGCCCGGCGCAGGGCCGCAGGCACCCCCCGGACCCCCGGGACTCCCCAGACGTTCCCCCAGCGGGCCCAGCAGCCCTCCCAGCCGCAGTTTCCCCAACAGGGCAGCCCGGACAGCCGGAACCAGCAGCCCGGGCCTCCGCAGGGCTGGTAGGCGCACGCGGGGGCGTCAGGAGACCGACAGCGCCCAGATGCCCACCGCGATGCACAGCAGCGCGACGATCAGCACCGGGACCGCCACCTTCGCGGGCGGTCCCGGCCGCCGCGCCGGGACAGCGGCGGCCGGGGCGCCCGCGGGCGGCGCCATGTGCGCAACCGGCGCCGGCTGCCCCGGGGCCCCGGCCGGCGGCTGACCGGGCACGGGGTGCGGCCCCGCGGTGTACGGCCGGGTCGCGGAAACCTCTGCCCGGATGGCCGCCGTCGGCTCGTACGACGGGATCGGGACCGGCGGCGGCGTGGCCGGTGCGGCAGGCATGCCCTGGGCCGGGGGCGTGCCACCCCACGGCGCGCTCGGCGGGGGCGTCGGTGTGGGGGTCGGGGTTGGCGGGGTGCTCGGCTGCTGCGGCGCCGACAGGCTCCGCTCCGGCGGTGCGAGCTGGAAGCTGCCGGTGTCCGACAGGGAACCCTGTCCGGTGGCCGCGTCCCTGGAGGCCGGCGGCCCGGCCGGCCCGAACCCGGCCGGCAGCGGCCCGATGTGGTCGAAGACCTCGACGATCTCTTCCTCGATCGTCGTGTCCGGCAGCATCTCGGCCGCCGACAGGACCGCCTTGCGCGCCCCCGTGGCCGTCTTGAACCGCGACTCCGGGTCCGGGTGCAGCAGAGCGGCCAGCACCTGCCACAGCGGTTCCGGCACCCCCTCGGGGGCGTTGGGGATGCCGCGCTCGGCGAAGTGCCGGACCAGCGCCTCGGAGTCCGGCTTGGTGCCGGTGATCAGATAGAGCGCCACCAGACCGACCGCGAACAGGTCCGCCGGGAAGTCCGGCTCGGCCCCCAGCATCTGCTCGGGCGCGAAGTAACCGGGCGTGCCCACCACGTAGTTGGTCTCGGTGAGCCGTGGCTCGCCCTTGCGCATCGCGATGCCGAAGTCGCTCAGCCGCAGATGCGGACGGCCGGTTCCGGTGGCCTCCAGCAGGATGTTCGCGGGCTTGATGTCCCGGTGCACCACCCCCTCCGCATGCACCGCGGTCAGCCCGGCCAGCAGCTGGTCCAGCAGCGTGCACACGAACCGCGGCGGCAACGGGCCGTAGTCGCCGATCAGATGCGCCAGCGAGCCGCCGTTCACCAGATCCATGGTGAACAGCACCTTGTCGTCGTCCGCGGCCCAGCTCGCCGGGGCCAGCACATGCGGATGGTCGATCCGCAGCGCCTGTTCCCGTACGAAGCGCAGCAGGGTGTGCGCATCGCTCTGCTGCAGCACCTTCGCCGCGACATAGCGGCGTCGCCGGTGGTCCCAGGCGCGCCAGACCGCGCCCACACCGCCTCGTCCGATCGGGTCGATCAGCTCGTACCGACCGGCGAAGATCTCACCCATGACGCCCCGTTCCGCTCCCGAACTCCGCAAGCTCCGCTGTGGCTAGCCCTGGTGCGCCTCATAATGCGCCACCGCGTCCGCGGTGCGGCCGGCACCGTAGACCCTGAGGAACTCTGCCAGTTCGGGGTGAGTGGGGGCGAGGGTGTTCGCCGCATCGATGATGTCGCCGGCGTCGGAGACCGAGCGCAGCAGCGACTGAATCTCGCGCACCACGCGCCGTACGGTGGTGGCCCCCGTCGACGACGTCTGCTGCGTGGTGTTGTTGAGCACCGAACCGCCGGCCGTCTTCTTGATCTCGTCCATCCGGTCGGTCGCCTCGGCGGCGCTGACGCTGCCATCCGCCACCTGTCCGGCCAGTTCCTGCAACGCCTGGACGCGCTGGACCACGGCCGGGTTGCCTATCTTCGCGCGTTGCCCGCTCATCAGCTGCGACAGCATCGGAGCGGACAGACCGAGTACGGCGGCCAGTCGCGCCTGGTTGAGGCCCAGATCGTCGATGAGACGGCGGAACAGCGCACCCAGAGGCTCCCCGTACCAACTGCGCTGCAGCTCCCGGGCTCGCGCGGTGGCTTCCTGTTGTGCTGCGTCCATGCGTCTCCCCTGTCTCCCCGATCGCGCTTCGCTGCCGCGAATCTCGCGAAGCATCCTACGGAGAGTGGCGGGGTGCGGCGATACCCGGTCGGGAAAGCGACCGGGTACCAGGTACCCTGGTCCGCGAAGGGGCCTTAGCTCAGTTGGTAGAGCGCTGTCTTTGCATGGCAGATGTCAGGAGTTCGACTCTCCTAGGCTCCACCATCCAATGCCTTCTGATCTGTGAAATCGCAGGTCAGGGGGCATTTTTGGTGCGCTGAGGAAAGCCGGGGGACCGGGAGGCGGCGGGGCTGCCGCCTCCGGTCACCGGTGCAGACGCAGCTGCTGCCCCGGGTAGATGTGGTCCGGACCCTCGTCGAGCGTCTGTTTGTTCAGCTCGTACAGAGCCTGGGTGCCGCCCGGAATGTGCTGACTGTCCGCGATGACCGAGAGGCAGTCGCCCCGGTGCACGGCATAGGCGCTGCCGGCGCGGGAGCCGGAGGCCTTGTGGGTGCGCCGGTGCGTCGGAGCGGCCGACGGGGACCGATGGGCCTGGTGGGGCCGGTACGTCTGATGCTTGTGGTGGGTTGCCGACGGGTTCCGGTGATGGGTGGCGGCACCCTCGTAGCCGGCCGCCGGGCCGCCGGAACCGAACAAGCCGAAGCGCCCGCAGTTCGGCCACGGCGCCAGGCCACGGTCCTCGGCGATGCGCTCACCGACCGAGATCTGCTCCGAGCGGGAGGCGAGGTCGGCGCGGGGGGCGTAGCGCCCGCCGCCGTACTCCTGCCAGGTGGAGAGGTCGATCTGGAGCCCACCGTGGTAGCCGTTGCCGGTGTTGATGTGCCAGCGGCCGCTGCTCTCGCAGTGCGCGATGCGCTCCCAGTCGGTGTCCTCTGGGGCCGTTGGCGGTGCGGCAGCGGCGGCCTGGCCTGCGGAGCCGCCGAGGGCGCTCAGCAACACGATCAGCCCGGACAGGATCGCTTCGACGGACCGCTTGGCGACGTACGACGACATGACGGTACTCCTCCGCTGTGCTCCGGCAGCGGCCGTGGCGCAGTGCACGCCACGACCGGTGGGCAGGGACGAGGTAACCGGCCAATATGCTTTTCGGCACGTTTGACGGGCCCGAAGGCGCGTGTTTCACCTGGCTGGACGCAGGGTTCTGACGGAGCGTTGTGCCGGACGGGGACCCTGCGGACCCGCGGCCGCCGGCACAGGAGTCTCGTGGTGGCAGGAACACCAACGGGCCGTGCCCGCCGCCCCGTTGAGGGGGCGACGGGCACGGCCCGTCGAGAGGGTGCCGAACGGCGTCAGGGAGCGCTGCCGCCGCGCTCGTCCGCTTCGTCCTCGGCCTGCTTGGCCTGCACCTCGGGGTCGAGGGAGGCGCCCTCGCTGCCGTCCACGGCGCCCAGGCGGCCGCGCTCGCCGAGCTCGGTGGGGGCCGGCGGCTCGACCAGCCAGTCCGGGTTGGCCTGCTTGTCCCACCACTTCCAGGCGGCGACCGCGCCGCCCACCAGGATGCCCAGGACGGCCAGCCGCTTCGCCGTCTTGCCGGCGCAGGCGCGGCGGTGGTGCTTCTTCTGGAGCTTGGCGATCTCGGCGGCCGTCACCTGGCCGCGCAGCGCGGCCAGCGCGGCGGTGCCCCGGGCGAGGGCCTCGTCGCGTACCGGCTCGGCGGCCGCGCGGGCGGTGCTCACCGCGTGCTCCAGCCGCGGCGCGGTGTATTCGGCGGCCTGCCGGGCGGCCTTACGGGTCCGGCCCGCGGCCCGGCAGGCCGCAGCGTCCACCCTGGGCGGCAGGGCGTCACGGGCGTGCTCGAGGCGCGGCTGCAGATGGGCGTCGTACTGGGAGCGGGCCTGGTGCGCGGCTTCGACGACCTTGGGTCCCATGCGGGTACGGGCCTCATGTGCGTACTGCACGGCGGCGTCCCTGGCCGTACCGGCATAAGGAGCCACCACCTCCGCGGCGTGCCGCACGCTGTCCCTGGCCGTACCGGTCGCGGCGCGCACGCTGTCCTTGCGGGTCACGGGATCCTCCTCCTCGGTGGCGTGTCCGGGGCTGTGGGGGGGTGGTCCCCCATGTCTGCTGTGTCGCCTGTCCACCCGGTTGAAGATCATGCCCGCTCACATGTCGTACGGCATGTGCGAACGGGCATCCGGGTCATTGGGGACCTTCCGGAGCCTAGTGACGACAATGCCACGGTTTGCCGCCCGCCGCGCCTGGTTCCCGGGGCCCGACGCACCGATCAAAACTCGGAGTAGCCGCAAGAAATCAGTACGAAGGGCCCCGGAAGGTGGTGGTCACGGGACGGGCGGGCCGGACCGTGCGAGGATCGGTAACCGCCAGTGAAGACTTATGGAAGGTAGATCGTGGCTGAACAGCTCTACGCCACCCTGAAGACCAACCAGGGCGACATCGAGATCCGGCTTCTGCCGAACCATGCACCCAAGACAGTCAAGAACTTCGTCGAGCTCGCGAGCGGCGAGCGGGAGTGGACGCACCCGGCGACCGGCAAGAGGTCCACGGACAAGCTGTACGACGGCACGGTCTTCCACCGCGTGATCAGCGGCTTCATGCTCCAGGGCGGAGACCCGCTGGGTGACGGCACCGGCGGTCCCGGCTACCAGTTCGCGGACGAGTTCCACCCCGACCTGGCGTTCAACAAGCCCTACCTGCTCGCCATGGCGAACGCCGGTCCGGGCACCAACGGCTCGCAGTTCTTCATCACCGTCGCGCCGACCGCCTGGCTGACCGGCAAGCACACCATCTTCGGTGAGGTCACCGACGAGGCCAGCCAGAAGGTCGTGGACGCCATCGGCAACGCCCAGACCAACCCGCGGACCGACCGTCCGCTGCAGGACGTCGTCATCGAGACGGTCGTCATCGAGACCCGCTGAGCGGGTCCCGCGGCCCGAGCCGGACCGATAGCGTCCCGCCCGGGGAACCATTGCGCCCCGCCCGGTCGTACATCAGGCGGGGCGCGAAGCACGTTCAGGGGCTGGTGACAGGGCGACGGGCGGTGAGCTGACGCCCCCAGACGGAGACGAAGGACGAGGGGACCGATGGACCAGGTGCCAGGCAGCCCACAGGAGCCCAAGGACGCCCACGGCGGCGACGACCTGCCGGGGTGCTACCGCCACCCGGACCGTACGACCGGCATCCACTGCACCCGCTGCGACAAGCCGATCTGCCCGGACTGCATGATCAGCGCATCGGTCGGCTTCCACTGCCCGGACTGCGTACGCGCCGGGAACGGCACCCGACGCTCGGCGACCGCGACGGCGCCGCGCACCATCGCGGGTGGCACCATCGCCGCCAACCCGCGGCTGATCACGTTGATCCTGATGGGCATCAACCTGGCGGTCTTCATCGCGGTCAAGGCGGACGGCACCCGGCTGCTGAGCGATCTGGTCATGCTCGGCCGCACCCCTGCCGGATATCTGCCCCAGGGCGTCGCCGAGGGCGAGTGGTACCGCCTGGTGACCGCGATGTTCCTGCACCAGGAGATCCCGCACATCGCGTTCAACATGCTCTCGCTGTGGTGGCTGGGACCGCCCCTGGAGGCGGCGCTCGGCCGGCTCCGCTTCATCGTCCTGTACATGCTCGCCGGCCTCGGCGGCAGCGCCCTGTCGTATCTGCTCGCCCCGCCGGACGCGGCCTCCCTCGGCGCCTCCGGCGCGATCTTCGGGCTGCTGGGCGCCACCGCCGTCCTGATGCGGCGGCTGAACTACGACATGAAGCCGGTGCTGATCCTTCTCGGCCTCAACCTCGTCTTCACCTTCGCCTGGCCGAACATCTCCTGGCAGGCGCACATCGGCGGCCTGGTGGTGGGCGCCGCGGTGGCGTACGGAATGGTGCACGCGCCGCGTGAGCACCGGAATCTGGTGCACGCCGCGACCTGTGCGGTGGCGCTGCTGGCCGTCGTCGCGGTGGTGTGGGTACGGACCCTCCAGCTGGTCGGCTGACCGGGCCGCACCGCTGTCGGGGACCCGCCACGCCAAGTTGTCCACAGTGCGTGCCGGATCTTGTGCAAGCTGTGGGGAACACCCGTTCTTTGCCGCGCTGACCTGCGTTTCCCCAGTCGGGACACGGGGGCAGGGGCGCCAAGGGGCGGTCGACGCCGGTCACACCGGCGTCAACCTCCCGAAGGTTATCCACAGATCTTCTGAAGTTTTCCCCGGCTGTGGATAACCGTGTGGATGGCCTTGGGTAGGACTTGCCAGGACCGGGCGTGCGCTACTTCCACTGAGTGGAGACGCCGAAGCCCACCGCGATGAAGCCGAAGCCGCACACGATGTTCCAGTTCCCGAGGGCCTTGATCGGAAGGTCGCCCTCGGAGACGTAGAAGAGCACGATCCAGGCGAGTCCGATCAGGAACATCGCCAGCATCAGAGGCGCGACCCAGCCACGGCCTGAACTCATCTTCAGACTGGTGGTCTTCGCCGGCGGCGGCGTGAAGTCGTCCTTCTTGCGGATCCGTGACTTCGGCACGAGGAACTCTCCTGTCGATGCGCTGCTCCCCCCACCCCGGGCGGCGCTCGAGCGGGCGGTGCCCCCACCTGCGTGGGGGCGGTACGGAACGGGTGCCGGGAGGAGAAACGGTGGGGCGCGATTCCTCGCCCGGGCGTCCGTTAGCGTAGTGCTTCCGCGGCGTCGTAAGGAGTAAGGGTACGTTGAGCAATTCCGCTGACTCCCCAGGTCGCCCCGCTCGCCCCCGCCTGCGGCCGGTACGGATCCTGACCCTCGCCGTCTTCGCACTCGCCGGACTGCTGTTCTGGCTGAGCTTCGACACCGCCCGTGGTACCAATCTGCGCTCGGACGACTCCATGCTGCGACTGTCCGACCTCATCGAGGAACGCAGCCACAAAAACGGTGCCCAGGACGACCGTAACGCCGTCCTGCGCGAACGCGTCGACGCCCTCGCCCAGCGCGACAACGGCAGCTCCAAGGCCGAGGACGCCAAGCTCAAGGCTCTGGAGAAGAACGCCGGCACCAAGAAACTGACCGGCCCCGGCGTCACCGTCACCCTCACCGACGCCCCGCCCAACGCCACCGCCAAGATCCCCGGTATCCCCGAGCCGCAGCCCAACGACCTCGTCATCCACCAGCAGGACCTCCAGGCCGTGGTCAACGCCCTGTGGCAGGGCGGCGCCAAAGGGATCCGGGTCAAGAACCAGCGGCTGATCTCCACCAGCGCGGTGCGCTGCGTCGGCAACACCCTGATCCTCCAGGGCCGGGTCTACTCCCCGCCGTACACGATCACCGCCGTCGGCGACCGCGCGGCGCTGAACAGGGCGCTGACCGCCTCCCCCGCCATCCAGAACTATCTGCAGTACGTGAACGCCTACGGCCTGGGCTGGAAAGTCGACCAGCACGAGGCGGTGACTCTTCCCGGCTACTCCGGCACAGTGGATCTCCACTACGCACAGCCTGCGAAGCCGTAGCCCGCACGCCGCGGGGCGGCGGGAGGGCGGGGCCGCATGTCACTGCGGGGCCGAAGGACGCTGCCGAGCCGGACGACGGTGCGCGTGATCGTACGGACGCTCAGCGAGATCTGCGTCACCGCCGGCACACTCATCGTGCTCTTCGTCGTCTATGTGCTCTTCTGGACCGGCGTACGGGCCGACAGCGCGATGGACGGCGAGATCGGCAAACTCCAGGAACGATGGTCGACCGGCCCCGTCACCACCCACGACAGCACCCCCGCGCCCGCCCGCGCGAAACCGCCCGGCCGCTACACAGCGGGCGCCTCCTTCGCCGTGATGTACATCCCGCGCCTCGGCGCGGACTGGGCCAAACCCGTACTGGAAGGCACCGCGACCGGCACCCTCCAACGCGGCCTGGGCCACTACGACCGCACCGCGCGGCTCGGCCAGGTCGGCAACTTCGCCGTCGCCGGACACCGCCGCACCTACGGCGACCCCTTCAAGGACTTCCCGCAGCTGCGGCCCGGCGACGCCGTGGTGCTGACCGACGGCACGACCTGGTTCACCTACCGCATCGACAACCGCCCCTACACGACGCTGCCCGGCGACATCGGCGTGATCGACCCCGTACCCGAAAAATCCGGCTTCAACGGCCCGGGGCGCTATCTCACCCTGACCACCTGCGAGCCGGAATGGGGCCACAGCCACCGGCTGATCGCCTGGGCACATCTGGATTCCACCCAACCCGTCGCACAGGGAAGGCCATCGGCTTTGACCGGCTGACCCACCAGCGCACGCCCTCGCCCCTTAGTCTGGTGGGGCAATCGACATCGGCATCGGCATCGGCAAGGGGACAGCGAGCGCATGTACGGCTGGATCTGGCGGCATCTGCCGGGCAACGCATGGGTGAAGGCGCTGATTTCACTGGTGCTGGTGCTGGCGGTCGTCTTCGTGCTCTTCCAGTACGTCTTTCCGTGGGCGGAGCCGCTGCTCCCCTTCAATGACGTCACGGTCAATGAAGGGATGGCGGCACTCCGATGACCGCACGGATCCTCGTCGTCGACAACTACGACAGCTTCGTCTTCAACCTCGTCCAGTACCTCTACCAGCTCGGCGCCGAGTGCGAGGTACTGCGCAATGACGAGGTCGCCCCCCGGCACGCTCAGGACGGCTTCGACGGCGTTCTGCTCTCGCCCGGACCCGGCACGCCCGAGCAGGCCGGCGTCTGCGTCGACATGGTCCGGCACTGCGCGGAAACCGGCGTCCCGGTGTTCGGCGTCTGTCTCGGCATGCAATCGATGGCGATCGCCTACGGCGGCGTGGTGGACCGGGCCCCCGAGCTCCTGCACGGCAAGACGTCACCTGTCCTCCACGAGGGTGCCGGGGTCTTCGCCGGTCTGCCCTCCCCCTTCACGGCCACGCGCTACCACTCCCTGGCCATCGAGCCCGACACCGTCCCCGACGAACTGACCGTCACCGCCTGGACGGAGTCCGAGGACGCCCCCGGCGGCCGGATCATCATGGGCGTGCGGCACCGCGAACTCCCGGTGGAGGGCGTCCAGTTCCACCCCGAGTCGGTGCTGACGGAGTGGGGACACAAGATGCTGGCCAACTGGCTGGTGGAATGCGGCGACGAGGGAGCCCTGCGGCGCTCTGTGGGGCTTGCCCCGGTGGTCGGCAAGGCGGGGGCGTGACGGCCCTGCGCCCGGAGCGTGAAGGGAGATCCTATGAGCCGCACGAGTCGGCGCAGTCGTATGCGTCCGAGCGGCCCCATGCACCCCAGGAGCCTTACGACCCACTGGACCCCTACGGCCGCCCCGACACCTTCGAGGCGGCCGTCGGGCAGCTCAATGACCCCCTGAACGACCCGCTGCCGGGCCAGGCGCCGCAGGCACCGGAGCCCGGCCCCGGGGCGTACGAGCAACCCGGGCAGCCGGCCCACGGCACCGCGAGCGCCGACTCGCCCTGGTTCCGGCCGCATCGCGAGGCGGAACGGCCCGGCCCGCCGGATCCGCGGCCCGCACCCGAGTCGCATGGCTACGACCCCGGGTACGGGATCTCTCCGGCCGCGGAGCCGACCCCCGAGCCGTACGCCGCACCGGACCCCCCGGCCCACGCCTCCCGGCCGTCGACCTCCGGGCCGCAGCGCGACGACGAGACCATGGCGCTGCGGCAGGCCGAGGAGCCCGGCACGCGCCGCGACCGCAGAAAAGGCGGAGACGGGGACGACGTTTCACGTGAAACAACCGCCCGTGAAACCGACGCTGTTTCACGTGAAACATCGGCGACGCCGGCACCCGGTGGCCGGGCGGCCCGGCGCAAGGCCGCACAGGAAGCCGCCAAGCGGGGCGGCAGACGCGGCCGCCACGGCGGTGGGGCCACCGCATCCACCGCGGTCTCCGAGGCCGCCAAAACCGCCTCCGCCGCCGAATCTCCCCCCGTCCCCACCTCCCGGCTGGAGGCCCGCCGGGCCGCACGAGCCGCCAAGGACAGCCTCAGCCTGATCGTCAGCCGCGCCGTGGGCGAGGTGTTCATTTCCCTCGGCGTGCTGATGCTGCTGTTCGTCACCTACCAGCTGTGGTGGACGAATGTGATGGCCGACGAGGAAGCGGGTGGCGCCGCGACCACCCTCCAGCACCAGTGGGACAAGGGCGGCGGAGAGAAGAAGAATCTCGCGGTCGGTGAGCGCTTCGGCATCATGTACATCCCGAAGCTGGATGTGAAGGCACCGATCGCCGAGGGCATCGACAAGCACAGTGTGCTCGACCACGGCATGGTCGGCCACTACGACAAGAGCAGCGGGATCAAGACCGCGATGCCCTGGGACAAGAAGGGCAACTTCGCCGTGGCCGCCCATCGCAACACCCACGGCGAACCGTTCCGCTACGTCAACAAGCTCACCAAGGGCGACAAGATCATCGTCGAGACCCAGAGCGCGTACTACACGTACGAAATGGAGAGCATCCTCCCTCAGACGTCTCCGAGCAACACCAGCGTGATCGGACCCGTACCGCCCGGCTCGGGATTCACCGGCCCCGGGCGCTACATCACGCTGACGACCTGCACCCCGGAATTCACCAGTACCTTTCGGATGATCGTCTGGGGCAAGATGGTCGACGAGCGACCGCGAAGCAAGGGCAAACCGGCAGCGCTCACAGGCTGAACGAAGGTAAGAGGGGTATAACGCGGTGACTGTGACCCGACGCGACGAGGACACCGACCCCTCCGATCCGCCACCGAAGCCGCGCCGCGGATGGTGGATCGTCGCCTCCGTCGTCAGCGTCATCGGTGAACTGCTGATCACGGCCGGCCTGGTCCTGGGCCTGTTCGTCGTCTACTCGCTGTGGTGGACCAACGTCCTCGCCGACCGCGAGGCCCATAAGCAGAGCGACGCGGTACGCCAGCACTGGGCCAAGTACGGTCCCAGCGGCCCCAAGGGGCCGGGAGAGCTGGACACCAAGGACGGCATCGGCTTCCTCCACGTCCCGGCGATGGACACCGGCGAAATACTGGTCAAGAAGGGCACCAGCGCGGAAATCCTCAACGAGGGCGTGGCCGGCTACTACATCAAGCCCGTCAAGTCGGAGCTGCCCGAGGACAAGAAGGGCAACTTCACGCTCGCCGCGCATCGCGACGGCCACGGCGCGAAGTTCCACAACATCGACAAGCTCAAGGACGGCGACCCGATCGTCTTCGAGACCAAGGACACCTGGTACGTCTACAAGGTCTACGCCGTGCTCAGCCAGACCTCGAAGTACAACGTGGATGTCCTCGACGACATCCCCAAGGAGTCCGGTAAGCGCAAGGCCGGCCGCTACATCACCCTGACGACCTGCACCCCGGTCTACACCTCGAACTACCGCTACATCGTCTGGGGCGAGCTGGAGCGCACGGAGAAGGTCGACGCGGACCGCACACCCCCCGAGGAACTCAGCTGAACCGAGGAACTCCGCTGGACCGGGGAACGCCGCCGGCCCCGAGCGCCTCGCGCAGACGCCCGGCACACGATCTCTGGACGTCCCCCGCATACGAGCGAGCCCCGGCCGCCCTCCATGGGCTGCCGGGGCTCGGTCGTACGACGCGCGGGGCCGCTAGTTCCCCCCGAAGGCACCGCCCCAGAGGTCGCCGCCGTTGCCGTTGTTGCCCCCGATACCGTTGCCGCCGCCGCCCTGGGTGGTCAGCGTCACGGTCGTGTTCGCGGGGTCGGACGGTGTGTCCTGCTGCGGGTCCTGCCCCGTCACGATGGCGTTCTCGTCCTGCGAACTGCCGTCGGCGAACTGGACGTTCTTGAAGCCGGCCTGCTGCAGCATCTGCTTCGCGACCTTCACCGGCTGGTTGACGACATTGGGAACCGGCGTCTGCGCCGCGGCCTTACCGACCGTCAGCGTGATGGTCGAGTTCGGCTTGGCCTTGGTGTCGCCCTCCGGGCTCTGCTCGAGCACCTTGCCGACCTGGTTCGGGTCGGAGACCTCCTGATCGGTCTTGGCGACCTGGAAGCCGTTGTCCGTGAGCTGCTTCTGGGCCGCCGCGAAGTCCTGGCCCTTGACGTTCGGGACAGGCTGCTTCGGGCTCTCCTGCGCCACCGTCAGCGTGATCTGGGCGTCCTTGGCCGCCTTGCTCTGGGCCTTGGGGTTCTGGCTGAGGACGGTGCCCGGCGTACGGTCGGAGATCTTGAACTTCTTGTCGACCTTGTCGAAGCCCTTGTTGTGGAGCTCCGCGACAGCGTTCTCGTACGAGAAGTTGGTGACGTCGGGGACCGTCACCTTGACCGGCCCCGTGCACAGGGTGACGGTGACCGTCTCACCCGAAGAGATCTTCTTGCCGGCCGCCGGCTCCTGCGAGCCGATGTGGTCCTTCTCGATGTCGTTGCAGGGCTTGCGGCCGCCCAGGGCCACCTTGAAGCCGCCGTTGCGCCCGTTCTCCCTGGCTTCCTTCAGGGTCTTGCCGGTGAGGTTGAGCAGTTCCTGCTTGCCGTTGGTGTTCTTGCCGCTGAACATCGCCCGGCCGATGAAGATCGCACCGACCAGAACGAGAACGGCCGCGAGCACCAGCAGGATCGTCGATGTGTGGCTCTTCTTCTGGCCACCGCCCCGACGCCGGTCGGCGCGGTCGTCATAGCCGTAGCCACCGTCGTCGGCGTTCATCGGCGGAAGCATGGAAGTCTTCGGGCCGCCCCCGTCCTGCGGGCGCAGCATCGTGGTCGGCTGGTCCTGGTCGAAGCCGCCCGCACCCATCGCGGAGGTCGCGGCGACCGGCTGTCCGTCCAGCGCCGCCTCGATGTCGGCACGCATCTCGTCGGCCGACTGATAGCGATAGTCCGGGTCCTTGACCAGCGCCTTCAGGACGATCGCGTCCATCTCGGGCGTGATCTCGGGATCGAAGTTGCTCGGCTTCTGCGGCTCCTCGCGGACATGCTGATACGCCACCGCGACCGGCGAATCACCGATGAACGGTGGCCGCACGGTCAGCAGCTCGTACAGCAGACAGCCCGTCGAGTACAGGTCGGAGCGGGCGTCGACCTGCTCGCCCTTGGCCTGCTCGGGCGAGAGGTACTGCGCGGTGCCGATGACCGCCGCGGTCTGCGTCATCGTCATTCCGGAGTCGCCCATCGCGCGGGCAATGCCGAAGTCCATGACCTTGACCTGGCCGGTGCGCGTCAGCATGACGTTGGCCGGCTTGATGTCACGGTGGACGATGCCGGCCCGGTGCGAGTACTCCAGAGCCTGGAGCACGCCGATGGTCATCTCCAGCGAGCGCTCGGGCAGCAGCTTCCGGCCGGAGTGCAGCAGCTCACGCAGCGTGGAGCCGTCGACGTACTCCATGACGATGTACGGGATCGAGACCCCGTCGACATAGTCCTCGCCGGTGTCGTACACGGCGACGATCGACGGATGGTTCAGCGAGGCGGCCGACTGGGCCTCACGGCGGAACCGGGCCTGGAAGGACGGATCGCGGGCGAGGTCCACCCGCAGCGTCTTCACAGCGACGGTGCGGCCCAGGCGGGTGTCATGGGCGAGGTAGACCTCCGCCATGCCACCGCGGCCGAGCACCGACCCCAGCTCGTACCGGCCGCCGAGGCGACGCGGCTCTTCCATAAGCTTCTCCAGCCCTCTCCGTCAGTCCCGACCGCACCCGTGTGTGGTCCGGCGGTGTGCTGTCCGGGCATACCGTACCCGGCGCGCTGCACCGGACCGGGCCGCTGCCGCAACCTGATATCCGACCGGTATTGGCACGACCCGCGTCACTTGTTGCTCTCGAGCACCGCCTCCATGACGTCCTTGGCGATCGGAGCTGCGAGTGCGCCGCCGGCGATGTCGTTGCGGAGTGTGTCGGATCCCTCAATGACCACGGCCACCGCGACGGGGGTTCCCTTGGCGGTCTTCGCGTACGAGATGAACCAGGCGTACGGGTTGTCCTTGTTGTTCTCGCCGTGCTGCGCGGTACCGGTCTTACCGCCGACGGTGACGCCGGAAATCTGGGCGTTCTTTCCCGTGCCGTCCTTGACGACGGTCTCCATGATGCTCTGCATCTTCTGCGCGTTCTCCGGCGAGAGCGGGTTACTCATCACCTGCGGCGTGTGCTGCTGCACAACGGAGAGGTTCTGGGCCTCCAGCTGCTCGACCATGTACGGCTTCATCAGCTTGCCGCCGTTGGCGACCGCCGAGGCGACCATGGCCATCTGCAGCGGGGTGGCGCGGTTGGACGCCTGCCCGATGCCGGCCATCGCGTTCTGCGGCCGGTTGTCCGTGGGGAAGATGCTCTCCGCGGCCCGGACCGGGGTGTCGATCTCCGGGTTGTTGAAGCCGAACTTCTGCGCCTCGGCCTTCATCTTCTTGTTGCCGAGATCGGCGCTGATCTTGCCGAAGACCGTGTTGCACGAGACTTTCAGCGCCTCACGCAGGCTGGCGTTCTCGCACGGAATGTTGCCCTCGTTCTTCAGCTCGATGCCGGAGGTGTCGGGCAGCGTGTACGGCAGCGGCGAGCGGGTCTTGGCGTCGACGTCGTCGTAGAGACCGTTCTCCAGCGCCGCCGAGGCCGTGACGACCTTGAACGTGGAGCCGGGCGGGTAGGTCTGGCGCAGCGCCCGGTTGAGCATCGGCTCGTCCGGGTTGTTCTTCTTCTGCAGCGCGGTGTACGCCTCGGAGTCCTTGTTCGTGTTGCCCGCGAACGTCGAGGGGTCGTACGAGGGGGTGCTGGCCAGTGCCAGGATCGCGCCGGTCTCCGGGTTGATCGCGGCGACCGCGCCCTTCTTGTCCCCCAGCCCCTTGAACGCGGCCCGCTGGGCCTTGGCGTCCAGGGTGGTCACCACATTGCCGCCCTTCTGCTGGCCGCCGGTGAACATGTCGACCGTGCGGCTGAAGAAGAGCCTGTCGTCGGTGCCGGAGAGGATGCCGTCGTTCAGCTTCTCCAGCTGGTTGGCATCGAAGGCCTGCGAGGCATAGCCGGTGACCGGCGCCCACATCTTGCCGTTCTTGTACGTCCGCTTGTACTTGAAGTCGCCGCTGTCGGTGGTCGTCGAGCCGGTGACGGGCTTGCCGTCCACGATGATGTTGCCGCGCGGCATGCTGTAGCGCTCGATGGCGACCCGTCGGTTGTGCGGGTCGTTCTTGAGCTCGTCGCCCTGGACGAACTGCACCCAGTTGACGCGGATCAGCAGGGCGAGGACGAGCAGGCCGCAGAAGATCGCGACCCGGCGCAGGGGCTTGTTCACGGGCGGACCACCTGGGTCATCTCGGCGTCGGGGGACGGGGCGGGAGCCGGAGCGGGCCGACGAGCCGTGTCGCTGATCCGCAGCAGGATCGCGACCAGCGCCCAGTTGGCGATGACGGACGAGCCGCCCTGGGCCAGGAACGGCATCGTCATACCGGTCAGCGGGATCAGGCCCGTCACACCGCCGGCGACGACGAAGACCTGCAGCGCGAAGGCGCCGGACAGACCGATCGCCAGGAGCTTGCCGAACGGGTCGCGGGCGGCCAGCGCCGTACGGATACCCCGCTCGATCAGCAGGCCGTAGAGCATCAGGACGGCCATCAGGCCGGCCAGACCGGTCTCCTCGCCGACGGTGGCGAGAATGTAGTCACTCTTGGGCGCGATTCCGTTGATCAGCCGGGAGTAGCCCTGGCCGAGGCCGGAGCCCATGATGCCGCCGGAGCCGAAGGAGTACATCGCCTGCGCGGTCTCCGTGACACCTCCGTGGTCCAGCGCCAGCGGGTTGAGCCAGTTGTGGACGCGGACCTGTACGTGCGACTCGAAGGTGGCCACCGCGACCGCGCCGCCCGCGCTGAGTGTCAGACCGAACACGATCCAGCTGGTGCGCTCGGTCGCCACGTACAGCATCACGACGAACAGACCGAAGAACAGCAGCGAGGTACCCAGGTCGGTCTCGAAGACCAGGATCATCAGGCTCAGCGCCCAGATCACCAGGATCGGGCCCAGGTCGCGGCCACGCGGGAGGTAGAGCCCCATGAAGCGGCGGCTGGCCAGCGCCAGCGCGTCCCGCTTCACCATCAGATAGCCCGCGAAGAAGATCGCGATGATGATCTTGGCGAACTCTCCGGGCTGCAGTCCGCCGACACCCGGGATGGTGATCCAGATGCGGGCACCGAACCGCGGCGGGAAGAACACCGGCGCGATCAGCAGCGCCAGCGCCACGACCATGGAGATATAGGTGTAGCGCTGCAGGACACGGTGGTCCTTGAGGAAGATCAGCACGGCCAGGAACAGCGCGACACCGAGCGTGGACCACATCAGCTGACCCGGCGCCATCGCGCCGCCCAGCTGCTTGGTGGTGATCGTGGGCTCCTGGTCGAGACGCCAGATGAAGACCAGACCCAGGCCGTTGAGCAGGGTGGCGATGGGCAGCATCAGCGGGTCGGCGTACGGCGCCCACTTCCGGACGACCAGATGCGCGACACCGGCCAGCAGCCCCAGTCCCAGCGCATAGCCGAGGACACCGGCGGGGACCGAGCCGTCCTTGGCCAGACCGACGTTGACGTAGGCGAACACCGGAATCAGCACTGCGAACACGAGCATCGCCAGCTCGGTGTTCCGGCGGCTCGGGGCTCCGATGGTGCCGATGGTGGTGGTGTTGGTGGTACTGCTCATCAGATGTCCGGCCCCCTACGCCCTCACTGCTGGGTGCTGCAATTCTTTTCCAGCTTCTGCTGCTCCTCGGAGGGGGCCTGGCTGGTGGTGGGTGTGGGAGTGGCGGACGCGGCGAGCGCGCCGGGTGCAGCGCTGCCCGACCCCGCCTTGTCCGCCGTGCCGGGCTTGGTGGTGCTGCCGGGCTTCGGTGTGCTGCCCGGCTTGCCGGCCGAACCGGTCTTGCCACCGGACGTACCGCCCGCCTGGCCGCGGCCCTTGTTACGGGCGGCCTCCTCGGCGGCGGCCTCCCGCTGCTCCTTGGCCAGGCAGGCATTGGCCTGCTTGCCGAGCTCGGTGACCTTCTCGCTCGCCTGGTTGCGGCTGTCGACCGCGATCGTCTCCCTGACCTGGTTCCGCTGGTACACGGGTAGGTACTTGAGTTCGATCTCGGGGTGGTCCTCGTCCACGTCGTTCAGCGAGATCCACGCCAGGTCCTGGCTGATGCCGCGGTAGAGCGCGACGTGGTTGTCCTTGACGCCGACGAAGTACTGGGTCTGCGTCCAGCGGTAGCCGCCGTAGAGACCGCCGCCGACCACGGCCAGCGCCAGCGCGATGAACAGCGACCGCTTGATCCACTTGCCGCGCCGCGGCGGCTTGAGGAAGTCCTCGTCGGTGAACGCGCCGAACGAGCCCTGCGGCGGGCCCCCGACGTCCGGGCCGCCGCTGCCGGGCGGGCCGAAGGCACCTCCGGGAGACGCCGGGGGGTTGTCCCTGCGGCCGAGCTCGGCGGCGCGGGCGGCCGGCGTCTGCATCGTGCTCGGGTCGCTGAGCTGGTTCTGGTTCTCGGCAACGGCACCGACGATCACCGGGGTGTCGTTGAGCTGCCCGGCCATCGTGTCCGAGCCGTCCACGTCCAGGACGTCGGCCACGATGCAGGTGATGTTGTCGGGTCCGCCGCCGCGCAGCGCGAGCTGAATCAGCTCCTGCACCGTCTCCTGCGGCCCCTGGTAACTGCCGAGGGTCTCTTCCAGCGTCTGATGGCTGACGACCCCGGACAGCCCGTCCGAGCAGATCAGATACCGGTCGCCGGCCCGCACCTCGCGGATCGACAGATCGGGCTCGACATGATCGCCGCTGCCCAGCGCCCGCATCAGCAACGACCGCTGCGGATGGGTGGTGGCCTCTTCCTCGGTGATCCGGCCCTCGTCGACCAGCCGCTGCACCCAGGTGTGGTCCTGTGTGATCTGCGTCAGCGCACCGTCGCGCAGCAGATACGCGCGCGAGTCGCCGACGTGTACGAGGCCGAGCCGCTGCCCGGTCCACAGCAGGGCGGTGAGCGTCGTGCCCATGCCCTCCAGCTGCGCATCGTCTTCGACCATCACCCGCAGCTGGTCGTTGGCCCGCTGCACGGCCGTGCCGAGCGACGTGAGGATGTCCGAGCCCGGAACGTCGTCGTCGAGCTGGACGAGCGTGGAGATCACCTCGGAGGAGGCGACCTCACCGGCGGCCTGGCCGCCCATCCCGTCGGCGATGGCGAGGAGGCGCGGCCCGGCATAGCCGGAGTCCTCGTTGCCCTCGCGGATCATGCCCTTGTGCGATCCGGCGGCGAAGCGCAGTGACAGACTCATGCGCACCTCGCCCGTCGGTTCGGGGTACAGCCGGTCTCCTCGAGCCACACTGCCCACCCTCCGGTCGGGAGCACGGCCGGGTCCGTCGGGTGGACCGCCGCGGCTCGCTCGCTCCGCTCGCTCATTGTCGTACTACTTCCGCAGCTCGATGACGGTCTTGCCGATGCGGATCGGGGCTCCCAGCGGAATCGGTGTCGGGGTCGTCAGTCGGGTCCGGTCCAGGTACGTGCCGTTGGTGGAACCGAGGTCCTCGACGATCCACTGGCCGTCACGGTCCGGGTAGATCCTGGCATGCCTGCTGGACGCGTAGTCGTCGTCCAGCACGATGGTGGAGTCGTGCGCGCGGCCCAGCGAGATCGTCTGGCCCTGGAGGGCGACGGTGGTCCCGGTCAGCGAGCCCTCGGAGACCACCAGCTTGGTGGGTGCCCCACGGCGCTGGCGGTTGTTGCCGCGGCCGCCTTCCTGGCGGCGCTGCTGTTGCGGCGGCGCAGCCTGACGTTGCGCACGCGCTTCCTGCCCGCCGCGCCGGGCGGCCCCGCGTTGCGTGACGCGGGTCCCGAACAGATCGCTGCGGATGACCTGAACGGCCACGATGACGAACAGCCACAGTACGGCGAGGAAACCCAACCGCATGACCGTGAGGGTCAGCTCTGACATTGCCCCCGCTTCACCCTTCGGCTTGCCGGTAAACGATGGTGGTACTGCCCACGACAATCCGCGAGCCGTCGCGGAGATTAGCGTGAGTGGTGTGCTGCCCGTCTACCACGATGCCGTTCGTGGAGCCCAGATCCTGGATCGTGGGGGGCGTTCCGACCCGGATCTCACAGTGACGCCGGGAGACACCCGGGTCGTCGATCCGTACGTCAGCGTCGGTGCTGCGGCCCAGCACCAGCGTCGGACGCGAGATCTGATGGCGGGTGCCGTTGATCTCGATCCAGCGCCGGGTCTGCGCATAGGGCTGCGGTCCTGCACCGGGCGGTGCCGTACGGGGTACGGGCTGCGCGCCGCCGGGAGGCGGGGAGGAGGGCATGGGAGGCGCGCCCACGTGACCGCCGCCGGGCTGACCGCCACGGGGCATCGCGGGGGCGGCGCGGTGGCCGGCCGGCTCCTGGGACGTGCTGGAGGCGAGCGTACGGCTGCGCACGCGGTACAGGCCGGTGTCGAGATCGTCGGCCTTCTCCAGATGAACCTTGATCGGGCCCATGAAGGTGTACCGCTGCTGCTTGGCGTAGTCGCGCACCATGCTCGACAGCTCGTCGCCGAGCTGGCCGCTGTACGGGCTCAGCCGCTCGAAGTCGGGCGCGCTCAGCTCCACGATGAAGTCATTGGGGACGACCGTGCGGTCGCGATTCCAGATGGTGGCGTTGTTGTCGCACTCGCGCTGCAGCGCGCCGGCGATCTCGACGGGCTGCACCTCGGACTTGAACACCTTGGCGAAGGTGCCGTTGACGAGACCTTCGAGACGCTGCTCGAAACGCTTCAGTACTCCCACGGGGCACCTCCTTCCTCAGCCTTCGTCGGGGTCGTCCTGATCGGGTCGTCCTGATACTGCTTACTGATCGTATCCACGCGTGGGGAAATCGGCTGGTTCCCCTTTCCCGCCTGGGAGACGAGTGTCGCCCCTCACAGGGTTGCCCGGACCTTGCCTGTCTCCTTGCCCACTGTTCAAGCACTGCGATCGTAGATGTGCCCCCAACACAGTGTCCCGCAACCGCCGGGCTGTCCGAGCGGCCGGGGGTATGAGCCCTTCCGGCCACGCCCGGGCGGCCCAGGGTGCGCCCGCTCCGGGGAGCGATCCCGTCGGCGGACACCGCGAGTGTGAACCCTCGACGGCTCTCTCGGCGAATGCCCGGGTGAGGGCGGTCGGCGGCTGCGGTGGCGGCCGGCCTGCGGGGGCCGGGGAAAGGCGTGTGAAGGCACCCGCAACACCGTGCTAATCTTCTGGATGTCGGCAGGCGCTCGCACAAGACCCGGACTGAACAGCCCGGATCGCGTGAGAGAATCAATCGGCAGCACCCATGCGCGGGTGGCGGAATAGGCAGACGCGCTGGATTCAGGTTCCAGTGCCCGAAAGGGCGTGGGGGTTCAACTCCCCCCTCGCGCACAGATGAGACCCCCGGTCTCCGGAGAAATCCGGAGACCGGGGGTTTCTTGTTGCGCTTGTCACTTGTGGCGTAGGGCACAGGGGCGGCGCTTTCCCCTTCTATCGGACATTCGCCCTATCCGTCGTATTCATTGCGCTGGTTGTTTTCGAGGGCCCGTGGCCTTCCTCGCAATCGCTGCTTCTGCGGCGTCCACCGCATTCATGGCGTTGTCCGTGGCGTTCGGTGCCTCCCTCGCCTCCGTGGTCCCCGTCACCGCCGCAACGGTCATGCGGAAGGCGCGGATGCGAGCGGTCTCGCGGGCCGTGTGGTGGACCAGGCCCAGTACGGAATCCGGGAGGCCGCTGACGGGGAGGAAGGTGATGTCGCGGCGGCCGTGGTAATCGGCGGTGGGGCGGCACAGCAGCATGCCGCCGCGGCCGGCCGCGGCGAGGGTGAGGCCTTCCTGCAGGGTGCTGACGCTGGGGCCGGCGGGTATGGGGCGGCCAGCGGGGGTGGCGCCGGGGGCGTGGGCCTCGCGCCAGTAGGCGGGTGCGGGGGCGGCCGGGGCGATCAGCGGGACGCCGGCGAGGTCCTCGGCGGTGAGGCCGGCGCGGGAGGCCAGGGGGTGGCGTACCGACAGGGCCAGGGTCTGTTGCTGGGCGGAGAAGACCGGGCCGAGGGTGAGATCCGGCTCGGCGACGGGGAGCAGGGTGACGGCGACATCGACCGCGCCGCTGCGGAGGGCGCCGAAGGGGTCGCAGAGCGGGATCTCGGTGATCTCCGTCTCGCACCGCGGGTGGCGGGCGTGGAAGGCGTCGATGGCCCGCATGATGCGGTCGTCCGCGGTGCCCTGGAAGCCGATCGTCAGCCTGCCCTCGATGCCGCGGGCCGCCGTACGGGCGGACTCGACGCTGGCGCGCAGTGCGTCGTAGGCGGGGCGCAGGGACGTACGGAACTCCTCGCCCAGCGGGGTGAGGCACACGCGGCGGCTGGTGCGGTCCACCAGGCGGGCGCCTATCCGGGACTCCAGGGCGCGCAGCAGCTGGCTGACGCGGCTCTGTGAGACGTACAGGCGCTCGCCGGTGCGGCCGAAGTGCAGCTCCTCGGAGAGGACGAGGAAGCACTCCAGCTCGCGGAGCTCCAGGCCGGGGACGGCGGCCGTACGGGTGCCGTCCTCCAGGGGGGCGGGGCCGAGGGAGCGGAGAGGGCCGAGGGGGCTTGCAGGGGTCATGGGTCCCTTGGGTGGCGGATCGGGCCGGGGCCGATCGGTTCCGATCGATGAGTCCTGCTCATGGAAGGCCGAGGACTTCGCCGTTGTTCCCACATTCGCGCGGGAGTTGGCTGAGGACATGACGAAGACTGAGCAAACGGGCCGGAGCCGGGCGGCCGAACCGGCCGCGGAGCCGAGCGGGTTGGGCCAAGCACGGCGCGGCGCCTGGCCCGCCGTGGGGGCGTTGGCGGCCGGCACGTTCACGGTGGTGACGTCGGAGATGCTGCCGGTGGGGCTGCTGACGCCGATCGGCCGGGAACTGCGGATCTCCGACGGGACGGCGGGGCTGACGGTGACCGTCACCGGCCTGGTCGCGGCGGTGGCCGCGCCCTTGCTGACGCTGCTGGTGGCGCGGCTGGACCGGCGGGTGGTGCTGACCGCCCTGATGGCGACGCTGGCGGCGGCGAACCTGCTCGCGGCGCATGCGCCGAATGCCGTGGTGCTGCTGGTGGCACGGGTGCTGGTGGGCCTGGGGATGGGCGGCGTATGGGCGATAGCGGCGGGGCTCGCGGTTCGGCTGGTGCCGGAGCGACGGGTGGCGGCGGCCACGTCCCTGGTTTTCAGCGGGGTCGCGGCGGCATCCGTGCTCGGGGTGCCGGCCGGGACGTTCGTGGGTGAACTGGGCGGCTGGCGTGCGTCGTTCACGGCGATGGCCGCGGTCTGCGGGGCGGTGGCCGTCGCGCTGGCGGTGCTGCTGCCGCCGCTGCCGGCCACCGGCGCCGTGCGGCTGGGCGGGGTGGTGGCGCTGTTCCGCCGGGCCGCCGTACGGACCGGGCTGCTGCTGGTGGCGCTGCTGGTGACGGGGCATTTCGCCGCGTACACCTACGTACGGCCGGTGCTGGAGGACGTGGCCGGTGCCGGTGCCGGACAGATCGGCACGCTGCTGCTGGCCTTCGGCGTCGCCGGGCTCATCGGGAACTTCGCCGCCGGTGCCGGGGCGGCGCGCTCGCCGCGGGCCACGTTGCTGGTGATCTGTGGGGTGCTGGCGGGGGCCGTGTTGCTGCTGCCGGTGCTGGGGCGCGGCGCGGGGGTGCCCGGGGCGGCGCTCGTAGTGGCCGTGTGGGGGCTGGCCTACGGGGGTGTCTCGGTCGGCACGCAGACCTGGCTGATGGCGGCGGCGCCCGGCGCCCGGGAGGCGGCCTCCGCGCTGTTCGTCGCGGTGTTCAACGGGGCCATCGCACTGGGGTCGCTGACCGGCGGCCTGGTTGCGGACGGCTGGGGCGCCGTCGGCGTGATGTGGCTGGGCGGTGCGCTCGCGGTGGGGGCGCTGGTGACGGTGGGCACGGGACGGGCACCGGGGCGGGGAACGGCGTGACGGCGCTGCTCCCCGCCCCGGGCCCGCGCGCCTGCGGCCGGCCCCGGTGCCGAGTCGGTGGTGGTGCGGTCAGGCGGCAAACCGCTCGACGAGGGCCTTCGCCTTGGCCGCCGCGTCCTCGTGTGCCTTGTCGCGGGAAGCCTCGTACTTCGGGATCAGGTCGGCCATCGCCTCGTTCGCCGGCGCCATGGTCAGCTCGGGGACGATGAAGTCGACGTCCAGGCCCAGCCCGCTGCCCAGGACGGCCTCGAGGTAGTTCAGGACGTACTCCATGCCCTCGCGGGGAGTGCCCGGCGCGTACGAGCCGCCGCGGCTGGCGACGACGGTCACCGGGGTGCCCTTGGAGGACGGCTCCGCGCCCGCCGTACGGCCCATGATGATCACCTGGTCCAGCCACGCCTTCAGCGTGGAGGGGATCGTGAAGTTGTACATCGGGGCGCCTATCAGGACCGCGTCGGCCTTCTCCAGCTCCTCGGCGAGCTCGACGCGCAGCGCGAAGGCGGCCTGCTGCTCGGGGGAGTGGGTGGCGGGGTCGGAGAAGCCGGCGGAGGCGGCGACGCCGTCCAGGTGCGGCAGGGGGGCCGCGCCCAGGTCGCGGTAGATGACGGTGCCGTCGGGGTGCTGCTCCTCCCAAGCCTTGCGGAAGGCCGCGGTCACCGAACGGGAGGCGGAGCCGCCCTCGGGGAAGACGGAGGTGTCGATGTGCAGAAGGGTGGCCATGATGATCGGTCCTTGGGGTCGCGGCCGGGACGATGCTCGGCGCACTTGTTGAATTCCGTACGTACCTATTAATAGCACAGGAGCTTACTTTTCTGCAGTAGCCAACATCAAGGCGGTACCCTGGGGCCATGGCGGATCACGGCGAGGCGATGTGCAGGCAGGTTGACGTCGGCATGACGCGCGTCTTCGAGCTGTTCGGAAAGCGCTGGACGGGCCTGATCGTCGCCACGTTGATGCCGGCCCCGGTGCACTTCGCCGACCTGCGGCGGGCGATCCCCGGGATCAGCGAGCGCATGCTCTCCGACCGCCTCATGGAGCTGGCGGCGACCGGCCTGGTCGTGCGCGAGGTGGACGAGGGCCCGCCGCTGCGCGTCGCCTACCGGCTGACGGAGGCCGGGCGGGCGATGGAGCCCGCGCTCAAGGAGCTGTCGCAGTGGGCCGAGATGTATCTCACCGATGGCGGGCAGTGTCCGGAGCGGTTCCGGAAGTAGAGGTTCCGGGTGTGCGGTGCCGGGTGCGCGGTGTCGGATGCCGGATGCGGGTGGGTTGGGTTGGCTTGGGGGATCGCTCGGGGTCCGGGTTCGCATCGGGTTCCGGGTCCGAATCAGCCGAGTCGTTCCTGGGCGGCGTTGTAGCGCCGTAGATACGTCGCGAAGCGGTCGAGATCGGCCTCGTCCCAGTCGGCCAAACGTTCCTGGAACGCCTGGCGGCGGCTCGCGGTGACATTGGCGAGGACCTGGGCGCCCTTCTCTGTGGGGTGCAGCACCTGGACGCGCTGATCGTCCGGGTCGACGCGGCGCTCGACGAAGCCGAGCTTCTCCAGTGCGGCGATCTGCCGGCTGACCGTGGACTTGTCCAGGAGGTAGTGCGCCGCCAGGTCCGTGGCGCGGCATCCGTGCTGGTCGTCGAGGTGCGCAAGCAGGGTGTAGGAGACCAGTGACAGCTCGGGGTGCATCCGCGCGGCCGTTGCGCGGGCCCGCCTGGCGAATGCGGTCATCTCCTGCTGGATGGTCTCGACGGAGGTGTCGCGGTGGGGCACGGGGTTGCCTTTCCTAGAAGTAGTTGTATAGTACAACGCGAGTTGATGGTTGTAATTACCAACTCTTTGAGTTGCATAAGCCAACTGTTGCGGTTGGCTGTCGGTTCCCGTGTGGGCCGGGCGTCCGCCGTGTCGCTGCCCCGCTGGTGCCCGCTCATCGATGCGGACGGCCGGTCATGGATGGCCGTCCGCGACCGCTGAGCCGACCGCTGAGTCGCCCGATTCAACCGAATCGCCCGATCCGCCTAGCTGAGAAGGCCTGCACCATGAGTCCGGTCCCCCGCCCCGACCACCGCCGCGACAATCCCCGTGACCTCTCCCGCGACATTCACCGCGATGCCGACCGGGGTGATCGCCGTACGGAGCGCCAGGGCACGCATCGCTCCGCTCGCTCCGCAGGCCTGCGCCACGTCCTGACGCACCTGATCACCCCGCTGCTGATGTGCATCGGCATGGGTCTGGCGTACCTCGGGGCCTTCGCGAATCCCGCGCCGCATCACCTGCCCGTGGCGATCGTCGGGTCGGGACAGAACGCTCAGCTGCTCGCCCAGTCGATCAACGACAAGGCGGGTGGCGATCTGGAGGTGCGCACGGTCGGCAAGCGGTCCGATGCGATCGACCAGCTCAAGCACCAGGACATCTTCGGCGCGTATGTGGTGAAGCCGAAGGCCGGCACCGGTGAGGTCGCTGGGGCTGGGGTGCATGGGGCGGCCGGTGGCTCTCGGCTGTCCGGACCTGAGCTGATCGTGGCGACGGCGGGGTCCGACACCAGCGCGTCCGTGGTGCAGAAGATCTTCACCCCGATCGCGGCGCAGCAGGGCGCCCCGCTCAAGGTCACGGACGTGGCGCCGACCGCCGAGGACGACCCGACGGGCCAGGGCATCTTCTTCCTGCTGGTCGCGATCAGCATCGGCTCGTACGCCTCGGTCGCGGTGATCGGCGGGGCCGGAGCCGTGCTGCCGGTGCGGCTGCGGGCGGCGCTGGCACTCGGCACGTCCTTCGTGGTCGGCCTCATCGGGACGGCGTTCGCCGGTCCGGTCTTCCACCTCGTCGACCACGGTCTGTGGGGACTGTGGGGCATGGCCTGGCTCTACTCCGCGGGCATCCTGCTGATCGGCACCGGGCTGCACACCTTCCTCAAGCGCTGGACCACGCTCGGGGTGATGGCGCTGTTCGTGATGCTCAACTTCACGTCATCCGGCGGGATCTTCCGTCCCGAGATGCAGAACGGCTTCTTCGCCGCGCTGCACTCGTTCTGGAACGGCGCGGGCTTCGTCGAGGGCACCCGCAGCCATGTCTACTTCGACGGCTTCGGTCTGGCCGGACATGTCTGGACGCTGGCCGCATGGCTGGTCGTCGGCGTGCTGATGGTCGGCGTGGCGGGCCTCGCCGAGAGGAAGAGGCGTACGGCCGAGGCGACCGCGGCCGCCAATGCCGCGGCGGTGGCGGCGGCTGCGGTGGCGGCGACGGTGCCGGAGCGCGCGGTGAAGAAGGAGATGGAGGAGATGGAGGAGATGGAGGAAGAGATGGAGGAGGCTGTGGGGGTCTAGGCGTCTTCTAGCGGGCCAGGGGGCCGGTGGTTCAGGGGTCTTGGGGGCTGTACGGGGCGGAGTTGGGTGGGCGGTGAGGCTTGGTCTCCCGGCCCCTCCCGGCCCCGCGCGGCGGATGTTTCCTGACCGGTGTCCGTCCGGACTGACGTCACGTCAGTGAGCGTGCCGACGTCGCTCCTTGAGGCTTCCGTCCCGGCGCCTGCTCTCGCCAGCTCGTCCCGTCCTCCGTCTCCCCGCGGTTCTTCCTCGCCCTTCTTCTCCGCGGTCGGTCGGCTTCCCCAACAACTACCCGGCGTTACGTGCCCGTCGACCAACCCCCGGTCGGTGGGCAAGTCCGGCCTCCTGACCTCGTACTTCAGCGGATTCGAGCTCCTGCTTCACCGTCTTCCCTGCCTTTTCCCCGCCTTTCCCACACCTTTCCCTCCTCAGCCGCCCGCCCTCCGCCGAGAGTTATCCACAGGCCCTGCCGGACCGCGAGCGGTGTCGGTACCGTCATGGGCGAACGAGACGGAACCGGCCGGTCAGGCCGGACGGAAGCGGGTCGTGAAGGGGGAGGTGGCGCGCGATGTCGCGTGTGCCGTACGTACCGGGGTTCGCAAAGGCGGACGCGCAGGGGGCATCGCCCAAGGCCGCCGGCCGGGCGCTGCGCGAGAGGTTGCCCCGTGCCGAGCAGGCCGCGCTGTCGATCGCGGCCGGACGGCCGGATGCGGTGGCGGCGGTCGAGGAGTCCAATGCCGGACGGTTGCCGGAGCTGACCCCCATACGGGTCGGGCGGATGGCCGCCGGCCCCTTCGCCTTTCTGCGCGGCTCCGCGGGACTGATGGGCCACGACCTCACGGCCACTCCTGTTACCGGCATAGGCGCGCAGATCTGCGGGGATGCCCACGCCGCCAACTTCGGCCTCTACGCGGATGCCCGCGGCGGCCTCGTCATCGATCTCAATGACTTCGACGAGACCCTGTACGGGCCGTGGGAGTGGGACGTCAAGCGGCTCGTGACGTCGCTGGTGCTGGCGGGACGCGAGGCGGGCATAGCGGAGGACGAGTGCCGCAAGGCGGCGCAGGACGCGGCGGGCGCGTACCGGCGCACGATGCGGCTGCTGGCGAAGCTTCCGGTGACCGAGGCGTGGAATGCGATCGCGGACGAGGAGCTGGTCTCGCACACCGACGCCCGGGATCTGCTGGGCACGCTGGAGCGGGTCGCGGCCAAAGCGCGCAAGAACACCAGCGCGCGGTTCGCGGCGAAGGCCACGGAGCGTGGGCCGGACGGCGGCCGGCGGTTCGTGGACGCGCCGCCGGTGCTGCGGCGCATACCGGACGCGGAAGCTGCGGCGGTGGCTTCCTCACTCGCCGGCTATTTGGAGACGCTCCCCGAGGACCGGCTGCCCCTGCTGGCCAGGTACGCCGTGCACGATGTGGCGTTCCGGGTGGTGGGGACGGGCAGTGTGGGCCTGCGCTCGTATGTGGTGCTGCTGCTTGATCACCAGGGCGAGCCGCTGGTGCTGCAGGTGAAGGAAGCGCGCGGTTCGGTGCTGGCGCCGTTCGTGGAGAAGGCCGGCTTCGCGGTGCCGTCGGTGGCGCACGAGGGGCGCCGGGTGGTGCGCGGGCAGCGGCGGATGCAGGTCGTGAGTGACACGTTGTTGGGCTGGACGACGGTGCCGGACCTGGCGGGGAGCGGAGCCCAGGAAGGGGTGCCGTCCCAGGTCCGACAGTTCAGGAATCGCAAGGGCAGCGTGGATCCGACGCAGCTGACCGGAGACCAGATGGACGACTACGCACGGATGACCGGCGCGCTGCTGGCGAGGGCGCATGCGCACAGCGTCGATCCGCGGCTGGTGGCCGGCTACTGCGGAAAGAGCGAGGAGTTGGACGAGGCGATGGTGGCGTTCGGGGTGGCGTATGCGGACCGTACGGAAGCGGATCATGCGGAACTGGTGGCGGCGGTCAAGAGTGGCCGCATGGCCGCAGAGATGGGGGTCTGACCAGCCCGGACCTGCTGGGGCGGTGATCTGCTGCGCGCTTGACGTCGGCTTGCGGCGGGACTGCTGAGCTGGGCGGCCGGGAGGGGCGAGGGCAGGGGGCGCGGGGGACGGCCGCGGCTACGGGCGCGGGCGGAAGGAGGGGCGCGGGGGATGAGGGGAGGGGTGGGGGCGGGAGGAGGGGACCCGGGGAGGACCGTCAAGGAGCCAGTCGGTCCCCCGCCCCGCCGACGGCGCCCCCGCCTCCCCATGGGCCGTACGCTGACCGAGTGACGAACTCGCACGCGGAGAACGCGCAGGACGGCCAGGACCGACCCGACGCACCGGGCGCACCCGGCGCACCGGGCACCCCCGATGCCTCAGCCGACCCGCAGGCACCGGACTCGCAGACCGCCCCGCAGGCTCCCGAAGCCCCGGCCGACCCCCGGGCGGCGGATGCTTCCGGCGGCGATCGGGGCGACCGTGCGGCTCAGGACGAGGCCACCCGGCGCCTCGCGAAGGCTGTGCTGGCGGCTGAGCAGGCGCTGATCGAGTTCGAGATCGCGGTGGAGACGTTCCGGGTGGAGGTGGAGAACTTCTCCCGGCTGCATCACCAGCGGCTCGGCCCCATGTATGCGCGGCTGGACGAGCTGGATGCGCAGATCGCCGAGGCCGTAGCAGCGCGTACGGGCGACCCCGAGGACGTGCGTAAGGCCAAGGAGGCGCGGGCTTCCGTGCTGCCGATGCCCGATGTGGAGGAGTTGTTCCACGGCTGGATGGGCTCGGACGGGCTGTTCCCCGAGGCGCAGGCGATGCTCACCGAGCAGCCGGTGCAGCCGCCGCAGAAGGTGCGGCCCAGCGAGGAGACCCGGAAGGTCTACCGCGATCTGGTGCGCAAGGCCCACCCGGACCTGGCGCGGGACGACGCGGAGCGGACCCGGCGGGATGCGTTCATCGCGCGGGTCAACGCGGCGTACGGGCGGGGTGACGAGGCGGCGCTGCGGCAGCTGGCGCAGGAGTGGGCGGCCGGTCCCGCGCCGGCCGAGGAGCGGCTGAGCGAGAGCGAGGAGCTCTATGCCCGGCTGGAGTGGCTGGCCCAGCGCAAGGAGCTGCTGGCCGCGGTCGCGGCGGAGCTCGAGGAGAGCGCGATCGGAGCGATGATCAAGATGGCGCCGCAGGATCCGGACGCGCTGTTGGACGAGATCGCCGAGAAGCTGCTCGCCGATGTCGCGGAACGCGAGGCGCATCTCGCGCAGCTGGTCGGGTAGCGTCGAGGGCATGCATTTTGGTTCTCTGCCCACGGTTGATGTCGACGCTCTCACGTCCGAGGACTTCCTCCTGGACGTGCGCGAGGACGACGAGTGGGAGGCTGGGCACGCCGAGGGCGCCCTGCACATCCCGATGAGCGAATTCGTTGCCCGTTACGGGGAGTTGACCGAGGCGGCGCCCGATGGCGGCAAGGTATATGTCCTGTGCCGGGTCGGCGGGCGTTCGGCCCAGGTGGCGCAGTATCTGATCCAGCAGGGCATCGACGCGGTGAACGTCGACGGCGGCATGCAGGCCTGGGAGGCCACCGGACGTCCCGTGTCCGATGGCAAGGGCGGCACCGGGTCGGTCATCTGACCGCCTCGGCCGAGCGGTCCCGGGCCGAGCGGCCTCGAACCGACCGGATTCCGGCCGCGCGGACCCCGGCCCGGCCGGTTGCCCGTGGCTCGCTCGCCTCGCGCGCCACTTCCTCGGAGTCTCATCTCCCCGCGACCGCCCCGCAGGGTGGATTTCGCCTCCCTCAGCTCAGCGGATGTGCGGCGAGAAGATCGCCAAGGGTCTCCTCATGGGCGGCGGCCGGCCCCAGGGAGAGTTCGAGCTGTTTGGCCCAGGCGTGGTAGCGGTGGAGCGGGTAGTCGGTGTCGGCGCCGAAGCCGCCGTGCAGATGCTGGGCGGTCTGGACGACGCGTCGTACGCCGTCGGCGGCCCAGATCTTGGCGACCGCGACATCACCCGCGGGCGGTAGTGCGCCGGCCGCACCGGTGGTGATGCGCCATGCGGCCTGCCAGAGGGTGGCTTCCATGGCCCGTAGGTCGATGAAGCGGTCGGCGGCCTGGACGGCGACGGCCTGGAAGGTGGCCACGGGATGGCCGAACTGTTCGCGTTTGCCGGTGTAGTCGCTGGTCATGGCGAGGACGCGTTCGCCGAGGCCGAGGGCGAGCGCGCAGGTGCCGGTGGTCAGGACGTGGCGCAGGGTTTCCCAGGCGGCGGGGTCGGTGATCGTTTCGCTGGCGCTGATGCGTACGGAGTCCAGCCGGACCTCGGCGTAGCGTTCGCCGCTGGTGGAGATCTGGTCCTCGAGTGCGAGGCCGGGGTGGGTGCGGGGGACCAGCGCGAGGACGGCGTGGCCGTCGCGGGTGTGCGCGGGGAGCAGGATCCGGTCGGCGGTCGGGGCCCAGGGGACGGCGGTCTGGCTGCCGTCGAGTATCCAGTCGGTGCCGTCCTGGCGGGCGGTCACGGCGAGTTCGGCGGGGTCGTGTCCGGTGCGGCCGGCGGCGGCCACCGTGACGACGAGGTCGCCCGAGGCGATGCCTGGCAGTACCTCGGCGGAGAGATCGTCGGCTGCGTATGTCCGGATGGTGTACGCGGCGGCGGTGGATTCCAGCAGCGGTACGCGTGCCAGGACCTTGGCGGCTTCGCGCAGTACGAGGCAGAGGGCGATCGGGTCGAGGCCCGCGCCGCCGTGTTCGGTGCCGATCAGCAGGCTCAGCAAATCGGCGTCGGCGAGCTTGCGCCACAGCGCGCGGTCGAAGTCGTCGGCGACGGCTCCGGGGGTGAGCGCGGGGCTGGGCACGCTGTCGGGCGTGACCCCGGAGAAGACGGCCCGGGCCGCTTCGAGGGCGGCTTGCTGCTCCTCGGTGAAGGTGAAGTCCACTGGTCTGTCCTCCCACGCGGCGCATTGACCTGACGGGGCGTCAAGGTAGAACAGGTTGCAGGAATTGGGAATGGCGGGGAGGGAATTGTGCTCCGCGGACGTGCCGGCCGGTGTCAGCGGTCGAAGTCCAGCTCGACCTCTTCCGTGACCGGGTGCGACTGGCAGGCCAGCACATATCCGGCGTCCACCTCTTCCGCTTCCAGCGCGAAGTTGCGGTCCATGCGTATCTCGCCGGACACCAGATACGCCCGGCAGGTGCCGCACACCCCGCCCTTGCAGGCGTACGGTGCGTCCGCGCGATTGCGCAGCACTGCCTCCAGCAGCGATTCGCCAGGGTGCACCGGCCAGTTCCCGGAGCGTCCGTCGAGGGTGGCCGTCACCGTGCTGTGCGCTGGGGCGGCGGCGACCGGGGGTGCGGTCGCGGTGCCGTTGTCGATGTGGAAGATCTCTTCGTGGATGCGTCCGCGGGGAACCTTGAGGGCGCGCAGCGCCCGTTCGGCGCCCTGCACCAGGCCGTAGGGGCCGCACAGGAACCAGCCGTCGACCGAGTCGACGGTCAGCAGTGTGGGCAGCAGCGCGCGCAACCGTTGTTCGTCCAGACGCCCGGAAGGCAGACCGGCCTGCTGTTCCTCGCGGGAGAGGGTCTGGATGAGCTGGAAGCGCTCCGGATAGCGGTCCTTGAGGTCGGCCACCTCCTCGAGGAACATCGTCGAGGCCGCCGTGCGGTCGCTGCGGATCAGGCAGAAGCGGGCGTCGGGCTGCCGGGCGAGCAGGGTGGAGACGATGGAGAGCACGGGGGTGATCCCGCTGCCGCCGACGATCCCGACGAAATGGCCGGCGCGCGGTGCGAGGGCGAACCGGCCGGCCGGGGCCATGACCTCCACGGTGTCGCCGGCCGTCAGTTCCTTGAGGGCGAAGGTGGAGAACGCGCCGTCCTCGACGAGGCGGATGCCCACGCGCAGTACGGGATCGTCGGTGGCCGGGGTGCAGATGGAGTAGGTGCGGCGGATCTCCTGGCCGTCGACCGATCTGCGCAGCGCGATGTGCTGGCCGGGGGTGTGCCGGAAGGTCTCGCGCAGTGCCGGCGGGACCGTGAAGGTGACGGCCACCGCGTCGTCCGTGAGCCGTTCGACCTCCCGGACCTGGAGCGGGTGGAACATCACAACTCCTTGAAGTGGTCGAAGGGTTCGCGGCAGGTCTCGCAGCGGCGCAGTGCCTTGCAGGCCGTGGAGGAGAAGCGGCTGAGCAGGGTGGTGTCGGTCGATCCGCAGTGCGGGCAGCGGATCGTCAGGTCCACGGCGACGGGTCCGCCGGCCGGCCCGGTGGGGCGCGGCGGGGCGATGCCGAATGCGGCGAGCTTGCGGCGCCCTTCGGCGGTGATGTCGTCCGTGGTCCAGGGCGGGGCCAGGACGGTACGGACCTCGACCTCGGGGATGCCGTTGTCGTGCAGCACCCGCTCTATGTCGGCGGACATCGCCTCGATGGCGGGGCAGCCGGTGTAGGTGGGCGTGAGCTCCACCTCGGCGCGGTCGGGGTCCGTGAGTCGTACGCTGCGCAGCACGCCCAGTTCGGCGAGGGTGAGGACCGGCAGCTCGGGGTCGGGAACGGAACCGGCCAGTGCCAGCAGCTTCTCTTCCAGGGCGGTGCGGGCGGTGGTGGTCACCATGTCGCCCCCGGGTGGCTGCGGTGCAGATGCTGCATTTCTGCGAGCATCCGTCCGAACGGTTCGGTGTGCAGGCCCTGGCGGCCCGCGCCCGCGGTCCAGGCGCCGCGCTGCGGGCCCTGCGGGACGGCGAGCGTGGCGCGTCCCAGGAGGGTGGTGATGCGGGTGGTCCATTCGTCGTGCAGTGCGGGCCAGGGCGCGTCCAGTCCTTCGACCGGTTCGAAGAGCTCGCCGGTGAAGCGCCACAGGGCGTCCAGGCCGCGCTGCATGCGGGTGTGGCTCTCGGCGGTGCCGTCGCCCAGCCGCAGGGTCCACTGTTCGGCGTGGTCGCGGTGGTAGGCGACTTCCTTGACGGCCTTCGCGGCCAGGGGTGCCAGCTCGCTGTCGCCCGTGGCGAGGTGATCGAACAGCAGCTGCTGGTAGGTGGAGAAGTAGAGCTGTCGGGCGATGGTGTGGGCGAAGTCGCCGTTGGGCTGTTCGACGAGCTGGAGGTTGCGGAACTGGCGCTCCTCGCGCAGGTAGGCCAGTTCGTCCTCGTCGCCGGCCAGGGAGAGCAGGATGCGGGCCTGGCCGAGCAGGTCGAGGGCGATGTTGGCGAGCGCGACCTCTTCTTCCAGGACGGGGGCGTTGCCGGCCCACTCGCCCAGGCGGTGGGAGAGGACCAGGGCGTCGTCCCCGAGGGCCAGGGCCGGGACGCGGGTGAGGTTCGTCAAAGGTGATGCACCCCGTCCGGGATCTCGTAGAAGGTCGGGTGGCGGTAGGGCTTGTCGCCGGCCGGCTCGAAGAAGGCGTCCTTCTCGTCCGGCGAGGAGGCGGTGACCTGGGCGGAGGGCACCACCCAGATGGAGACGCCCTCCGAGCGGCGGGTGTAGAGATCGCGGGCGTTGCGCAGGGCCATGGCGGCGTCCGGCGCGTGCAGGCTGCCGGCGTGGGTGTGGGAGAGGCCGCGACGGCTGCGTACGAAGACCTCCCACAGGGGCCATTCGGTGAGCCGGGTGGAGTCTGCCGCGGCGGCTGCGGGCATGCCGGCGGGGTCTGGCGTCGTCATCGGTCGGCCTTTCCGTGCTTGGCCGCGTGTGCGGCGGCCGCCTCGCGCACCCAGGCGCCGTCCTCGTGCGCCTGTCGTCTGCGGCTGATCCGCTGTTCGTTGCAGGGGCCGTTGCCCTTGAGCACCTCCCGGAACTCGGCCCAGTCGATCGGGCCGAAGTCCCAGTGGCCGCGTTCGTCGTTCCACGTCAGGTCCGGGTCGGGGAGGGTGAGCCCGAGGACCTTGGCCTGGGGGACGCAGATGTCGACGAAGCGCTGGCGCAGCTCGTCGTTGGAGTGCCGTTTGATCTTCCAGGCCATGGACTGTGCGGAGTGCGCCGATTCGTCGTCGGGCGGGCCGAACATCATCAGCGAGGGCCACCACCAGCGGTTCACCGCGTCCTGTGCCATGGCGTGCTGGGCTTCGGTTCCGCGGCTGAGGGTGAGCAGGAGTTCGTAGCCCTGTCGCTGGTGGAAGGACTCCTCCTTGCAGATGCGGACCATGGCGCGGGCGTAGGGGCCGTAGGAGCAGCGGCACAGCGGGACCTGGTTGGTGATCGCCGCGCCGTCCACGAGCCAGCCGATGGCGCCGACGTCGGCCCAGGTCAGGGTCGGGTAGTTGAAGATCGAGGAGTACTTCTGGCGGCCGGTGTGCAGCTTGTCGAGGAGTTCGTCGCGGCTCGTGCCGAGGGTTTCGGCGGCGCTGTAGAGGTAGAGGCCGTGGCCGGCTTCGTCCTGGACCTTGGCCATGAGGATCGCCTTGCGCCGCAGTGACGGTGCGCGGGTGATCCAGTTGGCTTCCGGCTGCATGCCGATGATCTCGGAGTGTGCGTGCTGCGCTATTTGGCGTACCAGGGATGAGCGGTAGGCGTCCGGCATCCAGTCGCGCGGTTCGATGCGTTCGTCCGCGGCCACGGTGGCGTCGAAGACGGCTTCGAGTGCCGATTCTTCCGGCGCGATCGTCGTCATGTGGTGCCCCCTCGCTCCCGACCGACCGATCGTTCGGTTCAATGGTGGGTGGGCGGGCCGCGGGTGTCAACCCTGAGAAAACTCAGGGGAGGGTGTGCCGGGTGCCGCCGCGTAGGTACCGTTCCGTGGCGGAGTCAACCGGGAGTCGGCCGAGGGGCGGCCGCGTGTCAGCCGACGGGATTCTGGGAACGGGGCGGGAATGCAGTCATACGGGGACGAAACGCGGCCACTCGCCGCGCTCTCGCTGCCCTCGCGGATCGTCATAGGCGTGGCGGCCAGTGCGGGCGCCGTGATCGTCGCGATCCATCTGGCCATGATGTTCCTGCATGTCGCGCCGCAGAACACGCTCAGCAAGCAGCGGGGCGACCTGATCAGCGACTACGTCTATCCCGAGTACGAACAGAACTGGAAGCTGTTCGCGCCCAACCCGCTCCAGCAGAACATCGACGTCCAGGTCCGCGCCCAGCTGCGCGGCGCGGACGGCACGCAGCGGACCACGGGCTGGACCGACCTGACCGCCCTCGACGGAAGCAACATCCTCCACAACCCGGTCCCCAGCCACACCCAGCAGAACATGCTGCGCCGCAGCTGGGAGTTCTACCTCGGCTCGCACACCGCCCAGAACAATCCCGTCGGCATGCGCGGTGAGCTGTCCGGCCGCTACGTCCGGCGCATCGTGATGTACCGCATGGGTGCCGAGTGGGCCAAGAACGGCCACGTCGAACGGATGCAGGTGCGCTCGAGGACCACGGCCGTCAGCCCGCCGCCGTGGAGCACGGAGAAGGTCAGCGACAAGCCCATGTACCGCGTACTGCCCTGGTGGCAGGTCACCGCAGACGACCTGCCCAAGGGGGCGACGAACCAGTGACGTCACCGACGCCGCAGCGGTCGGCAACCGAGCCCGGCACGCCCCAGCAGTCCCCCGCCCCCGAGCCGCCGCTGGAGGAGACCCGTATCGAGCGCGCCATCGGCCGCGGCTTCGCGCAGGTCACCGGCCGGGCGATGGCGCCGTACCAGACCGCCGTCATCCGCATCGGCTTCTCCGCGACCTGGCTGCTGTTCCTGCTGCGGGAGTGGCCCAACCGGCATGCCCTCTACGGCCCCGACAGCCCCTTCAGCCTGGACATGGCCCGCAGGCTTCTCAACGGCAACCACGCCTTCTCCCTGCTGCCCTGGTCGGACAGCAGCGGCTGGTTCGAGTGCGTCTACCTGCTCGCCATCGTGGCCAGCGCCCTGCTGATGCTGGGCTGGCGCACCCGCACCATGTCGGTGCTCTTCATGATCGGCGTGCTCTCGCTGCAGAACCGCAGCATTTTCCTGGGTGACGGCGGCGACAACGTCATCCACCTGATGTCGATGTATCTCGTGCTCACCCGCTGCGGGCAGGTGTGGTCCCTGGACGCGCGGCGTGCCGGCCGGGCCGCGGCGACGCCGCCGGCAGCACCGGGCCGCGATCTGCCCGGCATCCTGCTGTGGAGCGTTCTCGGCCTGGCCCTGGCCGTGGCCCAGCTGCTCGGCAAGTACAGCCTCACCTGGTTCGGCGACGGGCCCTTCCCGGGCATCGGCTGGAGCCTGGCGCTGTGGGGCCTGTGGGCGGTGCACGGCCTGTGGTGGGCGGTGCGCCGGTACGCGCCCGGGGAGCCGCGCATCGTCCTGGACACCCTCGCCAAGCTCGCGCACAACGGCGCACTGCTGGTGATCATGATCGAGGTCTGCCTGATCTACGCCACCGCCGGCTGGTACAAGATCCAGGGTTCGCGCTGGCAGGACGGCACCGCGGTCTTCTACCCGATGCACCTGGACTACTTCTCCCCCTGGCCGGATCTGTCCCAGGCGCTGGGCAGCAGCGGCCTGATGGTCATGCTGCTCACCTACGGCACGGTCATCGTCCAGGTGGCCTTCCCCTTCACGCTCTTCAACCGGCGCCTGAAGAACGTGCTGCTGGTCGCGATGATCTGCGAGCACCTGTCGATCGCGGTCCTGCTCGGGCTGCCGTTCTTCTCGCTCGCGATGATCGCGGCGGATGCGGTCTTCCTGCCGACGAACTTCCTGACCTGGCTCTCCGCCCGGATCTCGGACCTGCGCAAGCGCCTGTTCGGCCGCGACCGCACGTCCCGGCCCGACGGCAGCGAGCCGGAGGCCCGTACCCACAGCGACGACGATGGCCATACCCTCGTGGGGTGAGCAGCGAGAAAACCGCCCTGAGCAACGAGAAAACCGCCCAGGACGGCGAGACCACCGCCCCGGGCGCGGAGCCCCTTCAGTACGACGAGGGCTTCGAGCCCAAGATCGGCGTCGGCCCGCACCCGGAGCCCTGGCCACAGGACACCCGTTTCGACCCCGAGCTGCTCGCGCACGGCGACCGCCGCAATGTCGTCGACCGGTACCGCTACTGGACGCGTGAGGCGATCGTCGCCGACCTCGACACCCGCCGCCACGACTTCCATGTGGCCGTCGAGAACTGGGGACACGACTTCAACATCGGCTCGGTGGTACGGACCGCGAATGCGTTCCTGGCCAAGGAGATCCATATCGTCGGGCAGCGCCGCTGGAACCGCCGCGGCGCCATGGTCACCGACCGCTACCAGCACGTCCGCCACCACCCGGACACCGCCGACCTCACCGCCTGGGCCGCCGCCGAGGAGCTGCCGATCATCGGGATCGACAACCTCCCCGGCGCCGTGCCGCTGGAGACGACCGAGCTGCCGCGCCGCTGTGTGCTGCTCTTCGGCCAGGAGGGGCCGGGGCTGACCGAGGAGGCGCGCCGGCACGCCTCCCTGGTCTGCTCCATCGCGCAGTTCGGCTCGACCCGGTCGATCAATGCGGGCGCCGCGGCCGCCATCGCGATGCACTCCTGGATCGGCCGCCACGCCCGTATCGAGGCCTCCTGACGCTCTTACGCGCGCACGTTCTCACGCGGGTCGGCGCACCTCCACCGTACGGAAGCGGTTCGCCACGAACGCGCCGTCGCACAGCGCCGCATTGGCCGCCGGGTTGCCGCCGGAGCCGTGGAAGTCGGAGAACGCCGCCGTCTGGTTCACATAGACGCCACCGGTGAGGTTGAGCGACAGCTGGGCGCACTCGTCCAGGCAGGCTTCCTGGACCAGGCGTTCCACTTCCGCGTCGGTGGTGTACGCGCCGACCGTCATGGCGCCCTTGTCCCGTACGGTGCGCCGCAGCAGCTCCACCGCGCCGGCCGCCGAGTCGACGGCGACCGCGAAGGACACGGGGCCGAAGCACTCCGACAGATAGGCCGCCTCGGAGTCCGGCTTCGCGCCGTCCAGCTTGACGATCACCGGAGTGCGGACCGTGGCCCCGGGGAAGTCGGGGTTGGTCACCTCGCGGGAGGCCAGCGCCACCTCACCCAGCCCGGACGCGGCGTCGATCCGCTCCTTGACCTGCGGATTGACGATCGCGCCCAGCAGGGCGTTGGCGCGTGCGTCATCGCCGAGCAGCCCGCTCACCGCGCCCGCGAGATCGCCGACCACCTCGTCGTACGACTTCGGCCCGGCGTCCGTGCCGATGCCGTCGCGCGGAATCAGCAGATTCTGCGGGGTGGTGCACATCTGGCCGCTGTAGAGCGACAGGGAGAAGGCGAGGTTGGCGAGCATGCCCTTGTAGTCGTCGGTGGAGTCGATGACGACGGTGTTGACGCCGGCCTTCTCCGTGAAGACCTGCGCCTGGCGGGCATGCGTCTCCAGCCAGTCGCCGAAGGCGGTTGAGCCGGTGTAGTCGATGATGCGGACCTCGGGGCGCACCGCCAGCGTCTTGGCCAGGCCCTCGTCCGGCTTGTCGACGGCCAGGCACACCAGGTCGGCGGGGTAGCCGGCCTCGGTGAGCACCTCGCGCGCCACCTGGACGGTCAGCGCCAGCGGCAGCACGGCCCGCGGATGCGGCTTGACCAGCACCGGGTTGCCGGTGGCCAGCGAGGCGAACAGGCCCGGATAGCCGTTCCAGGTGGGGAAGGTATTGCAGCCGATCACCAGGGCGACGCCGCGCGGCACGGCCGTGAAGGACTTGGTCAGCTCCAGCGGCTCGCGCTTGCCCTGCGGCTTGGACCAGGGTGCCTGCCCGGGGGTGCGGACCTGCTCGGCGTACGCGTACGCCACCGCCTCCAGGCCGCGGTCCTGTGCATGCGGGCCGCCCGCCTGGAACGCCATCATGAAGGCCTGTCCGCTGGTGTGCATCACGGCCTGCGCGAACTCATGGGTGCGCGCGCTGATCCGCGCCAGGATCTCCAGGCACACCGTCGCCCGCGCCTCGGGACCGGCGTCCCGCCAGGCGGGGATCGCGGCACGCATGGCCGGCAGCAGGACGTCCACGTCCGGATGCGGGTAGGTGATGCCCAGCTCCGGTCCGTACGGGGAGACCTCCTCGCCCGTCCAGTCGTCCGTGCCGGGCTGGTCCAGCGCGAAGCGCTTGCCGCGCAGCGCCTCGAAGGCGGCCAGGCCGTCGGGGGCGCCGGTCTCGCCGTACGCCTTGGGGTGCTCGGGGTGCGGGGACCAGTACGCGCGGGTACGGATCGCCTCGAGCGCCTTGTCGAGGGTGGGGCGGTGCTTGTCGAGCAACTGCGCTGTGGTCAGTTGCGCCGGGGCCGGTTGCGCTGCGGTCACTTCGGTGGCCATCGATGACCAACTCCTCGTCGAGCCGGGCGGAGAGCGGATGAGGCGGTGAGATCGGAACCAGAAGGTCGGATCCAGGGATTCGGATCAGGATTCGGATCAGGGATGAAGACCGGAACCCAGGTCGGAGATCGAACCAAGGACTGTGAGCGGATGTACCAACGGAGTTAGAGTAACCGAACGATCGGTCGGGGCAAGGGGTCCCCGTATGCCTGTGGACAACTCGGGTCGGGGAGGAACAATCGCCATGACGGCAATGGGCACCGCAAGCACCGTGGCAGTGGTGGGCACCGGCACCATGGGACAGGGAATCGCGCAGGTGGCGCTGGTTGCCGGGCACCGCGTGCGCCTCTACGACACGGCCCCCGAACGCGCCCGGCAGGCCGCCGAGGCCATCGGCCGGCGGCTGGACCGGCTCTCCGAAAAAGGCCGGATCGCACCGCAGGAACGGGACGCCGCCCGCGCCCGCCTCTCCCCCGCCGCTTCCCTCGCCGAGCTCGCCGACGCCGCGCTGGTCGTCGAGGCGATCCTGGAACAACTCCCCGCCAAACAGGAGCTGTTCACCGCCCTGGAGGACATCGTGGCGGCCGACTGCCTGCTGGCCACCAACACCTCCTCCCTGTCCGTCACCGCCGTCGCGGGCCCGCTGCGCCACCCCGGCCGCGTCGTGGGCCTGCACTTCTTCAACCCCGCGCCGCTGCTCCCCCTGGTCGAGGTCGTCAGCGGCTTCGCCACCGACGAGACGGCCGTCACCACCGCGTACGACACCGCCGCCGCCTGGGGCAAGACTCCGGTGCGCTGCGCGGACACCCCCGGGTTCATCGTCAACCGCATCGCCCGCCCGTTCTACGCCGAGGCCCTGCGCGCCTACGAGGAGCGGGTCGCCGACCCCGCCACCATCGACGCCCTGCTGCGCGACGGCACGGGCTTCAGGATGGGCCCGTTCGAGCTGACCGACCTCATCGGGCAGGACGTGAACGAGGCGGTCACCCACTCGGTGTGGACGTCGTTCTTCCAGGACCCGAAGTTCGCTCCCTCTCTGGCGCAGCGGCGCCTGGTGGAGGCCGGGCTGCACGGCCGGAAGTCCGGGCGCGGCTGGTTCGACTACGCGGAGGGGGCGCGGCATCCGGAGCCGCAGACCGCCGCGTCGTGTCCCGCCCCTCAGGCCGTCGGCCTGCACGCGCAGCTGCCCGGTCCCGCGGCCGTGCTGTGCGAGCTGGTCGAGGAGGCCGGCATCAAGATCACCCGGGACGGGACGCCGGGGGAGTCCGCGGGCTTCCTCCGGCTGCCCGGCGGGGCCCGGCTCGCGCTGACCGACGGCACTGCGGCGACGGGCGCGGCGCACGACCGTTGCATCCGGTTCGATCTCTCGCTGGACTACCGGGTCGCGACCCGGATCGCGCTGGCCGCCTCTCAGGGCGCCTCCGCGGCGGACCTCGCGGAGGCGGTGGGGCTCTTCCAGGCGCTCGGCAAGGAGGTGAGCGTCATCCAGGACGTGCCGGGCATGATCGTCGCCCGCACGCTCGCGATGATCGTGGACTTCGCCGTGGACGCGGCGGCCCGTAACGTGGCGACGCCGGACGCCATCGACACCGCGATGCGCCTGGGCGTGAATTACCCCGGTGGCCCCATGGAGTGGGCCGAGCGGCTCGGCGCCCGGTGGGTGTGGGATCTGCTGGATTCGATGTACCACCACAATGCCGGTGGCCGCTACGCACCGTCGTGGGCCCTCAGGCGCCGTGCGGACCTGGAGGGACAGGTGCTCTAATCATGACCATGGCCAAGCGCGACACGTACACGCCCGATTCGCTGCTCGCGGTCGCCGTCGGGGTGTTCAACGAGCGCGGATACGACGGCACCTCCATGGAGCACCTTTCCAAGGCGGCCGGTATCTCGAAGTCCTCGATCTACCACCATGTGCGCAGCAAGGAAGAGCTGCTCCACCGGGCGATAAGCCGCGCCTTGGACGGGCTGTTCGGCGTCCTGGAGGAGCCGGGCGCCGTCGAGGGGCGGGCGATCGAGCGGCTGGAGTACGTCACCCGGCGCGAGGCCGAGGTGCTGATGGATGAACTGCCCTATGTGACGCTGCTGTTGCGCGTGCGCGGGAACACCGACACCGAGCGGTGGGCCATGGAGCGCCGCCGCGAGTTCGACCACGAGGTCGCCGACCTGCTCAAGCAGGCGGCCGCCGACGGTGACCTGCGGGACGACGTCGACATCCGGCTGGCCACCCGGCTGCTCTTCGGCATGATCAACTCGATTGCGGAGTGGTACCGGCCGGGGCGCGGCGGCGCGGCGAGCCGGGAAGAGGTGGCCGAGGGCGTGGTGCGTACGGCGTTCGCGGGGCTGCGCAGGAGCTAGGTGGTGTCCGGGCGCCCCGCGCTACTGCTCCTCCGGCCCCAGCTCGGTTTCCTCGAAGACCAGCAGGGTGCGGGTGCTGAGCACCTCCGGGATCGACTGGATGCGGGTCAGGACCAGCTCCCGCAGCTCCCGGTTGTCCTTGGTGTGGACCAGCAGCAGTACATCGAAATCCCCACTGACCAGCGCGATGTGGGACGCCCCGGGAAGCGCCGTGAGCTGTTTGCGCACGGTGCGCCAGGAGTTCTGCACGATCTTCAGAGTGATGTACGCGGAGGCGCCCTGGCCTGCGCGTTCCTGGTCTATGAGGGCGCTGAAGCCGCGTATGACGCCGTCGTCGATCAGCCGGTTGATGCGGGCGTAGGCGTTGGCCCGCGAGACATGGACCTGGTCGGCGACGGAGCGTATCGAGGCCCGGCCGTCCGTCTGCAGCATGCGCAGGATCGCGCGGTCGACGGTGTCCAGCGGGCGCGCGGGCGGGACGGGCGGGGCGGATGCCGCCGACGGCCGGCCGCCCGGATTGGCCATCTGTTCGTCCCGCATATGGTCCCGCCTCCCCGTTGTGGACGTCCTGCATTCATCTCAAGCTGTGGAGAACCGTTTGTCCACAGGCTGAGTCCGCCTGTAGCCAAAATGCATCGGCGACCGAACAATCGGTAGGGAAGGGCTCACCCGCCCCGACCGGATGCATCCTGCCCATGAGTCGCCCGCCACCACCCCTAATCAGGCGCCTCGCGCCGCCCCTTCGATCCGAGGAGGTGCTCGCTCATGACGGTCCTTGAGCAGCCCGGCAGCAGCAGGAACAAGAGCTCTCTGCCCGGCCCGCCGCCCGACTGGCGGCCGCGTGTCGATCCCGCGCCCCTCCTGCCCGACGCCGAGCCGTACCGCCTCCTGGGGACGGACGCCGCCCGCAAGCTCGATGCCGGACTGCTCAAGCGGCTCTACGTCCAGCTGGTGCGCGGCCGCCGCTACAACGCCCAGGCCACGGCCCTGACCCGGCAGGGGCGGCTGGCGGTCTATCCGTCCTCCACCGGACAGGAGGCCTGCCAGGTCGCCGCCGCGCTGGCCCTGGAGGACCGCGACTGGCTCTTCCCCAGCTACCGCGACACCCTCGCCGCCGTGGCCCGCGGGCTCGACCCCGTACAGGCGCTCACCCTGCTGCGCGGCGACTGGCACACCGGATACGACCCGCGCGAGCACCGCATCGCCCCCCTGTGCACCCCGCTCGCCACCCAGCTCCCGCATGCCGTGGGCCTGGCGCACGCCGCCCGCCTCAAGGGCGACGACGTGGTGGCGCTCGCCATGGTGGGCGACGGCGGCACCAGCGAGGGCGACTTCCACGAGGCGCTGAATTTCGCGGCGGTCTGGCAGGCGCCGGCCGTCTTCCTCGTCCAGAACAACGGCTTCGCGATCTCCGTACCGCTCGCCAAGCAGTCCGCCGCGCCCTCACTGGCCCACAAGGCGGTCGGTTACGGCATGCCGGGCCGCCTGGTGGACGGCAATGACGCCCCCGCCGTGCACGAGGTCCTCAGCGAGGCCGTACGGCGCGCCCGCGGGGGCGGCGGCCCCACCCTGATCGAGGCCGTCACGTACCGCATCGAGGCGCACACCAACGCCGACGACGCCACCCGCTACCGCACCGACACCGAGGTCGAGACCTGGCGGGCGCACGACCCGATAGCCCTTCTGGAGCACGAGCTGACCGCCCGCGATCTGCTGACCGACGAGTTCTTCGGCGCCACCCGGGACGGCGCCGAACAGCTGGCGGCCGACCTGCGGGAGCGGATGAACCAGGATCCGGTGCTCGACCCCATGGACCTGTTCACCCACGTCTACACCGAGCGGACCAGCCAACTGCGCAGCCAGGCGACCCAGTTGCGCGCCGAGCTGGACGCCGAGCAGACCCCCGCCCAGGAGGCCCGGCCATGACGACCACCGCTCCGGCGGCCACCCGCAAGCCCGCCACCATGGCGCAGGCGCTGACCCGCGCGCTGCACGACGCCATGGCCGAGGACCCGACGGTCCATCTCATGGGCGAGGACGTCGGCGCCCTCGGCGGCGTGTTCCGGGTCACCGACGGTCTGGCCAAGGAGTTCGGCGAGGACCGCTGCAGCGACACCCCGCTCGCCGAGGCCGGCATCCTCGGCACGGCCGTCGGCATGGCCATGTACGGGCTGCGGCCGGTCGTGGAGATGCAGTTCGACGCGTTCGCCTACCCGGCGTTCGAGCAGCTCATCAGCCATGTCTCCCGGATGCGCAACCGCACCCGGGGCGCGCTGCCGATGCCACTGACCATCCGGATTCCCTACGGCGGCGGAATCGGCGGGGTCGAGCACCACAGCGACTCCTCCGAGGCGTACTACCTGGCCACCCCCGGCCTCCAGGTGGTCACCCCGGCGACCGTCGCGGACGCCTACGGTCTGCTGCGCGCCGCCATCGCCTCCGACGACCCGGTCGTCTTCCTGGAGCCCAAGCGGCTGTACTGGTCCAAGGATGACTGGTCGCCCGACGCCCCCACACCCGTCGCCCCCATAGGCCGCGCCGAGATCCGGCGCCGCGGCGAGAGCGCCACGCTGATCACCTACGGTCCGTCGCTGCCGGTCTGTCTGGAGGCCGCCGAGGCGGCCCGCGCCGAGGGCTGGGACCTGGAGGTCCTCGATCTGCGCTCGCTGATGCCGTTCGACGACGACGCGGTCTGTGCGTCGGTACGGCGTACCGGGCGCGCGGTGGTCGTCCATGAGTCGGCCGGATTCGGCGGCCCCGGCGGCGAGATCGCCGCGCGCATCACGGAGCGCTGCTTCCATCACCTGGAGGCGCCCGTGCTGCGGGTGGCCGGCTTCGACATCCCGTATCCGCCGCCGATGCTGGAGCGGCACCATCTGCCGGGCGTGGACCGGATCCTGGACACCGTCGCCCGCCTCCAGTGGGAGTCGGACTGGACCGAGGGACGTGGTGAGTGATGGCCGTGGTCCGCGAATTCACCCTGCCCGACCTGGGCGAGGGCCTCACCGAGGCGACGATCGTGCAGTGGCTGGTCGAGGTCGGCCAAGTGGTGGCCGTCGACCAGCCGGTGGTGGAGGTGGAGACCGCCAAGGCGATGGTGGAGGTGCCGTGCCCCTACGGGGGCGTGGTCACCGCCCGCTTCGGTGAGGAGGGCGTCGAGGTCCCGGTGGGGGCGCCGCTGGTGACGGTGGCCGTGGGCGCGGTGCCGGACGACCTGGCGGGGCGCGGCCCGGCGGGCGAGGCCGGAGGGACGGGTACCTCCGGCACCGGACCCGCGGCCTCGGAGGAGCCGGCCGGCTCGGGGAATGTGCTGGTCGGCTACGGGACGAGCGCCGCCGCGGCGCGACGGCCAAGGATCCGGCCGGGGGGCGCGGGCCCGGCCAGTGGCCTACCGCCGGCCAACGGCGTACCGCCGGCCGGTGCCGTACCTCCGGCCAACGGCGTACCGAGTCCGCCCGAGCCGGAGCCGGCTCCGGTCGTGCCCGCGGCTCCCGACAGCCGCACAGTGGCCGTCATCTCGCCGCTGGTGCGCCGGATCGCGCGGGAGAACGGCCTGGACCTGACGGAGTTGAGCGGGTCCGGGCGGGACGGGCTGATTCTGCGATCGGACGTTGAGCGGGCGATCCGGGAGCGGGAGCAGACCGGAGCGGCGGCCTCCGTGGCGGGCGTGGTGGGGGCCGCGTCCGCCACCGGGGCCGCAGCGCAGGCCGAGCGCGTCCCGCTGAAGGGGATGCGCGGCGCCGCCGCCGAGAAGTTCAGCCGCAGCCGCCGCGAGATCCCGGACGCCACCTGCTGGGTGGACGCCGACGCCACGGAACTCCTCGCCGCCCGTCGGGCGATGAATGTCCCCGGCGCTCCCACGGTGTCCCTGCTCGCGCTGCTGGCCCGGGTCTGCACGGCCGCGCTCGCGCGGTTCCCCGAGCTCAACGCCACGGTCGACACCACGACCCGGGAGATCGTCCGTCTGCCTGCCGTCCACCTGGGCTTCGCCGCGCAGACCGACCGCGGCCTGGTGGTCCCGGTGGTCCGCGACGCCCATGCCCGTACGGTCGAGGAACTGTCCGCAGAGATGGCCCGGCTCACCGAGACCGCCCGGTCCGGCGGGCTGTCCCCGGCCGAGCTGACCCAGGGCACCTTCACCCTCAACAACTACGGCGTCTTCGGCGTCGACGGCTCCACGCCGATCATCAACCACCCCGAGGCCGCGATGCTCGGCGTCGGCCGGATAGCCGCCAAACCTTGGGTGCACGAGGGCGAGTTGGCCGTCCGGCAGGTCGTCCAGCTGTCGTTCACCTTCGATCACCGGGTGTGCGACGGCGCCACCGCCGGCGGCTTCCTGCGGTTCGTCGCCGACTGCGTGGAGCAGCCGGCGCTGCTGCTGCGCGCCCTCTGAGCCGATGCCGCGCTGCGGCGGTCGCGGTCCCGCGGCCCGGCCGCCGTGGAAACTTTCCCTGCTGTGACACCTGTGTGAACGCGGTGCCCCTGGTGATACTCAAGGGGTGAGCGACACTCAAGGGGTGAGCGACCACACCGACTACGACACCATCGTGCTGGCCGGAGGCGCGGCACGCCGACTCGGCGGGGCGGACAAGCCCGCCCTGTCCGTCGGTGGCCGCGCCCTGCTGGACCGGGTCCTCGCCGCCTGCGCCGACACCGCGATCACCGTTGTCGTCGGCCCCCGGCGTGCGGCGAGCCGCCCCGTCGTCCGCGCCTTGGAGGACCCGCCCGGCGGCGGTCCGCTCGCCGGGCTCGACGCCGGTCTGCGGCACACCACCGCCCCGACGGTCCTCGTCCTCTCCGCCGATCTGCCGTTCCTGACGCCCGCGACCGTACAAAGCCTCCTTGCGGCCGCCGCCGGGACGGCGAACGGCGCCTCGCCTCGCGACGGGGCCGTGCTGCGCGACGCCGACGGGCGCGACCAGCCGCTGGTCGCCGCCTACCGGGCCGAGCCGCTGCGCCGCGAACTGGCCCTGCTGCATGCCGAACACGGCACCCTGGCCGGACTGCCGCTGCGCGCCCTGCTCTCCGAACTGACGCTGGCACGGGTCCCTGACGCCACCTCCACGGCATCCTTCGACTGCGACACCTGGGAAGACATCAGCGCCGCACGCGCCCGCATCAGGGAGCATGGACACGTGTTGGACGAATGGATCACCGCAGTCAAGGCCGAGCTGGACATCGATCTCGATGTCGACACCGCGACCCTGCTCGACCTCGCTCGCGACGCGGCACACGGCGTGGCCCGCCCGGCCGCGCCGCTGACGACCTTCCTGATCGGCTACGCCGCGGGCCGGCAGGGCCGCGACGTGACCGAACTGGCCCACCGGGCAGCCACGCTGGCCAACCGCTGGGCCGCGGAAGGCGACGAGAACGCGCCGACGGACGGCGCCACGGGCCCCACGGGCGGCGAAACGAAGCCCGCGCAATGACCGACGGGGAGTTCGACGCCGCGCTGGACGACGCGCTCGCACTGGCCAACGAGGCCGTAGCGGCGGGCGCCCGGCGCGATCCCGCGGGCGGTTCGTACGGGCTGTACGGCCCGTCCCGGGCGAACGGGGCGGGCGATGCGTACCGTGCGAGCGGACGCGACGACGCACGGCGGGTCACCCCGGCCGACGGGGCCGCACGGGGCGCCGTCCCGGGCAACGGCTCCGGCACGGGCGAGGCACCCCCCGCACCCGCTGACACCCCCGGCCCGTCCGCCGAAATCCCGGTCGCCCCCTCCCCCTGGCCGGCCGCCCGCGACATCGCCCGCCGCGCCGCATCCGGCCCGCTCCCGCCCGAGACGGCAGCTCTGGGCGACGCCCTCGGCCGTACCCTCGCCGCGCCGCTCGCGGCCCTCACCGATCTGCCGTCCTTCGACACCTCGGCCATGGACGGCTGGGCGGTCTCCGGCCCCGGCCCCTGGCACCTCGACGACGCCGTCGGCATCCTCGCCGGTCATGCCCCCGCCGCCCCGCTCTCCGACGGCCACGCCATCGCCATCGCCACGGGGGCGCGGGTCCCGGCCGGCGCCACCGCGGTGCTGCGCAGCGAGCACGGCGAGGTCCGGGAGCGGAGCGACGGCCGGCCCCGGCTCCACGCGCTGCGGCCGGCGTCGCCGGGCCAGGACATCCGGCCGCGCGGCCAGGAGTGCCGCCGTGGCGACGACCTGCTGGCGGCCGGTGCGCTGGTGACCCCCGCGGTGCTCGGCCTGGCCGCGGCGGCCGGTTACGACGAGCTGATCACCCACCCCCGCCCGCGGGTCGACGTGTTCGTCCTCGGCGATGAGCTGCTGCGCCACGGCCTGCCGCACGAGGGGCGGATCCGCGATGCCCTCGGCCCGATGCTCGGCCCCTGGCTGCACGCCCTGGGCGCCGAGGCGGCCGCGCCGCGTCATCTCGCCGACGACCCCGACACGCTGTACGCGGCGATCGCCGGCTCCCGGGCCGATGTCGTCATCACCACCGGCGGCACCGCGGCGGGCCCGGTCGACCATGTGCATCCCACGTTGCGCCGCCTGGGCTCCGAGGTGTTGGTGGACGGCGTGGAGGTCCGCCCCGGGCATCCCATGCTGCTCGCCCGGATCACCCCGCACCGCCACCTCGTCGGGCTCCCCGGCAACCCCCTCGCCGCGGTATCCGGGCTGCTCACCCTCGCCGAGCCGCTGCTGCGCACGCTGTCCGCCCGGCGCGCCCCGGCCGCGTACCGTACGCCGCTGTGGTCCTCGGTCCACGGGCATCCGCGCGACACCCGGCTCGTACCGGTCGGCTATCGCGACGACGAGCGGTACGGGCTGATGGCGGAACCGCTGCACTTCCACGGCCCCGCCATGCTGCGCGGGATCGCCGCCGCCGATGCGCTGGCCGTCATCCCGCCCGGCGGCGGCGACCGCGGCACCGAGGTCGACCTTCTCGAACTGCCCTGGTCGGCCGACTGGTCGCCGCCCGGGGCCGCACACGGCCCCACCGGAGGCGCGGAGTGAAGCTTCCGTCCTACGACGCCGCGGCGCGCGACGTCCCCGAGGACCGTTCGCACCGAGTGATACTGCCGCGCCGCAGCCCCAAGGCACCGCTGCGGCAGGTCGCCCGCCGTCTGATGATGGCTCTGCTGGTGCTGATGGCGACGGTCCTGATCGTGTGGATGGACCGCGAGGAGTACCACGACAACGCCAATGGCTCGGTGGATTTCCTCGACTGCGTCTACTACGCGACCGTGACGCTCTCGACCACGGGCTACGGCGACATCGTCCCGTACGGGGACAGCGCGCGGCTGCTGAACATCCTGCTCATCACGCCGCTGCGGGTGCTGTTTCTGATCATCCTGGTCGGCACGACGCTCGAGGTGCTGACCGAGCGCACCCGTGAGCAGTGGCAACTGAAACGCTGGAGAACCGCCTTGCGCGACCACACCGTCATCGTCGGGTACGGCACCAAGGGCCGTAGTGCCGTCCAGACCCTGTGCGCCACGGGCCTGCCCCGCGACCGCATCGTCATCGTCGACCCGAGCGCCAAGGTGATCGAGGCGGCGGTGGCCGAGGGGTTCGCGGGGGTGGTCGGCGATGCGACCCGCAGCGATGTGCTCGTCCGGGCGGAGATCCAGCGGGCGCACCAGGTCGTGATCGCCACCCAGCGCGATGACACCGCGGTCCTGGTCTCCTTGACCGCCCGTCAACTCAACAAGCGGGCCAACATCGTCGCGGCGGTGCGGGAGGAGGAGAACGCGCCGCTGCTGCGGCAGTCCGGCGCCGACGCCGTCATCACTTCGGCGAGTGCGGCCGGACGGCTGCTGGGGCTCTCGGTGCACAGCCCCAGTGCGGGCACCGTGATGGAGGATCTGATCCAGCAGGGCAGCGGGCTGGACCTGATCGAGCGGCCGGTGGTGAAGTCCGAGGTCGGCAAGTCCGTGCGGGAGACCGACGACCTGGTCGTCTCCGTGCTGCGCGGCCATCGCCTGATCGGTTACGACGACCCGGACGCCAGCCCGCTGCAGTCCGCCGACCGGCTGATCACGATCGTCCGCGCGGCGCCGACGGAGGAGCCGGACGCCGCCGGTAGGCAGAACCGCTCCCGGCCTTCGTCGCTGCCCGGCACCGGCGTCTCCCCGATGCGCAGGGCGAATGAGCACCGGGCGGACGAGTAGCCGGGCGTCCTTTCGCAGCTGACGGCGCGGCACCGGGCCGGGTCCACGGACCCCGCCCCATCGCCCCGTGCCCGGTCGGCGAGTAGCCTCGCGCTCATGCGAGCGATCACTATCCCGGAGCCCGGTGGCCCGGAAGCACTTGTCTGGGCGGACGTGCCCGATCCGCAGCCCGCCGAGGGCGAGGTCCTGATCGAGGTCGTGGCCAGCGCCGTGAACCGCGCGGACCTGCTCCAGCGCCAGGGCTTCTACGACCCGCCGCCCGGCTCGTCGCCGTACCCGGGCCTGGAGTGCTCCGGCCGGATCGCCGCGGTCGGTCCCGGGGTGCACGGCTGGGCCGTCGGCGACGAGGTGTGTGCGTTGCTGGCGGGCGGCGGCTATGCCGAGAAGGTGGCCGTCCCGGCCGGGCAGGTGCTGCCGCTGCCGACGGGCCTCGACCTGGTGACGGCCGCCGCGCTGCCCGAGGTGGCGTGCACCGTCTGGTCGAATGTCTTCATGATCGCCCACCTGCGGCCGGGCGAGACGCTGCTGGTCCACGGCGGCGCCAGCGGTATCGGCACGATGGCGATCCAGCTCGCCAAGGCGGTCGGCGCGCGGGTCGCGGTCACCGCGGGCGGTCCCGAGAAGCTGGCCCGCTGTGCGGAACTCGGCGCGGACATCCTCATCGACTACCGCGAGCAGGACTTCGTCCAGGAGCTCCGCAAGGCCACCGACGGCCAGGGCGCGGACGTCATTCTCGACATCATCGGTGCGAAGTACCTGCAGAAGAACGTCAAGGCGCTGGCTATCAGCGGCCGGCTGGCGATCATCGGGATGCAGGGCGGCGTGAAGGCGGAGCTGAATCTCGCCGCCCTGCTCGCCAAGCGTGCCGCGATCACCGCCACGGGCCTGCGCGCCCGCCCGCTGAACGAGAAGGCGGCCATCGTCGCGGCGGTCCGCGAGCATGTCTGGCCGTTGATCGGCAACGGCCAGGTGCGGCCGATCGTGGACCGTACGATCCCGATGGCGGACGCCGCCGAGGCACACCGCGTGGTGGACGCGAGCGCACATGTCGGCAAGGTCGTGCTGACCGTCTGACCGGCGTACCCGACCGGCAGGGCTTCGCGGACGCCGACACCACGGAGCCCCGCCGCGTGCGGGATTTCCGCTGTTGACGGCCCCTCCCGCTCCGTGACGCGTAACCCGATCGACCTGTCCAAGATGTCGCAAATGTGGCGACATGTGACGCTGGGCGGGTCACTCGACGGCTCGGCACGGGAGGGGCACGGCTGTGGTTCCAAGCTTCCGTTCGCGCGTTACCACTGGTCTGCTCGTGGCCGCCGCCGCTCTGCCTGTCCCGCTGGCGACCGCCGCGACGGCCGCGGAGCAGCGGAACCCTCCACCCGACCGCCCCGCGCATCTCGTACGACGGCATGCGCTGCCCGACAGCTCTGCGGAGGGCCCATCGCTGGCCGGAAGCCGTGCGGGGGAGGGCCGCGGACACCCCGGCCGCCCGGAGTCGCTGGGGTACTGGCCGGGGTTCCCGAGGCCGGACGCCGGTATGGAGGTCCCGGACTTCCCCGGCCTGCGGGACTTCCTCGCCGAGATCCCGGACGAACTGCCGCGCTATCCCGACGATCCACCCGAGTACCTCCCCTGGCACGACCGGCACCACGGGCTCGACCCGGACTCCGACGACGACTCCACGGACGTGCCGGACCCCGAGGACTCCGCGCCCGGCACGCCCGAGAGTCCACCCGACGAGGACGGCACCGACCGTACGGCGCCCCCCGAGGCGGCACCCTCACCCTCCCGCCCCGCCCCGCACCGGCCGTCCCCCTCCCCCCGCTCCGACGTGGCGGGCCGCCTCGATCAGCGCCCGTACAAGCCGCTCCAGCCGCCCGCCAGGCCCAAGAAGCAGGACCGCACCCCGCCCGATGACGCCGACGCCGACGCCGCCCCGGCCGCCTCGGCAAGCCCGTACGCCATGGACAGTCCGACCGCCCCCGTCGAACGGGTCCTCCCCATGGGCGCAGGCCTCGCCCTCACCGGCCTCGGCCTGGCCTTCCTCGGCCTGCGGCTGCGCCGCCACTGACCGACCACTGCACTGCGTGTTTCACGTGAAACCACGCACGGAAAACAAAGCCGATGTTTCGCGTGAAACAGACAGCGCGTCCTCACCGCACCGTTTCACGTGAAACCAGCCGTCGCAGAGCCCCCGGGGCCGCCCGGAAGCCCCGAAAAGCCCTCCAGCGCGCCCTCGCGATCGACCGCACCACCTCTGCCGCTCCCGCCGCCGGAAGAGGTACGGCGGATCACCCGGCAACGTGGGGGTACGAGACAATGTCGGCATGGATATGCCGATGAACGAACGGTCGCAGGAGAACCCGCACGTCCTGGTTGTCGGCCCGGACGGCATGGCGCTCGGCAGCGCCGCCGCTGGTGGCGGCCCGGACAACGCCGAGGAGTCCCGCGAGATTCCGGTGACGGACATGGTCGAACAGCCTGCGAAGGTCATGCGCATCGGCAGCATGATCAAGCAGTTGCTGGAGGAGGTGAAGGCCGCTCCCCTGGACGAGGCGAGCCGGGTTCGCCTCAAGGAGATCCACTCCAGCTCGGTCAAGGAGCTGGAAGACGGGCTGGCGCCCGAGCTGGTGGAGGAGCTGGAGCGCCTCTCCCTGCCGTTCACCGACGAGTCGGTGCCGACGGACGCGGAACTGCGCATCGCCCAGGCCCAGTTGGTGGGCTGGCTCGAAGGCCTCTTCCACGGCATTCAGACCGCGCTGTTCGCCCAGCAGATGGCGGCCCGCGCCCAGCTGGAGTCCATGCGCCGCGCGCTGCCGCCCGGTGCTCCGATCGAAGGCGACGAGGACCACCCCGGACACGGCGGCGCCCGTTCGGGGCCGTATCTCTAAGGCGCGGGCCCGCAGCTCCGACGGACGAAGGGCCGGTACGCCATGTGCGTACCGGCCCTCCCTCTTATGTGTGTGTCCCGATCAGCTGGGGTCCATCCCGGTGGCAACGGTCAGCTGAAGGGTGTCGCTCTCCGGGTCCCAGTCGCTGTAGGCCCTCGGCGACTGATCCAGGACGGTGTTCTTGCCCCAGACCGCACGGTCCTCCATCGTGATCTTGTACTTCCAGTGCGCCGCATTCAAGCAGGCCTTCACGGAGGTCAGGTTCTGGAACGCGAAATTCGGAAGCGAGACCTTCTTCGGGTCCTTGTAGGACTTGATCGCGTTGGTGCACCTGGATGCCTCGATCGAGGCGTATGTGGGCTCCGGCCGGGGGGTGGCGGCACTCGACGGCGTCGCCGACGGGCTGTAGGAGTACGGCGTGTACGACGGCGTCGGATCGTCGCCACCGTGGTCATCGGTGGATCCACCCGCGCTCAGACCGATGCCGATCGCTATCGCGGTGACCACGATGACACCGACGATCGCCGATACGACGATCACCGCCGCATTGCTCTTACGGGCGGGAGCCCCGCTCGGTGGAATCGGCGGCGACATGGGCTGCGGCGCGAAGGTCGGCGGCCCCTGGAAGCCACCACTGTTGAACGGAACGGGGGTCTGCGCCGGCGCCGGTGCCGGCGTCGGGTAGGCGTTGTTCACCGGCGGCGGCGTCGAGGGGCCGAACGGCGCCTGCGGCGGCTGGTACGGCTGCTGCACGCTCGGCGGCGCCGGGGTGTGCGGATTGCCGCTCGCGGTGGGGAACACCGAGGAGGACACCGAGGAGCCGCTGGTGCGCGCCCGCGGCCCCTCGCTGATGATCAGCGGCGACCCGGACTGCCCGGACCCGGCGATCCGCAGACACTCGTCCCGCATCGCCTCGGCGGTCGGGAACCTCTCGTTGGGGTTCTTCTTCAGCGCACGGGCCACCAGGGCGTCCACGGCCGGCGGCAGCGAGCGGTTGATGCTCGACGGAACCGGCGGCTCTTCCTGGACATGGGCGTAGGCGATGGCCAGCGGGGAGTCCGCGTCGAAGGGCAGGTGTCCGGTCAGCAGCTCGAAGAGCATGATGCCGACGGAATAGAGGTCGGAGCGGGCGTCCACGCCGCGGCCCAGGGCCTGCTCGGGCGACAGGTACTGCGGGGTGCCGACGACCATGCCGGTCTGCGTCATGGACGTCACGCCGGACTGCATGGCGCGGGCGATACCGAAGTCCATGACCTTGACGACATTGCGCTTGGTCATCATGACGTTGCCCGGCTTGATGTCCCGGTGGACCAGGCCCATCTCGTGGCTCGCCTCGAGCGCGGCGAGCACATCGGCGGTGATCTTCAGCGCCTTCTCGGTCGGCATCGCACCGTGCTGGGCGATGTCGTTGTCGAGTTCCGAGCGCAGCGGCTGACCGGAGACGTACTCCATGATGATGTACGGCACCATGCCGCCGTCGAGCTCGTCCTCGCCGGAGTCGAAGACCGAGACGATGTTGGTGTGCGTGAGCTTCGCCACGGACTGCGCCTCGCGGCGGAAACGCTCGCGGAACGCCTGCTCGCGACCGAGCTCGGTGTGCAGTGTCTTGATCGCGACCTCGCGGTCCAGCACGCTGTCGTACGCGAGATGTACGGATGCCATTCCGCCCGCGCCGAGAAGATCACGAAGCTGGTAACGTCCTCCGCCGACCGAACGGCCCTCGAATTGGCCTTGAGCGCCGTCCTGGCTCATGGTTCCGCTTCCCCCCGGGCGACAGCCCGTACGTATCGCGATCAAATTCTGGAATTCCGCAGCCAAGTCTGCCCCAGGGCCCGGACACGTCAAGCCGTGTGCCCGTTCCGTGACCAGATGCGCAAGATCCGGTCACGGGTGGGAGATCTTTTGTGCTGTCGATTACCCCTGGTGAACTTGCCCCTACTGGCATCCGGGCGGTTTGATGACCGGTCCACGACGGACCGGTGGGTGTCGTCGAACCTGTAGCGTGCTGTAGCGAAGACCGAGACCTTACCGCTCTTGATGCGGATCGATTCGACGGCGAGGACCGATGGCACCGACGCAGAGCCCACAGGGCCCGTCCGATCCTGAGGCCACCGGCTCCAATATCCCCGATACACCGGAGATGTGGGGCAATGGAGGGCTGGTCGGCGACGGCCGTTACCGGCTCACGCGCCGGCTCGGCCGAGGCGGTATGGCGGAGGTGTTCGCGGCCGAGGACGTACGGCTGGGCCGGACCGTCGCCGTGAAGCTGCTGCGCGCCGATCTGGCCGAGGACCCGGTGTCCAAGGCCCGCTTCACGCGCGAGGCGCAGTCCGTGGCCGGACTGAACCACCACGCCGTCGTCGCCGTCTACGACTCCGGCGAGGACTTCGTCGCCGGCAACACCGTGCCGTACATCGTGATGGAGCTGGTCGAGGGCCGCACCATCCGTGACCTGCTGCTCAACGCCGATGCTCCGCCGCCGGACCAGGCGCTGATCATCGTCTCCGGGGTGCTGGAGGCATTGGCCTACAGCCACCAGCACGGCATCGTGCACCGTGACATCAAGCCCGCCAACGTGATCATCACGCACAGCGGCGCCGTGAAGGTCATGGACTTCGGCATCGCCCGCGCGCTGCACGGCGCGCAGTCCACGATGACCCAGACCGGCATGGTCATGGGGACCCCGCAGTACCTCTCCCCGGAGCAGGCGCTCGGCAAGACCGTCGACACCCGCTCCGATCTGTACGCCACCGGCTGTCTGCTGTACGAACTGCTCGCGCTGCGGCCGCCGTTCACCGGTGAGACCCCGCTGTCGGTCGTCTACCAGCACGTTCAGGACATGCCGGTGCCGCCGTCCGAGGTCGCCGAGGCGGTGCCGCCGGAGCTGGACGGCCTGGTCATGCGGTCGCTGGCCAAGGACCCGGACGACCGTTTCCAGACCGCGGAGGAGATGCGCGGGCTGGTCCAGTACTCGCTGCAGATGCTGCACGAGCAGGGTGGCCATACCGGCACCTGGAGCACCGGCCCGGTCGCGATACATGAGGGCGGCAACACCCCGGCCATGGGGAATGCCGCCACCACCGCGCTGCCGCATCCGGACTCCGGTCACACCACGGCGCAGCCGATCCTGCCGGGCGGGCGGGACGACGACGGCGGTTTCGACGGCGGTCACCGGTCGGCCAAGAGCGGCCGCGGCAAGATCTGGCTGATCGCGGCGCTCGCGGTGATCGCCATCGCGGTGGGCGTGGCCTTCGCCCTGCAGAACAAGAAGGACGACTCCGGGACGAACCCCAACGAGTCGCCGTCGCCGTCGGTCTCCCAGCACGACAAGACCAGCGAGCCGCCGTCGGACGAGCCGAGCACCCCGGATACCCAGCCCGGCACCACGGGTGGTGACAGCAATACCTACTCCCCGCCGCCGAGCGAGGAGCCCAGTACGCCGTCGACGTCCGAGCCGCCGACCTCGGAGCCTCCGACGTCCGAGCCTCCGACGTCCGCGCCGCCCACCGACGACACCAGCGACGGTGGTACGACGGACGGCGGTACGGCGGACGGCGGGACCACGGACGGTGGCACCTCCGACGGGGGTACGGATGCCGGGCCCACCGCCGGCGGTACGGACGCCGGGCCCACCGGCGGCGCGGACGCCGGCGGGCCGCTGGGCAGCACCGGCGGCTGACCGGTCGGCTGACATGAACGGCGGGGCCGCTCCAGGACTTCTGGAGCGGCCCCGCCGTTTCACGTGGAACAACCGGCGAACGCGTCCCGGACCGCCGCGTACTCACGGGTCCACCACACCGCCAGCGCGGACGCCGCCGGGAACTGCGGATCGGTGCGGGGGTCGCCCAGCCGGTAGCGCCAGGTGAGCATCCAGAAGTCGTTCAGCCGTTCCCACCACACCCGGTGCGCCGCGGCCGCCAGTTCGTCCGGCCCGGCCCCGCAGGCGCTGCGATAGGCGCCCGCGTACGCCGCCACCTTGGCGAGGTCGAGGGTGCCGCAGGGCCGTACGAAGAAGATCGCGGCGGCCCGTACCGCCTCCTCGGCGCGGGGTTGGATGCCCAGCCGGTCCCAGTCGACGATCGCGGCCGGTTCCCCGCCGCGGTAGAGCACATTGAGCGGATGGAAGTCGCCGTGCACCCAGCCGGCGGCGGGCGCGGCAGCCGGGCGGCGGTGGGTCAGCCGCTTGAGCAGGGCCCGGCGCTCCAGGAGGCGGTGCTCGGCGAGTTCGTCGAAGCTGGTGCGGGGGCGGGCCCGGCGGGCCAGCGCGAGCAGCTCGTCGATCAGCTCGAAGGTGCGGGCGGGGTCGGCCGAGTCAACCGGGTACGCGGGCGGCAGGTGCGGGGCGCCCGCCATGACCTGCTCCAGCGCCGTGTGCACGAGGCCCAGCAGCGCGCCGAGCCGGCGGGACTGGGCGCGGCTCAGTGCGTCCCCGCCCAGGTGCCGGCCCTCGACCCAGGGGTGCAGGGCGTAGCAGCGGCCGTCCAGGACGGTGACCGTACGGCCGTCCGCGGCGGGTACCGGCGGGGCGACCGGCAGTCCGAGGTCGGCGAGCCGGAGGGTGGCGCGGTGCTGGCGGGTGATGGCGCCGAGGTCGCCGTCGAGATGGTGCTTGAGGAAGTAGCGGCCGTGCGTGGTGGCGAGGAAGTAGCCGTGGTTGAGCAGGCCTTCGGCAACGGGTTCGCACGAGAGGGGGTTCCCGGCGCCTTCGTAGCGGCGCAGCAGGGATCCGAGGAAGTGCCGGTCGAGGGTTGCCGCCGTCCGGACTACAGATGAGCGCAGCACCCGCCAGATGTTAGATCAACCAGGTCAGGCGGAGTGGGCTCATCGGAAAGCCTTACGCACAGTGCGTAGCGCAGCAGGTCACCCCGGTCTGCGCTGCCCCGTGTGCGTCCGCCGGCCTCCGCTGCGGGGGCCGCGGCACACGGCTCTGCGCGTACGGGAAGACCGGCACGTCCATCAGGTGGTGCATGGTGACGAACTCCGGCTCGATGCGGAGGAACACCGGGTCGAAGGGGGCGCCGTCGGCCAGCCGGGGCGTGCGGCCGAAGAGCGCGCGCTCGGCGAGGGTGGGGCTGAAGACCCGGGCGGTGCCGGTGAACTGCACGGACCAGGTGTCGCTCTCGCCGCTGTTGACGTTGTCGGCCTCGTAGGCGACGACGCTGCCGTCGAGCGCCTGGTGGTAGTCGTAGCCACGGTGCAGCCGGAGGATCAGCTGCCCGTCGAGGAGGAGATGCCGGGTGACGGTCGTGAACGGCAGCGCCCGCCGGCTGGCCGACACCCGGCCGTACGGAGTCCGGCTCAGCAGCTCGAGCGCGCGGTGGTCGTCGGAGGGCATGTCCTCAGACTGCCGTCCGCGACGGCCGCCGAACAGGGGCGGGGGCCCCGAAGCGGTCGGGACCAAGGTCCCGACCGCGGGCTGCCGGGCGGACGTCATTTCGCCGCTCCATACCTGGTGAGAGGTCGTTTCAGCGTTTTTCCGCCTGCCTCCGCGCGACATATGCGGCGGCCTGGGAACGTCGTTCCATGCCGAGCTTGGAAAGCAGGCTGGAGACATAATTCTTGATCGTTTTCTCGGCGAGATGAAGCCGTTCGCCGATGGCGCGGTTGGTCAGCCCCTCACCGATCAGATCGAGGATCTTGCGTTCCTGTTCGGTGAGATTCGCCAGCCGGTCGTCACCCTTTGCGCCGTTGCCGCCGCGCAGCCGTTCCAGGACGCGGGCCGTCGCCACCGGGTCGAGAAGGGACTTCCCGGCCGCCACCTCGCGTACCGCGGAGAGCAGCTCGCTGCCCCGAATGGCCTTGAGCGCATAACCGGCGGCGCCGGCCATGATCGCGTCGAAAAGTGCCTCGTCATCGGCGAACGAAGTGAGCATCAGGCACTTGATGTCCGGGTTCTGGGAGCGGATCTCGCGGCAGACCTCGACGCCGCTGCCGTCCGGCAGCCGGACATCGAGCACCGCCACATCGGGGCGGGTCGCGGGGATCCTGACCAGCGCGTCGGCGGCGGTGCCCGCCTCGCCGACGACTTCGATGTCGTCTTCGCCCGACAGCATTTCGTGGACGCCTCGCCGGACGACTTCGTGGTCATCGAGTAGGAAAACCGTGATTTTTCCGTCTTCGTGCACCAACCCAGTCTCACACACCAAACTCTTCCCGTGCTCCAGGTCACCGATATAACGTGCCGTTGTCCCGGCGGCCTGCAACGCTGTGACCAGGAGTTGTTCCCACCTTTTGCGATTTACTTGGAAATCCAAGCAAAATCGCAGGTCAGCGCCGTTTTCACTTAGGCTTTGGCACTGGGTAACGTGCAAACAGCAGGCCACTGTCCGGGACGCTTTGTTCCACCCGGATCCGGCCGCGTTTGCACACACCCCGTGCGCCGTATCGGATACCGGGTGAGCCGCAATACGGCCACCGGCGGACCCCGGGGGCCGGACAGACGGAGGAGCAGCACGTGACCGTGGAAGGCACTGCCCAGCGGAAAACCACCCGCGCCGGCAGCAAGCGCACCACCGCCAAAAAGGCGTCGCCGGCGAAGAAGGCGGCCCCGGCCAAGGCCACCGGCCGGCCGGACCAGGCGGAGCAGGACCAGCTCGTACAACTGCTGACCCCGGAAGGGAAGCGGGTCGAGCACCCGGAATACGCGATCGACCTGTCCCCCGAAGAGCTGCGCGGGCTCTACCGCGACATGGTCCTCACGCGGCGCTTCGACGCCGAGGCGACCACTCTCCAGCGTCAGGGCGAACTGGGTCTGTGGGCTTCGCTGCTGGGCCAGGAGGCCGCGCAGATCGGCTCCGGGCGTGCATTGCGCGACGACGACTACGTCTTCCCGACCTACCGCGAGCACGGCGTGGCCTGGTGCCGCGGCGTCGACCCGACGAACCTGCTGGGCATGTTCCGCGGCGTCAACCACGGCGGCTGGGATCCCAACAGCAACAACTTCCACCTCTACACCATCGTGATCGGCTCGCAGACGCTGCACGCGACCGGCTATGCGATGGGTGTGCAGAAGGACGGCGCGGATTCCGCGGTCATCGCGTATTTCGGTGACGGCGCCTCCAGCCAGGGCGATGTCGCCGAATCCTTCACCTTCTCCGCGGTCTACAACGCCCCGGTCGTCTTCTTCTGCCAGAACAACCAGTGGGCGATCTCCGAGCCCACCGAGAAGCAGACCCGCGTCCCGCTCTACCAGCGCGCCCGCGGCTACGGCTTCCCCGGCGTACGGGTGGACGGCAACGACGTGCTGGCCTGTCTGGCGGTGACCAAGGCGGCGCTGGAGCGGGCGCGTACCGGCCAGGGCCCCATGCTGGTCGAGGCGTTCACGTACCGCATGGGTGCCCACACCACCTCCGACGACCCGACGAAGTACCGGGCCGACGAGGAGACGCTCGCCTGGGAGGCCAAGGACCCGATCCTGCGGCTGCGGACCTACCTGGAGGCCGAGGGCATCGTCGACGACGCGTATCTCGCCGCCATCGAGGAGGAGAGCGAGGCGCTGGGCAAGCGCGTCCGCGAGGTCGTCCGTGCCATGCCGGACCCGGATCACATGGCGATCTTCGAGAATGTCTATGCCGACGGGCACGCGCTCGTCGATGAGGAGCGCGCGCAGTTCGCCGCGTACCAGGCGTCGTTCGCCGACGTCGATGCCGTCGCGGAGGGGAACTGACCATGGCCGTCCACGAGAAGATCACCATCGCCAAGGCGATCAACGCCTCGCTGCGCACGTCCATGGAGGCCGACCCCAAGGTCGTCGTCATGGGCGAGGACGTCGGCAAGCTCGGCGGCGTCTTCCGCGTCACCGACGGGCTCCAGAAGGACTTCGGTGAGGACCGGGTGATCGACACCCCGCTCGCCGAGTCCGGCATCATCGGCACCGCGATCGGCCTGGCCCTGCGCGGCTACCGCCCGGTCGCCGAGATCCAGTTCGACGGCTTCGTCTTCCCCGCCTACGACCAGATCGTCACCCAGCTCGCCAAGATGCACGCCCGCGCGCTGGGCAAGGTCAAGGTGCCGGTCGTCATCCGCATCCCGTACGCGGGCGGAATCGGCGCCGTCGAGCACCACTCCGAGTCTCCCGAGGCGCTGTTTGCGCACGTCGCGGGCCTCAAGATCGTCTCCCCCTCGAACTCCTCCGACGCCTACTGGATGCTCCAGCAGGCCATCGCGGGCGACGACCCCGTCATCTACTTCGAGCCCAAGCGCCGCTACCACGACAAGTCGCGGCTGGACACGGAGTCGATCCCCGACCCCCTGCACAAGGCCCGCATCACCCAGGCCGGCACCGACCTCACCCTCGTCGCCTACGGCCCGATGGTGAAGGTCTGTCTGGACGTCGCCAAGGTCGCGGCCGAGGAGGGCAAGTCGGTCGAGGTCGTCGACCTGCGCTCGATCTCCCCCATCGACTTCGACACCGTGCAGGCCTCGGTGGAGAAGACCGGCCGGCTGGTCGTGGTCCACGAGGCCCCGGTCTTCTTCGGCTCGGGTGCGGAGATCGCCGCCCGGATCACCGAGCGCTGCTTCTACCACCTCGAGGCCCCGGTTCTGCGGGTCGGCGGCTTCCACGCCCCCTATCCGCCGTCCCGGCTGGAGGACGAGTACCTTCCGGGACTGGACCGGGTGCTCGACGCCGTTGACCGCGCGCTGGCGTACTGAGGGGTTTGAGGAGAGTTCGTGACCATGACTGCAAGTACCGCAGGCGCCCAGCGCTTCCGCGAGTTCAAGATGCCCGACGTGGGCGAGGGGCTGACCGAGGCCGAGATCCTCAAGTGGTACGTCCAGCCGGGCGACACCGTCACCGACGGCCAGGTCATCTGTGAGGTCGAGACCGCCAAGGCCGCCGTCGAACTGCCCAGCCCCTACGACGGGGTGGTGCATGCGCTCCACTTCGACGAGGGCGTCACCGTCGACGTCGGCACCGCCATCTTCTCCGTGGACACCGACCCCGGAGCCGGGCCCGCCGCGGATTCCGCCGCTCCGGCAGCGGGCGCGGCCGCCGCGCCCGCTGAGGAGGACGCGGAGCCGCAGGGCCGGCAGGCGGTCCTCGTCGGCTACGGCGCCGCCCCGGCCTCGACCAAGCGCCGGGCCCGCAGGCCGCAGCCGGGCGCCGCGGCGGGTGTGCCGGCCCAGCCCGAGCCGGTGAAGGCCGCGCTCCAGGCCGAGCTGAACGGCCGTTCCGTGGCCGCTCCGGTGGCCGCGGCGCCGGTCGCTCCGGTGGCGCCCGCCGTGGTGCCCGGCCGGCCGCTGGCCAAGCCGCCGGTACGCAAGCTCGCCAAGGACCTCGGCATCGACCTGGCGACGATCGCACCGACCGGTCCGGGCGGCCTCATCACCCGCGAGGACGTCCACGCGGCAGCCGCCCCGGCACCATCCGTTGCCGCCCCGGAATCCGAGACTGCGGCCCCCGCCGAGGCGGGAGTGGTCCCCACTGCCGCCCGCGAGCGCCGGGTGCCGGTCAAGGGCGTACGCAAGGCCACCGCCCAGGCGATGGTCAACTCCGCCTTCACCGCGCCCCATGTCACGGAGTTCATCACCGTCGACGTGACCCGCACGATGAAGCTCGTCCAGGAGCTGAAGCAGGACCCGGACATGGCCGGGCTGCGCGTCAACCCGCTCCTGCTTGTCGCCAAGGCCTTCCTGGTCGCCATCAAGCGGCACCCGGAGGTCAACGCGGCCTGGGACGAGGCGAATCAGGAGATCGTCTACAAGGACTACGTCAATCTCGGCATCGCGGCGGCCACTCCGCGCGGTCTGATCGTCCCCAACATCAAGGACGCGGGCGTCAAGGCGCTCCCCCAACTCGCCGCGGAACTGGGCGAGCTGGTTGCCACGGCCCGCGAGGGCAAGACCTCTCCGGCGGCGATGTCCGGCGGCACGGTCACCATCACGAACGTCGGTGTCTTCGGCGTCGACACCGGCACGCCGATCCTCAACCCGGGGGAGTCGGCGATCCTCGCCTTCGGCGCGGTCAAGCTCCAGCCCTGGGTCCACAAGGGCAAGGTGAAGGCGCGCCAGGTCACCACCCTCGCGCTGTCCTTCGACCATCGTCTGATCGACGGCGAACTGGGCTCCAAGCTGCTTGCGGACATCGCGGCGGTCCTGGAACGCCCCAAGCGGCTCATCACGTGGGGCTGAGCGGGCGACGCTGAACTCGACAGCAGGGGCGGTGTTTCACGTGAAACACCGCCCCTGTCCGTTTTCGCCCCCGGCCGATTCCGGCCCTGGCCGTCGCCGTTCCCGGCGGGTCAGCCCCGGATGAGCTCCACCGCCCGGCTGAAGTGCGCCACCGGCCCGGTCGGCCCGTCCGGACTGTCGGCATGCGCGGCACGCCGGGCCAGCGCGCTGCTCGCCCAGACGGCGGCGACGATCAGTGCCACCACGACGGTGTTCCTGGTCCGGCGTCCGGCGTTCGTCCTGGGCTGCATGGTCAACTCCCCTTGAGGTGGCGGAGCCGCCCCGGCTCCTGCCTCTATTCACCCATGAGATCGGGGCCGTTCCGTACGCGTCAGGTACGGATTCCCGTCAGTCTTTAGGCGGATCCCTGGTCCACCCTGGGTCCCCCTTTCGGCATAGGGGACCGGGGCGGGAAAGGGTTTGCCGCCGGGGGCCGCGCTGTTTACCGTCGGCGCAATGAGCAGTGAAACGATCATCAGGCGATACCGAACGGCTGATCAGGACGCGGTGACCGACCTGTGGTCCCGCGCCTCGCGGCAGGCGCACCCGTTCATCGAAGGGGAAGGCGAGGGCGAGCGGGCGCGGGTCCTGCGCGAGGAGCATCTCGTCCGGGCGGAGAACTGGGTCGCCGAGCGCGAGGGCCGGGTCGTGGGACTGCTCGGGCTGCTGGACGGCCACCGGCGTCACAGCGCCGGGAGCGGGACGCAGATCGGCGGACTGCTCGTGGCGCCCGAGGCCCAAGGGTGCGGCATCGGACGGCAGTTGGTGGAGCATGCGGCGGCGCTGCGCGGCGCGCTGTGCGTTGAGGTCTTCGAGGAGAACGAGCGCGCCCACCGCTTCTACAGGAGCCTGGGGTTCATGCAGTGGTCGTACCGGACGGACGAGGAGACCGGCCACCCGCTGATCGCCCTGGAGCGCGAGGCGCCGCTGAGGTCGGTGTCGTGGCTGCATCTGCGCGAGGGCCGGCTGCTGAGCGTACGGACTCGGGGCAACGACACCTTCTACCTTCCGGGCGGCAAGTACGAGCCGGGAGAGACCGCGCGGGAGGCGCTGTCGCGGGAACTGTCCGAAGAGCTCGGCCTCCTCGTTCCCGCGGAGCAGCTGTCGGAGGCGTTCGTCATCCATGACGTCGCCCACGGCAAGAACGGCCGTCGGCTGCATATGACGTGCTTCACCGGCGGCCCCCAGGACATCGCCCCCGAGCCGGGGCGGGAGATCGCCGAGTACGCCTGGTTCGACCGCCAGGAGGCGCGGGACCGATGCGCCCCCGCGCACTCCCAGGTCGTGGACCGCTTGATCGCGCAGGGGAAGATGCCCGGGTAGGGAGTGGGCAGGCAACGCCGATAGCGCCTGTACCAGCACAAATGCGCCGCACTTTGTCCGCATCGCGGAATGCGGCGCCGGACGCATACCTGTTGTATCTATCCTGTGCACATGCCATCTCCGTCCGCGTCCGCCGCCCCCACCAGAGACTCCGGCCCCTCTCCCGCCAAGCAGCCCCCCGCCGCCGAGCGGGTCTATGCGCACATCAAGGACGCCGTCCTGCAGCGCCACTACGAGGGCGGCATGTTGCTCACCGAGGGTGAGCTGGCCGAGGCCGTGGGGGTGTCGCGGACGCCGGTGCGGGAGGCGCTGCTGCGGCTCGAGGTCGAGGGGCTGATCAAGCTCTATCCGAAGAAGGGCGCGCTGGTGCTGCCGGTCTCCGCGCAGGAGATCGCTGATGTCGTCGAGACCCGGCTGCTGGTGGAGAAGCATGCGGCGGCCAAGGCCGTACCCGCGAGCGAGGCGTTGACCGGCGAGCTCGAGGAACTGCTGGAGAAGATGCGGGAGCAGGCCGCATCCGGTGATCTCGCCGCCGTCTCGGTCACCGACCGCTGCTTCCACGCCGCCATCGTGCGCAGCGCCGGCAACCAGATCCTCGACCGGCTCTACGAGCAGCTGCGCGACCGCCAGCTGCGGATGGGCGTCGCCGTCATGCACGCACACCCGGACCGGATCGCCAAGAACATCGCCGAGCACGCCGAGATCCTCCAGGCGCTGCGGGACGGCGACCCGGAGGCGGCGACCGACGCCGTGCACCGGCACGTCAGCTGGGTCCGCAACCTGGCGCAGGGAGAGGTGCGATGAGCGGGGGAAGTACCGGCGGCTCCGGCACAGGCGGCGCCCCGCGCCTGCTGCCTGCGGACCCGCCCGGAGGCCGTAAGGCCATGGCGGTCTGGGGTGTCGGCGTTGCGGTCTACTTCGTCGCGATCACCTACCGTACGAGCCTGGGCGTGGCCGGTCTCGACGCCGCCGAACGCTTTCACATCAACGCCTCGGCGCTGTCCACCTTTTCGATCCTGCAGCTGCTGGTGTACGCGGGCATGCAGATACCCGTCGGCCTGCTGGTCGACCGGCTCGGCGCCAAGAAGGTGCTGACCATCGGTGTGGTGCTCTACACCGTCGGCCAGTTCGGCTTCGCGCTCTCCACGTCGTACGCCATGGCGCTCGGCTCGCGCGCCCTGCTCGGCTGCGGTGACGCGATGACCTTCATCAGCGTGCTGCGACTGGGCGCCCGGTGGTTCCCGGCCCGCCGTGGCCCGATGATCGCGCAGATCGCGGCGCTCGTCGGAATGGCGGGCAACTTGATCTCCACCCTCGTCCTCGCCCGCTTCCTGCACAGTTTCGGCTGGACACCGACCTTCGCCACCAGCGCGGTGGGCGGCGTCGCCGTCCTGGTCCTGCTGCTGCTCTTCCTCAAGGACCACCCCGAGGGCTACGAGCCGCCGCCCGCGTCCGCCGAGCACACCGGCGCGGCCTTCGTCCGCCGGCAGATCGCGGATGCCTGGCGCGAGCCCGGCACCCGGCTGGGCATGTGGGTGCACTTCACCACCCAGTTCCCCGCGATGGTCTTCCTGCTGCTGTGGGGCCTGCCGTTCCTCGTCGAGGCGCAGGGCCTCTCCCGCGGCACCGCCGGTGAGCTGCTCACCCTCATCGTGCTCTCCAACATGGCCGTCGGCCTGGTCTACGGCCAGATCATCGCCCGCCACCACGCGGCCCGTGCGCCGCTGGCCTTGGGCACCGTCGGCGCCACCGCACTGCTGTGGGCGATCACCCTGGCCTGGCCGGACGATCACGCGCCCATGACGCTGCTGATCGTGCTGTGCACGGTCATGGGCGCCTGCGGCCCCGCCTCGATGATCGGTTTCGACTTCGCGCGGCCCGCCAACCCGCCCGAGCGTCAGGGAACCGCCTCCGGCATCGTCAACATGGGCGGCTTCACCGCCTCGATGACGACCCTGCTCGCCATCGGCGTCCTGCTCGACGCGACCGGCGACAACTACCGCATCGCCTTCGCCTCCGTCTTCGTCCTGGAAGCGCTCGGCGTCTCGCAGATCCTGCGCCTGCGCAGCCGCGCGGCTCGCCGCGAGCGTGAACGGCTGGTCGTCAGCCGGGTCGAGGCGGTCCACGTCCCGGCATGAGGCCGGCAGAAGCCGGGTCCGCGGCGTCGCCGGGCAGCGTCCCGACGAGTGGCGGAGCACACCGTTTCACGTGAAACACCGAAGTCCCCGGAGGCTTGGCCCCGTGCGCCGGGCCCATGCCGCCGCTGCCCGGAGACGCCCCGCCAGGTGTGCCGGTTCCCGGTGGCCGGGGCGCCCCTCGAAACCGGTGTCGGCTACGGCGTGACCGCGAAGTTGTCCAGGATCGCCGCGGCCAGCTGCGGCTCGCCGTCGATCTTGATCTGCTCGGCGACGGCCGCCGGGCGGATCCGGCCGCAGGCCAGACGGTGGAAGAGGTCCCAGTCCATGGCGAGCGTCACCGTCGGGCCGAGCGAGACACTGCCGTCGATCGTGCCGTTGCCCTCGGCGTCGACGCGGACCGTACGCATGAACTCCAGCGGGCCGCTGACGTCGAAGACCACGGCGGAATCGGCGGGTGCCTGGGCCTTCTTGGCGACCGTGCCCGGCAGCGTCTTCAGCAACAGATCGCGCGTCACATGGGCGCCGGGGGAGTCGAGATTGCCGGGCTTGCCGAGCGCCCGGCGCAGGTCCTGCTCGTGCGCCCAGACGTCGAAGGCCCGCAGCTGGAGCACGAATTCCAGTGGACGGTCCTCGCCGAGCGCGCTGCGCACCACGGTGTCCGGCTGGCGGGTCTCGTTGCGCAGCTGCCGGGAGCGGCGGATGACGGTGTACTCGAGCTCGCTGAGCATCTCCGGGGCGGTGTGGTGCCGCCGGACATCAACCTGCACCTCCATTCGGCGGGCCGACTCGCTGCGCACGTGGTAGAGGTCGCGCGGCAGGGTGTGAATCGGCCGCGGGTCGCCGAGCATCTCGCATTCCAGGCCGATCACATGCGAGACGACATCGCGCACGGACCAGCCTGGGAGGTCCGTCGCCCTGCTCCACTCGCCCTCGACGAGCGGAGTCACCAGCTCGGCTATTGCTTCTATGGAGTGCGTCCAGGCATCGATGGAGGACTGAAGGCTGGGATGGACGGTCACGGGACCCCTCGGACGGTTCGTACGCGGGCTGCTGTCTGTGCAGTTAAGTTACGCTGCGCACGGGCACCCCGGCAGTGCTTTCGGGTGACCATCGTAGGTGGATGTTTGACTGCGGCCCGGTTCGAAAGCTTAGGCGGTGGTACTGTGCGCGCTTCGTTGCTCCAGATCGGCGTGGATCCGGCGGAATCCGTCAATTCCCGGCGGACGCGGGTGGCTTCGCTGGTGCGCGAGCACTCCGACAGCGATCTTGTGGTGCTTCCCGAGCTGTGGCCGGTCGGTGCGTTCGCCGCCGAACTCTTCGCCACCGAGGCGGAACCGCTGCCCGGCCCGACGCACGACGCGATGGCCGAGGCCGCGCGGGACGCCGGGGTCTGGCTGCACGCCGGATCCGTCATCGAGCGGGCGGCCGACGACACCCTCTACAACACGTCGCTGGTCTTCTCCCCCGACGGCCGCCTCGCCGCCACCTACCGCAAGATCCACCGTTTCGGCTTCGACCAGGGCGAGGCGATCCTGCTGGGGGCCGGCGACCGGCCGGTCACGGTCGGCCTCCCGGGGACCACCGCGGGCCTGGCCACCTGCTACGACCTCCGTTTTCCGGAGCTCTTCCGGCAATTGCTGGCCCGCGGCGCGGAGCTGCTGATTGTGCCCGCCGGCTGGCCCGCCCGCCGCCGCGCACACTGGTCGCTGCTGGCCCGCGCCCGCGCCGTGGAGAACCAGTGCTACGTCCTGGCCTGCGGCACCGCAGGCACCCACGCCGGTGTCGAGCAGGCCGGTCACAGCGTCGTCGTCGACCCCTGGGGCGAGGTGCTGGCCGAGGCCGGACCGGAGGAAGAGGCGCTGACCGTCGACCTCGACCCGGCCAAGGTCGCCAAGACCCGCGCCGACTTCCCCGTTCTACGCGACCGCGTACTGGGCCTGGACCGGCCGTAACGCGAGCCGTCCCGTCCGTCAGTCGCGTCCGTGCTCCCGCTCGGCCAGCCGGATCACACACACCGCGACGGCGATCAGCAGCGCCGGGTCCGCGTCCTCCCGTACGACGTTCACCCCGTACGTGTCCCGTACGGTCAGCCAGCGCCGCGAGATCTCGGCCAGCAGTTCGCCCTCGTACTCGACCGCGAACTCCCGGTCCAGGATCTTGCCGCTGACATCCAGCTCGGTGCCGTCCACCAGCTCCACGCGGTAGTGGTTGCGCAGCAGCGAGAGCCGCTTGCGCCGGATGGTGGCCAGCGGCCGGTCGTCGCGCTCGATGGTCATGGTGTCGCGCAGGGCCAGCACCTTCTTGCGGATGGTGACCAGTACCTGGCCCCGCAGGTCCTTGAGCTCGAAGGTCTCGCGCAGCCGCAGCGCCTTCCCGTCGACGAGGAAGGCATGGCGCCCGTGATCGTCCTCGATCCAGTAGTCGTCGCCGATGCCGAGGATCCGGTCGCGGACGAGGTACTTGCGGGGGGACGGGGGCCGGCCCCCAGGTGAGTGCAGCATGGCTGAGGTGTTCCCCCGGCCCCCTGCGGAATGCGCACGCACCAGGGTGACGTTGAATGTGCACATGGCTTCACATGCGCGCGTCCGGGCCCCCGAGCTGATCGGCAAGGGCGGTTGGCTCAACACCGGCGGTAATGAACTCACCCTGTCCGACCTGCGAGGACGCATTGTCATCCTCGATTTCTGGACGTTTTGCTGTGTGAACTGCCTGCACGTCCTGGACGAGCTGCGCGAGCTGGAGGAGCGCCACCGCGACACCGTCGTGATCATCGGCGTGCACTCCCCCAAGTTCGTCCACGAGGCCGAGCACCAGGCGGTCGTGGACGCCGTCGAGCGCTACGGCGTCGAACACCCGGTCCTCGACGACCCCGAGCTCGCCACCTGGAAGCAGTACGCCGTCCGGGCCTGGCCGACCCTCGTCGTCATCGACCCCGAGGGCTATGTCGTCGCCCAGCACGCCGGGGAGGGCCACGCGCACGCCCTGGAGAAGCTCGTCGAGGAGCTGACGGACGAGCACGGCGCCAAGGGGACGCTGCGCCGCGGCGACGGCCCGTACGTACCGCCGGAGCCGGTCGCCACCGACCTGCGCTTCCCCGGCAAGGCGGTACGGCTCCCGGGCGGCAGCTTCCTCGTCTCGGACACCACCCGGCACCAGCTGGTGGAGCTGGCGGCGGACGGCGAGCAGGTGCTGCGCCGGATCGGGACCGGCGAGCGCGGCCTGGACGCCGGCTCCTTCAACGAGCCGCAGGGGCTGGCGCTGCTGCCCGACGGGAAGGTCGCCGTCGCGGACACCGTCAACCACGCCATCCGGGTCCTCGACCCCGAGAGCGGCGCGCTGGAGACGGTGGCGGGCACGGGCAGGCAGTGGTGGCAGGGCTCGCCGACCTCGGGGCCGGCCCGCGAGGTGGATCTCTCCTCGCCGTGGGACGTCGCCTGGTGGCAGGACCGGCTGTGGATCGCGATGGCCGGCGTGCACCAGCTGTGGACGTACGACCCGGCCACGGGCACCGTTCAGGTCGCGGCCGGCACCACCAATGAGGGGCTGGTGGACGGTCCGGCGGCCGAGGCCTGGTTCGCCCAGCCGTCCGGGCTCGCTGCGGCGGGGGACCGGCTGTGGATCGCGGACTCCGAGACCAGCGCCGTGCGCTGGGTGCAGCGCACGGATGCGGGCGACGGCTATGAGATCCGGACGGCCGTCGGCACCGGACTGTTCGACTTCGGACACCGCGACGGCGCCGCCGACCAGGCGCTGCTCCAGCACCCGCTGGGTGTCACGGCGCTGCCCGACGGCTCGGTCGCCATCGCGGACACGTACAACCACGCGCTGCGCCGCTTCGACCCCGCGAGCGGCGAGGTGACGACGCTGGCGACCGATCTGCGCGAGCCTTCGGCGGCGGTGCTGGTCGACGACGACATCGTCGTGGTGGAGTCCGCGCGGCACCGCCTGACGCGGCTGCGGCTGCCCGAGGAGGCGGTGCGCGTCGAGTCGGTGGCGCACCGCACGCAGCGCGCGGCCACCGAGGTGGCCCCGGGCAGGCTCCGGCTGGACGTGGTCTTCCAGGCGCCTGCGGGCCAGAAGCTCGACACCCGCTACGGCCCCTCGACGCGCCTGCTGGTCAGCGCGACCCCGCCGGAGCTACTCGCCGACGGTGCGGGCCCGGACAGCGACCTCGGCCGGGATCTGGTGCTCGCCGGCGGTGTGACCGAGGGCGTGCTGCATGTCTCGGCGATGGCGGCGTCCTGCGATGACGATCCCGCGATCGAATATCCCGCCTGCCATGTGCACCAGCAGGACTGGGGCGTTCCGGTGCGGGTCGTCGACGGCGGGGCGCCCCGGCTGGCGCTCGTGCTGGCGGGGCTGGACGAGGGAGCGTAGGACCGACGGTGCCCGTCCTCGCCGGTTTCACGTGAAACCGGCGAGGACGGGCACCGTGCCGGGGCAACTCGCCTGCCGGCTGGGGCTACTTGTCGGCCTTCACCGGGCGGGAGCCGGTCGCCGACTGGGCCTGGATCAGGCTCAGGTACCAGTCGCTGACCTTGGCGGTCGCACCGATGGACGGGTGCTGGTCGTACCGCCCGAAGTGGATGGGGTTGGCCGCACCCTGCGTGGAGAACCTGTTCGGCTGCATGACGCCGAGGTACATGAGGTTCTGCGCTTTGCCCTTGTCCGAGGCGGTCTTGGTCGGGATGGTCGCATAGGCGGTTGCGCCCGCCGCGACCTCGACCCGGTGGTTGTTCATGTAGTCCGGAGCGCCTTCGTAGAGACCCAGCGGCTTGGTGCTGTCGTACGACCCGTCCTTCGCGGGGGCGTCGCCGCGGAACACCATCGGAGCGTTGTAGAGGTAGCAGGACGAGCTGCCCTTGTTGCGGTACTTCACGATCACGTGGCTCGGCTCGGACAGCTGGACGAACTTGAACCAGCCCGGCACGGGTCGGCACATGTTCCCCCGCCTCGCCGCGGCGCCCGCACCCGCACCCGCAGCCGCGCCCGCACCACCGCCGATGATCCTGTGCTTCTTGTTCTTCTTGTACGAGGACGAGGAAGAGGTCTTCTTCGACTTCTTGGAGGAGTGGCTCTTGCAGCCGGTCAGCGCGAGCGAAGCGGCGAGGCCGAGGGCCAGCGCGGCATACGCGGCGGAGCGGCGGGAGCGGCGTGCGGTCATGGGTGGGTCCCCCAGAAAGTCACTGCGGATCAGCGAGTTGCGTGTGTCATGGCACGGCCACGATATCGATTGGCGGTCCAGGCGCCAGGGATGGTTGCCGGCGACGGTATCCATGCAGGTCAAGGGGTGTGCGCGGGATCAGTCGGGACAACTGGGCAAGCCGCTGTTCTCCAGCTGTTCCGGGCGAATCCGGATGCCGGGAACCCACACCTGCTTGCCGTCGTGATCGACCTGGAACCACATGCTGCTGTGGCCGCCCGCCTCGTCCGTGACCGTGACGCCGTTGGCGGTCCGGCAGCGGGCGCGCAGCGTATCGCCGTGCCAGACGTGGCCGGCGACATTGGAGCGGCGATAGGGGACGTATGGGTCGCGGGCCAGCCCGAGTGCACAGTTCTCGGCGCGGCTGTGCTGGCAGTCCCGCTCGACGTTGTGGACGGTGATCCGGGCGGAGCCGGTGCCCGCCGCCGTGCCCTGCCGTCCGTCCGTCCCGGAGCCGGTCAGTGCCGGTACGGCGAACGCGGCCGCGGCCAGCACGGCGACCGTACCGGTCACCGCGAGCACCAGAGGCAGCCGCCGCCGGCCGGGCGGCACCGAGTCCTGGGCATCCGTTCCGGCAGTGGCCCCGGTCCCGGTGACTGCCGGCGGTGTGCCGTCCGCCGCCTCATTGGCCCGGTGCAGCAGCTCGACCAGCGCGGGCAGCCGGTCCTCGCCGGTGAAGGAGAGCTTGCACCACTGCACCAGCAGCCGCTCGTCCGGCAGGCTCTGGCCGCGCAGATAGCGCGAGAGGGAGGAGCGACTGGCGGGCAGCCGGCTCTCCAAGTCCTTGAGGCTGTACCCCAGTTCGCCGTGCATACGGCGCAAGGCCGAGACGAAGTCCCTTGCGGGTCCGGTGAGTTCGTCGGGGAGAGGGGCCAGTGGCTTACGGCGGACGTTTGCGGGCTGGTTCGGATTGCCAGGCACGTCTGGCATTCCAGCACAGCGGACATGCGCGCGCGAGGGGCACTTCCGCTCCCCTGTGACGGAAGTACCCCTCGTTACGTGATCCGGATCAGACCCGGATCAGTTGGTGACGTTTCACGTGAAACCGCGTGATGCCGGCCGTGTGCTGCCGACGATGCGATGTTTTACGTGAAACATCGCCACCCGCAGCGGGCTCAGTCGCCGAACTTCACCGGTCGGTACGGCCTGAACTCGGCGTCGCCGCCCGGCAGTCCGTACGTCAGGCTCCGGTGGTCGGTGCCGTGTCCGCCGCGCTGCTCGTAGGCGGTGTAGGACGAGTGCGCATCGTTGTTCCACTTCTCGAAGATCACCACATGCCGGGTGTTGCTGTCGCCGGCCGCGTCTATCAGCAGGTCACCGGGCTGCAGTTCGCCCACAGAGATGGGCCGGGTGATACCGCGGTCGGTGGCCAGGCCCACGGTGTTGGTGCCGGGCGTCGGCAGTCCGAGCGCCATCGAGGCATAGCCGGAGCAGTCCTGGCGGTAGCCGTCCTTCCAGACCTTGGCCTGGCTGTACGGGACCTGGGCGCCGCCGTTCGCGGTGAGCCAGGTCGCGGCGCGGTTCAGCATCTCCTGACGGGTGCCGCCGGGCTGCGGAGGCTGCGGGCTGCCCTGGACGGGCACACCCGGCAGCCGGTCCTGCGGAATGTCCACCGCGACCACGCTGAGGAACCCGCTGACCGGACCGGTGATATGCGCCATGAACGTCGAGCAGGCGTTGCCCTCACACACCTTGTGGCCGGTGTCCACCTGGTAGTCCGCGGTGATCCGGTCCTGCCCCGGCGTGGACTTGTTGATCATTCCGACCGACGGCGAGTTGGTGTCGGCGGTGGCGTGCACCACCCACCGCGTACCCCAGGTGGGGAAGTCGGCCGCCGCGGCCTGCCGCATGGACGTGGCACCTGCGGCACGGGCGGTGAGCGCGGAGGCGCCGGCGGCCTTGCCTGCGGTGTCGCGAGAGAGCTTGGTCGTGGCCACGGAATGCCCGCCGGCCGCCGCGGCGCCGCCCTCGCTGCCGTGGGCGAATCCGGCGAATGCGCCGACGCCGATGCCCGCCGCGGCGACCGCGGGTATCGCCCTGCGCAGCAAGGTCCTGCGGAACGGGGAGCGCGGCCCCAGCCCCTTGCCGCTGCCGTTCTCGACGATTTCCCCGTAGCTTGCGCCGTCTGCCGGACGTGTGTTCCCGTGCTCGTGCATCCCGATTCCCCTCCGTCTACGGCCGGTCGGGCCGGTCGGCCCGCCGGCCCGCGGTATCCGCCGGATGGTCCGGTCCCGGCGGCGGCAACCATCGTGTTCCGGGGCGGGCGGCCGCTCGGCGCTTCCTTGTCCCGTGGGACGTCCCGTCCGGGCGCACGCCTGTGACCTGCGCAGACGTAGACGGGACGGGCCGGGAGCGGGACAACGCACGGGCCCCGCCGGGACATGACGGGACACCGCCCGCCCGCGCCCGGGCGTTTGCGGCATGAGGAAGGGCGCCCGCCGGGGGAGCGGGCGCCCTGGTTCAGGGGGTGGGGCGGCGGCCTACCAAGCGGCGGCGTCGCTCGGGTCCGACTGCCAGTACGTCACCCAGGCGCTGTCGTCGAGGAACACCGAACCACCCGGCAGCGCCACCTTCGCGGCGTCGCCGACGCTGCCCTTGCCGTCCCGGCCGCGCAGACCGACGCTCAGCGAGGTCACCTTGCGGCCATGGCGCCCGCTGCCGTCCGCGGACGAGGTCATCACGGCGGCGTAGCCGGATGCGCCGGGGGCGAGGGTGACCACCGCCTGCGGCTTGCTGTCCGGGAGCTCGGCGAGCGGGGACTGCGCATCGTCGAACCTCAGATACGGCTCGGCGTAGAGGTCGCACGGGGAACCGGAGGTGTTGGTGGCCTCCAGCAGGAAGTGGTTGACCGGCCGGGTCAGTGGCTTCGCCACGATGCGGATCTCCGCGGTGTCACAGGCGGTGTGCCGGACGCGGACCCGCTGCTCGTGCGCGCCGACGCGGTCGGCGCCGTCCTCGGCCGCCTGGTACCGGGCCTCCAGGGGCGCCGGGACGACCGGCTTGGCGGGCCGCGTCTGGAGCGCGTCGGCGGCGTCCTGGCTGCCGCACGCGGTGAGGGAGAGCGCGGCGACGGCGGTCAGCCCGGCCGCGGCGATCCGCAGCGTACGGCCATGAGCGTGGCGGGCGGTTGCGTTGCGCGGCACTTCGGGCCTCCCTCGGTCGGCGGTGTGGCCGGCGGGAAGGCCGGTCCTGCACCGGCCACCCCGGCGTCGGTCCCGCGGTCTGCCCACCACACTGCCGTCCGGCGTTGCCGTTCCGCTAACGCCTGCCTAACGCGCCGAGGGCCCCGCGTACCGCCCGCCGAGGCGGTTCACTTCCCGGCCCCGCCACCCTTCTCGCCGCGCTCGTCCCGCGCGAACAGCTGGGTGAGCGTGCTGATCGTGTAGACGTCGGTGGCCTCTTCGTCCACCAGATGCATCTCCGCCAGCCGGTCCAGGCCGTCCTGGGTGCGCTCGGGGTCGTACCCGGCGAGCGCCGCCGCCACGGACGCGTTCAGATGCCCGTCCGCGCTCTTGGCCAGCGCGCTGAGCAGCCGGGCGTCGTCCGCCGACAGCCGGGCGACCGACATCCGCAGCGCCGCCGCGATCCCGGTGTCCTCCGCCGACAGCAGCGCCAGCCGCCGCTGTTCGTCGCGCAGCGCCGCGGCCAGCCGGGCCAGCCGCCAGCGCGGCCGGGCGGTCAGCTGGGCGGCCGCGGCCCGCAGCGCCAGCGGCAGCCCGTCGCACAGATCCACCAGTTCCCGGGCGGCGGCCGGGTCCTCGGCGACGCGTTCCGGGCCGAGCATCGCGCCCAGCAGCGCCGCGCCCTCCTCATGGCCGAGCACTTGGATGCCGACCGGCCGGGCGCAGTCGGTGGCGACCAGCCCGTCGAGCCGGCTGCGGCTGGTGACGATCGTGGCGCAGCGCGGACCGCCGGGCAGCAGCGGCCGGACCTGCGCGGAGCTGCGGGCGTTGTCGAGGACGACCAGCAGCCGGCGCTCGGCGACCAGCGAGCGGAACAGCGCCGAGGCGGCCTGTGCCGAGCCCGGCACCCGCTCCGGTGGCGTGCCGAGCGCGAGCAGGAAGTCGCGCAGGATCTCGGCAGCCGGTGCCTCGTCGCCCTCGCCGAAGCCGCGCAGATCGGCGAAGAGCTGGCCGTCCGGGAAGGCCGCGGCATGCAGATGCGCCCACTGCACGGCGCAGGCGGTCTTGCCGACACCGGCCGGCCCGGCGACCACCGCCAGCGGACTCTCGCCCGTCGTGTGGTCGGTCAGGGCATCGGTCAGTGCGGCGAGTTGATGCTCGCGGCCGAGGAACCGGGCCGGGGGCCTGGGCAGCAGCCGTGGCGCCGCTCGCGTGGCCCCTTCCCGGGCACGGGGCCCCGGTCCCGTGGCGCCGCCCTGCCCGGGCGCCTGCCCCGGTCCGGCAGCGGGAGCCGTCGCTTCGGCCGCCGCGCGCCGCCCGGCGGAGCCGGAAGCCTGAGCCGGGGGCCTGTTCGCCGCGGAGGTTCCCTCCCGCTCCGCCCGCAGAATCTCCTCGTACGCGCCGCTCAGCCGCTCGCCGGGGTCCACCCCCAGCTCTTCGTTGAGCAGCCGCCGCGTGCGGTGGAACCACTCCAGTGCGTCGGACTGCCGCCCGGCCCGGAACAGCGCCCGCATCAGCGCGGCGATCAGTCCTTCCCGCAGCGGGTGGTTGACGGCCGCGGAGTAGAGGATGGCCGCGGCCTGCTCGTGTTCACCGAGCGTGCCGTGCGCGCGGGCCAGCACCTCGACGGCCGTCAGCCGACGCTCCTCCAGAGCGTGCGCCGCGGCCGCGAACGGCGGGCTGGTGACCGTGCCGGTCAGCGCCGGGCCGCGCCAGAGCCCCAGCGCCTCCCGTAGCAGCGGTACGGCATCGCCCGGTGCCGCCTCCGGGCGCGCCAGCGCCACCAGCTCGCCGAACCGGTGGGCGTCGATCAACTCCTCCGGCAGTCGCAGCAGATACGCCGATCCGTGCGTGGTCAGCTCGATCCCGTACGCCTCCGCCCCGCCCTCGGCGAGCGTGGCGCGCAGCCGCGAAACGTGCCCCTGTACGACCGTACGGGCGTGTTCGGGCGGCTCGTCCTCCCACAGGGAGTCGATCAACTGCTCGAGCGGAACGGTGGTGTTGGGCTGCAACAGCAGCAGCGCCAGCACACTGCGCCGTTTGGCGGGCCCGAGCGGCAGCTCCCCGGCGCCGGTCGTGACCGCGACCGGTCCCAGCAGTGAGAATTCCAACTCAGCCCTCCAGGAAGGCCGTCAGGGCATTCGCCAGCAGATACGGGTCCTTGCCGCCGCACAGCTCACGTGCCGAGTGCATGGAGAGGATCGCGACGCCTATGTCGACCGTCGCGATGCCGTGCCGGGCGGCGGTGATGGGGCCGATCGTCGTCCCGCAGGGCATCGAGTTGTTCGACACAAAGGACTGCCACGGCACCCCTGCCCGTTCACAGGCCGCCGCGAACACCGCCCGGCCGCTGCCGTCGGTGGCGTACCGCTGGTTCACATTGACCTTCAGGATCGGCCCGCCGTTGGGCATCGGGTGATGCCCCGGTTCGTGCCGCTCGCTGTAGTTGGGGTGCACGGCGTGCCCGGTGTCCGACGAGAGGCAGATGGTGCCCGCGAACGCCCGTGCCCGGTCCTCGTACGAGCCGCCGCGCGCGAAGACCGAACGCTCCAGCACCGTGCCGAGCAGCGGGCCGTCCGCACCGGTGTCGGACTGGCTGCCGTTCTCCTCGTGGTCGAAGGCGGCCAGCACCGGAATGGTGGTCAGCGCGTTGCCGACGGAGGCCGCGGCGATCAGCGCGGCCGTACCGGCGTGCACCGACAGCAGGTTGTCCATCCGCGGGCCGGCCACCAACTCCTGATCGCGGCCCAGATAGGCGGGCGGCTCGATGCTGTGCACCATCAGGTCCCAGCCCTGTACGTCGCCCGCCGCGACGCCGATCTCCTCCTCGACGAAGGCGATCAGATCGCCCTCCGCGACCTCACCCAGGCCCCAGATCGGCGTCATGTGCCGCTGCTTGTCCAGCTTCAGCCCGTCGGCGTTCACCGACCGGTCGAGATGCACCGCCAGCTGCGGTACGCGCAGCAGCGCCCGGTCGACGTTCACCAGCCGGTGGCTGCCGTCCTTCAGCGTCACCCGCCCGCTGAGCCCCAGATCGCGGTCGAGCCAGGTGTTGAGCAGCGTGCCCCCGTAGATCTCGACGGCGACCTGCCGCCAGCCGCGCGCACCGGTGTCGGGAATCGGCTTCACTCGCAAATTGGGAGAGTCGGTGTGAGCCCCCACAATCCGGTACGGAGTGGCCGCGGCTGCGCCCTCCGGCACGTACCACGCGATGATCGCCCCGCCGCGCAGCACGTACTTCCCGCCGCTCGTCCCGTCCCATGCCTCGGTCTCCGCGACCTGCCGGAAACCGGCCTTCTCCAGCCGCTCGGCCGCATGTGCCACCGCGTGATACGGCGACGGACTGGCCGCCAGGAAGGACATCAGGTCGTCGGTGTGGCCGCGATCGAAAGAAGGAGTGCGCGAGGCGCTCGTTGGCGGGGGGGCGGCGGGCGACGGGCGGGAGGAGTTGCTCATGAGTTCAGCATAAGGAGCCGAGCCCCCCAATCCCGGTGCTCTCGCGGCGTGACTCCGGTCCCTTCCGGCCATGGTGTGTGCGATCTACATCGAAGCGTGAAAGGAAGTCCGGATTCCGCTTGCCTGCCCCGCGACCGCCCGCCCCGCAAACGGCCCGCCCCGGACATGACGGTGCCCGCCTCTCCGGGGGAAGAGAGGCGGGCACCGTCAGTGTGGACGCGGATTCTGAGAGACGTCTAAGAACGCGGCTCGGTACGCATCCGGAAGCGGGCCTAGAACGCGGCCTCGTCCAGCTCCATCAGCGACTGGTCGATGGATTCGGCGAGGGAGCGCTGGACGGTCAGGCCCGGCAGCACGTTGTGGGCGAAGAACTTGGCGGCGGCGATCTTGCCCTCGTAGAACGACTTGTCCTTCGAGGAGGCGCCCGCCAGCTTCTCCTGCGCCACCGCGGCACCCTTGAGCAGCAGGTAGCCGATGACGACATCGCCCGAAGCCAGCAGCAGACGGGTGGTGTTGAGGCCGACCTTGTAGATGGACTTGACGTCCTTCTCGGTGGCGGCGAGGTCGGTCAGCATGGCGCCGACGATCGCCTCCAGGTCGGCGGCGGCCGTGGCCAGCTCGCCGCGGGCCTGCTCCAGCCCCTCGCCGCCGGCCGCCTCGGCCAGGAACTTCTTGATGGTCTCCGACAGCTGGGTCAGCGCCGCACCCTGGTTGCGGACGATCTTCCGGAAGAAGAAGTCCTGGCCCTGGATGGCGGTGGTGCCCTCGTAGAGAGTGTCGATCTTGGAGTCCCGGATGTACTGCTCGATCGGGTACTCCTGCAGGTAGCCGGAGCCGCCGAAGGTCTGCAGCGACTGGGCCAGCTGCTCGTAGGACTTCTCCGAGCCGTAGCCCTTGACGATCGGCAGCAGCAGGTCGTTGAGCGCGTGCTCGGCGGAGGCGTCCTCGCCCGCGGCCTCCTTGACGATGATCTCGTCCTGGACGGTGGCGGTGTAGAGCACCAGAGCGCGCATGCCCTCGGCGTACGCCTTCTGCGTCATCAGGGAGCGGCGCACGTCGGGGTGGTGGGTGATGGTGACGCGCGGCGCGGCCTTGTCGGTGAAGGCGGCCAGGTCCGGGCCCTGCACGCGCTCCTTGGCGTACTCCAGGGCGTTGAGGTAGCCGGTCGACAGGGTCGCGATGGCCTTCGTGCCGACCATCATCCGGGCGAACTCGATGATCATGAACATCTGGCGGATGCCGTCGTGCTTCTCGCCGATCAGCCAGCCCTTGGCGGGGTGGCGGTCGCCGAAGGTCATCTCGCAGGTGTTGGAGGCCTTCAGGCCCATCTTGTGCTCGACGTTGGTGGCGTAGACGCCGTTGCGCTCGCCCAGCTCACCGGTCGCGAAGTCGAACTCGTACTTCGGGACGAGGAAGAGCGACAGGCCCTTGGTGCCCGGGCCGTGGCCCTCGGGGCGGGCGAGGACGTAGTGAAGGATGTTCTCCGACATGTCGTGCTCGCCGGAGGTGATGAAGCGCTTGACGCCCTCGATGTGCCAGGAGCCGTCCTCCTGCTTGACGGCCTTGGTGCGCCCGGCGCCGACGTCCGAGCCCGCGTCGGGCTCGGTCAGCACCATCGTGGAGCCCCAGCCCTTGTCGACGGCGATCTTGGCCCACTTCTTCTGCTCGTCGGTGCCCTCTTCGAAGAGGACGCCGGCGAACGCCGGACCGGACGCGTACATCCACACGGCCGGGTTGGAGCCCAGGATCGTCTCGGCGAAGCCCCAGAGCAGGGAGCGGGGCGCGGTGGTGCCGCCGAGCTCCTCCGGGATGCCCAGGCGCCACCACTCGGCGTCCATGTAGGCCTGGTAGCTCTTCTTGAAGGTGTCCGGCACCGGAGCGGTGTTGGTCTCCGGGTCGAAGACGGGCGGGTTCCGGTCGGCGTCGGCGTAGGAATCGGCCAGCTCGTTCTCCGACAGCCGGGCGATCTCGGACAGCACGCTCTTGGCGGTGTCGACGTCCATCTCCGCGAACGGTCCGGTGCCGTACACGCTGTCACGGCCGAGCACCTCGAAGAGGTTGAACTCGATGTCGCGGAGATTCGACTTGTAGTGCCCCATGGGTACGGCTCCGTAAGGGTTCGGGAGGTAAGGGACCTCGAGAGAGGCGGCAACCTCAATACGCAATACCAGCTAGTAGCTACGATGATGCTACCCGTCGGTAATAACAAGCAACCCTAAACGCCCATCTGTGACGAGCGTCCCCCGGGCAATCGCCGAATCAGTACGCTGTGGCGCATGTACGGCTACGACCAGAACGCGGGTGCCGGGCAGCAGCAGTACGGAGCGCCGCCGCCCCCGCCGCAGCAACCGGCCCCCGGGGGCTACGGCGAGCAGCCGCTGTATCCCGAGCCGTCCCCGCCCTCCCTCGCCGACGCGGTGCGCGCCTTCACCACCGGCTCGATGTCGGCCGAGGACTTCCAGGGCATCTTCTCCACGTCCAAGATCTACTGCCCGCGCGGCGACAATCCCGGGTTCCTGGCGCTGCACAACACCCAGCAGCCCGTGATCCCGATGTTCACCTCGCTCAAGGAACTGCGGCGGTACGCGGGCAAGGAGTCCAAGTACTTCGTGATCACCGGCGCCGAGGTGCTCGATCTGCTGCCCACCGGCTATGGCTTCGTCCTCGACATGGAGGGTGATCACCGGATGGTCTTCGATGCGAAGGCCGTGGAGCAGATGGTGGACTTCGCGATGCGCCGCATGTACGGCTAGCCGCGTTCGCTCCGCGGCCGGCCGGTGGCTCGCCGGGCGGCCGCTGTGTCTCCCTTTGTCGGCCTCACCCTCACCTGACCTGCGAAAACGCTGACTCGCAGCGATCGGGAATGTCGCATGCCTTGCTAGTTGTTAAGCATTCAACTAAGTTGATGGCGAACGACCGAGGAGGCCGTCATGCCCGCTGTGACCGTAGAGAACCCGCTGACCCTGCCGCGTGTGGCGGTACCCGTCGCGGCGCACACCCGTCCCGTGCTGGCCGTGACCACGGCTCCGAGCGGATTCGAGGGCGAGGGCTTCCCGGTGCGCCGGGCGTTCGCCGGCATCGACTACAAGTACCTCGACCCGTTCATCATGATGGACCAGATGGGCGAGGTGGACTATCAGCCCGGGGAGCCGAAGGGGACCCCGTGGCACCCGCACCGGGGCTTCGAGACCGTCACCTACATCATCGACGGCATCTTCGACCACCAGGACAGCCAGGGTGGCGGCGGCACCATCACCAACGGCGACACCCAGTGGATGACGGCCGGCTCGGGCCTGCTGCACATCGAGGCGCCGCCGGAGTCGCTGGTCATGTCCGGCGGTCTCTTCCACGGCCTCCAGCTGTGGGTGAACCTCCCGGCCAAGGACAAGATGATGACGCCGCGCTACCAGGACATCCGCGGCGGCACCGTCCAGTTGCTGACGTCGCCGGACGGCGGCGCACTGCTGCGTGTCATCGCGGGCGAGCTGGACGGCCACAACGGGCCGGGCATCACGCATACGCCGATCACCATGATCCACGCGACGCTCGCGCCGGGCGCGGAGATCACGCTTCCGTGGCGCGAGGACTTCAACGCCCTCGCGTACGTGCTCGCCGGGCGCGGTTCCGTCGGCACGGAGCACCAGCCGGTCCATCTGGGCCAGACGGCCGTGTTCGGCGCGGGCTCGTCGCTGACCGTTCGGGCGGACGAGAAGCAGGATGCTCATGCGCCGGATCTCGAGGTCGTCCTGCTGGGCGGTCGGCCGATCCGGGAGCCGATGGCGCACTACGGGCCGTTCGTCATGAACACCAGGCAAGAGCTTCAGCAGGCGTTCGACGACTTCCAGAAGGGGCGGCTGGGCACGATCCCGGCCGTGCACGGGATGTCCGAGGGCGGACTGTAGGCCTCGCCGGGACCGTACGGGAACGGGCCCCTTCCGGAGACGGACGGGGCCCGTTGCCCTGCGGTCCCGGGGCGTCATCCCCAGGTCTGATGCCGTAATCCAGCCCCTGCTCCGATGCCTCCGCTAGGGCGGCACCCGGTGGATGACGAGAGGGAGCGGTGGCATCTCGGTAGGATCGCCAACGGCGTTGTCAGGGGCGGTGTTTCACGTGAAACACCGCCCCTGCGCATGCGGCTGCCGAGTGAGGGCGGGAGGTGCGGCCGGGATGCCGGGGCACGAGTGGATCGACGAACTGATCGACTTCTTGCTGGAGCGTCTGGATGACGAGGGCGTGGCGGTGCTGGAGGGGCATCTGCCCACGCGCGTTCCCGTCGAGTACGACCGTCCCAGGCCCAACCAAATGGGCGCCTGTGTGTTCCTCTGGGGGTGCGAAGTCTGCTGGCGCGAGCCTGAGGAATGGCGGCCCTGCCCCGAGGAAAGATGGCCGTGCGCCGCCGTCCGCGCGCTGGCCCTGCCGTTCGCCGATGATGCGCACTACCGCGAGAGATGGCGACCGGACCACCGCGACCTCTGGCTGCCCTACTACCGCGACCGCGAGGGCGGGTGGCAGTGAGGACCGCCGGGGCGGTGTTTCACGTGAAACGGCGCCCCGCCCGTTTCGGGCCGGGTGCCGGGGCCGCCCCGCGTGGTGGACTGTCCCGGTGCGAAACGACTCTGACAACGGCTCGGTTCATGGCCAAGGCGGTGCGGGGCGCGGCCGGTCGTCGGCGGAAGCACCGCTGCTGCCCATCGAGGCGCGCCGCGCCGCGGCCTGGTGCGCGGTGGGGCTGCTGGTCGCGTCCGTCCTGGCCCTCGGCGTATGGCTGTGTGTCGAGCTGAGCGCGGCGGTCACGCCCGTACTGCTGGCGCTGCTGGGGAGCGGGCTGCTCGGGCCGCTCTACCGGCGGCTGGTGGTCATGAAGCTCAATCGCTCGCTGGCGGCCGGGCTGACCTGCGCCGTCCTGCTGATCGTGGTCGGCGGCGCGGGATACATCGTGGTCAGCGCCCTGATCGACAGCGGTGACCAGATCATCGCCTCGCTCAAGCAGGCCGCCAAGGATCTCTCCAAGTACTTCGGTACGGCCGGCACCTCGCTCGACGACCTCGCCTCCAATGCAAAGAACCTGGTCACCAAGTTCGGCGGCACCGCGGCCTCCGGCCTGCTGGCCGGCGTCAGCGTCGTCGGCCAGGCCATCGCCGCGGCGGTCCTCGCCCTGCTGCTGACGTTCTTCTTCCTGCGCGACTCCGACAAGGCCGTCCGGGCGCTGCATGACTGGGCGCCCGGCAGCTCCGCGCCACAGCTGGAGCGGATGGCCCGCCGCGGTTTCCAGAGCATCGAGGGCTTCATGCGCGGCACCACCTTCATCGCGCTGATCGACGCCCTCTGCATCACCGTCGGGCTGCTGATCCTTCAGGTACCGGGTGCCGTCGGTCTGGGTGCGCTGGTCTTCGTCGGCGCCTACATCCCCTACCTGGGCGCCTTCATCTCGGGGGCGGTGGCGATCCTGGTCGCGCTGGCCGACCGCGGCTTCGCCATCGCGCTCTGGGCGCTCGGCGTCGTACTGGCCGTGCAGGTCCTCGAGGGCCATGTCCTGCAGCCGATGATCCAGAGCCGTACGGTCCAGATGCACCCGGCGACCGTGATGCTGGCGATCACCGCGGGCGCGAGCGTCGCCGGAATCCTCGGCATGCTGCTGTCGGTACCGTTGACCGCCGCCGTCTCCGGCGTCCTCCACGAGCTACGTCTGCACTACGCGGCGGGCTCCGGCACGGACGGGCCGGCCGACGCCACGCCGCCGTCCCCCGCGTCCTCGTAGAGCTCGAACCACGTCGACTTGCCGTCCCCGCGCGGGTCCACGCCCCACGCCCCGGCCAGCAGCTCCAGCAGCACCAGTCCGCGCCCCGACGACGCCAGCTCGCCGGGGCTGCGGCGGTGCGGGAGCTCGTCGCTGCCGTCGGCGACATCGACCCGTATGCGGCGGCCGCCCCGCTCGCCGGAAATCTCGGCGACCAGCAGCGCGTCGCCGTCGGTGTGCATCAGGACGTTGGTGACCATCTCGGAGACCATCAGCACCGCGGAGTCCACCTGATCCGCGTCCGCCCAGTCGTGCAGCACGTCCCGGATCTGTGCCCGTGCCTCCGCTATCCGCTCCGGCTCGGCCTGCGCCACGGACAGGACGGTGCGCCGTACGGGCTGCTGCGCCGACGGGCCGCCGGCGCCCACCCCGCAGCTGCCGCCCTCGCGGTACAGCAGCAGCATCGCGATGTCGTCCTCGCGGCGGTCCACCAGCGGCCCGGTGGTGTGGTGCGAGGACGGCCCGTGCACGGCCTGGACCAGGGCGTCGGCCATCTTCTCCAGGCCCTCGGGGTAGGCCCCGCCGTCGTACTCCTCGATGATGTTCCGCAGCCGCGCCCAGCCGGTCTCCAGGTCGTGACCGCCGGTCTCGATCAGCCCGTCGGTACACACCAGCATCGTCTCGCCGGGCTCCAGTACGAACCTGGTCGTGGGGTAGTCGGTGTCCGGGTCGATGCCCAGCGGCAGTCCGCCCGCGGTCGGGCGCACCAGCAGGGTGCCGTCGCTCAGCCGCACCGCCGGGTCGGGGTGGCCGGCCCGCGCGACGTCCAGCAGCCCGGTCGCCGGGTCGACCTCGATGTACAGACAGGTCGCAAAGCGCTGGTCCTGGACCTGCCCACGGGCCTCCGTCTCATTGATCCCGGCCAGGAAGCGGGAGGCGCGGGAGAGCACCGCGTCGGGATGGTGGCCCTCGGAGGCGTAGGCGCGCAGGGCGATCCGCAGCTGCCCCATCAGGCCCGCGGCCCGTACGTCGTGCCCCTGGACGTCCCCGATGACCAGCGCGGTCCGCCCGGACGGCAGCGGGATCATGTCGTACCAGTCGCCGCCGACCTCGAGCCCGCCGCCGGTCGGCACGTACCGCGCGGCCACGGTCATGCCGGGGATGTCCGGCTGCACGGTCGGCAGCATGCTGCGCTGCAGCCCCACCGCCAGCTCCTGCTGCGACTCCTGCATCCCGGCCCTGGCCAGCGCCTGCGCCAGCATCCGGGCGACGGTCGTCAGCACCGAGCGCTCGTCCGGCGAGAAGGTGACCGGCTGCGCGAACCCCGCCATCCAGGCCCCGATCGTCCGTCCGGCGTTCACCAGCGGCAGGAACGCCCACGAGGTGCGCCCGAACGGAGCGGCCAGTGGCCAGGTGGCGGGATACCGGCGGCGGTAGTCGTCCGGCGTGGGCAGATAGATCGCCCGCCCGGTACGGATGACCTCGGCGGCCGGGTATTCGGTGGCCAGCGGCATATCGAGAAACGGCCGCTCGTCGCCGGGTTCGTGCCCGTGATGGCCGATGACCGACACCCGGTCGCCCTCGATGCCGAAGACCGCCAGGCCGTCCGGCATGAACCCGGGCATCGACAGCCCGGCAGCAACCCGCAGCACCTCGGCGGTGGACCGCGCCTCCGCCAGAGCCCGGCCCGCGTCCAGCAGGAACGCCTCGCGCGAACGCCGCCAGTCACCGGTGATCGGGGTGTCGCCCGCGGAGGTGCCGGGCTGCGCCTCGGGCACCTCCTGCAGCGTGCCGACCAGCTCGAAATCGCCGTTCACCCGCAGCGGGCGGGAGCGCGTGCGCACGATCCGCAGCACCCGGCCCCGCTCGTCCACGATGCGCAGCCGCGCCTCGGCCACCGTCTCCTCGGAGACCGCGAGCTGCACCACCCCGTTGATCTCCGCGAAGTCGACGGGATGAAAACGGGAGCGTACGGCGGCCTCACTGAGCTTCACCGGCGCCGCGGGCAGCCCGAGCAGCCGGGCCGCTTCGGCGTCGAGGGTCACCCGTCCCGATGCGTTGTCCCAGCGCCACAGGCCGGTCGCGATGGCGGCCAGAAGCTCCTCGGTGCGCATTGCATCACTTTAGGTGGATTTTGCGCGGCTCGACCAGCGAGCCGGACGTGATCACCGTCCCAGCCGCGCCGCCCCGCTTCACCTCGGGGGATCGTCTTCGGGATATGTCAATGAAGCGGTGTGGCCGGGGACGGTAACCTGGAGCGGTTATGTCAATCCTGGGGTGGCCTTTTTCGGGTGATCCACGGAGTGAGCGACCAGGCGTCCGAGCCCCGCGTTCGGTTTCCGTCGTGTGGTCGGATCCCTCCCACAACTCCCCACCTCGATCGCGACGACTTGGATGAGCGATGCATCGGTACCGGTCCCATAACTGCGGCGAGCTCCGGGCCGCGGACGTCGACACCGACGTCCGCCTCAGCGGCTGGCTGCACAATCGACGTGACCTGGGCGGCATCCTCTTCATCGATCTGCGCGACCACTACGGTCTCGTGCAGCTCGTCGCCCGCCCCGGCACCCCCGCCAACGAGGTCCTCGGCTCGCTGACCAAGGAGACCGTCGTCCGCATCGACGGCAGGGTCAGCGCGCGCGGCGCGGACAACGTCAACCCCGACCTGCCGACCGGCGAGGTCGAGATCGAGGTCTCCGAGGTCGAGGTGCTCGGCGCCGCCGACCAGATCCCGTTCACGATCAACGCGGACGACGGCGTCAACGAGGAGCGGCGCCTGGAGTACCGCTTCCTCGACCTGCGCCGCGAGCGGATGCACCGCAACATCATGCTGCGCACTGCCGTCATCTCCGCCATCCGCCACAAGATGGTGGCCCTCGGCTTCAACGAGATGGCGACCCCGATCCTGTCCGCGACCTCCCCCGAGGGCGCCCGCGACTTCCTGGTCCCCTCGCGTCTGCACGCCGGCAAGTTCTACGCGCTGCCGCAGGCCCCCCAGCAGTTCAAGCAGCTGCTGATGATCGCCGGCTTCGACCGCTACTTCCAGATCGCGCCCTGCTTCCGCGACGAGGACGCCCGTGCCGACCGCTCGCCCGGCGAGTTCTACCAGCTCGACATCGAGATGAGCTTCGTCGAGCAGGAGGACGTCTTCCGGCCCGTCGAGAAGCTGATGACCGAGCTCTTCACCGAGTTCGGCAACGGCCGCGCGGTCACCTCCCCCTTCCCCCGCATCCCGTTCCGCGAGGCGATGCTCAAGTACGGCTCCGACAAGCCGGACCTGCGTGCCGAGCTGGAGCTGGTCGACGTCTCCGACGTCTTCGCGGGCTCCGGCTTCAAGGCCTTCGCGGACAAGCACGTACGCGCCCTGGCCGTGCCGGACACCGCCGAGCAGCCCCGGAAGTTCTTCGACCAGATGGGTGACTTCGCCGTCCAGCAGGGCGCGAAGGGCCTGGCCTGGGTCCGCGTCGGCGAGGACGCCGGGAAGACGGTGCTGACCGGCCCGATCGCCAAGTTCCTCACCGAGGACGACATCAAGTCGCTGGTCGACGCCCTGGACCTCAAGCCCGGCCACGCCGTCTTCTTCGGCGCCGGCGAGTTCGACGAGGTCTCCAAGATCATGGGCGCGGTCCGCGTCGAGGCCGCCAAGCGCGCCGGCCACTTCGTCGAGGGCGAGTTCCGGTTCTGCTGGATCGTCGACTTCCCGATGTTCGAGAAGGACCCGGACACCGGCAAGATCGAGTTCTCCCACAACCCGTTCTCCATGCCGCAGGGCGGCCTGGAGGCGCTGGAGACCAAGGACCCGCTGGACATCCTGGCCTGGCAGTACGACATCGTCTGCAACGGCACCGAGCTGTCCTCCGGCGCGATCCGTAACCACGAGCCCGAGGTCATGTACAAGGCCTTCGGCATCGCCGGTTACGACAAGGAGACCGTCGAGGCCGAGTTCGGCGGCATGCTCCGCGCCTTCAAGTTCGGCGCCCCGCCGCACGGTGGCATCGCCCCCGGCGTCGACCGGATCGTCATGCTGCTCGCGGACGAGCCCAACATCCGCGAGACCATCGCCTTCCCGCTCAACGGCAACGCCCAGGACCTGCTGATGGGCGCCCCGTCGGAGGTCGACGAGGCGCGGCTGAAGGAGCTGCACCTCAACATCCGCAAGGGCCCGGCGAAGCCGACTCCGTACAAGCCGACGAAGTGACGCACGACGTGACATGAGAGAGGGCCCGGGACCGAGGACGTTTCCGGGCCCTCTCCGTTGGGGCGACGGTGGCCCCACGCAGGGTCCTTACCTGCACGACGCCCCCGGACCGAACCCGGTCCGGGGGCGTCGCCGTGCGCTACAGCTGCCGCTCAGGCAGTCTCATCCCCGCCGAACCGCTCCCGGTACGCCGCCAGGTCATCCTCGGTGATCTTCGCGAAGAGCACCGGCGGCACCGTGAACGGCGTCCCGGCCGGTACGGACGCCAGCGCCTTGGCCTCGTCCTGGGAGACCCACACAGCCGTGTCGTTCTCCAGCGCGAACGCGCCCCGCATCGCCTTCGCCGACGCCGGGATGTACGGCTCGGAGACGACCGCGTACAGGTGGATCAGATTCATCGCCGTACGCAGCGTCAGTGCCGCCGCGTCCTTGTCGGTCTTGATCTCCAGCCACGGGGCCTTCTCCTCGAGGTAGGAGTTGCCCGCGCTCCACAGGGCGCGCAGCGAGGCCGACGCCTTGCGGAACTGCAGGGCCTCCATGTGGCCCTCGTACTCCGCCAGCAGCCCGGCGATCTCCTCGCCCAGCTTCTGCTCCGCGGCCCCGGCCTCGGCGCCCGCCGGAACCTCGTCCCCGAACCGCTTCCGCGAGAACGACAGCACCCGGTTGACGAAGTTCCCGAGCGTGTCCGCAAGGTCCTTGTTCACCGACGACGAGAACAGCTCCCAGGTGAAGGACGTGTCGTCCGACTCCGGGGCGTTGGCGATCAGGAAGTAGCGCCAGTAGTCGGCCGGCAGCAGCTCCAGCGCCGCGTCCGTGAAGATCCCGCGCCGCTGCGACGTCGAGAACTTCCCGCCGTAGTAGTTCAGCCAGTTGAAGGCCTTGAGGAAGTCGACCTTCTTCCACGGCTCGCGGGTGCCGATCTGCGTCGCCGGGAACATCACGCTGTGGAACGGCACATTGTCCTTGGCCATGAATTCCGTGTACCGGACGTCGGTGGCCTCGTACCACCACGACTTCCAGTCGCGCTCCTCCGGAGCCTGGTCCGCCCACTCCTTCGTCGACCCGATGTACTCGATCGGCGCGTCGAACCAGACGTAGAAGACCTTGCCCTCGGCCGCCAGCTCCGGCCAGACGTCGGCCGGCACCGGAACGCCCCAGTCCAGGTCGCGGGTGATCGCCCGGTCCTGGAGGCCTTCGGTCAGCCACTTGTGCGCGATGGAGGAGGCGAGGGTCGGCCACTCCTTGCTGCCGTTGCCCTCCAGCCAGCCCTCGACCTCGTGCTGCAGCTTCGACTGGAGCAGGAAGAGGTGCTTGGTCTCCCGCACCTCGAGATCACCACTGCCGCTGATCGCCGACCGCGCGTCGATCAGATCGGTCGGGTCCAGCACCCGGGTGCAGTTCTCGCACTGGTCGCCGCGCGCCTTGTCGTAGCCGCAGTGCGGACACGTACCGACGATGTAGCGGTCCGGCAGGAAGCGGTCATCGGCGACCGAGAAGACCTGGCGGATCGCCCGCTCCTCGATGAAGCCGTTCTCGTGCAGCTTGCGCGCGAAGTGCTGCGTCAGCTCCCTGTTCTCCGGCGAGGAGCTCCGCCCGAAGTAGTCGAACGCCAGCCCGAAGCCGTCGTAGATCGCCTTCTGCTTCTCGTGCTGCTCCGCGCAGAACGCGTCGACCGACTGCCCCGCGTCCTTGGCCGCCAGCTCGGCGGGGGTGCCGTGCTCATCCGTCGCACAGATGTAGAGCACATCGTGCCCGCGCTGCCGCAGATACCGGGAATACACATCGGCCGGGAGCATGGACCCCACCATGTTGCCCAGGTGCTTGATCCCGTTGATATACGGAAGGGCGCTGGTGATGAGGTGTCGAGCCATTGCCGGCTGCTCCCAAGTCGCTACGGTGAGTGATGATTTGCTTTACCAAACGTCAATATCGTACTGGACGGGGGGTGCGGGGTTGCGCGGGCTTTTCCGGCTCTCCGGGGCGGCCGGGGCTCCCCCTCCCGCGGCCGGTGCGGCGCCGTGGGCTACCGGCGGGCGCCCGAGACGCGGGCCGGTGGAGCGGGAACGGCCTGCTTCGGGGGCCGGGCATTGACCATCAGCCCCGCGGTGAGCGCGGCCAGCAGCATGATCGCCGAGCCCACCCCGATCGCCACGGTGAAACCGTCCACCAACCCGTTCTTCACGATCCCGTTCCGCAGCGCGGGGGGAACCCCGTGGCCGCCGGTCCGCCGTGCCGCATGCGCAAGATGAGCGGCGATGAACGACGCGCTCGTCGACGTGGCGATCGTGTTGAGCAGCGCCGTACCGATCGAACCTCCCACCTGCTGGGCCGTGTTGACGGTCGCGGAGGTGACCCCGGAGTCCTGCGGCGCGACCCCCGACGTGGCCGTCGCCAGCACCGGCATGAAGATCAGTCCCATCCCCAGACCGACGAGAAGCTCGGCGGGCAGGACGTGTGAGACATACGCGGGCCGGGCCGTCAGATACGTCAGCGTGTGCAGGCCGGTGGCGGCGAGCAGCGCACCGGGAACCATCAGCAGCCGGGGCGGGAGGCGGTGCAGCAGCCGCGCCGATATCTGCGTCGAGCCGATGATGATCGCCGCCGTCATCGGCAGAAACGCCAGCCCCGTCTTGATCGGCGAATACCCGAGCACGGTCTGCAGGTAATAGCTCAGGAACAGGAACATCCCGAACAGCGCGATGACCGCCAGGGCCATGGTCAGGAACGCGCCGCCGCGGTTGCGGTCCCGCACGATGTGCAGCGGCAGCAGCGGGTAAGGGGCCCGCGTCTGCCACCGGGCGAACAGGGCGAGCAGCGCCGCACCGCCCACCAGCAGCCCGATGACCCGGCCGTCCCCCCAGCCGTGCGGACGCGCCTCGCTGCATCCGTAGACGAGGGCGAGCAGTCCGCCGCAGCCCAGCAGCACACCGGGTACGTCCAGCCGGGCGCCGCCACGCTCGCGGTTGTCGTGGAGAAGGACCGTGGCCCCGGCCAGCGCGACGGCGGCGACCGGGACATTGACGTACAGGCACCAGCGCCAGTCCAGGTACTCGGTCAGCAGCCCACCCGCGATCAGCCCGATGGCCGCGCCCCCGCCCGCAATGGCCCCGTAGATCCCGAACGCCTTGCTCCGCTCCTTGCCGAGGGTGAAGGTGGTCGTCAGCAACGACAGCGCGGACGGCGCCAGCAACGCCCCGAACGCCCCCTGCAGGGCCCGCGCCCCGAACAGCAACCAGGGACTGCCCGCCGCCCCGCCGAGCCCGGAAGCGACCGCGAATCCCACCAGCCCCACCATGAAGGTCCGCTTCCGTCCCACCAGGTCCGCGATCCGCCCGCCCAGCAGCAGCAACCCGCCGAACGCGAGCGTGTACGCGGTGACCACCCACTGCCGGTTCGTATCCGATATCCCCAGGTCACGCTGGGCCGAGGGCAGCGCAATGTTCACGATGGTGGCATCCAGTACCACCATCAACTGTGCGATCGCGATCACGACGAGGGCCCACCAGCGGCGGGGGTCGGGGGGTGCGGCCCAGCTGGGAGTTCGGGAGCCGCCGCCGGGAGGGGGAGCGGCGCCCCCGGCGCCGCCCTCGCCGCTCCCCTCGCTCGCATCACTCATGGGGACCCGCCTCGCTCGGCTGGTACGGCCACCCCGGCCATCCCGTCGCCCATAGCAAGAGCAACCCGGTCGAACGGGGTGCTTCATCCCTTCAGCGTAGGCAGCGGAGTGGGGGCTCGCCTCCTGTGACGGATGCCCGGCGGGGGAACGGCGACGGCTGCGGCCGGGCCCGGTGCGGGGCCCGGCCGCAGCCGGTGAGGATGAGTGGTCCGGTGGTCCCGGGTGCGGGTCAGTTGTCCTTGAGGACGCCGGCGGTGCGGGCCTCGGTGAGCCACTCGGGGAATTCCACCATCAGCTGCTGGTAGAGCTCGTCGGCGGAGAGGGCGCGGGGGTCGCGGCCGGCGTGGAAGAAGCCGGCGTTGTCGACGATGCGCTTCTCCGGGACGGCCAGGTCGTCGAGCTTGCGGAGGAAGTCGAAGCCCTTGGCTTCCGGGTCACCGAAGCCGACGAACTGCCAGAAGATGGGGAGTTCCGCCGCCTCGCACAGGGCCTTCTCGGCGGCCGGCTTGGAGGTCGGGGCGCCGTCGGTCTGGAAGATGACGAACGCGGGGGCGGTGCAGCCGGACTTCTTGTAGTGCTCGACCACGGCGTTGATGGCCCAGTGGTAGTTCGTACGGCCCATGTGGCCGAGACCGGCGTGCAACTCCTCGATGCGGCCCTCGTAGTTGGTCAGATCGAGGTCCGCGGTGCCGTCGATGTCGGTGGAGAAGAAGACCACCGGGACGATGCCGTCGTCGTCCAGGTTGGCGGAGAGGCCGAGGGCCTGCTCGGCGAGGTTCTGGACCGTGCCGTCCTTGTAGTAGTTACGCATCGAGCCGGACCGGTCGAGGACCAGGTAGACGGCGGCGCGCTGAGTGGCGAGGTTGTGCTTCGCCAGCGTGGCGGATGCGGACTTGTAGAGGGAGACGAGGGCGGGGGCGGTGGTCTCGACCTTGGTGAGGGAGAGGGACGGCCGCTCGGTCGCGTCCTCGGTCTCTTCCTCGGCCTCGACCTCGGTCTCCTCCTCGGCCGCGTCCTTCGTCGCGTCCGCGTCCTTGCTCTCCTGGGCGGCCGCTTCCTGGGCCTGTTCCTCGGGCTGTGCGGCGGCCTTCGGCTCGGGGGCGGGGGCCGCCTCCGGCTCCGCGGCGGCCGCGGTCTCGACCTCGGTCTCCGCCGCGGCTGCCTGCGCCGCCTCCGGCTCGGGCTCCGGCTTGGTGACCGGGTCCGGCGTCGGGTGGTCGAAGGCCTGGCTGACGAGGTCGGAGAGGCCTTCGGGGGCCGCTGCCGGGTCCGCCGCAGCCTCCTTGGGCTCCGATGCGGCGGGCTCCTCGGCGGGCTCCGTCACGGCGGGCTCGGCGGTGGCGGCGAGATCGGTGGCCACCGCGGGCTCGTCGGCCACCGCGGGCTCGTCCGTCACCGCGGGCTCCTCGGCCACGGCCGGCTGCTCGTCCGTCGCGGGCTCGGACTTCTCGTCCCGCGCGGCCTCCTCCCGTACCGAAGGCTCCGCCTCCGCTTCGGCGTCCACCGGGCTGCCCTGCGCGGGGAGAGTGGCCGTCGTCGGGGCCGGGGACTCGTTGGGCGCCGTCCGGGCGGCCGGGACCTCGGCTTCAGCGAGCGGAGCGGCGGCCGGGGTGGATTCCTCGCGGGCCTCCGGGATTCTCGCCGATTCCGGTGTCGCATCGGCGCCGTTCGGTGCCGCGTCGGATTCTTCACGGGCCGCCTTGGAGCGGCCGAAAGCGTTGCGCAGCAGACTCCGAATGCCCATCGGCGAACCTTTCTTGCAGGTGGTGGGTGCGGCGAATGTCCGTGAAGCCCGGACATGTCCCTGACCAGGACGGATACGTAAGGGTAGCGGCCTGGACCGGCCTCACCGTGGGACCCCGCGCCTTGTGTGGCGGGCGATCTGGGGGTGTGCAGGGCTTGGCAGGTCATTGACCCTGCGTACGGCAGGTCTTGACCGTTCGTACGGCCTCACGCGGAATCGTATCGGCCCGGGATTCATCAGGAGTTCATGTTTGCGTCGCCGTGCGGCGGGGCGCGACCCATAGCGTCACGGCGAATCCAAGGTGTTGCCAAATTGTTCGGCGTTCTTCGCCGTTCTTCGTCGTTCTCAGGGGGAAGCGTGCGCAAGTTCCTGCCGTTGATCGGCTCTCATCCGGGTGGGCGCTCGGCGATGACGTGCAGGTATCGCTGTGGCGATGCCTGTTTTCATGACACACCCAATGTGAGCGACAACGAATATGTCGGGGATGTCATCGCCGGTGCGCTGTCGCGGCGTTCGGTGGTGCGGGCGGCCGCGGTGGTGACGGTCGCGGGGGCGGTCGGAACCGTAGCGGGAGGCTTGGGGGCGGCGCCGGAAGCCGTGGCCGCCTCGAAGGGGCACGGCCGGGACGGCGGAAAAGCGGCGCGCGGGCTGCGGTTTGCGGCGGTTGCGCCGAATACCGCTGATTCCGTGGTCGTTCCCGAGGGGCATGCGCAGAATGTCGTCATTCGATGGGGCGACCCGATTCTGCGGGGTGCGCCGGCCTTTCACCCGGACCGGCAGTCGGCCAAAGCGCAGTCCGGGCAGTTCGGTTACAACAACGACTACATGGCGGTGCTGGACCTGCCGGGAGAGCGTTGTCGCCAGTTGTTGGTGATCAACCACGAGTACACGGACGAGCAGTTGATGTTCGCCGGATACGACGCGGAGAACCCGACGCGGGAACAGGCGGAGATCGGCTGGGCGGCGCACGGAATCTCCGTACTCGTCACGCAGGAGGAGGAGCGCAGCGGCCGGCTGACGGCCGTCACCCGGCACCGTCTCAACCGTCGGATCACCGGCACGACGCCGTTCGAGGTCACCGGACCGGCGGCGGGGAGCGAGCTGCTGAAGACCTCGGCCGATCCCGAAGGCACCCGCATTCTCGGGACGCTCAACAACTGCGGTGGCGGAATCACGCCGTGGGGCACGGTCCTGTCGGGCGAGGAGAATTTCAACCAGTATTTCGCCAATGGGGGTTCCGTCACCGATCCGGTGGTCGCCGAGCGGCTCAAGCGGTACGGAATTGCCGGCGCCGCCAGCCAGCGGAAGTGGGAGCGGTTCGACAAGCGGTTCGATGTGGCGCGCGAGCCGAACGAGGTGAACAGGTTCGGATGGGTCGTGGAAATCGATCCGTACGACCCGGAGGCCACGCCGCGGAAGTTGACCGCATTGGGGCGGTTCAAGCACGAGGCGGCCGAGCCGCGGCTGACGGATGACGGCCGGCCCGTCCTTTACATGGGCGATGACGAGAAATTCGACTATTTCTACAAGTTTGTCTCCGCGAAGAGGATGCGGCGCGGCGGCGGCCGGGCGGCGCGCGAGCACAACCGGACGCTGCTGGACGAGGGGACGTTGTACGTCGCCAAGTTCACGGGCGACAGTGCGGCGGGGGAGATCGACGGGTCCGGGAAGTTGCCGGCGGACGGGGAGTTCGACGGCGCGGGCGAATGGATTCCGCTGGCGAGCGGCGATACGTCGTTCGTGCCGGGAATGAGCGCGGAAGAGGTCTACGTCTTCACGCGGATGGCCGCCGACAAGGTGGGCGCGACGAAGATGGACCGGCCGGAGGACGTCGAGCCCAGTCCGCGTACCGGGCGGGTGTATATCGCGCTGACCAACAACAGCGACCGGGGCAAGGCGGGGAAGGCCGCGGCGGACGAGGTCAATCCGCGGAACGCCAACAAGCACGGGCAGATCGTGGAGCTGACGGAGCGCGGCGGCGATGCGGCGGCCCGGAGTTTCCACTGGCGGCTGTTCCTCGTCTGCGGCGATCCCGCGGATCCCGCCACGTATTTCGGCGGGTTCCCCAAGGACCAGGTCAGCCCGATTTCGTGCCCGGACAACATCACGTTCGATGCGCACGGGAATCTGTGGATTTCCACGGACGGAAATGCGCTCGGCAGCCACGACGGACTGTTCGGTGTCGCCACGGCGGGGCCCCGGCGCGGTGAGGTCAAGCAGTTCCTGACGGTGCCTACGGGAGCCGAGACCTGCGGGCCGCTGGTGCAGGAGCGGCGGGTGCTGGTGGCCGTGCAGCATCCCGGTGAGGTGGACGGGGCGAGCGTGGAGAAGCCGGCGTCGCAGTGGCCGGACGGGCCGGGGGCGTTGGTGCGGCCCTCCGTGGTGAGCGTGTGGCGCAAGGACGGGCGCGACATCGGCGTGTGAGAGGCCCGCGGCGGCTCGGGATGCCGGCATCGGCAGCCGGGCCGCCGCTCGGTGCAACCCGGGCGCCCCTGACGGGGGAAGGGGCGCCCGGGTCGTCGCTCGGCCGTCCCACATCACGCCCCGGAAACGGTTGAGCAAGAGATAGGTAAGAACTAAGTCGTTCAGGTATCCGATTCGCAGGTGCGCCCGTCTTCTGCGGTGACCATTGTCCCGAGCCGCCCGTTGTGCCTCTAGGCGGCCGGAACGTAGGCAAGAACCCTTACGGGGGTGACGGGAGATGTGGGCGCATGGGGCTGACCAGTCAGTCGCTCGAAATCACGGTGGTCGTGCTGGCTCTGGCCTGTGTGGCTGCCACGGTCTGGCTCTGGCCCCGGCTGTCGCGGAGCGGGGTCCGGCCGGTGCTGGGCAGGCTCGGCGCCATCGTGGCCACCCAGCTGTCGATCGTCTGCGCGCTCGCTCTCGCGGTGAATTCGAGCTTTGAGTTCTACGGCAGCTGGGACGAGCTGCTGGGCAACAATGAGCAGGCCCCGGTGTCCGTGAGCCAGAACGGCGGGAAGTACGCCTCGATCGGCAACATCAAGGGCGGGCTGGTCCAACCGGCCGGTCCCCAGGGTCTCGATCGGGTGACCGGTCTGCCCAAGGGCGCCCCCGACAAGGTGGGCAAGGTCGAGTCCGTACGGATCATCGGCCGCCGGACCCGGGCCATCAACCCGGGCTTCGTCTATTTGCCGCCGCAGTACTTCCAGCCGCAGTTCCGCCGCCAGCGGTTCCCCGTCATGGTCGTCATCAGCGGATACCCCGGCGGCATCATGAACCTCGCGCAGCACCTCCAGGTGCCGCAGAACGCGGGCCGGCTGATCGCGCAGGGCAAGATGCAGCCGACCGTGATCGTGATGGTCCGGCCGACCATCGCGCCGCCGCGGGACACCGAGTGCGTGGACGTGCCGGGCGGGCCGCAGGCCGAGACGTTCTTCACCAAGGACCTGCCGGACGCGATGAAGTCGGCCTACCGGGTCGGCCGCGACCCCAGCGCCTGGGGCGCGTTCGGATACTCGTCCGGTGGTACGTGCTCGCTCCAGCTGGCGATGCGCAACCCGAAGATCTACACCTCGGCGGTCTCGCTCTCCGGTGACTACGCGATCAAGGACGACCTGACCACCGGCAGCCTCTTCGGCACCGGTATCGAGGGCGCCAAGCGCGAGCGGGAGCACGATCTGCTGTGGCGGCTGAAGCACCTGCCCGCGCCGCAGATCTCCGCGCTGGTGGCGAGCAGCCGTAAGGGTGAGCCGGACTACGGCGACACCATGAAGTTCATCCAGGCCGCCAAGCCGCCGATGACGGTCGACTCCATCATCCTGCCGCGCGGCAGCCACCAGTTCGCCACCTGGCGGCGCGAGGTGGTTCCGGCCATGGAGTGGATGAGCCAGCAGCTGACGTTCCCCCAGGACACCGAGGCCGTCAAGCCGCCGCCCAATCCGGGGACCGGTCCGTCGCAGGCCCCGGGCACGGGGCGGGGCACGCCGCCGTCGAACGCGCCGGCCGCGTCGCCGGGTGCGCCCGATCGCAAGCGTGTGGAGGCCGAGCAGTCGCGGGGCTGACGAGAGCGTGAGCGAAGGGGGCGCCGGATTCGTCCGGCGCCCCCTTTCGCATGCCGTGGCGGTGTCGCACGGCGCCTTGCGCCGTCCGTCTCCCGCTGTCCCGTGGCGCTACGGGCGGTAGACCATGCCCGGCTCCGGCTTCGCCGGGGAGAGCAGCTGGGAGACCGTGACGATCGTGTAGCCGCGCTTCTTCAGCTGCTCGATGATGCCGGGGACGGCCGGGACGGTGCCCTTGTAGATGTCGTGCAGCAGGATGATGCCGTCGCGTTCGGTCTGGTCCAGCACCCGCTTGGTGATCAGCGCGGAGTCGGTGGTCTGGTAGTCCTTGGCGGTCACGCTCCACAGGACCTGCGCCAGGCCGAGTTCCTTGCTGACCCGGGAGACGTTCTCGTCGGTCCGGCCCTGCGGCGGGCGCATCAGCCGGGGCGTCTTGCCGGTGATCTTCTTTACGGCGTCCTGGACGCGGGAGAGCTCCCGCTTCGCCTCGCCCGGCTCGATGTCGGTGAGGATCTTGTGCGACCAGGTGTGGTTGGCCAGCTCATGGCCCTCGGCATCGATCCGCTTGACCTCGGCGGGGCGTTCGGCGACGTGGTTCTTGCCGAGCATGAAGAAGGTCGCGTGCACCTTCTCCTTCTTGAGGATGTCGAGGAGGCGGTTGGTGTTCTCGCTGGGGCCCGCGTCGAAGGTGAGGGCCACGCACTTGGCCTTGCTGCAGTCGACGTCGGGGGCGTTCGCGCTCTTGGTGCCGTCACCGTTCTTGGCGTCACCGTTCTTGGCGTCACCGTTCTTGGCGTCACCGTTCTTGCCGTCCGCGTTCTTGCCGTCCGCGGTCGCGGCGGCGCGGGCGTCGGCCGGGGCGGTGACGTCGTACGTGGCGCAGCCGCTGAGGGCCAGGACCAGGGAGGTGGCCGCCAGCAGCCCGGCTATGGACGTGCTGCGGACCGCGGACTTCTGCTTCGGCATGCGGGTCTCTTTCGGACGCGGGCGGTGTACGGGCGTCCGCGACCGAGCCCCTGTTGATGGTCTGACCTGCGATTTTGGGCAGGGCGCAGCGCGGCGCGGCGGGGTATGACCCACCGCGCCGACCAGTGGTCGAACGGACTTCAGGAACTATACATAGGGTGTATTCACCGAATGTATAGGCGGGGTGTCTACGTCGAGTGTCTACGTGGGGTGTCTACGTGGGGTGTCTACGTCGGGCGCCTGCGTCGGGTGCCTGCGTCGGGTGTGCCAGGCCGGATGTCCCGTCGGATGCTTGTGTGTCGGGCGGGGAGAGGGCTTGTCCGCGTCCGGTGCGTCGGGTGCGTCCGCGGAGCGCGAGCGGCGGGACCCGATCGGACGCGGTGGGCGCGACACCCCGCCGCCGCCGGGATGGACTCGTAAGCGTGACCGCACCGCCGCCGGACGACTGCCTGGCGCACAACGACTGGATCTGCGGCGACTACGTGAGCACCCGCCGGCAGATCCTGCTCGACGCGGTCGGTCAGCACCTCCAGCTGACGGTGATCTCGGTGGCCCTCGGGGTGCTGATCGCGGTCCCGCTGGCGCTGCTGGCCCGGCGCCGGCGCTGGACGCTCGGGCCGGTGCTCGGCATCACCACGGTCATTTACACCATCCCCTCGCTGGCGATGTTCTCCCTGCTGCTGCCGGTGTACGGGCTGTCCGCCACGCTCGTGGTGGTCGGCCTCGCCCTCTACTCGCTCACCCTGCTCGTCCGGAACCTCCTGGCCGGGCTGGACGGCGTCCCGGCCGAGGCCAAGGAGGCCGCGCGCGGGATGGGGTACGGGCCGATGCGGCAACTGCTGACCGTGGAGCTGCCGCTGGCGCTGCCCGCGGCGATGGCCGGGCTGCGGATCGCCACCGTCTCGGCGGTCGCGCTCACCACCGTCGGGGCCATCGTCGGGTACGGCGGGCTGGGCAATCTCATCTACGCCGGGATGAATGCGTTCTTCAAGGCGCAGGTGCTCACCGCGTCCGTGCTCTGCGTGATCATCGCGATCGTCCTCGATGTGCTGCTGCTCGGGGCGGAACGGCTGCTCACGCCCTGGCGGCGGGCGGGGTGGAAGGCGCGGCGGCGCGGCCGTACGGCGGGCGCCGGAGCCAGGCGGCCGCTCACCGCATCCGGGCGGCGGGCGTGAACACCCTCACCGAGGTCTGGTCCTGGCTGACCACCGCCGCCAACTGGTCCGGCGAGAACGGCGTCTGGCACCGCCTCGGGCAGCATCTCGTCCTGACCTTCGCCTGCCTGGCCATCAGCACCGTGATCGCGCTGCCGATCGCACTGACGCTCGGTCACCTGGGGCGCGGCGGCGCGCTGGCCGTCAACCTCGCCAACATCGGCCGCGCGGTGCCGACCTTCGCCGTGCTGGTGCTGCTTCTGCTGACGCCCCTCGGACGGTACGGGGAGTGGCCGACCGTCATCGCGCTGGTGCTGTTCGCGATTCCGCCGCTGCTGACCAATGCGTACGTCGGGATGCGCGAGGTGGACCAGAACGTGGTGCGGGCCGCGCGGGGCATGGGGATGACCGGGACGCAGCTGGTCTGGCGGGTCGAGGTGCCGCTGGCGTTTCCGCTGATCCTGACCGGTGTCCGGATCGCCGCCGTGCAGCTGGTGGCCACCGCCACCCTCGCCGCGCTGGTGGGCGGCGGCGGGCTGGGCAGGATCATCACCGCGGGCTTCAATCTCGCCAGCACGCCGCAGGTGGTCGCCGGCGCGGTGATCGTCGCGGTCTTCGCGCTGCTGATGGAGGCCGCGTTCGAGCTGGGGCAGTGGCTCGCGCCGTCGTGGGCGCGGGGGCGGATCCGGTGAGGGGCGCCCGCGCTGCCGTAGCGGCCGTCGTCGCCGCCGCCCTTGCCGGCTGCACCAGCGGGCCCTCCCTCGAGAACCGCAGCGCGATCACCGCCCCGCCCGGCGACAGCCGGCAGCTGTCCATCGGCTCGGCCGGCTTCACCGAGAGCGAGCTGCTCGCCCAGGTGTACGCGGCGCTGCTCGACCACGCCGGATACCGCACCGACATCCTCACCGTCGGCAACCGCGAGCTGTACGAACCGGCCTTGGAGAGCGGCCAGATCGATGTCGTCCCGGAGTACGCCGCCACCCTCGCCGACTGGCTCAACGCCAAGGACCACGGGCCCAAGGCCGCCCCCGTCGCCTCGCCCGACCGCGACGCGACGATGGCCGCCCTGCGCAAGCTGGCCGCCCCGCGGGGTCTGACCGCGCTACCGGCCGGCCGGGCCGTCGACCAGAACGCCTTCGCGGTGAGCGCCTCCTACGCCGCCAGGCACCACCTCACCACCCTCAGCGACCTGGGCCGCGCCAAGCTGCCGGTGCGTCTGGCGGCGGGCGACGAGTGCGTCCAGCGGCCGTTCTGTGCGCCGGGGCTGCGCAAGACGTACGGCATCAACATCACCGCCGTCGACCCGAAAGGCGTCGGCACCACCCCCGCCAAGCAGGCCGTCCAGAACGGCCAGGACCAGATGGTGCTCACCACCAGCACCGACGCCACCCTCGACCGGTTCGGGCTGGTGCTGCTCACCGACGACAAGAAGCTGCAGAACGCCGACAACATCATCCCCGTGGTCAACCGCTCCCGCGCGGGCAGTGCGCGGGCCGCCGCCGCGCTCAACCGCCTCAACACGGTGCTGACCACCGCCGACCTGGCGCATCTCAACGAGCAGGTGGACAGCTGGCGGCGGCTTCCGGCGGATGTGGCGCACCACTACCTCGTGTCCAAAGGGCTGTTGCCGAAGAACTCCGGGAGCTGAGCCGGTGCGTTCGGACCCGGAAGCCCTGGCTGTTTCACGTGAAACGGCCGCCCGTGGGCGTTTCACGTGAAACATCGCCCCGCTCACTCCGTGGGCACCGAATCCACCTCGGCCCGCTCCCGCGGCACCCCCCGCTCGTCCGAGTCGATGGTGCGGCGCAGCGCCTCGTGGAGCGTGGTCGGGGTGAGGACGCCGAGAAAGCGGTGGCCGTCCAGGACCGCGATCCAGCCCGCGTCGTGCTTGAGCATTTCGCTGAAGGCCGCTTTGAGGGTGCCGGTCACCGGTACCCAGGCCTCCATCCGGCGGGCGTGGTCGAGGACGCGGCCGGTCGCCCCCGCCATCTCCTCCGCGCCGACCCAGCCGTGCAGTTCGCCGTCCTCGTCGAGGACCACCGCCCAGCGGGCGCCCTCGGAGCGCAGCCGCGTGGTCGCCTCCGCGGCCGGTTCGCCGAGGCGGGCGAACGGCGGGCGTTCCAGGTCGTCGCGGTCGATGCCGGTGACCGAGAGCTGCTTCAACGCCCGGTCGGTGCCGACGAATTCGGCGACGTAAGGGGAGGCCGGGGCGCCGAGGACGCTGGCGGGGGTGTCGTACTGCTCGATGCGGCCCTCGCCGTAGACCGCGATCCGGTCGCCGAGCCGGATGGCCTCTTCGATGTCATGGGTGACCAGCAGCACCGTCTTGTGCATGGTGGCCTGGAGACGCAGGAACTCCTTCTGCAGCCGGTCGCGGACGACCGGGTCGACGGCGCCGAACGGCTCGTCCATCAGCAGGACGGGCGGGTCGGCGGCGAGCGCGCGGGCCACGCCGACGCGCTGGCGCTGGCCGCCGGAGAGCTGTTCGGGGTAGCGCGAACCGTAGACGGCCGGGTCCAGGCCGACCAGGTCGAGGAGTTCGGCGGCCCGTTCGCGCGCCTTGGCCCTCTTCCAGCCGGTCAGGACCGGCACGGTCGCGGTGTTGTCCAGGACGGTGCGGTGCGGGAAGAGGCCCGTCTGCTGGATGACGTAGCCGATGCGGCGGCGGAGCTGCACCGGGTCGACGCCGGAGATGTCCGCGCCGTCGACATGGATCGCCCCGTGGGTGGGGTCGATGAGCCGGTTGACCATCATCATGGTCGTCGTCTTGCCGCAGCCGGACGGGCCGACGAGGGTCACCAGCTCCCCCTCGCCGACCTCGAAGGAGAGGTCGTCGACGGCGGTGGTGCCGTCCGGGTACCGCTTGGTGACGGAGTCGAACCGGATCATTGAGCCATTGAATCCCGCCCGGGCGCGGAGGTCTCGTCATGCGAGCAATCGGGGCTCTGCCCCCCGGGCCGTGCGGGCCCTGCCTCGCGGCCGGCGTGCGTCCTCACTCGGCCGACCGCGCCGGAAAGACCACCCGCACCGTCAGCCCCCCGCCCGGATTCGGGTGCGCGGTGGCCTCCGCGGAGTGGGCGCGGGCGAGGGAGGCGACGATGGAAAGGCCCAGGCCCGCGCCCTCTCCGGGAGCGTGGCGGCGCGCTTCGAGGCGGCGGAACGGCTCGAAGAGGTACGGGACGGACTCGGCGGGGACGGGCGGGCCGGTGTTGGTGATCTTCAGGGGCGGCCGTCGATGCTGAGGGTGATCCGGCCGTCGGGGTGGTTGTGGCGCGAACCGGTCGTCGAACTGTCCGGCGTCACCAAGGAATACCCCGGCGGGGTCGCCGCCCTCCGCGGTGTGGACCTGACGGTGGCGCGCGCCGAACTGCTCGCCATCGTCGGCCCGTCCGGCTCCGGCAAATCCACCCTGCTGCACATTGTCGGCACCCTGGACCGCCCCACGGCCGGCGCGGTCACCCTCGCCGGCCACGACATCGCCACCCTCAGCGACCGCAAGCTCTCCGCGCTGCGCGCCCAGCACATCGGCTTCGTCTTCCAGTCCTTCCACCTGGTGCCCGGCATCAGCGCCCGGGACAACGTCGCCGAGGGCCTGCTCTACAGCGGACTGCCGCGCGCCGAACGGCGCCGCCGGGCGGCGCGGGCGCTGGAGAGGGTGGGTCTCGCCGACCGGATGGGCCACCGCCCGCACGAGCTGTCCGGCGGCCAGAAGCAGCGCGTCGCCATCGCCCGGGCCGTGGTCGGCGAACCCGACCTTCTCCTGGCCGACGAGCCCACCGGCGCGCTGGACTCCGCCTCCGGCGCCGCGGTCATGGCCCTGCTGCACGACCTCAACAAGGAGGGCGCCACCATCGCCGTCATCACCCACGACAGCGAGATCGCCGCACAGCTGCCCCGGCAGGTCCGGATCCGCGACGGCCGGATCGTCGACGACGTCCGGAGCGTGGCGCGATGAGGCGCACCCGGCTCACCCCCGCCCCCTTGCGGCCCCGCGATGTCCTGCACGTCGGCTCCGCCGGCCTGCGCACCCGCCCGCTGCGCGTCGTCCTGTCGGCCCTCGGTGTCGCCATCGGCATCGCGACCATGATCGCGGTGGTCGGCATCTCCGCCTCCAGCAAGGCCCAACTGCTGCGCACACTGGACGCATTGGGTACGAACATGCTGGTCGCCACGCCCGGCCAGGGCATGTTCGGGGAGAAGGTGCAGCTGTCGGAGCGGTCGCCGGGGATGGTGGGCCGCATCGACGGGGTCCAGCAGGTGGGCGCCACCGGCGACCTGGGGCAGCCGGTCCGGCGCAGCGAGAAGATCCCGCCCGAGGAGACCGGCGGCATCACCGTCAAGGCCGCGAGCGAGGGACTCCTGCGCACACTGCGCGGCTCGATGACCTCCGGCACCTGGCTCAACGCCGCCAACGGCCGCTACCCCTCCGTCGTCCTCGGCCATGTCTCCGCCCGGCGGCTCGGCGTAGCCGTCGGCCGGCAGGTCGCCATCGGCGGCCGCTACTTCACCGTCATCGGCGTCCTCGACCCGCTCCCGCTCGCCCCCGAGATCGAGCGCGCCGCCCTGGTCGGCTGGCCGGCCGCACGCAAGCTGCTCGCCTTCGACGGCCACCCCACCGCGCTCTACGAACGCTCCACCGACGCCTCCGTCCAGGACGTACGCGACCTGATCCCGCATACCGTCGACCCGGAGAACCCGCGCAACGTCCAGGTCACCGACCCGTCCTCGGCGCTCCAGGCGAAGGCGGCGACCGAGGGTGCGTTCACCGACCTGCTGCTCGGGCTGGGCGGGGTGGCGCTGCTCGTCGGGGGTGTGGGCGTCGCCAACACCATGATCATCTCGGTTCTGGAACGTCGTCACGAGATCGGCCTGCGCCGCTCCATGGGCGCCACCCGCGGCCAGGTCCGCCTCCAGTTCGTCACCGAGTCGCTCCTGCTGTCGGGCCTCGGCGGCCTGGCCGGGATCGTGCTGGGCGCGGCCGCCACCTACGCCTTCGCGGCCTCGGGCGGCATCCCCTGGGTGGTGCCGCCGTGGGCGGTCGGCGGCGGCTTCGGCGCGACGCTGGTGATCGGCACCGTCGCCGGCCTCTATCCGGCCGTACGGGCGGCGCGGCTGTCCCCGACGCTCGCGCTGCACGCCGTATAGGCGGAGTCGGGCCCGACCGCACCCCCGGCGGGCCCGACCGGGGCGGGACACCGTCGAACGGGGGCCTGATCCCGGCCATACGAGTTGCTTCCGGAACACCGCCTCGTCTCCTGCCGCATCCGGCCCCACCGGCGTGCTTACGATCCACTTCGGCCGCCGGTTGGGGACGGGTGACCTCCGGTTGGGGAAGGGTGGAAGGGAACGCCACATGAGAGCCGTAGCAGTCAGCGCATTCGGTGAACAGCCGCAGCTCATGGAACTGCCACAGCCCGAGCCAGGGCCGGGTGAGGTCCTGGTGCGGCTGGCCGCCGCCGGGCTCAACCCGGTCGACTGGAAGCTCGCCGACGGCAAGTTCGGCAGCGCCGTACCGGCCGTCTTCCCGCTGGTCCTGGGGTCGGACGGGGCCGGTGAGGTGCTTGCGGTCGGGACCGGGGTGCGGCGGTTCACCGTCGGGGACGCGGTGTTCGGGCAGTTCCAGCGGCCGGAGCAGGGCGGCGGATCGTACTGCGAGATCGCGGTCGCCGACGAGCAGGCGATCGCCCCGGCCGCCCGCAGCGTCACCTACGCGACCTCCGCCGCCGTGCCGACGGCCGGGATGACGGCGTACAACCTGGTCGAGGAGACCCGGATCAGCGAGGGCCGACGGGTCCTGATCGTCGGCGCCACCGGCGGCGTCGGCACCTTCGCCACCCAACTCGCGGCCGGTCGGGGCGCCGAGGTGCTGGCCACCGCCCGCCCGGCGATGGCGGAACTGATGCGGAACCTGGGCGCCGCCGCGACCTTCGACCACACCGCGGGGCCGGTCGCGGACCAGGTCCTCGCGGCCTACCCCGACGGCGTCGACGTACTGATCGACATGACCAGCGACCCCGAAGGATTCGTCGAACTCACCAGGACCGTACGGGACGGCGGCACGGCCGTCTCCCTCATCGGCTCGGCCGACGCGGACGTCCTCACCGAACACAACCTCCGCGGCTTCAACTTCGTCAACCGCCCCTCCCCCCAGCTGCTGGAAATCCTCGCCGGACAGGTCGACGCGGGCCGGCTGACCGTCCTCGTGGGTCGCGAGGTCCCCCTGCACGAGGCCCCCGAGGCGCTCTCCGCAAGCCGCACCGGGCGGGCGCAGGGCAAGACGGTGGTCGCGATCTGAGCCCCGCGCGGTCCCGCGGGGCGGCCGCCCCGCGGGACCGCGCGCCTTGTGAAAACCAGTGGCAGCGCGGGGCCCCGGTCCGGCAGCCTGCCTCCGATGCTCCGCCAGATACGCGCCGACCACGACGCGACCACCCTCGTCGTCTACCAGGCCTACGCACCCGCCGTCGCCGACGCCGCCCTGCGGGCCGGCCGCTTCGTGCCGCCGTTCTCGTTCGGCCGCATGACCTGGATCAAGCCGTCGTTCCGCTGGCTGATGCACCGCAGCAACTGGGCGCAGAAGCCGGGCCAGCAGCGGATCCTGGCCGTGCGGATCACCCGGACCGGCTGGGAAGAGGCCCTCTCCCGCGCCGTTCTGACGACCGCCGACCCCGCCGCGGTCGCCGAAGCTCCCGTACACGTCCAGTGGGACCCCGAACGCTCCTTGCGCGGCGCCCCGCTCAACCACTACAGCATCCAGGTGGGCATCGGGCGTGCTCTGATCGGCAGTTACGCGGAGGAGTGGGTGGTCGGCCTCACCGACCTCACCGACCGCGTACGCAAGATCGCCGCGCTCGTCCGGAGCGGTCGCACCGCCCAGGCCCAGCGCCTGCTGCCCCCGGAGCGCCCGTACGAGGTCCCCCGCCCGATCGCCGCCCGCCTGCGCATCGACGGCTGAGCGGGGCGGCTACGGCGCGTCCGGCCGCTCCTCGCCGCGCCACTGATCCAGCGTCGGATCCCGCCGCGCGTCATACGTCCCGGTCCCCCGGCAGTGCCGGCACTCCGCCGCCCGGTGCACGGTCTCCGCCGACCCCCGGAACGGGTCCACGCCGGACGCGTAGGCCAGCGCCCGAGTCGTGTAACCGGTGCCTCGGCACCACTGGCAGGTCATGCCGACAGCCTAAACGGCACCCGTCACCCGTCACCGGGCCGCCCGCCCCGGCCGTCCGCGCTCACCCGGCCCCGGCGGCGCACAGCCGCCGCACCACCCGCACCGCAGGCGGCCCCACCGCCGCCAGCACGGCCGTCGCCAGCGCCGCCCCGATGACGGTCCCCACCCCGTCACGCAGCGAACCGGTGAGCGCATCGGTGTACGCGGAGGCGGCGGACCGCGGAACCACGGCCGGCAGCCCCTCCAGCACACGGGCCCGCAGCAGCGCGAGGGCCGTCGCGAGCAGGGCAGCCGTCGCCGCGCAGCCCGCTCCCGCGCAGATCAGCGCCCGTCGCCGGCGCCGCGCCAGCAGCAGCCCGGCCAGCAGGCAGAGCGCCGCGGCCGACGGGAGCAGGGGCGCGGCGGTGCGGACGGCCCGGTAGGCGAGGCGGGCGCGGGGGACGTCGGGGGAGCGCAGCAGGACGACCTCGGCGCCCATGCGGGGGATCCGGTGGGCGATGTCGATGCCCAGTCCGTTGCCGGCGAGCTGCTGCCGGACGCGGTCGAGGATCGGGGTGAGGTCGAGGGTCACGGGGGCGTCCCCGGAGGCGGTGAGGGTGCCGTCCAGCGCCTGGTGGGCGCTGCGGTGGACGGCGGTCCACACCGCGGGGAAGGCGCGGCCGGTGACGACCTGGCGGACCTGTTTGCCGACGAACTCGCGCAGCCCCCGGGTGAAGCGCTTGAGCAGCGCGGCCCGTTCGGGGCGGGGAATGGCCTTCAGCAGGCCGTCGAGGTGGACATGGGTCATCACCCCGTTGGTGACGTCGTGGACGATGGCGTCCTGGACGGCGCGGTTCGCGGCGAGGGGCGCGACGGTGGCCACGTACCGGTCGGTGTCGGTCAGTTCGCTGCGCGCCCATACCGTGGCCAGGCTCAGCGGCAGGAGGAGCGCACCGATGAGCAGCAGCGCACCCGCGCCCAGCGCGCGGCCGGGCCGTCGCCGGGACTGTTCGGGCAGGCGTTCCGCCTCCGTCACCCGGCCGCGGGGGCGTACGGGTGCGCTCGCTGACATCGCGTCCGGTCCTTCCTGGTGGGAGGGACTATGGCCAGATTTCCAGGCAAGACCGGACGGGCGGCGGGCGCGAGCCGGGGCGGTGCCAACGGGTGATCAGGTACTCCGGACATCCCCGGGCTCTGCCCATAGCATTACGGTATGTCAGTCAACATTGACCTTGAGATCACCGTCACCGGGCCGTTGGACGCGGAGCAGGCGGAGCGGATCGCGGACGCCCTCAACGACGTGGCGCAAGACGAGGGGATCCAGCACGACATCAGCTTCGTGGTGGACGAGTGGGAGGGCCGGATCGAGGTGGTCGGCGGCACCGAGTACCCGCTGATCATCACCCGCTTCGGCCAGTGGCAGCCGACGTTCGAGAGCCGCGTCCACGGCGCGGTGCAGGCGGTGGCGCTGGCCGCGAAGGCGGACATCAAGTGGGGCTACCCGGACGATGAAGACTGACGATGATCAGTCACGTCGAGCAGTTCGAGGAGGCCTTCACCTACGGGTGGGGACGCGGTCCGAGGCCGCCCCGGCCGTGATCCGCCGGACGTTCTAGTAGCTGACCGAGGCGAACCAGTCGCCGCGGCCGCGGCGGGTGAGGTCGAGGACGTGCCACACCGGGCTCAGCAGGTCGATGCCGCGCTGGTCGATGTCCTCGGACATGCGGGGGTGCGCCGAGTAGAAGTGGCGCACCGATCCGGTGTCGTCGCGGGTGAACACCGACACCGTCGAGTCCTGGTTGCCTTCGGCGTCCTCGCTGCCGAGGTCGTACTTGAAGGTGCTCGCTCCGGCGCTGAGCAGGCGCAGGTTCGTCCACTGCCGGCTTCGGGCGTAGTCGCGCAGCGTGGGCAGTTCGGCCGCGGCGACGACGGCGAAGTCGATGTTCTGCGCGAGGTGGTGGGCGATGCCGTTGAACCCGTCGATCCACATCGTGCACATGGGGCAGGGCCGGGTCTGCCGCTTGCCGTACATGAAGTGGTAGACGACCAGGTCACGACCGGGCCGGGTGAACAGCTCGCCGAGGCGTACGGTCTGCGTCGGGGCGTCACCGGCCCCCAGGTCCGCGGGGCCTTCTTCGAATGCGTAGTCATCGACGACGGGTCCCGGCGGCAGCCGCCGACGCAGGTCCGCGACGCGTTCGCGGTGCCGCATCAGCTCGATCTCGGCGTGGCGCAGCTCCTCGCGGGCGGTGACGTAGGGGGCCGTCTCCCCGGCGAGATTGGTCTGGCGCATCGCTGTCTCCTGGACGACTACCGGCGTGCGGCCGCAGCTTCCTGGCCACCATCCGTTCCGTCCACCATTGTCTGCCGGCGCGCAGTGCCTCGCCAGGTGGCGCCGGGGCGCGGGGGCGCGGCGGGCGGGGTCCGCGGACGCGGCCCGGGGCGGCCGTCGGAGCGACGCTAGTGCCGGTGCGGCCCCGGTCGGTGGACCGGTCCGTGGGCGTTCTCGCAGTGGTCGGCGGCGGGCGGCTCGGTGTCGGTGCGGGGGCCGAGGGTCAGGACGTCGGGGGCGGCGGACTCCTCGCCCACGTGGTCGACCTGGAGGGTGGCGTGGGTGATGCCGTACTCCGTGCTCAGCAGTTCCTGGAGGCGGCGGCGGACCTTGTGGCAGTCGCCGCCGGGGGCCACCAGGATGTGCGCGGACAGGGCCGGCTGGCCGGAGGTGATCTGCCAGATGTGCAGGTCGTGGACCTCGATGACCTGGTCCTCGGCCACCAGGTGGTCGCCCAGCGCGTCCGGGTCGACGCCGGCCGGCGCGGCCTCCATGAAGATCCGGCCGGACTCGCGGACCAGGCCCGTACCGGCCTTCAGCATCAGCGCGACGACGACGAGCGAGGCGATCGCGTCGGCCCGTTCGAAGCCGGTGGTCAGCACGATCAGGCCGGAGACGGCGGTCGCGACGAAGCCGAACAGGTCGGTGAGGATGTGCTGGTAGGCGCCCTCGATGTTGAGGCTGGAGCGGTTGGCCCGGGAGAGGAACCAGGTGCAGATGAGGTTGACGACGATGCCGGAGAGGGCCGTGACGAGGACGAGTCCGCCGGTCACCTCGGGCGGTGAGATCAGCCGCTTGACCGCCTCGTAGCCGAGCCAGGCGGACAGCAGCAGCAGGGTGATGCCGTTGGCCTGGGCGGAGAGGATCTCGGCGCGCTTGAGGCCGTAGGTGTAGCCGCCGCGCGCGGGGCGGGCGGCCAGCCGCATCGCGATCAGCGCCAGGACGATGGAGACCGCGTCGGTGAGCATGTGCGCGGCGTCCGAGATCAGCGCCAGGGAACGGGCCAGGACGCCGATGACGACCTCGACCGCCATGTAGGCGGTGAGGAGCAGGAGCGCGGCGCGCAGCCAGCGCCGGTCGGCGTCCGGGGAGACGCCGTGCGAGTGGCCGCCTGCCTGGCTGTGGCCGTGCCCGTGGCTGTGGGCGTGCTCGGTCATGGGCGCGCTCCTTCCTGGGTCGTCGTTGCGAAGCAAACCGCACTTCGGCGAAAGATCCAAAGGCTGCACCGGTGACCGTTGTCATTACCGTCGAACGGCGTATCGTGCCTGGTCAGAGCGGTGTGCGCGGATGAGCGCGCGGGGCGGGCCGAGGCGCGGAAGCGGACCGACGGTTTCCGGTTCGGTGCGATGCCGACGGCGGGAACCTCTTGATAAGGGCATGCCAAAGAGACGATCTTGGGGTTGCGGACGGCCCGCGACGCCGCGGTCCGTGTCCCGTACACCTACCGAGGAGAGTCGTGCCCGTGAACCGAGAAGCGCCGGACATCCTGTCGCCGGAATTCGCCGCGGATCCGTATTCCGCCTATCGCGTGCTGCGCGACGACTTCCCGCTGCTGCACCACGAGGCCACACAGAGCTACATCGTCTCGCGGTACGAGGACGTCGAACGGGCCTTCAAGGACCCGGCGTTCACCACGGACAACTACGACTGGCAGCTGGAGCCGGTGCACGGCAGGACCATCCTGCAGATGAGCGGCCGGGAGCACGCGGTGCGCCGGGCGCTGGTCGCGCCGGCCTTCCGGGGCAACACCCTGGAGCGGTCGTTCCTGCCGGTGATCGAGCGCAATGCCCGTGAGCTCATCGACGGGTTCCGGGACGCGGGCAGCGCCGACCTGGTTGCGGAGTTCGCCACCCGCTTCCCCGTCAATGTCATCGTCGACATGCTGGGGCTGGACCGGGGCGACCACCAGCGCTTTCATCGCTGGTACACCGCGATCATCGGATTCCTCGGCAACCTCGCCCAGGACCCGGACGTCGCCGAGGCGGGGCTGCGCACCCGCGAGGAGTTCGCCGCGTATCTGCTGCCGGTCATCCGCGAGCGCCGCGACCACCTCGGCGACGATCTGCTGTCCACGCTCTGCGCCGCGGAGATCGACGGGACGCGGATGAGCGACGAGGACATCAAGGCGTTCTGCAGCCTGCTGCTGACGGCCGGCGGGGAGACCACCGACAAGGCGATATCCAGCCTGATGCACAACCTGCTCCGCCGCCCCGAGCAGCTGGCCGCGGTGCGCGCGGACCACTCGCTGATCGCCCCGGCGTTCGCGGAGACGCTGCGGTACTCCCCGCCGGTCCACATGATCATGCGGCAGGTCGCCGAGGACGTCACCATCGGCGGCGGCGAGGTGCCCAAGGGCTCCACCGTCACCTGTCTGATCGGCGCGGCCGGGCGGGACGAGCGGCGCTACGCCGACCCGGACACCTTCGACATCCACCGTGCGGACCTGTCGGCCACCACCGCCTTCTCGGCCGCCGCGGACCATCTCTCGTTCGCCCTCGGGCGGCACTTCTGCGTCGGCGCGCTGCTGGCGAAGGCGGAGGTCGAGGTGGGCGTGGCCCAGCTGCTGGACGCGCTGCCTGAGGTGACGCCGGCGCCGGGCGCGGAGCCGCGGGAGCAGGGGGTGTTCACGCGGGGGCTGGATGCGCTGCCGGTGCGGTTCGTGCCGGCGGGGTAAGTCCCTTCGCCGGACGGCGCAGTTTCCTTCGCCGGGCGGTGCAACTCCCTTCGCGGGGCGGTGTTTCACGTGAAACACCGCCCCGTACCCGGATCAGCCGTAGACCGCGCCCGAGGCCCGCATCGCCGGAATCGGCGTGTACGCGGGGGTGAACCCGACCGGCAGCCCGACCAGGCCGCGCATCCACAGCGACGGGTGCCACACCAGGTCCTCGGCGGGCACCGCCAGCATCACGTCCGGCAGCCGGTCCAACAGCACCTCCACCGCCGCCTTGGCGATCACCTCGGCGATCTCCGGGGCCGGATAGGGGCAGGCGTGTTCCCCATGGCTGAAGGACATATGGGCCTGGTTGCCGTCGGAGCCCGCCTCGCTGAAGTCCGGCCGTACCTGCGGGTCGGTGTTGGCGGCGGCCAGGCCGAGGATCAGCAGATCCCCGGCACGGATCCGGCGGCCGCCGAGCTGCGTGTCGCGCGCCGCCCAGCGGCCGATGTAGTTCTGGGTCGGGGTGTCGTGCCAGAGCACCTCGTTGAGGGCCTGGCCGACGCTGCGCCGCCCGCCCGAGAGGCTGACCGCGAACCGGTCGTCGGTCAGCATCAGCCGCAGCGTGTTGCCGATCCAGTTGGCGGTCGGCGCCTGGGCGGCGGCCATCACCACCAGCAGGTCGATGACCACTTCCGCATCGGCCAGCCCCGCCTGATGGGCCAGCAGCCGGGACGGCACATCGGCGCCCGGCCTGGCCCGCCGGGCCTTGACCAGCCGCTGCATCCGGGCGGCGACCCGCTGGTGCGCCGCGATCGCGCCGTCGTCGGCGTTCAGCGACGCGGCGATGTCGGCGGCCAGTTCGGACACCTCGGTGCCCGGGAAGCCGAAGAGTTCGGCGATGACCAGCAGCGGCAGCCGGGCTGCGTAGTGGACCATCAGATCGGCCTCGCCGGACCCGGCGAACGCATCGACCAGCCCGTCCGCCAGCCGCTCGCAGATCTGCCGCAGCTCGAACTGGTCGATCGCGGTCAGCGCGTCGCTGATGGCCCCGGCCCGCCGCCGGTGCTCCGCCCCCTCGGCGAACAGCACCGACGGCTGGTGCCCGACGAACGGCATCAGCGGCCAGCCCTCGGGGATCTGCTCCCAGGCGTGCCAGCGCCGCGAGTCGCGCGCGAACAGCTCGGGGTTGCTGGTGACCTGGTGCAGTTCGCGGTAGCCCAGGACGAACCAGCCGGGGACGTCACCGTCCAGGAGGATCGGCGCGACCGTCCCGTACCGCGCCCGCATCTCGCGGTAGAGCTTCGCCGGGTCGGTGCCGAAGTCGGTGCCGTACAGCGCTATGGCGTCCGTGCCGGGCCGCATGGGGCAGCCGCCGGTCCGGGGGTGCTGCTGCTCGGTCACGGTGCGCTCTCCGCGGTCTCCCGGAGGGACAGGGCGTGGAGATGGTCGACCAGCGCGATCAGCACGGTCTTGCTGGACTCGCGGTCGCGCGCGTCGCAGCCGATCAGCGGCACGTCCGGGGAGAGATCCAGCGCGTCGCGGATCTGCTCCAGGGTGTGCGGCTCCCCACCGAAGTCGTTGTGCGCGACGATGAACGGCATCCCGTGCGCCTCCAACCGGTCGATGGCGTACCAGGAGTCGTCCAGCCGCCGGGTGTCGACCAGGACCACCGCGCCCAGCGTGCCGGAGAACAGCCGGTCCCACAGGAACCAGAAGCGTTCCTGGCCGGGCGCGCCGAACAGATACAGCACCGCGCTGTCGTTGATGCTGATCCGGCCGAAGTCGAAGGCGACCGTGGTGGTCGACTTGCCCTCCACGCCGGTGGGGTCGTCGACGCCGACGCCCGCCCGCGTCATCGTCTCCTCGGTGTTCAGCGGCCGGATCTCGCTCACGGAGCGGACCATGGTGGTCTTGCCGACGCCGAAGCCGCCGACGATCACGATCTTCAGCCCGTTGTCGGCGGTGGCGCTCAGCGGAACGCGGTCGGCGTCGGTGCCGGCCGCTACGGCCGTGGCCGCGTTCTCAGAGGCGGTGGAGTGCATCGAGCACCTCCTTCAGCAGGTCGGCGGCGGGGAGTTGGGCGGTCGCGGGAGTCCGCGGATGGCGGGCGGTGACCTGCCCGCGGTCGAGCAGGTCGGACAGCAGGATCCGGACCACGCTGACCGGCATCCGCAGCTCCGCCGAGACCTCGACCACGGCCAGCGGGCGACGGCACATGGTCAGGATCCGGGCATGCTCGGACTGCATGCCCGGTGTCGGATCGCATTCGCTGACGATGAGGGTCACCAGGTCGAGCGTCCGGTCGTCGGCCGACCGGCTGCGGCCGCCGGTCACGGTGTAGAGCCGGTCCGGATCATCGTCAGGACCGAGCCGTTTCATGCGGGCTGCCCCGGCGTGCCGGTCCCGCCCTCACCGCGCGGGGCGGCCTGCAGATACTCGCCGATCTGCTCCACCAGCTCGTTCATGTTGAAGCCGATGAGGCCGACGTCGGCGTCCTCGACGGCGATCAGCGCCAGATGGGCACCGTTCCCGGCCTCCACGATGAACAGCAGGCCGCCGTGGAACTCCGTCATCGCCTGCCGTACGCCGCCCGTACCGTCCCCGAACTCCACGGACGCGCCGTGCGACAGGCTCTGGATCCCGGAGGCGATGGCGGCCAGCTGGTCGGCCTGATCGACGGTCAGGTCCTTGGAGTGGCACAGCTTGAGCCCGTCGCGGGACAGGACCAGCGCATGCCGGGCGCCCGGGGTCTTCTGGAGCAGGTTCTCCAGCATCCAATCGAGGCTGTGGTCGGTGGTGTTCATCGGGTCTCGTCCTCCGGACGTGCTGGAGAGGGTGCGGGGGGTGACGCGGGGGAGCCGCCGGTACGGGTGTCCGGGGCGGCATCGGTACGGGTGCCGTCGGCGGCGTCCGGGGCGGACGTGCCCTGGACGGCCTTACGGAAGGCGCGGAACCGGGCCGCCGACTCCTCGCGGGAGCGGGCGGGCCGCGCGGTCCCGGCGGCGCCCGGCGCCCGGCCGTGCGCCGGTCCCGTACCCATGGGTGCGGAGGCCAGGGTCTGGCCACGGCGGCGCTTGGGCAGGCCGCTTTCGCCGAATTCGGTCGGCGGGGCGGGCTCGGGTTCGGGCTGAGGTTCGGGTTCGGGTTCGGCCCGCGGTTCGGGGGCCTGGGCGCGGGAGGTTCGCCTGGGGAGCGGCGCCGGGGCCTCGAACCCGGGCGCGGGCCGGTCCTGGGGCGCGGGCTCGGTCCCCGTCGGAAGCGGGTACCCGCCCTCCGGCTCGGCCTCGGGGGCGCGCCGGGGAGCCGGGACCGCGGGCCGCGCTGCCGTCACGGCCGTGTCGGCGATCGGCGGCCGCTCCGCCTGCGGGGCCGGCGGCCGCGCCTCCGTCACCAACTGCTGCGGAATCAGCACGATGACGCCCGTGCCGCCGCGCGCCGACGGCCGGAAGGACACGTTCAACCCGTGCTTGCGCGCCAGACAGCCCACCACCGCGAGCCCCAGCCGCGTCCCGGACAGCGACATCAGGTCCAGCGTGGCCGCGGACACCGATTGCTGGGCCCGCTGCAGCGCGGCCTCACTCATCACCAGTCCGCTGTCCTCGACGCTGACCACCACACCGGCCTGCGCCTCCTCCACGTACACATGCACGGGGGACAGCGGCGGCGAGAACGATGTGGCGTTGTCCATGATCTCGGCCAGCGCATGCATGATGCCCTCGGCCGCGTGCCCCGCAATGGCGACCTCGCTGCTGTTGTGCAGCTGGATACGGCGATAGGCGCTGATCCGCCCCATCGCGCCGCGCAGGATGCTCTCCATCGCGATCGGCTTGTTCCAGCGGCGGCCGGAGCGGGCCCCGGTCAGTACGGCGATGCTGTCGGCCAGCCGCCCCGCCTGCGCCGTCGTATGGTCCAGCTTCATCAGGTCGCCCAGCACTTCCTCGCCGTGCCGGTCCTCCATCTCGCGCAGGTCCGCGAGCATCCCGGTGGCGAGCGCCTGCACCCGGCCGGCGGCATTGGCGCACGCGGACATCGCCGCGGCCCGCATCCGCTCACCGAGTCCGACCTCCGCGGCCAGCGTCCGCATGATCCGCTGGTGCGCCCCGGCCGTCGGCGTGGTCGTACGGCTGAGCGCGGTGTCCACCGATGCGCCGTCCCGCAGCTCCGCGACCAGCGCGGGCAGCGTCTCGTCGGCCAGCCGGTCGGCCTCGTCCCGGATGTCCCCGATCCGCGACCGGTAGTGCCGTACGAGCCGTTGCTGATGAACGGCGGTTGCCACCGCGGCGCTCAGCGCCACCGCACCGGCCCCGCCACCGCAGGCCAACAGCGTCCGCACGGACTGCGGAGCGAGCATCACCGCCCACCCGCACAGCCCCCCGGTCACCACAAGAGAGACCGCCAGGGTGCGCAGGGCCGCTCCCAACGGCGTGTGCGCTGCCTGACGGCGGGGGGGTATCCGTGCTGACATCAAACAGGTCCTCGTGAGCGATGGCGGCTGCGGGCGGTGCGGGGTGGTGATTGTGTCGGGACGAATGGGGGGAGCGAAACCCCTGAGGGAATCGAGGCCCCTGATACGTGGGGGAGTTCGTCCCGCGATGCGTTCTGCGGTGCGGACCGCGGCGGGTTCCGGCGTGTGCTGCGGTGTGTGTTTCTCCAGGTAGGGCTAGGCGTACGACGAAGGAATGATCGAAGATCGTCCAGGCACTTTAGCGGCTCGCCGGAATCCGGCAACTTCCCTATCGACCTCCGCCGTTGACCCGCCGTATGCGCAGGTCATCCCGGCTTCCCCGGGTATTGGCCGGGATGCGGTGCCGCCGCGGCGGCCACGACACGTCGGGTACGGGTACGTATTGGTACCCGCTGCTCGCCCCGGCGGGAGCGCGCTGAACGTGCCGAGCGCGCCCGGGTGGCTCTGCGGTACCGGAGCGGCTACGACCCCTCGGCGGCGGAAGGGGCGAGGACGGACGCGGAGTTGGACCGATGGCCGGCCGGCCTGAGCGTCTGCCGCAGGACCCGCTCCCCGGCCACCGGATGCAGCGCCGCATACTCCAAAGGCGCCGACGGATCGACCGACACCTCCAGCGGGGCGGGCTCGGCCCCCGCCCGGACCAGCAGGTCCCCGACCGCCGCAATCATCGCGCCGTTGTCCGTGCACAGCCGCAGCGGCGGCACCCGCAGGCGGATCCCGGCCGCCGCGCAGCGCTCCTGGGCCAGCGACCGCACCCGGGAGTTGGCGGCCACCCCGCCCACCACGACCAGCGTCGAGACCCCGTGCTCGGTACAGGCGGCCACGGCCTTGCGGGTGAGGACATCGGCCACCGCTTCCTGGAGCGAGGCCGCGCCGTCGGCGAGGGGGAGGGGGCGGCCCGCGGCGTGGTGGCTCTCCGCCCACCTGGCCGCGGCCGTCTTCAGGCCCGAGAAGGAGAAGGTGAAGCGGCTCCCGGGCGGGCCCGCGGTCAGCGGACGGGGAAAGGGGACAGCGCGCGGATCCCCCTCGCGCGCTGTCCGGTCGATGGCCGGGCCGCCGGGATACGGCAGCCCGAAGACCCGGGCGACCTTGTCGAAGCACTCGCCGGCGGCATCGTCCAGGGTGTCGCCGAGGTGCACGATCGGGTCGCGCGCCAGGTCGCGTACGAGAAGGAGGGAGGTGTGGCCGCCGGAGACGATCAGGACGACGCAGGGGTCGGGCAGCGGGCCGTGCTCGAGGGTGTCGGCGGCGACATGCCCCGCCAGGTGGTGCACCCCGTACAGCGGCACACCGAGCGCATACGCCAGTCCCTTGGCCCCCGCCAGCCCCACCTGAAGCGCCCCGGACAGCCCCGGCCCCGTCGTCACCGCGACCGCCCCGATGTCCCCGGCCCGCAGCCCCGCATCGGCCAGCGCGGCCCCGACGACCGGGGTCAGGGCATGCACATGGGCACGGGCCGCGATCTCGGGGACGACGCCGCCGAACCGGGCGTGCTCGTCCATGCTCGACGCCAGCGCCTGCCCGAGCAGCCGCCCGTCCCGCACCAGCCCCGCCCCCGTCTCGTCGCAGGACGATTCGATCCCCAGCACCACCGGCGAGCCCACCGCGCCGCTCCCTTCCTCCCGGGTTCTTCTCTCCTGACCGCAATTGCAAACTATATGCAATAAGGGTGTGCGGGGGTTGATGGGTGCCCCTGGCTCGCCCCCACGGGCGACCCGTACTCGCCGGTCAGTAGAGTTCCCTTCCCACCCCCTCCCCTGCATCCCGTCCCTCCCCCGCATCCCGCCCCGCCCCCGAACGAACCCCGAGGTACCGGCAGTGACCCCCGCAGCACCCCTCTCCGTGGTCGGCATCGGGGCCGACGGCTGGGACGGTCTGCCGGCCGCCTCGCAGCAGGCCCTGCGCGAGGCCGAGGTGGTGATCGGCGGGGCGCGGCAGCTGGCGCTGCTGCCGGCGGAGTGCGCGGGCGAGCGGGTGCCGTGGCCGTCGCCGTTGCGGCCCGCCGTGCCGGGGCTGCTCGCCGCGTACGCCGGGCGCCGGGTCTGCGTGCTGGCCAGCGGCGACCCGATGTTCTACGGGATCGGGCGGACGCTGAACGAGGTACGGGGACAAGAGGCGCCCCCGCTGCGGGTGCTGCCGCATCCCTCCTCCGTCTCGTACGCCTGCGCGCGGCTCGGCTGGCCGGTGGAGGAGACGGAGGTCGTCACGCTGGTCGGGCGGCCCGCCGAGAACCTGGCCGGGGCGCTGTACGACGGGCGGCGGCTGCTGGTGCTGTCCGCCGGTGCGGGCACGCCCGGTGAGGTCGCCGCGCTGCTGCGCGCCCACGGCTTCGGTCCCACCCGTATGCGGATCCTCGAACAGCTCGGCGGCGGACGTGAACGGGTGGCCGAGGGCACGGCGGCCGACTGGGTGGAGCCGCCCGAGGCCGATCCCCTCAACGTCATCGCGCTCGACTGCGTCCGCGAGCCGCACGCCCGCCGCCTCTCCCTCGTCCCCGGCCTTCCCGACGACGCATACGAGCACGACGGCCAGCTGACCAAGCGCCATGTCCGCGCCGCCACCCTCGCCGCGCTCGCCCCCGCCCCCGGCGAGCTCCTCTGGGACATCGGCGGCGGCTCCGGCTCCATCGCCGTCGAGTGGCTGCGCGCGCACCGCAGCTGCCGCGCCGTCAGCGTGGAACGCGATCCGGTGCGGGCCGAGCGGATCGGCCGTAACGCCCGCTCGCTCGGGGTCCCTTCGCTGCGCGTCGTCCAGGGCGCGGCGCCCTCGGCGCTCGTCGGCCTGCCGACGCCGGACGCGGTGTTCATCGGCGGCGGACTGACCGCCCCCGGGCTGCTGGACGCGTGCTGGGAAGCGCTGCCGCCGGGCGGCCGGATCGTCGCCAATACGGTGACGCTGGAGTCCGAGGCGCTGCTCGCCGAACGCTACCGACGGCACGGCGGCGACCTCGTCCGCCTCGCCGTCGCGCATGCCGTCCCGGTCGGCGGTTTCACGGGCTGGCGGCAGGCGATGCCGGTCACCCAGTGGGCGGCCGTGAAGCCGGCCGTCCCCGACGTGGGGCGTCGTTTCACGTGAAACCACGCCCCACACCACCCACGGAGCATCTGGAGAACGAGGAACGATGACCGTCCACTTCATCGGCGCGGGTCCCGGCGCCGCCGACCTGATCACCGTGCGCGGCGCCCGTACCCTCGCCTCCTGCGGCGTCTGCCTCTACGCGGGCAGCCTGGTGCCGCGCGAGCTGCTGGACGGGTGCCCGCCCGGCGCCCGGCTCATCGACACCGCGCAGATGGACCTCGACGCCATCATCGCGGAGCTGGTCCGCGCCCACGAGGAGGGCCACGACGTCGCCCGACTGCACTCCGGCGACCCGTCCGTCTTCAGCGCCGTGGCCGAGCAGATGCGGCGCCTGGACGCGGCCGGGGTGCCGTACGAGGTGGTGCCGGGCGTCCCGGCCTTCGCCGCCGCGGCCGCCGCCCTCAAGCGCGAACTGACCGTCCCCACCGTCGGCCAGACCGTCATCCTCACCCGCGTCGCCCAGCGCGCCACCCCCATGCCCGAGGGCGAGGACCTGGCCACGCTGGGCCGCAGCGGCGCCCTCCTGGTTCTCCACCTGGCCGCCATGTACGTCGACCGGGTCGTCGCCGAACTCCTCCCGCACTACGGCGCCGACTGCCCCGCCGCCGTCGTCGCGATGGCCTCCCGCCCCGACGAACTCGTGCTGCGCGGCACCCTCGCCGACATCGCCGACCAGGTGAAGGCCGCGGGCGTGGTCCGTACGGCCGTGATCATGGTCGGCCGGACGCTGGGCGCCGAGCAGTTCCGCGACAGCCACCTGTACTCGGCGGACCGGGAGCGCCCGCATGCGCCGTGCGGGGAGAACGGGGAGAGCGGGGCGTAGCGGGGCAGCTCGGACGGCCTCGCGCCATGCCCGCAGGCCGCCTCGTGGACTCGTTCAGGGATCCGGGGCGGTTTCCACTGCGGTGACTATGCGGCGCGGTCATTCCGCAGGGCCTGAATGAGCCAGGGGTACACCGGAATCAGGCTCGGTACCACCTGCCAGCCGTTGACGCTCCACACCAGCCGCCAGTACCGGTCCACCCCGGGATCGTGCGCCTCTTCGAACTGCTGGGCCATCCAGTCCCGGAATTCCGCGTCAGGGGTGCGCGCGAACACCTCGGCGAAGCGCTGCACAAGGTCGTCGATGGCGGGTACGGCCCCGTTGCCGAGCGGGTCGATGCCCGACTCCATGGCCTCGGCCACCTTCCGACGGGTGAACTCCATCAGTTCCTCGCCGGCCTCGCTCTCGATGTCGAGCGTGCGCCCGGCGGCCTGGCGCATGGCCGTCCGGCGCATCCGGGCCCGGAAGTCCTCGTCGCCGACCAGCTCGGCGAGCTCCACCCACGCGGCGACCTGCTCGCTGGACGGATCATCGGGAAGGTCGGGAGTGGCAGCGCGAACCATTGCCACCGCGGCCGGGTCGGCATCCACCGTGCCGAAGGTGCCCTCCAGGAAATCATCGATCAACCGTCGGCGTTCCTCGCCGGACAACTGGGTGAGCCTGTGCATGAGCTTGATCTCCTCGGGATCGGACCCGCGTCCGGCCACGACTCGCAGAACGCTCCGACGCAGTTGCAGCACCCGGATCCGGACGTCCATGGCGTCGGCGTGCGCCGCGGCGACCTCCGCCACCGAGAGCTCGCGGTCCAGTACCCGTTGAATCGTGGCCAGGTCCAGGCCCAGCTCGCGCAGTGTGCGGAGGAGTTCCAGACGAAGCAGTGCGTCGAGGTCGTAGAGCCGATAGCCGGCGGGGCTTCGGGTGGTCGGCGCGACCACCCCCGAATCGGAGTAGAACCGGATGGTCCTCACGGGCAGGCCGGTCCGCCGGGCAAGCTCCCCGATCGAGAAGAGGGTCGTCGCGCTCATGTCCCCAACTCTGCTGTCTCCAGTCACGGGAGACTCAAGTCACTTCCCCGGCCGGGACGTCCTCCGCGTTGCTGAGCAAGCGTCACACCGCTTCCCCTGAAGAGTCCCCCTCACCTGAGGAGTCCCCTTCACCGGAGGGGGCTGCCGCCCCCCGCAGCGGCACCTCGCGGATCAGCCAGGCGGCCGCAAAGCTGACGGCGCACAGCGCGGCCGTACCGATCATGACGCCGTGCATGCCGCCGGTGACGCCTTCCCGGAAGGCGTTCCGCACCGGCTCGGGCAGTCCGCGCAGTACCGCGGGGGGCATGTCGTGGCCGCCGGCGAGCCGCGCTCCGTCCCGGCCGAGCCGGTCCGTGAGGGTGGTCGCCATGTGTCCGGCGTAGACGGAGCCGAGCACGGCGACGCCGAGCGAGCCGCCGATGGAGCGCAGGAGCGTGGTGGTGCCGCTGGCCGCGCCCATGTCGCGGGGATCCGCGCTGTTCATGGTGATCAGCATCGCGGGCTGCATCAGGCAGCCGAGGCCCGCGCCGAAGACGAGCGTCAGCGCGGACGCCACGGCCGTGGGGGTGTTGACGCCGACCGTGAGCAGGGCCAGGGCGCCCGCCGTCGCGAGGGCGCCGCCCGCGATGAGGTACCGGCGGTATCCGCCCCCGTTGCCGACCGCACGTCCGATCAACAGCTGCGCCCCCATCATCCCGAGCATCAGCGGCAGGAGCAGCAGCCCGCTCTGCGTCGACGACATGCCCTGTACGAACTGCATGTACTGCGGCAGATAGCTCGCCGCGGCCAGCATCGCCGCGCCCACCAGGAAGGTCAGCACCTGCGCGAGCGTGAAGTTGCGGTCGCTGAACAGGCGCGGCGGGATGATGGGTTCGGGCGCCCGTCGCTCCACCCGGACGAACCAGACGAGGGCGGCGGCCGAGAGCGCGGCGAGCCCCACGATCTGCGGTGAGATCCAGTCGTACGTCGTGCCGGCCCAGGCCCCGAGCAGGGTGAGCGCCAGAATGCCCGCGGTGAGGAGTGCGGCGCCCGGGAAGTCGATGCGGGCCGCGCTGCGCTCGCCGCGGAGCCGGATGCGGAGCCCGACGATCAGGAGTGCGGCGGCGCCGACGGGCACGTTGACGTAGAAGACCCAGCGCCAGTTCAGCTGGTCGGTGAGGAAGCCGCCGAGCAGCGGGCCGCCGATCATGGTGACCGGCATCATCACGCCGATCATCGACTGCGCGCGCCCCGCCTGTGCGGGCGGCAGAAGCGTCCCGATAAGGGAGAGCGCGCCCACGAAGAGGCCGCCCGCGCCGAGCCCCTGAAGCGCGCGGAACGCGATCAGCTGGCCCATGTCCTGGGCGAGCCCGCAGAGCACGGAGCCGGCGAGGAAGACCACGATCGAGGCAAGGTAGCCGCCCTTGCGGCCGTACATGTCGCCGAGTTTGCCCCAGATCGGGGTGGTGACGGCGGTGGCGAGCAGATAGCCCGTCACCACCCAGGAGAAGTGCTCGAGGCCGCCCAGGTCGCCGACGATCGTCGGCAGGGCGGTGCCGACGATCGTGCCGTCGAGTGCCGCCAGGATGATGCCGAGCAGCAGCCCCAGGACGGCGAGCTGCGATGGCGGCGCCGGGTTCGGCGGGTGGCTGGTGCCGGTCCCGGTCGTGTCCTCTTCTGTACGTTTGTGCATTCTTCCCTCCTCGGAAATCCCCGGTGCCGTGTCAGCCGGCGTACGGACGGGCGGTTCCGGCGTCCCGCGGCGCCTGGGCCCTTCCCCGAGCTCTCGGCTTCGCTCGAGCAGGGGAGACCTCATGGGCGAGCTGATCGAGCATGGCCTCGGCCGCGGTGTCGCTCCCCGCGTCCTTCCTCGCGTGCGTCTCGTCGAACAGGCCCCAGGCGTGGTGGCGGCCGACCGTGTGGCGGACGGTGGTGGCGTGCAACTCCGCCATGACGAGCCGGAGTTGCTCGACCGCGCGCAGGCCTCCCGGGTGCTGCCGACGGCGACCGCGATGTGGAGCTGCTGCGGCTGCGTGCCCATGGAAATCCCCCTGCCGCGTACCACCCCGCGTACGACTCCGCGTACGGCGTATCGAGATGCGTACAACGTACACGTCGATGTGTACATCGTCTACTGGCGATACGCTGTACACGATCGGCCGGCCGGAGAGCGGCCGGAGAGGAGCCCCACGTGGCAGCCCGGAAGAAGAGCGACGGTGCGGATCAGCCCGTGCTGTGGGAGCGCCTGGAGCGCCCCACGGCCACGCCCCGTGCCGCACTGACGCCCCAGAAGATCGCCGCGGTGGCGGTGCGGGTCGCCGACGCCGAGGGCTTCGCCGCCGTCACCATGCGCCGCCTCGCCACCGAGCTGGGCGTCGCGCCGATGGCCGCGTACCGCCATGTCGCGGGCAAGGACGACCTGTGGGCGCTGATGGTCAACCAGGTCATGACCGAACTCGCCGTCCCCGACGAGGTGACCGGCTGGCGCGAGGTCCTGCGCGGCTACGCGCTGGGCAACCGCGCCATGATGCTGCGCCACCCCTGGCTGGCCCAGCTGCCCGCGCCGCACTTCGTGCTGACGCCGAACCGGATGGCGGCCGCGGAACGCCAGCTGGCCGCGCTCGACATGCACGGCATGGACACCGACACGATCATGGCCGCCTTCCGCGCGGTCAACGCCTATGTGCACGGCGCGACGCAGTCCGAGGTGGCGCTGCGCCAGTACATGGCGGACAACGGCTGGGACAGCGGCGACGAGAGGCGCCGCGCGCTCGCGCCCCAGATGACCTATCTGATGGAGACCGGTCGCTACCCGACCTACCGGCGCTACACCGTCGGGGCCGCACACAAGGACGACGCGGCCTGGCAGTTCGAGACGGGGCTGGACTGCGTGCTCGACGGCATCGCGGTCAGAATCGGCCACGAAGACGCGTCCTAGCTACGAGCCGTCCGGCCCCCGCGGCTCCGCCCGTCCCACCACCAGCCCCGCCCGGTCGATGCAGATGACGTCGACGGTCACCGGGGCGCCGCGCAGCACGGCCAGGGCCTCGTCCCGGGCGGTGGCCGCCACCAGGTCGCCCAGCGGCACCCCCGCCGCCTCGCACAGCCGGAGCGCGGCGAGCCCCGTATTGGCCTCGGCGACGGCGCCCGCCAGCTCCTCCCCCGCGCCGCCCCGCCGGGCCAGTTCGGCCAGGAAACCCTTGTCCACCTGCGACCGCTCCGAATGCAGATCCAGGTGACCGGCCGCCAGCTTCGACAGCTTGGCGAAGCCGCCGCAGATCGTGAGCCGTTCGACGGGATGCCGCCGGATGTACTTCAGCACCGCCCCCGCGAAGTCCCCCATGTCCAGCAGCGCGTCCTCGGGCAGATGATGCAGGGCGACCACGGTCTTCTCCGACGTCGACCCCGTGCACCCGGCCACATGCCGCCGCCCCGCCGCACGCGCCACGTCCACCCCGCGGCGGATGGAGTCGATCCAGGCCGAGCAGGAGTACGGAACGACGATGCCGGTGGTGCCCAGGATGGACAGCCCGCCCAGGATCCCCAGCCGGGGGTTCCACGTACTGCGGGCGATCTCCTCCCCGTGATCGACCGAGATCTCGACCTCGACATCCGCCCCGGTGGCACCGAACCGCTCGGCCACCGCCGCCAGATGCTCCCGCATCATCTGCCGCGGTACGGGATTGATCGCGGGCTCGCCGACGTCCAGCGGCAGCCCCGGCCGCGTGACGGTCCCGACCCCCGGCCCCGCCGCGAAGCGCACCCCCGAGCCGGGCGCCAGCCGCCGCACCCGCGCCCGCACCAGCGCCCCGTGCGTCACATCGGGATCGTCCCCGGCGTCCTTCACCACCCCGGCCATGGCACCGGTCCGGTCCGGCGCCAGCTCCTCCACGGCCAGGGCGAAGGACGGCGTCTGCCCCTTCGGTAGCGTGATCGTCACCGGATCCGGGAAGTCGCCGCTCAGCAGCGCCGTGTACGCGGCCGTGCTCGCCGCCGTCGCACACGCCCCGGTCGTCCACCCGGGCCGCAGCCCGGTGTGCGCGAGCTGGGCGCTACGGCCTCCCGCGGCGTGCCCCGTACCCTTCGCTTGTCCTTCAGCCACGGAGAAACCCACACCTCATGATCGACGAGCGCCCCCTCGCCCACGTACTGATCCTCGGCGGCACCACCGAAGCCCGCCGCCTCGCCGCGACCCTGGCGGCGGATCCGGGCCTGCGCGTGACGACCTCGCTCGCCGGCCGGGTCGCCGCGCCCCGGCTGCCCGACGGAGAGGTGCGCATCGGAGGGTTCGGCGGCCCCGCCGGCCTCACCCGCTGGCTGCGCGAGCACGCGGTGGACGCGCTCATCGACGCCACCCATCCTTTCGCCGGCACGATCAGTCACAACGCGGCCGAAGCGGCCGCCACCGCCCATGTTCCCCTGCTGGCCCTCCGCCGGCCCGGCTGGGTACCGGCCCCGGGCGACGACTGGCACCCGGTCGCCTCCCTCGACGAGGCGGCCGCCCTCCTCCCCACCCTCCCCGTCACCCGCGTCTTCCTCACCACCGGCCGCATGGGCCTCGCCCACTTCGCCCACCTCGCCGACCTCTGGTTCCTCGTCCGCTCCGTGGACGCCCCCGAACCCCCGCACCCGCCCCGGATGGCGACCCTCCTGGACCGCGGCCCCTTCACCCTGGACGGCGAGCGTGCCCTCCTGCGCGAGCACCGCATCGACGTCCTGGTGACCAAGGACAGCGGCGCCGCGGCCACCGCCGCCAAGCTGACGGCGGCCCGGGAGGCGGGCGTGCCGGTCATCGTCGTGACCCGCCCGCCGACGCCGGAAGGGGTCCCCGAGGTGGCGGATCCGGCGGCCGCGGTGGAGTGGTGGCGGCGCCTTTCGGGGACGGCGCCAGGCGGGGCGAATCGATCGCAGAACAGGCCCAGTTGAGCGATACTGCCTGACGCCACGACACCGTGAGGGGGACGGCATGGACTGGGGGACCCTCGTCGCGACGGTGAGCGGTGGCGTGATGGCGATCTCCGGCACGGTGCTGGCGGATCACCTGCGGCACCGCCATGAGGGCGAGCGCAGCAGCCAGGCGCGGCGCCGGGCGGTGTACATCGAGTTCATCACCGCCGCCGGGGTGTGCCATACGCGCCTGCGGCACATCGCCCAGGACCCGGACGCCGAGCCCGATCTCGACGTCGCCGCCCGCGCGGCGCTGAACGATGCCGCGATCCACGAGGTGCGCGAGCGGCTGTACATCGACGCGACGGCCGAGATCGCCGGCGCCGGGCAGGAGATGTTCGAGCGCCTGCGCGCCCTCCAGCGGACGGTCGCCGCGGGCGCCCGGCACACGTCACCCGCCTTCCACGACGTCTACCACCCCTACCTCTCGGCCGTCTGGGCCTACCGCGTGGCGGTCCGCACGGAGTTGGAGGGCGAGGCCCTGACACCCGGGGTGTTCGGCTGGGGCGCATGGGACGGCACGGACCGCTGCACGCTGTGCCGGGAGCCCCTGAGCACCGCACCGGCGTCCGGGTGACCGAGGACAGGGGCCGCGGCCTTCCCTACGCCTCCGGATACCGCCGGGGCGTCCACACCACGTCCCGGTCCGTGCCGTCGTCCCGCCGTACCGCCTGGGTCTGGGACGAGCCGATGAGCAGGATGGTGCGCATGTCGACCTGGGTGGGGTCGAGGTCGGCGAGGCGGACGGTGCGGACGGACTCCTCGGGGCCGCCCACGTCGCGGCCGAGGACGACCGGGGTGTCCGGGGCGCGGTGTTCCAGGAGGAGTTCGCGGGTCTTGGCGACCTGCCAGGTGCGGCTGCGGGAGCCGGGGTTGTAGAGGGCCAGGACCAGGTCGGCGGCCACCGCGGAGCGCAGGCGTTCGGCGATGACCTCCCAGGGCTTGAGGCGGTCGGAGAGGGAGATGACCGCGTAGTCGTGGCCGAGGGGGGCGCCGGCGCGGGCCGCGGCGGCGTTCGCGGCGGTGACGCCGGGCAGCACCCGCACCGGGACCGAGCGGTAGGGGTCCTGGGAGGCGACCTCCAGGACGGCCGTGGCCATGGCGAAGATGCCGGGGTCGCCGCCCGACACCACGGCCACCCGGCGGCCGCGGCGGGCCAGGTCGAGGGCGAGCTCGGCGCGCTCGGACTCGACCTTGTTGTCGGAGCCGTGGCGGCGCTGGCCGGGGCGTACCGGGACGCGGTCGAGGTAGGTGGTGTAGCCGACGAGGTCCTCGGCGGCGGCCAGGGCGCCGCGGGACTCGGGGGTCAGCCAGAGGGGGCCGGCCGGGCCGGTGCCGACGACCACCACTTCGCCCTGGTGGGCAGGTTGCGGAGGGTTGGCGATCCGACTGGGGACGACGGCGACGGAGAAGTAGGGGACGGTGTCGGAGTCGATGGCCGACAGGGCGTCCGTGCGTTCGCCGGGCATGGTGGCGCGCTCCACGTAGCACGCCTCCGGGAGGCGGCCGGAGCGCTCCATGGCGCGCCGGACGGTGGGGAAGGTGCGGCCCAGCTTCATGACGACGGCCGCATCGGTCGACGCCAGACGGGCGGTCAGTTCCTCTTCCGGGAGCGTGCCGGGGAGGATCGTCAGGACCTCGTCGGCCTCGGCGAGCGGCTTCCCCAGACGGGCCGCGGCGGCGCTGACGGAGGTGACGCCGGGGATGACCTCGGTCGGGTAGCGGTGGGCCAGCCGCTTGTGCATGTGCTGGTAGGAGCCGTAGAAGAGCGGGTCGCCCTCGGAGATGACGGCGACGGTGCGCCCGGCGTCCAGGTGGACGGCGAGCCGGGCCGCGGCCTCCTCGTAGAACTCATCCAGCGCGCCCCGGTAGCCGCCGGGGTGGTCGGTCGACTCGGTGGTGACCGGGTAGACCAGCGCCTCTTCGATGTGGTCGGGGCGGAGGTGCTCGGCGGCGATGGAACGCGCGATGGAGCGTCCGTGCCGGGCGCTGTGGTAGGCCACCACATCGGCCTCGGCGATGACGCGTACGGCCCGTACGGTCATCAGCGATGGGTCGCCGGGGCCCAGCCCCACGCCGTACAGACGGCCGGTTTCAGGGGCGTTGGCCTGCTGCTCGCTCACGCTCACTCTTCCTCGCTCGCAATGGCGTTGATCGCGGCCGCGGTCATGGCGCTGCCGCCGCGCCGCCCGCGCACCACGATGTGGTCCAGCTTCGACGGATGGGCGATCAGCGCATCCTTGGACTCGGCCGCGCCGATGAAGCCGACGGGTATGCCGATGACGGCCGCCGGGCGGGGCGCGCCCTCCTCGATCATCTCCAGGAGACGGAAGAGGGAGGTGGGGGCGTTGCCGATCGCGACCACCGAGCCCGCCATGCGGTCGCGCCACAGCTCCATCGCCGCGGCGCTGCGGGTGGTGCCCATCCGGGCCGCCAGGTCCGGGACGGACGGGTCGGTCAGGGTGCACACGACGTCGTTGTCCGCGGGCAGCCGCTTCCGGGTCACGCCGCTGGCCACCATGTTGGCGTCGCACAGGATCGGGGCACCGGCACGGAGCGCGGCACGGGCGGCGGCCACCACCCCCGGGGTGAAGGCCAGATCGCGTACCAGGTCGACCATGCCGCAGGCGTGGATCATCCGGACCGCGACCTGACTGACGTCGGCGGGCAGGCTCGCGAGGTCCGCCTCGGCGCGGATGGTGGCGAAGGACTGGCGGTAGATCGCCGCGCCGTCCTTCTCGTAGTCGAACACTGTCACGTCACTGCGCCTCGGGGTGGTGGGGACGGGGGTCGTTGCGGCGTTGCTGCGGGAGCGGAGGTGCGGGGGCGGCTGCGGGGCGTACGACGGAGGCCCGGTAGCCGCCCCCGGCACCGGCGTCGGCCAGTACGTCGACCCACGCGCCGCCCTGCGGACGGCCGCAGCGGCGCTCGCACCCCGACCAGTGGACGGGCAGGCCGGCGCCGTCCGCGGGGACGGGAACGGTGCCGGTGGTGACGGCGTACCCGGCGTCGGCGCGGACATCGGTACGGGACTTGGCGCAGCCGGGAAGACCGGTGCAGGCGCCGATCCGGTACCAGGGGGAGTCAGGGTCGGTGATCAGTCCGGCGGCGGCCAGTTCACGCAGCCGGGGGGCGGCGGCCGCGGCCGACAGCCCGGGGACGACGACGCCGCGCCAGGGGGTGAGGCGCAGCTCGCCGGATCCGTGACCGGCGGCCACGGCGGTCAGCAGGCGCCACTGGGCGACGGTGAGGCGGCCGAGCGGAGCCAGGACGGAGAGGGCGCGGCGGCCGTCGGGGCCTTCGACGATGCCGGGGAGGGGAGGCGCGTCGGGGGGTGTGCGAGCGGCAGCAGGTGCCGTCGGATCCGCGTCCGCGGACTCCGCCACGTACTCCGTCGCGATGCCCGCCTCCCGCAGCCACCGCGCGACGCCGCGCGCCGTCAGCGCGTGCCCGGCCGGAAGCTCCGTCACCCGCCAGGCACCGGACCCGCTCGCCTCGGCCGCCGCGAGAAAGGCCTCTGCCGCGGCCAGCGCGGCCCGCGGCACATCCGCCCCGGCGACCCGTACCGCCGCCGGATCGTCTCCGACCCGCAGCAGCGCACCGTCCCGGCCGTCCCCGGAGGGGCCCCGCTCTGCGACCAACCTCACATCACCGCCCAGCGCGGCCACATCGCCCCGCCCGCCGTCCAGGACGAACAGGAACCGGCCCGAAAGCGCCGGCGCCGAGGCGCTCGCGCACAGCAGCTCATCCAGCCGCCGGGCCCACAACCGCACGTCAGACGGGGTGTGAGGGTCGAGTCCGGCGAGCGGCGAGGCGAGGATGTTGCGGATGCGTTCGTGGCGCGCGGAGGGCAGCAGCCCGGCGTCGCCGAGCAGACCGGCGAGTTCGCCGCCGCAGCCGTCCGGCAGTCCGCGGAGTTCCACGTTCCCCCGGGAGGTCAGGGACAGCCGGCCGTCGCCGAGCCGGTCCGCGGCGTCCCCCAGCGCCGTTGCCTGACGCGCCGTCAGATCTCCGGCGGGCAGCCGCACTCGGGCCAGCTGCCCGTCCGCGGCGGAGTGCAGCCGCAGCGCTCCCGGGCAGGCGTCACCGCGGTCCCGTACGGGCGGCGGGGCGCCATGGGGGCGCGGCGAGGGGGAGGGCGGCATGGCGGCGAGCATACCGACGTCGGTGCGCCCCGGATCCGGGGCGGAGGCGCCCGCGGCGGCGGTCCGGGAGGTGCCCTCCCGTACCCACGGCACAGCCCTTACTATGCAGGTCGGTGGGTCGGCTGACCCGCCGGACGCCAGCGACGGCGCCGGGCCCCAGGGCCCGAGGGAGGAAGCCCGGTGAGAATCCGGCGCGGTCCCGCCACTGTGAACCCGGCCACCGCCGGGTGAGTCAGGAACTCCCGCCGTCCTTACGACCACCCGGGGCGCGGACACCCCGAGGAAGGCCTGCGCTCGCATGCTTCTGCTGCTGTCGACCTCCGACACCGACCTGCTCAGCGCCCGCGCTGCGACCGGGCCCGTGCCGTACCGGCTCGCCAACCCCGCCCGCCTCGACCTCGCCGAGCTGCCCGCGCTCCTGGAGGGCACCGACCTCGTCGTCGTCCGCCTCCTGGGCGGCATCCGCGCCTGGCAGGAGGGGCTGGACCTGCTGCTCGCCGAGGACCAGCACCGCCCGGTGGTCGTCCTCACCGGTGAACAGGCGCCCGACGCCCAGCTCATGGAGCAGTCCACGGTCCCGGTGGGTATCGCGGCCGAGGCGCACGCCTACCTGGCGCACGGCGGCCCGGCCAACCTCGACCAGCTCGCCCGCTTCCTCTCGGACACCGTGCTGCTGACCGGCCACGGCTTCGAGCCGCCCGCCGCCGCCCCCACCTGGGGACCGCTGGAGCGGCAGGCCCGTACGGACGTGACCGGCCCGACCGTCGCCGTGCTCTACTACCGCGCCCACCACATGAGCGGCAACACCGGCTTCGTAGCGGCCCTGTGCGACCGGATCGAGGACGCGGGCGCCCGCCCGCTGCCCCTCTTCGTCGCCTCCCTCCGCGCCCCCGAGCCCGAGCTGATCGACGCGCTCCGCGCCGCGGACGCCATCGTCACCACCGTGCTGGCCGCGGGCGGCACCAAGCCCGCCGAGGCCTCGGCCGGCGGCGACGACGAGTCCTGGGACGCCGGCGCGCTCGCCGCCCTGGACGTGCCGATCCTCCAGGCGCTGTGCCTGACCGGCTCGCGCGCCGCCTGGGAGGCCAACGACGAGGGCCTGTCCCCCCTCGACGCCGCCTCGCAGATCGCCGTCCCGGAGTTCGACGGCCGCCTGATCACCGTCCCGTTCTCCTTCAAGGAGGTCGACGAGGACGGCCTCCCGGTGTACGTCGCCGACCCCGAGCGCGCCGCCCGGGTCGCCGGCATCGCCGTCCGCCACGCCCGGCTGCGGCACATCCCGGCCGCCGAGAAGCGCCTGGCCCTCGTCCTCTCCGCCTACCCCACCAAGCACTCCCGGATCGGCAACGCCGTCGGCCTGGACACCCCGGCCAGCGCGGTCGCGCTGCTGCGCCGCCTGCGGGCCGAGGGCTACGACTTCGGCGACGAGGAGGTGCCGGGCCTGGCGTCCGGCGACGGCGACGAGCTGATCTACGCCCTGATCGAGGCGGGCGGCCACGACCAGGAGTGGCTCACCGAGGAGCAGCTGTCGCGCAACCCGGTCCGCATCCCGGCCGCGGACTACCGCCGCTGGTACGCCACTCTTCCGCAGGAACTCCGGGAGTCGGTGGAGGAGCACTGGGGCCCGCCGCCCGGCGAGATGTTCCTCGACCGCAGCCACGCGGGCGAGCCCGGCCGGGACCCCGACGGCGACATCGTGCTGGCCGCCCTGCGCCGCGGCAATCTCCTCGTCCTCATCCAGCCGCCGCGCGGCTTCGGCGAGAACCCGATCGCGATCTACCACGACCCCGATCTGCCGCCCTCGCACCACTACTTGGCGGCCTACCGCTGGATCGCGGCCTCCGCCGACGACGGCGGCTTCGGCGCCGACGCGATGGTCCACCTGGGCAAGCACGGCAACCTGGAATGGCTGCCGGGCAAGAACGCCGGACTCTCCGCCGCCTGCGGCCCCGACGCCGCCCTCGGCGACCTCCCCCTCGTCTACCCCTTCCTGGTCAACGACCCCGGCGAGGGCACCCAGGCCAAGCGCCGGGTGCACGCCACCCTCGTCGACCACCTCGTCCCGCCGATGGCCCGCGCCGAGTCGTACGGCGACATCGCCCGCCTCGAGCAACTCCTCGACGAGTACGCCGCGATCTCCTCCATGGACCCGGCCAAGCTCCCCGCCATCCGCGCCCAGATCTGGACCCTGATCCAGGCCGCGAAGCTCGACCACGACCTGGGCCTTCAGGCCCGCCCCGACGACGACGGCTTCGACGACTTCCTGCTGCACGTCGACGGTTGGCTGTGCGAGGTCAAGGACGCCCAGATCCGCGACGGTCTGCACGTCCTGGGCGGCGCCCCGGCCGGCGAGGCCCGCGTCAACCTCGTCCTCGCCATCCTCCGCGCCCGCCAGATCTGGGGCGGCACCTCGGCCCTGCCCGGCCTGCGCGAGGCGCTCGGCCTGGACGAGTCCGCGGCGACCCGTACGACGGCCGACCAGGCGGAGGAGACGGCCCGCGCCCTCGTCCAGGCGATGGAGGACGCCGACTGGGATCCGGCGGCGGTGGCTTCCGTAGCCGCCGGGCACGGCCGGCAGGTCGTCGACATCCTCGACTTCGCCGCCCGCCAGGTGGTCCCCCGCCTCTCCGCCACCACCGACGAACTCGACCACGCCGTCCACGCGTTGAACGGCGGCTTCGTCCCGGCCGGACCCTCCGGCTCGCCCCTCCGCGGCCTGGTCAACGTCCTCCCGACCGGCCGCAACTTCTACTCCGTCGACCCCAAGGCCGTGCCCTCCCGCCTCGCCTGGGAGACCGGCCAGGCGCTCGCCGACTCCCTCCTGGAGCGCTACCGCACCGACAACGGCGACTGGCCCCAGTCGGTGGGCCTGTCCCTGTGGGGCACCAGCGCCATGCGCACCAGCGGCGACGATGTGGCCGAGGCCCTGGCACTGCTGGGCATCCGCCCGGTCTGGGACGACGCCTCCCGCCGCGTCACGGGCCTGGAGCCGATCCCGCTCGACGAGCTGGGCCGCCCCCGTATCGATGTCACCCTCCGCATCTCCGGGTTCTTCCGCGACGCCTTCCCGCACGTCATCGGCCTCCTGGACGACGCCGTACGGCTCGCCGCCGGGCTGGACGAGCCCGCCGCCGACAACTTCATCCGCGCCCACGCCCAGGCCGACCTCGCCGCCCACGGCGACGAACGCCGCGCCACCACCCGGATCTTCGGCTCCCGTCCGGGAACGTACGGCGCGGGCCTGCTCCAGCTGATCGACTCCCGCGACTGGCGCACCGACGCCGACCTCGCCGAGGTCTACACCGTCTGGGGCGGCTATGCGTACGGCCGCGGCCTGGAGGGGCGCCCGGCCCGCGACGAGATGGAGACCGCCTACAAGCGCATCGCCGTCGCCGCGAAGAACACCGACACCCGCGAACACGACATCGCCGACTCGGACGACTACTTCCAGTACCACGGCGGCATGGTCGCCACCGTCAAGGCGCTCAAGGGCAAGGCCCCCGAGGCCTACATCGGCGACTCCACCCGCCCGGAGACCGTCCGCACCCGCTCCCTGGTCGAGGAGACCTCGCGCGTCTTCCGCGCCCGCGTGGTCAACCCCCGCTGGATCGAGGCGATGCGCCGCCACGGCTACAAGGGCGCCTTCGAACTGGCCGCCACCGTCGACTACCTCTTCGGCTACGACGCCACCACCGGAGTCGTCGCCGACTGGATGTACGACAAGCTCGCCCAGACCTACGTCCTCGACCCCGAGAACCGCGCCTTCCTCCAGGACGCCAACCCCTGGGCCCTGCACGGCATCGCCGAACGCCTCCTGGAGGCCGAATCCCGCGGCATGTGGGAGAAGCCGGACGCGCAGACGCTGGCGGCGCTGCGGGAGGCGTTCCTGGAGACGGAGGGGGAGCTGGAGGGGGAGGACTGAGGGGCGGCGGGCGCGAGCCCGCCGGTCGGCCCGCGGGCGGCACTCGCGCCGCCCGCGGTGGTGCCGCCCTTTTGCTCCATTCGGGTGAATACCCCACCCTGGAAGTGCAGGCAGCGCGACGACGGTGCCGCCCTCGGCCGGTCTCCTCGGTCAGCGGCAACCCTCGTCGGAGGTCGCGCGGACAAGAATGAGGTGGAGCCCATGCAGGCGCAACGTATGAGGCGCTCCTTCGCCGTAGCGGCAGCCGGCGCCTTGCTGGCGAGCGGCGCGGCGATCGGCACAGCGGGCACAGCCGCGGCCGCCCCCGCGCCCTCGACCACCAGCATCTCGACGGTCCACCACGCCAGGTGCACCTGGGTCGGGGGCCACTGGGTCACGTTCTGGGTCAAGGGGCACCACGGCGACCATCACCACGGCGATCACCACGGAAACGGTCACTGGGTCAAGAAGTGGGTCAGGGGCCACTGGAGCCCCCCGCACTGCAACCGCTGAACCCGACGGCCCGGTGATGACGGCGCCGGGTCCGGGCCGGTGAAGCAGCGCGCTCCGGCCGCGCGGCTCATCGCTCGTGCCTGCCACCCTCCCGGGCGCCACTGGCAACGCGCCCCTCCGCAGGGCCTCGACGCGCCTTGTACCGCCACACGGTCAGTGCCGCAAGGGCCGCGGTCACCCCGCCCAGCAGCATGACCGCCGACGGCGCCGTGTGGTCCACGACCACCCCGCCGACCAGCGCGCCGAGCGAAATGGTCGCCTGGAACGACGCGGTGAACAGCACCGCGGCGGCCTCCGGTGCATGGGGTGCGGACCGGGCGAACCAGGTCTGGGACGAGACGGGAACGGCGCCGTAAGCCGCTCCCCAGACGATCAGCAGCGCGATCGCGCCCCCCTCCCACCGGCCGAACACCGGCAGCAGCAAGGTCGCGCCGGCGAGCGCGCCCGCGGCGGCGCCGAACGTGGCACGCGGGTAGCGGGTGAGGGCCGCGCCGCCGAGGAAGTTGCCGAGGACGCCGGCGGCTCCGTAGACGAGCAGGAAGACGGTGACCGACCCGGGGCCGGCATGGGTGACGTGCCGGAGGAACGGCGTCACATAGGTGTACGCGCCGAAGTGGGCCAGCACGATGAGGAAGGTCGTGAGCAGCGCGAACCTGGTGCGGCCGCCGCGGAGCAGGGCGCGCAGCGCGGCGAGGCGGGTGGGCCGGACGGCGGGCAGGGCGGGGACCAGCAGCAGGAGCAGGAGGAAGACCGCCGTGGTGAGCACCCCCATGGCGAGGAATGCCGCGCGCCAGCCGGCGAGGTCGCCGAGGAAGGTGCCGGCCGGTACGCCGAGTACGGAGCCCAGGGGGACGGCGGAGAAGATCATCGCCGTGGCCCGGCCGGCCGACTCCGGGCGGACGAGGCGGTCGGCCAGGCCGGCGCCGATGGACCAGAAGCCGCCGATGGTGATCCCGACCAGGACGCGGGAGACCAGGACGAGCCAGAAGACCGGGGCGGCCGCGGCCAGGAAGTTGGCCAGCGCCAGGAGAAGGATGAGGGCGCAGAGCATCAGGCGGCGGTCGATGCGGGCGGTGGCCACGGTGACGGTGGGGGCGGCGACCGCGGCCAGGAGCCCGGGGAGGGTCATCATCAGGCCGGTCGTGCCGTCCGAGATGCGGAAGTCGGCGGCGATGGCCGTCAGCAGGCCGATCGGCAGGATCTCGGTGGTGACGAGGGAGAAGATGCCCAGGGTGACGGCGGTGACGGCGAGCCAGGAGAGAAGGGGGCTGCGGGCGGTGGTCGTGCCCGTGGGGGCGGTGACGTCGGAGGCGACAGGCATGGAGGTGTCCCGGTGAGCGGTGGTGGCGGGGGAAGCGGTGCTCACCAGTCCAGCAGAGCCGCGGGACGGTATCCGGCAGGTTTACGACCTGGTAGTGGGACCGGCCGCGGCGGCCCCGGCCATGGGGAAATCCCCCGGTCGGGGGTGCGGCGGGCCCCATGTGCGGTCTCCGCGCGCCGGTGCGACGATTTTTGTGAGGAGTGTCGTGGGGGCGGTACAAGCGCTGCTCGGGGGCGTACGAGGAGGCTTCCGGTGACCGAGAACAAGATGTGGGACGCGGAGATCAACATCACCGAATCCGGCAGTGAGGTCCGGGCCGAGGCCCGGCTGCGCGGCAAAGAAGGCGGGCAGATGGTCGGCCAGGGGACGGCCCGTCGTAACCCGGCGGACGAGGACGTCCCCGCCATCGGGGACGAACTGTCGGCGGCGCGGGCGCTGTCGGACCTCAGCCAGCAGCTGTTGCAGCGGGCCGCGCACGACATCGAGGTGCACACCGCCAAGCCGGTGGAGCGGCTGCGTCCCTGAGCGGGGAGCGGGTGCGGGACGGGGCCGTGGCGGCGGGGGAGTTCACGGACTTTTCAAGACGGCATCCCGTGCAGAGATGGCATGACGTGCCATGCGCGGCGTACGTTCTCCGTATGCCCTCCACACCGCACGCCGCCGTGATGGCGGCGCTCACCCTGCTCCTCGTCGTTGCCGCGGTCGTGGCGTACCGGCCGGTCGCGCGGCGGACGGGCCGGTCCGCGCAGGCCACGCTGGGGGCGCTGCTGGCGGTGGGGGTGTGCCTGGGGATGACGTTGCCCGATCAGATCGCCGCCGGTGCGGCCGGGCGGCTCGGGGCGTGCCTGGCCGGTGCGTCGGTCCGCACGCTGACCGGCGGCTTCGCGCACAACGCGGTCAACGTGGTGCTCTGGATCCCGATGGGGCTGCTGGGCACCGCGGTCTCGCGCCGGCCGGTGGCCGTGACGCTCGCCGGGTCGGGCGCGTGGGTGCTCGTCGAGCTGCTCCAGACGCTGGATCCCGTACGGTCCTGCCAGCCGGTCGACTGGGCGAACAACACCCTGGGGGTGGCGATCGGGGCGCTGGTGGGATGGCTCGTCGCCGTCCGGGGGCGCCGCGGGGTGCAGGAGTGCCGCTGAGGGCTGTCCCGTAACGCCTGGCGGGCGCGCCCGTCGCCCTATCTCACGGCGTCCTTGGTGAAGTCCGGCCCCACCGTCAGCGTCACCTCGCCGGGCGTCGCCTCGGCCGACTGCTTCGTCTTGGCGTCGGGAAAGTGGGCGGCGAGGACCTCGGCCTGGGTCTTGAGGGCGGCGGGGTAGGTGATCGTGGTGGTGTTCGTCGCGGGGCCGTTGCCGGTCCCGGTGACCGCGAAGCCGAGGATGCGCAGCGCTTCGGCGCCGGCGGCCGCCTGGCCGGACGTGCCGGTGCCGTTGAGGACGCGGACCCGTACGGAGTGGGCGGTCACCGGGCTCTTGGCGGCCTCGGCGAGCTTCTTCTTCCCGGCGGCGCCGAGCTCGCGGTCGTGGGCGATATCGCTGAACAGCTGGGTGGCCTGCGGGTACTGCCAGACCACATTGGCGTGGTCGGTGGGGACGTCGACCTCGCGGTAGTAGTTGGGGACGGTCACGAAGGTGAGCCGGTCGCTGGGGATGTCCTTGACCGTCGAGGCGAGGCTGGTGAGGGGCTTGATGCCCTTGAGGTCCTGGTCGGTGAAGACGGACTTGGTCGCCGCGGTGAGGAAGTCGTAGAGGTCGCCGGGGCTGGTCAGCTTCTCCTGCGCCTTCTTGCCCAGCGCCTTCATGAACTCCTGCTGGCGGCCGATGCGGCCGAGGTCCGTGCCGTCGCCGACGCTGTAGCGGGTACGCACGTAGCCGAGCGCCTTCTCGTCCCGTACGGTCTGGCAGCCCGCGTCCATGTCGAGGTGGGCCTTCTTGTCGTGGATGGCGTGCTTGGGGCAGACCTCGATGCCGTCCAGGGCGTTGACCATGCCCTTGAAGCCCTGGAAGTCGATGGTGACGAAGTTGTCGATCCGCAGCCCGGTGTTCTGCTCGACGGTCTTGATGGCGCAGCTGGCGGCCTTGGGGGTGTTGCCCGTGTCGCCGCCGATGGAGAACGCCTCATTGATCTTGAAGCGGTGCGGGGTGGACTTCGAGCCGTTGCCGCGGGTGCAGGCGGGGATGCGCACCCAGGAGTCACGGGGGAAGGACAGCGCGGTGGCCCATTCACGGTTGGCGGCGATGTGCAGCACCATCAGCGTGTCCGACTGCATGGTGGTCAGGCCCTTGCCGTACTTGGCGTTGGCGCCGGCGCGGGTGTCGGAGCCGACGAGCAGGATGTTCTTGGAGCCGGGGCTGAGGTTGGCGGGCCGCTGGCCGTCGACGTCGATGTTCCCGCCGCGGATGTTGCCGTCCAGCTGGATGTAGGCCCAGACGCCGATGCCGCCTCCGGCGAGCAGCACCACGCCGAGCACGCCGCCCGTCCAGGCCAGGATCCGGCCGCGGCGGGTCATGCGGACCTTGCCGGACCGGCGGGAGCGGGCGTCGGGGGCGCGCTTTCCGGCGCGGCGGGACCGGTCGGCGGCGCGTCGGGAGGCGGTGGATGCGTCTGCCGATGCGGACGCGCCGGAGGTACCGGATCCGCTGTCGGACTGCCGGACCTCCCTCAGCTGCTGGGTCTGCCTGTCATCCACGCCGGTGGCCCTTCTGGTCCTTCAGATGTATCGCACGGGAGGTGCGGGAGATACGGGGAGAGCAAGAGATGCTGGAGCCGCGGGGGGAACGGGCCGTCAGATCCCGGTGCTGGGGAGCAGCCGCACGGAATCCGGGTCGTAGCACAGCCACCGCGGCGGGGCGCCGCCGGGCACGGTGCGTAGTCGGCACCACTCCTGGCCCGCCTCGTCCGTCCACCAGCCGCTGATCCGGCCCAACTGCCAGCTGCCGTCGGGGTGATGGACCTCCACTGGCTGATAGACCCATCGCACCTCCCCGTCCGGAGGCGGGCTGTCCCAGGTCAGGAGTCCGCACCTCGTCGCCATCTCCCCCTCCGGCCGCGCCTGTTGCGCATCTGTGGGACGCAAGCCTACCGACACTATCTACAGGGCTGTAGAAGTCGATCGAGAAGCCGGCCGGTGTGTGGTGGATCACAGCACGGGGCCGAGCGGCGCGGGAGTACGGGGAGTACTTGCGCCAAGTGTGCACTCACAGCGGCGTTGCCGCCTTCAGAACGACGAAGAGGGCTACCGCTGCGTTCAGCGCGGAGAGCGCGGAGGCGGCCGTGCCCGCGGCGGCGACGAGGGCGGCCAGGCCCGCCGGGGTCAGCGCCGGCGGCCAGCTGCGGGCCGGCGGCACGGGCGCCAGCAGCGCGGCCACCCGGCGCGGCACCGGCCCCGGTTCGGGCGCCGCGAAGTGCGCCAGCTGCGGATACGGCGTCGGGCGGGCGATCAGCGCCGCCTTGCCCACGGCGCGGGCCGTCAGCCGCCGGTCGCCGACCACCCGGGCGGCTTCCTCGTCGGCCCAGCGCTCGGTGCTGAAGGCGACCGCCGACCGCAGCGGCAGCAGCAGGGGGTTGACGCAGCCGGCGAGGCGCACGAGAAGGAGGTAGCGGTGGTGACGGCAGCTCAGATGGGCCCGCTCGTGGGCGAACAGGGCGCGCCGTTCGTCGCGGTCCAGGCTGCGCAGCATGCCCCGGGAGACCGCGATCCGGCCGGGCCTGCCGGGGCGCCCGAGCCGTCCGGGGGCGCCGGGCACCGCGTAGGCGTAGGGCGCGTCGTCCGGCAGTACGGCGGTGTCCGAGCCGCCCGGCAGCACGTCCAGCGCGCGGTGCGTACGGGCGCGGATCCGGCGGTGCCGGCGCAGCGCGGTGGCGCAGGCGATGAGGGCGGCGGCCAGCAGGGGGATCGCGGCGGCGCCGGCCACCTCGGCGCCCGGCACCGCGGCCCGTACCTGCGGGTCGGACCAGCCGTCGGGCAAGGGGTTGCCGGGCAGTTGGGCCGTCCCGACGACCATCAGCAGCCCCAGGGACAGCGTGCTGCACAGGCCGAGCACGGCGGCGAGCAGGGTCAGCAGGCGGGTGCTGCCGCGCGGATGGAGGTGCTGCTCCGCGAGCCGGGCGATCGGCAGCGCGGTGAGCGGCAGCACCAGTGGCAGAAAGACGAAGACGCCCACCGGTCAGCCTCCGCGCGCTTCCGGGTCCGTGCCGGAGGCCGGATCCTCGGCCGTCGCACGGTCGAGGAGGGTGCGCAGCAGCTGCTCGTCGTGGGCGGAGAGCGCGGAGACGAAGCTGGTGAGGACGGCGTCGCGGTCGGGTTCGCCGTCCAGGACGCGGCGCATCCGCAGCGCGGCCAGCCCGGCCTCGTCGGCGGCCGGGGTCCAGACGTAGGAGCGGCCGGCCCGCTCGCGGGTGACGGCGCCCTTGGCGTGCAGCCGGGACAGGATCGTCATCACGGTCGTGTACGCGAGGTCGCCGCCGAGCCGTTCCTGTACCCGGGCGGCGGTGGCCGGGCCGGGCGAGCGGTGCAGCGCGGCCAGTACCTGGGCCTCCAGCTGGCCCTGCCCGCGCCGACGGGCGTTCCCGAAGGGCTTGCCTCCCATGCCGCCGCCTCCCGTCGCGCCGGGCGTCCCGCCGGCCGGGACGTCGGGGCATTTTACGGCGGGCCGGCGCGCGGCCGGGCGCCGCGGGGCGATCGGTGCCGCCGCCCGCGGGGCGGACGCCGGATCCGGGGGCGTTCGCCGGTCGTCGCCCGGCGCCGCAGAACCCGCCGCCTTACTTCTACACTCCTGTAGATTTTCCGCTGACCCCGGAACGCAGGCAACACCTGGAGGGAACCATGGGAGTCTCGCTGGCCAAGGGCGGCAACGTCTCTTTGTCCAAGGAAGCACCCGGATTGACCGCGGTCACGGTCGGCCTCGGCTGGGACGTACGGACGACGACGGGCGCCGACTACGACCTGGATGCCAGCGCCCTGCTGTGCACCGAGGCGGGCAAGGTCGCCTCCGACGCCCACTTCGTCTTCTACAACAACCTCACCAGCCCCGACGGTTCGGTGCAGCACACCGGCGACAACCTGACCGGTGAGGGCGAGGGCGACGACGAGTCCGTCAACGTCACGCTGTCCGGCGTGCCCGCCGAGATCGCCCGGATCGTCTTCCCCGTCTCCATCCACGACGCCGAGAGCCGCGGCCAGAGCTTCGGCCAGGTCCGCAACGCCTTCATCCGCGTCGTCAACCAGGCGGACGGGGTGGAGCTGGCCCGCTACGACCTGAGCGAGGACGCCTCGACCGAGACCGCGATGGTCTTCGGTGAGCTCTACCGCAACGGGGCGGAGTGGAAGTTCCGCGCCGTCGGCCAGGGATACGCCTCCGGCCTGGCGGGCATCGCGGCCGACTTCGGCGTGAACGTCTGACGTCGGCGTGAACGTCTGAGACCCGCGGCGGGGCGGGCGGGGCCGCTTCCCCTCCCGCCCCGCCTACCGGGCCGCGCTCACCGAGCGCTCAGAGAGCGAACTCCTCCGGAGCGATGTCCAGCGCGAAGCACGCCTCGCGCACCACGCCCTGCTCCGTCTTGTCGAAGTCGCCGTCCGCGCCGCCGATGACGATGCCGATCTGGAGGACGGCCCGCGCCTCGACCGGCTTCTTCTTCACCTTGCCGATCTCCTGCAGCACCGCGACCTTGCCGAAGTCGAAGTCGGCGGTGAGCTTGTCCAGGTAGCCGTCGAAGCGGCGCTGGAGATCGTCCGCGGGGAAGTTCTGCAGCACCTCGTTGGTGGCGATGAGCTGCGCCACCCGCCGGCGCTCCGCCGGGTCGATGGAGCCGTCCGCGGCCGCCACCAGGGCGCATATCGCCATGCTCGCGTCCCGGAAGGCGCCGCTCTTGAGGTCGTTCTTCTTGGCGACGAGCTGGGTCTGCATCGTCTGGGCGGAATCCTTGATCCGGTCCCACAGGGCCATGTCTGTCTCCTTCGGTCGTGCGGAGGCGGCAGCGCTGATGTCGCCGGGCCGTGCGGTCATGCGGAAGTAAAATCTACAACGCTGTAGAAGTTATGGTTCAGGCGGCCTCGCCACATCAGCCCTCAAACGCCCGCTATAGGAGCATTGAGGGGGGTTGTACGGGTACCGTGGAACCAGCGAGGGACGGGACGAGGTGAGCGCCGTGCAGATTCTGTTGACCGTCGTCGTACTGCTGGCACTGATCGCGCTCGGCGTGCTGTTCCTCGCCCGGCTCAACGGCCAACAGGCCGGACGGATGGCCACTCACCACCACGCCGACCTGCACCCGCCGTTCCTGCACCGGACGCCGAAGCGGCCGCAGGACGAAGCGGACTCCGAGCCACCGCAATCCCCGCCGCCCTCCCGCGGCGAACCCCCTTGGAGGGGCGACATCCGGTGACCTCCGCGACCCGACCCCCCACTCCCCCGCCGTCCGAGTACGACGGGACGTCGCCGTTCCCCACCGACGGCACCGAAGCCCCGCCCGGCAGCGGCCGCCGGATGTACGTCACGGTCACCGGCATCATCGTCGCCGCGCCCTTCGTCGGCCTGGGGCTCGCCGTCCCCCTTCTCTGGGGCAGCGTCGTCGGCCCCCTCGACCTCGTCCTCCTGGCCGTCTTCTACGTCATCAGCGGCCTGGGCGTCACCGTCGGCTTCCACCGCGGCCTCACCCACGGCAGCTACACCGCCACCCCCGCGCTGCGCGTCGCGCTCGCCCTCGCCGGATCGCTGAGCTTCCAGGGCGATGTCATCGACTGGGTCGCCACCCATCGCCGCCACCACGCCTTCACCGACCGTCCCGGCGATCCGCACTCCCCCTACTGCTACGGCACCAGCCTGCGCGGACAGCTGCGCGGCCTGGTCCACTCCCACATCGGCTGGCTGTTCGGCAACGACCCCACCTCGCACGAGCGCTACGCCCCCGACCTCCTTGCCGACCCCGGCATCCGCGCCGTCGACCGCGCCTTCCCCGCCCTCTGCCTGGCCACCCTCGGCCTCCCCTTCGCGCTGGGCTGGGCGATCGGCGGCTCCTGGGTCACCGGCCTCACGGCCCTCCTCTGGGCGGGCTTCATCCGCATCGCCCTCCTGCACCACGTCACCTGGAGCGTGAATTCCCTCTGCCATGTCATCGGCGCGCGGCCCTTCCGCACCCGCCGCCACGACCGGGCGACGAACCTGTGGCCGCTGGCCCTGCTCTCCTTCGGCGAGAGCTGGCACAACCTGCACCACGCCGACCCGACCTGCGCCCGGCACGGCGTCGACCGCGGCCAGATCGACGTATCCGCCGCCCTGATCCGGCTCTTCGAACGCGCCGGCTGGGTGTGGAACGTGCGCTGGCCGGATCCCGCCCGGGTCGCCGCCCGCCGCATCGAGGCGGGCTGAGACCGGGTACCACCAGGACCCCACCCCCTGTGCACCGCCAGGAGCACACCATGACCACCGCCCCCCTCGGGCCCATCCACGACCACCCGACATCACACCGTCCCCACGAACACCCGGCACCTACGCCCCATGAGCACCTGGAGCCACCCGCCGTCTCCCGGCTGACCATCGCCCCGCCCGGCCCCGTCCTGCGGCGGATCGACGGCACCTGGTGGCCCCACTCCACCGACCTGCTCACCGAACTTCCCGAACTGCTCAGGGCGTTGCCCTTCGACTGGCCCCGCATCACGCACGCCACGGTGAACGGCGCGATCTGGTCCGCGCTGCCCACCCGGATCCTGGTCGAGGGCCATGTCGTCCGCCTGCGCCGGATCAAGGTCCGGCAGGGCCCGGACGCGGACACCGTCTGCCTGGTGGCGGCCGGCCACGGCCGCTGGGACCTACGGATCATCCCGCCGGACACCCCGGAGGCGGAGGCCGTACAGATCATGGCCAGGGTGGCGGAGGAGGCGACGGAGCCGGAACCGGGCTGAACGCCCGGCAGGGCGGCCTCGGCGAGTGAGCGTCAGAGACGGGGGCCGATGCGTCCTGCGGGCAGCCTCACCCCGGCGTGCACGCGTACGGCTGCCTCGCTACAACTACCGGTACGCATACACCCCGAAACAGCCGGTCAGTATGGTGTCCGCATGATTCGCGCGGTGGTCTTCGACGTCGGTGAGTGCCTGGTCGATGAGACGCGGGAGTACGGCACGTGGGCTGACTGGCTCGGTGTGCCGCGGCACACCTTCGCAGCGATGTTCGGGGCGGTGATCGCGCAGGGGCGGGACTACCGCGACGTATTCCAGGAGTTCCGGCCCGGCTTCGACCTGTACGAGCAGCGTGAGGCGCGCGCGGCTGCCGGCCAACCGGAGCACTTCGAGGAATCGGACCTCTATCCGGATGTCCGCCCGGCGCTGGCACAGCTGCGTAGAGAGGGGCTGTGGCTCGGCATCGCCGGGAACCAGACCGTACGGGCGGGGCGCATCCTGCGGAGCCTCTTCGCGGACGACGTCGACCTCATCGGCACATCGGACGACTGGGCTGCCAGCAAGCCGGATCTCGAATTCTTCGCCCGCGTCGCCGCAGCGGTCCCCTTCCAGCCGGACGAGATCCTCTACGTCGGTGACCGTGTGGACAACGACCTGCGGCCCGGTGCGGCTGCCGGAATGCGCACCGCTCTCGTCCACCGCGGGCCCTGGGCCACCATCCAGTGGAATACCCCGGAGGCGCGCGAACTGCCGACATTCCGGATCGATTCGCTCTCGGAACTTCCGGAGGCGATTGCCGCATTCAACGCGACAGCGCGCTGACGGTCGTCGCCCAACCGTAGAGGCGCTCGTCGAGGTCCCGCACGCACTGATCGTGTTGGTGCGGGGCGAGTGCGCGGCGCACTTCCCGAATGCGCTCCATGCCTGTCGCGTACCAGGTGATCTCCAGCTGATCGAGCGCGAGGCAGGCGTACCGGCATGCTTCCTCCGGTTGCCCGGCGGCGGCCTCTACGGCTGCCAGGTCGCCGTAGATCACGGTCTGCTGTTTGCCATCCGAGGGTGGCATCTGGTCAAGGGCGCCCAGCAGTGTGGTGCGCGCCTGCGGCAGGTGCCCGGCCTGCAGCTGGGTGTTGCCCTTGAACGCCGCCAGACGTACGGGATTGAACCAGTCCATCCATTCCGGGTTGGAGTACTTGGAGCCTCGCGTCAGGGCTTCCTCTGCGTGTCCGATCAGGTGCAGCGCGGTGCGCGTATTCCCGCACCTGCTCTCGCATTCCGCCTCGACTGCGTCCAGCCACGACAGGAACTCCGCAGACGCAGGCCCGCGCCGGGCATACGCCCGGGCCGCCGCAATCCGCTCCCCGGCCTTCTCGCGATCACCCGTCCAACCGGGGACGAAGGCGCTGTGGGCGAGGATCGCGGCCCCCATAAGAGGATCGTCTGCCTCACCCGCGGCCTGAAGAGCGCGGAGCAAAGTGGGGCCGGCGTCGTCAGGCTCCCGGAGGTCGAAGAATTCGATGCGCCCCGCGAGCAGCCAGGTCTCGGCGAGGGCCGCCGCCACAGTGTGGCGGGTACGCCCAGCGGTCTCGGCGAGCAGAGCGCACCCCAGGTCAGCGTGAGCGCGGACGGATGGGTGGAGGGTGGCGGGGGCCACGGACCAATACAGGTGTCGATGGGAGCGGGTGATGCGCTCGTAGTCGGACGCAACCGATGCGGGCTGCACGGATGCACCGGACTGTGAAGGTACGGCGGGCAGGTGGACCGCTCCACCGCGCAGCGACACCGGGGCGCTTCGCCTCTCGGTTGGGCGGTCGCGTCCGGCGGGGATGACAAACCCCAGTGATTCCACGTTCTGGCCGGTGAGTTGCGTGAGGCGTTGCTGCATGTCTGGGTGCGGCCAGGGTGGCTTGTCGGACTCCCAGCGGCGAACCTGGCGTACATCGACGCCGAGTGCCTCAGCGAATGCCTGCTGGGTTGGGTAACCAGCCGCTACACGAGCCGACTTGAGTTGGCGGTTTCCTGCGGACCGCGCCACGTTGCACCTCCGTCGTGGGGTCTCCGGACAGTGTCCCTCCAAAGTCCTCACTGCGACTGCCAATCACTCGTATGGGCCTCAAGTGTCCTTATTGGCACGCCTAAAAGTCCTCTGGAAGTCCTCGTTATTGGCGAACGGCAGCGCAATTCTTGACGCACGCCCCCGGACTCGAACGCTCCGGTGCAGGGGCGTGGTTTTCCCTACACGACCGGCCACGTACAAGACCCCCGCGACGCTGAGGACGTCCGGGGGCGTGGCCCTCAATCCCTGGGAGGTTGACGACAGTGCTGCACACTATCGGAACGATCTTCGAATGGCTGCTGTGCCGGTTACTGCCCGCCCGGGGCTGCCATCGCGCGGCCGGCCCTCGCACCGCCACCCCGTGCGGGGCGGCCCCGACGCCCCGGCATCCCCAGTTGCCCGTCCGGCCGCCGGAGCTGCTACGCGGCGAGGACTCGTACCTGATCCGTCCGTACGTCCTCAGCACCGAGGAGCGGCGAGAACGCCGGGATCAGCGTGGTCGGCGGCGGGCGCTGTGGCTGGCCGTGCACGGGTACGACGCGGGGCCCCGCTGGATTCACGGGGTGGAGGTGATGGGCTGATGCCCCGCATCTGCCGCCCCGTTCACCTCATGGAACCGGCGGCGGAGCCCGTACCGGTTGTCGAGTGCGATGTGTGCGGGGCCCTGGTGAAGCAGCGCGCGGAAGCCTGCGCCGTGGGGGACATGTCGAAGGCGACGGACTGCAACGTCGAGATTCGCCGCCACCCCCACCCGGAACGGGAGGGCTGATGACGACCGAGGCGCGCACAGACAGCCAGGCGGCAGCGAGCGCCTACCTGAAGGCGGCGCAGGCGTGAGCGCGGGCGAGGAGGATCTCGCGGAGATGCTGCGCGGTCTCGGCGCGTGCATCGACGCGGTCCAGGCAGCGGGGAGCGACACCCCGGAACGCCCGGAGGGCACGGCATGAGGGCCCGGTATCGGTTCGCCCGGTGGACGCTGTCGGCCATGACGGACATGGCACTGCGCTACGTCGGCACCTGCCTGACGTGCGGCGGGCAATCGACGGACACGGCCGACGCCGACGAGGCGCAGGTCTGGTGTCTCCAGCACGCAGGCACCACGCACCACACGGGCTACGAACTGTCGGCGGTCCAGTACTTCGGCGCGACCTTGGCCGACCCCACGACGGGCGGTGCCGCAACCGCCACGTAGGCCGGTGCGGGGACAACCGCTGTGCAGGAGGGCCCGAAGTCTCCGCCCTCGGCCTCGAACGAGACGCCGTCGGCCACGGCCCGCGTAGGTCTTGCGCAGTCCATTGCCGAGCGCCGAGGATCCGCGCCCGGCGTCTCCCGCCGCATCGCCCGGCGCGCTCGGAACGGCATCAGCCGATCGGTTGACCGAGCCCTACGACCTGGTGGTTCGGGGGCGGTTACGCCATCCGGATGGTGTTCATCGGAAGAACGCCGCTTCGGGGGCGTCGGTCCTCGGATCCTCGCATTGCGTACTCATCATAAGAAAACGCAACAGATCTCCGGCGGATGTGCAACCCGTGTACCTCTCCCGCTGGGATCCCGATGAAAGTGAGGGGCCATGGCTGCGACCAAGGTCATGAAGTTCTGGGCGGTATGCCTTGCCGTGCTCGGCAAGCTGCTCGCATCCCTGGGCGTCTCCGCCCACGCCTCGGCCGCCCGCCGGGAGGCCACGCTGTACGGCCCCGCCCCGCGCCCCGCGGCGCCGACCATCGCCCGGCCGCGCACCGAGCCCTCGCTGCCACCCGTACCCACACCCTCGGTACCGCTCTACGGCCAACTCGGCCATGCGCAGCGCAGGTTCGTCAGCGCCCAGCTCCCGCCGACCATCAAGCAGCGGATCCGCGCCGAGGCCCACGGCGCCTCCCCCACCTCCCGCAGCCGCCTGACCACCAGCGCCGAACTCCGGCCCGCCGTTCCCGCGGCCATCCCGGCGGCCCGCCGCCGGGAGCACTCCGCCTGCTCGGTCTGACGCCGCCCCGACCCGGCAAGGCCGCCGCTGTGCGGCGGGACGGTGCGTGAGGACCCCGCGCCGGGGATGCCGGGCCCGAGAGGCAGCCGAAGGCCGTGATCGCAGGAATGCGATCGCAGGGAACGTGATGGCAGGACCGTGATCGCGGAGAGAAATGGTGAGCGCGGAGACGGTGAGCACAGAGATGCCGACCGTCGAGACATCGAGACCTCGAGGCGTCGATCGCCGAGACGTCGTTCGGTGAGACTTTGATCAATGCGCTGCGCGGAGACGGTGACGTGACTCCGGTGCGGCGCACAGGCGTTGACTTTTCCCCGATGTGGAGCCGTTGGCATTCGCGGGCCCCTCAGGCGTAGCCGTACGCCGGGTGCGGCCGACGCGATGGTTGCCCGGTTCCGTCGGCCGAAGCCGTCCAGCGATGGGCGGCTCTTTGTTGTGCGCCGGGCCGTGGAGAGCGGCCCGGCGATGTGCGGCTCCCACCGCCGCACACCGCCGGACCTTCGCGCGTGCCGGACCGTACCGGCTCGGAGGAGAGCCGGGTGGTGCGGTCGGGGCACGTCTTCTTCGTACGGAGAGGCGGCACGCCAGGGGGGCGTGCCGGGAATGGACCCCTCCGTACGGCAGGGAATCAGGCTCAGGGCAGGGCTCGGGGAATCAGGCCTTGTCGGGTATCGCCTCCGTCCCGGCGCGGCCGAGGCGCTCATCGAGCCACCTCCGCCAGTACGTGCGGCGGTCGCTGCTGGGGTGGGCGAGGACGATGTCGCCGAAGAGGGCGAAGCCGGTGACGCGGACGCGCGGGGTGACGGCGTCCGGTGTCGAGTGCGCGCGGGTCAGATCGCGGATGTCGCCGAAGACGTTGCCGCAGTCGACCTCGACCCGCACGCCTTCGGGGAGCAGCAGATGCACATCGCCCATGACCGCACGGGCCACGACGACCAGTTCGCCGCTCGACGGTGCCGGTGAGGCGCACAGATCGAGGGACACATCGCCGAGGACCGCGGTTGCCTCCAGGCGGCCCTCCAGGCCGGGGTGATGTCGGGTGACGTCACCCAACACGGCCCAGAAGGCGCGCTTCCCGGACGCCTCGCCGGATCCGGCGGCGACCGCCACGGTGGGCAGATCCTCCCCGACGGTCGCCAACTCCTCGCGAAAGCGGGCCAGATAGGCCGCCTCGCAGCGCTCGGTCAGCTCCTCCAGGGTCAGCCGGCCTTCCGCGGCGGCCTCCCTGAGCCGTTCGACCATGTCCTCGCGCTCGGCGTCCGAGGCGAGCACCGAGGCCGGGGAAGCAGGGGCCGGGGGTGGCGGCAACTCCTTGTTCAGGTCCGGGCGTGGGGACTGCGTCATGCGGGGGCCTCCGCTGGGTCCGCGGTAGTGGTGGGGGGAACGTCGGGGACGAGGGGCCTGCGCGACCGCTATTTGCCCGCCTTCTTGCCCAGCCCCACCAGCGCGAACAAGGCCTCCGCGGCGCCCACGACCGCCAGGATCAGCCCCGCCTTGTGCAGCGAGACGACCGGCGTTTCCACTTCCTTGGTGGTCAGCCAGAGGATCACGCCCACGATCGCCAGGAAAATGCCGATCGCCATACCCTTCATGAGATCCCTCGTCCCTTGTGTGGTGCCGGAGTTGGTGATACGGACCAGCGTCCCGCCCGGCCGGGCCGTTCGGATCATCCGCAGGTAGGCACTTACCGGCCGCCGCCTGCCACTTTCTATGTACGGCGGTCCGGCAGCCCCGTTCGCCGGGCCGGTCGCCCACGGCCTCGCCGACGTACCCGCGGGGCCCCGGGACGCCGCCCGCGCCCCGTACCTGCCTGCCGTCGCCCCGCTGACACACTCGCCCCATGGCGCTCTTGAACGGACACCCCGCGGACCCCGACGCCCTGCGCACCCTCGCGCTCACCAATTACGGCCACTTCACCACCATGCGGGTGGCGGACCGGCGGGTGCGGGGGCTGTCCCGGCACCTGGCGCGGCTGGTGCGCGACTGCCGGACGGTCTTCGGCGCGGAGCTCGATCCGGGGAGGGTGCGCGGGTACGTCGCCGAGGCCGTGGGCGACCGGGCCGGGGCGTGCGTCGTACGGGTCACCGTCCTCGATCCCGGGCTGGACATCGGCCGCCCGGCCGCCGCGGACGATCCCCATGTGCTGGTCAGCGTCCGGCCGGCGGGCCCGCTGCCGCTGCCGCCGGTGCGGGTGCGGACCGTGCGCCATCAGCGGGAGGTGGCGCGGGTGAAGCACACCGGGCTGTTCGGATCCCTGTACCAGCGGCGGGCGGCGCAACGGGCCGGGTTCGACGACGCGCTGTTCGTGGGGCCGGACGGGCTGGTCTCCGAGGGGCCCACCTGGAACGTGGGGTTCGTGGCGGCGGACGGCGAGGTGGTGTGGCCCCGGGCCGACGTCCTGCCGGGAGTCACCATGGGCCTGCTCCAGGAGGCGCACGGTCACGTCGTCTCGCCCCTGGCCGTCGGCGCGCTCCGCTCCGTGCGGGCCGCGTTCGCGACCAACACCGCCATCGGCGTACGGGCGATCGGCGCCGTCGACGACATCCGGCTGGACGCGGCGCACCCCGTACTCGCCGCGCTGCGGGAGCGCTACGACGCGCTGCCCGGGGAGCCGCTGTAGGGCCCAAGCAAGGGCCGGGCGCGCACCGGCCCGGCGCGGATCGGGCGCGCCGCCGCGCGGATCGGGCGCGCCGCCGCGAGGAGCGGCCCCGCCCCGTCCGGCGCCGCCGGCTCAGATCACCAGCCGCTCCGGCATCGGCTGTTCCACCCCGTCCAGCTCCAGCGTGCACCGGGGCGTGGTCGGCACCAGGTGCGGCTCCCGCACCAGGACCCGGAACGGGTGCGCGGGCTCCCCGGGCAGCTCCCCGCTCAGCACGTTCATTCCTCGCCCGTGCACCTTGCGGTACGCGACCACCTTGCCGTTGACCAGCAGCTCTATCTCGCCTTCCCGGCTGGGCCCGACGTTCACGGTGATCGAGTTGCCTTCCTGATCCACATGGAAGTGGTGGCTCCGGCTCATGGTGTACCTCCGACGTCGCCGCACGTACCCCCCAGGGTAAATCCGACATCCGAAACAAAAAGGTCACCTCCGGTCTCGGTGCACCCCTTACCCGTCGGGCGGCCCGAGAGCGACAATTGTGGTGCACGGGGTGTGCTGGGAGACGGCGATGAACGGTTCGATCCGGCTCGGACGGGTGGTCGGGGTACCGCTGCGGATGCACTGGAGCGTGCCGCTGCTGGTGATCCTGTTCGCCTACGGACTCGCCCGCCAGACCCTCCCCGTATGGATCCCGGGACGCCCGCCCCTCGTCTACGCCGTGGCCGGCGTCGTGGGCGCCGCGCTGCTCATGGGCAGCCTGGTCCTGCACGAGACGGCCCACGCCGCCACGGCCCGGCGGAAGGAGATCTCCGTCCAGGACGTGACGCTGTGGGCGCTGGGCGGTATGACGCGGATGGGGCGCCCCAAGACCGCCGCGGCGGCCTTTCTGGTCGCGGTCAGCGGCCCGCTCACCAGCCTGGTCGTCGGCGGCGCGGCGCTCGGCGCGGGCATCGGGCTGCACGCGCTGTCGGGCTGGGCCGCCGTTCCCGCCGTCGTCCTGTTCTGGCTCGGCTGGGCCAACCTCTTCCTCGGCGTCTTCAATCTGCTGCCGGCCGTGCCGCTCGACGGCGGCCGGGTGGTGCAGGCGCTGCTGTGGTGGCGCACGGGGGACCGGGAACGCGCCGACCTGGCCGCGTCCCGGGGCGGCCAGGTGACCGGAGTGCTGATGGCCGGCGCCGGCTGGGTCGTCCTGCTGCGCGGGGCGCCGATCGGCCTCTGGCTCGTCTTCATCGGCCTCTTCGTCATGGTCGTGGCCGGGGCGGAACGGCGGCATGCCGCCCTCCACACCGCGCTGCGCGGCCTCCGCGTCTCCGAGGCCATGACCGCCCCCGTGGCCACCGGCGCCGACTGGCTCACCGCGCAGAACTTCATCGACGAGGTCGCCGTGCACGCGCGCCACTCCGTGGTGCCGCTGCTCGACTTCGAGGGGCGCCCCAGCGGAGTCGTGCAGATCCGCAGGCTGGCGGCGGTCCCGGCGGCCAGCCGCGCGTCGCTGCGGGTGCGGGAGCTGGCCATCCCCCTCTCCCAGTGCGCGGTCGCCGCCCCGGACGATCTGCTGACCGAGGCCCTCGACCGGATCAGCCTGCGCACCGGGATGCGCCTCCTCGTCGTCGACGCGGGGCATCTGGTGGGCATCGTCACCGGCAAGGACGTCGCCCGGCTGATGCAACGGCACACGCTCGGCGACGGGACGCGAGGGTGATGCGGCGATGCGGTACGTGACGGTCACCGCCCTCAGCCACACCGGGCTGGTCCGCGACCACAACGAGGACAGCCTGGTGGCCGGCCCCTGGACGCTGTGCGGCACGGTCACCGAGAACCCCCAGACCCTGGTCTTCCCGCTCGGCCATCCCCTCGTCGTCGCGGTCGCCGACGGTATCGGCGGGCAGCCCGGTGGCGAGGTGGCCAGCGAGCTGACCGTCCGCCAACTGGCCACCGTCGGCGCGGCCCTGGACTCCGAGGAAGCGCTGCGCGACGCCCTGAACGTCTGCAACCACGCGGTCTACGCCGCCGCCGGCCGCGACCCGGCCCTCGCCACCATGGGCACCACCGTCGCCGGCGTCGTCGTCCTCCCCGATTCGCTCCTCGTCTTCAACGTCGGCGACAGCAAGGTCCTCGCCGCCACCCCGGACGGCCTCCGCCAGCTGAGCACCGACGACAGCCCGCCGCCCTCCCCCGGCCGCCGCACCACCTCCCTCATCACCCAGTCCCTGGGCGGCGGCCTGCGCTTCACCCCCGTCGTCCCGCACCTCGCCGTCACCCCCCTCTCCCTCTCCGACCGCTACCTGGCCTGCACCGACGGCCTGACCGACCCGGTACCGGAGGACGCACTCGACGCTCTGCTGCGGACCCACGGCAACGACAACGGCAAGGCCGCGTTCGAGCTGTGGAAGGCCGCGATCGAAGCGGGCGGCCCGGACAACATCACGCTGGCGCTGATCGCCGTCGGCGAGTGACCGCCCCGCGGCGCCGGCCCTCCCCGACACACGGCAAAGGGGCCCACCCGCGGCCACCGGCCGCGCGCAGGCCCCTCGCCTGTATCCGTTCCGGGTTACTTCTTGAACCCGTAGTCCATCAGCTTCTTCGCCGACGTCGTACGGGCGGCCACCGACGAATCGGCGAGGACCGTGCCGATGACGGTCTTGCCGTTGCGGGTGGCGGCGAAGACCAGGCAGTACTTGGCCTCGGGGCCGGAGCCGGTCTTGACGCCGATGGTGCCGGAGTAGCTGTCGAGCAGGGTGTTGGTGTTGGTCCACTCCATGTAGCGGTAGCCACCGCTCTTGGTCGTGACCTTCTGCTTCGTCGACTTCGTCTTCACGACCGAACGGAACGTGGAGTACTTCATCGCGTTGCTGGCGAGCTTGGTCAGGTCGCGCGGCGTCGAGTAGTTCGAGCCCTTACCGATGCCGTCGAACGAGTCGAAGTGCGTGTTCGTCAGGCCGAGGCTCTTGGCGGTGGAGTTCATCTTGCCGATGAACGACTTCACCCGCGCGTCCCGGGTGGAGCCGCTGCCGAACTTGTCGGCCAGCGCGTACGCCGCATCGCAGCCGGACGGGAGCATCAGCCCGTACAGCAGCTGACGGACGGTGACCTTGTCGCCGACGATCAGACGCGCCGACGAGGCCCAGTCGTTGTCGACGATGTAGTCGCTGTAGGCCTTCTGGACCGTGACCTTGGAGTCCAGGTTGAGGTTCGACTGCCCGAGAACCACCCGAGCCGTCATGATCTTGGTCGTGGATCCGGTGGAACGGCGGGTGTCCGCGGCCTTGGTGAACAGGCTCTTGCCGGTGCCGTTGTTCATCACGAAACCGCCCTTGGCGGTGATCGTGGGAGCCACCGGCGCGGCGGCCTGCGCCGGAGCGGCGAACGCCCCGGCCGAGAGAACGGCGCCTGCGGTGACGGCTACCGCGGATGCGCGACGAATGCCCTTAATGCGGATTTTCAATCGAATACTCCAAATACCCACGCAGTGCGGTCACATGAGAATGCCGCTTGCTCTTGAGACGACTGAGACGGGTCCATGGATGCGCGAATGACGGAATTTTTTGGTCCGCGTGCCGGACCGGTGGCCCGACGGCGGCGCCCGGGGCCCGCCCGGATCCGTCTTCCGTCACACCCGTTGGGGGGAACCCCACCCTCTTCCTGCACGTCTTCCGTCCTGTTGGCGCTGACGGCCGTGGAGGAATCCGGTGGAGCACAGAATGTTGGGGGAGCGCTACGAGCTGGTGGAACAGCTCGGGCACGGCGGGATGGGCACGGTGTACCGGGCCATCGACCACCGGCTGCGCCGGACCGTCGCCGTGAAGACCCTCTCCGCCGAGCTGGCGCTGCAGCCGGAGTTCCTCACGCGGTTCCAGCGCGAGGCGCACGCCGCCGCCGCGCTCAACCACCCCGGTGTGGCCACCGTTCACGACGTGGGGGAGGACGACGGTGGCGGCGGCACCGAGCCGTATCTGGTGATGGAGTACGTGGCGGGCAGGACCCTCAGCCGCGTCCTGGGCGACGGCGCGCTGCCGGTGGCGCAGGCGGCCGACATCGCGGGCCAGGTGCTGGAGGCCCTGGAGCACAGCCACCGGCACGCCATCGTGCACCGGGACATCAAGCCCGCGAATGTCATGCTCACCGCCACGGGCAGGGTCAAGGTCGTCGACTTCGGCATCGCCAAGGCGCTCAGCGAGGTCGCCACCCGGCTGACCGGCACGGGCGTGGCGGTCGGCACGCCCGCCTATCTGGCCCCGGAGCAGATCAACGGCCACGAGACCGACCACCGCACCGACCTGTACGCCGTGGGCTGTCTCCTCTACGAGCTGCTGACGGGTCGTCCCCCGTACACCGGGGACTCACCGTTCTCCGTCATGCACCAGCACCTGGCCGCCGAACCGGTGCCGCCCTCGCAGCTCCGCCCGGAGCTGCCGCCCGCCCTCGACGCGGTCGTCGTCACCGCGCTGCGCAAGGACCGGACGGACCGCTTCGCGGACGCCTCCGCCATGAGGGCAGCACTCGGCGAGGCCTCCCGCGGCGGGCCGGCGCCGGCGACCCCGGTGCGGACGCCCACCACGGTGGACCCGGCGCCGGGCGCCCGTGCGGCCGCCGCACCCGCCACGAAAGCCCCCGCCCCGGCCCCGGCGGCCCCCGCCCCGCGGTCCGCCCGCCGGAGAAGACCGCTGCGCGTGGTGTTCCACCCCACCGCCGAGGGCGCGGTCGCGCTGCTCGGCTGCGTCCTGTCGGTCGCGATATCCCGCACGGACATGATCGAGATCGGCCAGTTCAACCGCGTCGCCCTGCTCGCCGCCGTGGCCGGGGCGGTGTTCCTGCTGTGGTCCGCGCGGCTCGCCTGCGCGGTGGCCTGGGGCCCGGTGGCCGAGGCCGTGGCGGCCTGGTCCGAACTCGCCCGCGGCAACGTCGGCTGGGACACCCATTTCGTCATCATCGCCCTGGTCCTGGCCATCGTCGCCGGGCTCTGCCTGGCCGCCGGCTACCGGGACGAGCGCGCGGGCGGATTCGCGCTGGTGGCGTTCTGGTTCACCGCCCTGACGGCCGTCTGGTTCTTCCTCGACGACCTGCGCAAGATCGGGGTGTTCTATGTGCTGTTGCTGGGGGTGACGCTGGCCATCGGCGCGCAGGTGCTGAAGGCCCGCACCCGGACGGCCGACCACCGCGCCCCGTAGGCCCGCGGGCGCGGCCCCGACCGGACAGGACCTAGCCTGGAGAAATGGACGGCGGCTTGATCACGTTGTCCCTCTGCGGCGATGTGATGCTCGGCCGCGGCGTCGACCAGATCCTTCCGTATCCCGGGGACCCGGCGCTGCGGGAGGGGTACGTCCGCGACGCGCGCACCTATGTCGCGCTGGCGGAGGAGGCGAACGGCCGCATTCCCCGTCCGGTCGGGTTCTCCTGGCCCTGGGGGGACGCGCTGGCGGTGCTCGACGAGGCCGCGCCCGCCGCCCGGCTGATCAATCTGGAAACCAGCGTCACGCGGCACGACACCTACGCGCCCGGCCAGGGCATCCACTACCGGATGAACCCCGCGAACCTGCCCTGCCTGGCCGCCGGCCGCCCCGATGTCTGCGTACTGGCCAACAACCACGTCCTGGACTTCGGCCCCCTCGGCCTGACCGAGACGCTCGGGACCTTGGCGGACGCGGGCCTGCGGACGGCGGGGGCGGGCGCGGACGCCGCCGCGGCCCGGCGGCCGGCGGTCGTCCCCGGCGCCGCCGGCCGCCGGGTGCTGGTCCTCTCCTTCGGGATGCCGTCCAGCGGGATCCCGCGCACCTGGGCCGCCACCGGTCGGCGCGGCGGCGTCGCGTTCGTGGCCGGGCCGTCGGAGGCTGCCGCGGCCGAGGTGACCGGGCGGGTACGGCAGACGAAGCGGCCGGGCGATGTGGCGGTGGCCTCGGTCCACTGGGGCTCCAACTGGGGCTACCGGGTCTGCCGTGAGCAGATCGCCTTCGCCCATGCGCTCGTCGACGGCGGCGTGGACATCGTCCACGGGCACTCCTCGCACCACCCCCGCCCCCTGGAGGTCTACCGGGGAAAGCTCATCCTCCACGGCTGCGGCGACTTCATCGACGACTACGAGGGCATCACCGGCTACGAGCGCTACCGCGACGACCTGCGCCCGCTGTACCTGGCCGCGCTGGAGGCGGACACCGGCCGGCTCCACGACCTGCGCATCGCCCCGCTCCAGGCCCGGCGGATGACCCTGCGGCACGCCTCGTCCGCGGACACGAACTGGCTGCGGGCGCTCCTCGACCGGATGAGCAGCGGCTTCCGCCCGTGCACCGGCTCCGGCGCCTCGGGAGCGGAGGGCATGCTCACCCTCCACCCCCTGCCGGGTGCCGGTCGGGGCCCGT
>NZ_JBITYA010000009.1:410041-411204 GCF_044544985.1 Streptomyces sp. NPDC053427 | reverse complement strand
ACCCACCCACGGGAGGGGACGGACCGTAGCGGCGGAGCCGTGTAGGGCCGGCACCGCTCCCGAACAACCCACGCCCGCCGCAGGCGCAACGGCGAGAAACCAACCACGGCGGGACGGCCGACTACGTGGGGCCCGAGCCAAGCGCCGCGGACCGCCAGAAGGCGCCCAAAGCCTCGGCCGTCGCTGTCGGGCGTTCGGCGTTGGGGGAGTGTTCGGCGCCCTCGATGACGGTGCGGTGGGCGGCCAGCCGCTCGGCCATGGCGTCCATCAGCGGTACCGGCCAGGCGTAGTCGACGGTTCCGGAGACCACGTGCTTGGGCAGTGCGACGGCCGCCAGTTCCGCCACCCGGTCGGGCTCCGTCAGCATCTGACGGCCGGTCGCGATCAGCTGCTCGGGGACGGTGTTCAGCCAGCGGCGGTGCAGGAACGCCTCGATCTCGGGCGGTGCCGCCGCGTCCGGCGCCGGCACCGGGTCCAGTTCGCGCATCGCCTGCCAGACCGCCTCCATGTCCAGCGTGCCCAGGGCCTCGGTCAGCATCCGCAGCCGGGCGTGCTGGGCCTCGGCGATGGCGGCCGGGCCGGAGCTGAGTACGGTCAGCGAGCGGAACGGGGCAGGGTCGAGGAGTGCGGCGGCCCGGGTGATCAGGCCGCCCAGGGAGTGCCCCAGCAGATGGACCCGGCCGCCGAGGGTTTGGGCCTGGGCGAGCACGTCGAGGGCCAACTCCCGCTGTGCGTAGGCGGATTCCTCGCGTGGGCCGGGGGATTCGTGCTGCCCCCGCCCGTCCACCGCGACCACCCGGAACCCGGCCGCGGCCAGCGGTTCGAGGAGCGCGATGAAGTCCTCCTTGCTCCCGGTGAATCCCGGCACCAGCAGGGCGGTCCCGGCCGGGGCGCCGTCGGGCCGGGCGTCGTGCACGGCGAACGTCCCGCGCTCGGTCTCGAGCCGGTATGCGCGGGCGCGCGGGGGGAGCGTGAGGGTGGGTGGCGTGCTCATGGCGCGAGGCTAACGGACGGCTCGCAGCCGTGAAGCGCCGACGGCCCGGCTCCCGCGCGGTGCGGGAGCCGGGCCGTCGGCGGTGCTGAAGGTCAGCTCTCCGGCGTGGCCTCGGCCACTGCCGCCTTGGCGCGGGTGCGCCGGCGGACCGGCTTGGCCTCCGTCGTCG